>NZ_JBWBQU010000007.1:0-327443 GCF_056279165.1 Paenarthrobacter sp. TE3676
AACCAATCAGGAGAACGACGACGAACCTTCAAACCCCCGGGCAACACACCCTCACGCTTCAGACTCGTTTCAACACAGGCCTCCATCACGGACCAGATATGCAGCAAACCCTCCCGGATCTCCTCCTCGGATCGGGACGCCCGCTCATTGATGAACATGATGTCGCTGATCCCCAACCCCTTGGAGGAGCACCGGCCCAGCAACTCCGCCGCCGTCCTGAACGGCAACGGCAACTCCTTCTTCGACTCCTCGAGTTCCTCCCGGGCCGCATCTTCCTCACCCTCCCGGACAATGAACCCACCACCGACCGAAAAGAACGTCGCCTCCCGCAGCACCTTCCCACCAGCATCAGAGACAGCAAACTTCATCCCATTCGTATGCCGCGGCAACACCGTCAACGGATGCAGGATCATGTCCTCCACCGCGTAGTCGAGGAGCGTATCGCCGGAAAGGTTGAGCTTTCCCGTCTCAGCAATGGAAGCCAGCCGCTCCTCCACCTCGTCAGGAAGGATCTCCTCAGGGTCGAACCCCTCGAGTCCAAGCAAGACGGCCGTGAAAGTCCCGTGTCCCCTGCCCGTGGCAGCCAGGGAACCGTAGAGGTCAACCCGCAACCCGGCAACGGATTCGAGCACTCCGGACTCACGCAACTCCCGGGCAAACACCGCCCCGGCGCGCATCGGCCCAACAGTGTGAGAGCTCGACGGGCCAATACCCACAGAGAATAGATCAAAGACCCCAACGGCCATGGTTTTTCCTAACTAAGTAAAACGAAAAAGAACCCGCACCGCCCCCAAGAAACGGAGCGGACCCTCAAACCCAGATCAACAAACCAGCGGCTCCGCTTCCCGCGCCATTCCGGGGGTTCACTGCCCAACGTGCCGTGCGCACGGCACATCTCACAGGGAACCCCCGAATCGGCCAGCAATGCGGCCCCAACCCGGCAACCCGAGAGCTGCCCCTCCGGGTCCGGGCTCCGGCAGCATGCGTCTAAGGGAGCGTCACGTCCGCCCAGCGGGCGTCTACGCGACCGAGCATGCAGAGGAGGCCGGACTCGACGGGCGAACCGAACCCGACGGGAACCGAACCCGACGGGCGAACCGAACCCGACGGGAACCGAACCCGACGGGCGAACCGAGCCCCGAGGCGACTTACGAGAGGTTCGAAACACCCGGGTACAGCGGATGCGCCTTCGCAAGCACATCAACACGGTGCCGCAGCCCGGAAAGGTCCGCATCGGCGTCGGCAATCAGTACTTCGGCGATGATGTCGGCAACTTCGCGGAATGCTTCTTCGCCGAACCCGCGGGTAGCCAGGGCCGGGGTGCCGATGCGCAGGCCGGAGGTGACCATGGGCGGGCGGGGGTCGAAGGGGACGGCGTTGCGGTTGACGGTGATGTCGATCTCGGCGAGGCGGTCTTCGGCTTGCTGGCCGTCGAGTTCGCAGTTGCGGAGGTCGACGAGGACCAGATGTACATCCGTGCCGCCGGAGACCACGCTGATGCCCTTGGCAGCAACGTCGGGCTGGATTAGTCGCTCGGCGAGGATCCGCGCACCGGCAAGGACACGCTCCTGACGCTCCCGGAACTCCTCGGAGGCAGCAATTTTGAACGCGACAGCCTTCCCGGCGATGACGTGCTCGAGCGGTCCGCCTTGCTGGCCCGGGAACACGGCCGAGTTGATCTTCTTGGCGATGTCGGCGTCGTTGGAGAGAA
Organism: Paenarthrobacter sp. TE3676; assembly: GCF_056279165.1. Lineage (NCBI taxonomy): Bacteria > Bacillati > Actinomycetota > Actinomycetes > Micrococcales > Micrococcaceae > Paenarthrobacter > Paenarthrobacter sp. TE3676. The sequence goes on from NZ_JBWBQU010000007.1 coordinate 1,712, forward strand.
TGATGCCGCCACGAGGACCGGCGAGGGTCTTGTGTGTGGTGGACGTGGTGACGTGGGCGTGCGGGACCGGTGACGGGTGAAGGCCTGCAGCCACCAGACCGGCGAAGTGGGCCATGTCCACCATGAGGTAGGCACCCACGGAGTCGGCGATCCGGCGGAACTCGGCGAAGTCCAGCTGCCGCGCGTATGCGGACCAGCCGGCGACGATGAGTGCCGGTTTGTGTTCCTGCGCCAGGCGCTCAACCTCGGCCATATCCACCGTGTGGGTGTCTTCGCGGACGCCGTAGGGGACCACGTTGTAGAGCTTGCCGGAGAAGTTGATCCGCATGCCGTGGGTCAAGTGGCCGCCGTGGGCCAGGTTGAGGCCCATGATGGTGTCGCCCGGCTTGATGAGGGCGTGCATCACTGAGGCGTTGGCCTGTGCGCCGGAGTGCGGCTGGACGTTGGCGAACTCCGCGCCGAACAGTGCCTTGATGCGATCAATCGCGAGCTGCTCGATCACATCAACGTGCTCGCAGCCGCCGTAGTAACGCTTGCCCGGGTAACCCTCGGCGTACTTGTTGGTCAGCACCGAGCCCTGAGCCTGCATGACTGCAACGGCCGTGTGGTTCTCCGAGGCGATCATTTCCAGGCCGTCGCGCTGGCGACCCAGTTCGTCGTCGATCTTTGCAGCGATCTCTGGATCCAGCTCGGACAGCTGCGCGTCCAACGAAGCCGACACGACCTGCTGAAAGTCAGTTACAGATACCGGGTTCACAGTTCTCCTCCGTTTGTTGCAGCGTATTCTTCGGCCGACATGAGCGGTCCTTCTTCGGTGGCGGCCACCTTAAACAGCCAGCCTGCGCCATAAGGATCGTTGTTGATGAGTGCCGGATCGCTGACAACGGCGTCGTTGATCTCGGTCACCTCACCGGTAACAGGCGAGTACAGGTCAGAGACCGACTTGGTCGATTCCACCTCGCCACACGTCTCGCCGGCGGTCACAGTGGAACCAACCTCAGGGAGGTCCACGTACACAATGTCACCCAGGGCGTCAGCGGCGACGGCGGAAATCCCAATACCTACGGGCCCGTCCCCATCAACGGCAACCCACTCGTGCTCAGCCGAGTACTTCAGCTCGGCAACTACTTTGCTCATTCCAATTCCTCACTTCTCGTGTATTTGAAAACTGTTGTGTCGCACATCGTGGCCGGTTCGTGTGGCGGAGACCCGAACTCCTCCGCGTGCTCGGTCGCGAAGACGCCCGCTGAGCGGACGTGCCGCTTCCTTAGACGCACGCTTCCGGAGTCCGTTTCGCCGCCGGCCGGCCGTCACCGTTGTGCCGCTCGCCTTTTGAGGAGCAGCGAACCAAGGCATTGGAACCCGCCTTTTAGCAGGTTGCCTCGGTCTCCTGGTTCCGTGCGCAAGGTGAGCCGCACAGGCCCCTGTGCGAGTGACATCCGGAAGCGGGCGTCCAAGGGAGCATCGCGTCCGCCCAACGGGCGCTTCTGCGACCGAGCCCGCGGAGGATGTCACTCTCACCGGGACTTACTTGACCCGCTTGTAGAACGGCAGGCCTACCACTTCGAAGGGTTCCGCCTTGCCGCGGAGGTCGACGTCCACGATGGTGCCCGGCTCGGAATGCTCGACGTCGACGTACGCCAAGGCGATTGGGTAGCCGAGCGTCGGGCTTGGCTGGCCGGACGTGACTTCGCCGATGAGCGAACCGTCTTTCAGCACCGAGTAGTGGGCGCGGGCGGCGCGGCGTCCGGTTCCTTTGAGGCCCACGAGCTTCTGTCCAAGAGCGGAGCCGACGCCGGCGGCCTTGATGGCGGTGAGCGCATCGCGGCCGATGAAGTCGCTTTCCTTGGCCAGGGAAACTACCGGGCCCAGTCCCGCCGCGTAGGCGTTGACGTGGCGTGAGAGCTCGTTGCCGTACAGGGGCATTCCGGCTTCCAAGCGCAGTGAGTCGCGGGCTGCGAGGCCGGCGGGGATGAGTCCGTGTCCTTCGCCGGCTTCGAGCAGTGCTTCCCAGAGACCGGCGGCGTCGACGTTGGGGATGTAGATCTCGAAGCCGTCCTCGCCGGTGTATCCGGTGCGGGCCAGCAGCAGGTCCTGCCCGTTGATGGAGACCTCAACCGCCGCGTAGTACTTCAGCTCCGTGACCAGCGCGTGCTGCTCCGCGGGGACCAGCTTCAGCAGGATGGCTTCGGCGTTCGGGCCCTGCACGGCGATGAGTGAAGTCTCAGCGGAAGCGTCCTCCACCACGACGTCGAAGCCGGCCGCCCGCTCCAGCAGTGCCGCAGCAACCACCTTCGCGTTGCCCGCGTTGGGGACCACCAGATACTTGTCGATGCCTTCTTCGGGAGCGGGGTGGCGGTAAGAAATGAGGTCGTCGATGATGCCGCCGTCGGCATTGCAGATCAACGAGTACTTGGCCTTGCCCACGGCGACAGCGGACAGCTTGCCCACGAGTGCGTAATCCAGGAAGGACGCAGCGTCCGGGCCGGTGACCCAGACTTCACCCATGTGGGAGAGGTCGAACAAGCCAGCGGACTTGCGGACGGCATGATGCTCAGCGAGCTCGGACTCGTACTTCAGGGGCATCTGCCAGCCGCCGAAGTCCGTAAACGATGCACCGGCCTTTTTGTGCTGCTCGTAAAGAGCTGTGTAATTCTCAGACATGACGGGAGTCCTTAGTTTTCGAAGTCAGCAGTGTTGTCCTCGAACGCTTCGAGGGGAGGGCAGGAGCACACCAGGTTGCGGTCGCCTGCGGCGCCGTCGATTCGGCCGACCGGCGGGAAGTACTTGTCCTGCTTCAGGTGGTGGACGGGGAACGCTGCCTGCTCCCGCGGGTAGTCGCGGTCCCAGCCGGAACTTACGACGGCGGCAGCCGTGTGCGGTGCGTTGCGCAGCGGCGACTTCTCAACAGTGAAATCACCGCTGGCCACCTGCTCGATCTCCGCACGGATGGTGATCATGGCTTCGATGAAACGGTCAATCTCGGCCAGGTCCTCGGACTCGGTGGGTTCCACCATCAAGGTGCCGGCGACCGGGAACGCCAACGTGGGGGCGTGGAAGCCGAAGTCGATGAGGCGCTTGGCAACATCCTCGGCGGTGACACCTGTGCGAGCGGTCAGCTCACGTAGGTCCAGGATGCACTCGTGGGCCACGAGTCCGCCCTCGCCCGTGTACAAAACCGGGAAGTGCTCATCCAGGCGGGAAGCAACGTAATTGGCTGCCAACAAAGCCGATTTGGTGGCTTCCGTCAGTCCTTGGCCGCCCATGAGCTTCACATATGCCCACGAAATCGGCAGCACACCGGCCGAGCCATAACGCGAAGCCGAGATCGCAACGCCGTGCCCCTCCTCATGCGCCGCTTTGTTCGCGTCGCCAGGCATGAACGGAGCCAAGTGGGCTTTCGCAGCAACCGGGCCAACGCCCGGTCCACCGCCGCCGTGAGGGATGCAGAAGGTTTTGTGCAGGTTCAGGTGGGACACGTCGCCGCCGAACTTGCCCGGCTGGGCCAAACCAACCAGCGCATTCAAGTTGGCACCGTCAACGTACACCTGGCCGCCGGCAGCGTGGATCGCGTCGCAGACCTCGCGGACGTCGGCGTCGTACACACCGTGCGTGGACGGGTAGGTGATCATGATGGCCGACAAAACCTCGCGGTGGGCCTCGATTTTCGCAGCGAGATCCGCGTGATCGATCGTGCCGTCGGCAGCCGTCGCCACCACAACCACCTTCATGCCCGCCAGCACAGCCGAGGCCGCGTTGGTGCCGTGGGCTGATGCCGGGATCAAGCAAACAGTGCGCTGCTCATCGCCGCGGGACAGGTGGTAACCGCGGATCGCAAGCAAGCCTGCGAGCTCGCCCTGGGAACCGGCATTCGGCTGGATAGAGACTTGGTCGTAGCCGGTGATCTCGGTGAGGTCGGCTTCCAGGTCCTCGATCAGCTCGCGCCAACCCGCGGTCTGGTGGTCCGGAGCGAACGGGTGGATGGAGGCGAACTCCGGCCAGGAAATCGCCTCCATCTCAGCGGTGGCGTTCAGCTTCATGGTGCACGAACCCAGCGGGATCATGGTGCGGTCCAGTGCGAGGTCACGGTCCGACAGCTTGCGGATATAGCGCAACAGCTGCGTCTCGGAACGGTGCGTGTTGAACACCGGGTGCTGCAGGAAATCGGATGTCCGGACTACGTCAGCGGGCAATTCGAATCCGGTAACGTCCCCTACCGGACCGGCACCGAAGGCGACGGCTACCGCGGAGAGGATCTCCGGCGTCGTGGTTTCATCAATGGAGACGCCAACGATGTCCGCATCGATGAGGCGCAGGTTGATGCCGCGGGCTTCAGCGGCGGCGATGACCTTGTCTGCCTTGCCGGGGACGCGGACGGTGAGGGTGTCGAAGAAAGCCTCGGAGACGAGTTCGCGGCCGGCCTTCTGCAGGGTCGCAGCCAAAACACGGGCGTGGCCGTGGACGGTTTCGGCGATTGCTTTCAGGCCTTCCGGGCCGTGGTAGACGGCGTACATCGAGGCTACGATCGCGAGCAGTGCCTGCGCGGTGCAGATGTTGGACGTCGCCTTCTCGCGACGGATGTGCTGCTCGCGGGTCTGCAGTGCCAGGCGGTAAGCAGGGACGCCGGCGTTGTCCTTGGAGACCCCAACGATGCGGCCCGGGAGGGTGCGTTCCATGCCTTCGCGGACGGCCATGTACGCGGCGTGCGGGCCGCCGAAGAACAGCGGGACGCCGAAGCGCTGCGCAGTTCCGACGGCGAGGTCCGCACCTTGCTCGCCCGGGGGCGTGATGAGGGTGAGCGCCAGCAAATCCGCGGCCACCGTGACCAGCGCGCCGCGCTCCTTGGCGTCAGCGATGACGCCGGAGTGATCGAACACGCGCCCGGAAACGCCGGGTTGCTGCAGGACGATGCCGTTGATGTCGCCGTCGGGAAGTCCAGCCGAAAGATCAGCGATCTCAACCTCGAAGCCCAACGCCTCGGCGCGTCCCTTCACAATGGCGATGGTCTGCGGGAGGAGGTCGGCGTCGAGGACCGTCTTGCCGTCCTTGGCGGTCTTGGACTTGTTGGCGCGGCGCATCAGCAGCACGGCCTCGGCAACGGCGGTGGCTTCGTCCAGCAGCGAGGCGTTGGCCACGGGAAGCCCGGTGAGGTCCTGCACCATGGTCTGGAAGTTCAGCAGTGCCTCCAGGCGGCCCTGGGAAATTTCCGGCTGGTACGGCGTGTAGGCCGTGTACCAAGCGGGAGCTTCAAGGATGTTGCGGCGAATGACCGGGGGTGTGACGGTGTCGTAGTAGCCCTGGCCGATCATCTGCACAGCGGTCTTGTTCTTGGAAGCGAGCTTGCGGAGCTCGGCGAGGACCTGCACCTCGGTGAGGGCGTCCTGCAGCTTCAGGGCAGTGTCCTGGCGAATGGAATCGGGAACGGCGACGTCTACCAAGCCGTCGACAGAGTCGTAGCCGATGGCCTTGAGCATGGTGTCAACGTCGGCTTGGCGGCGGGCGCCGATGTGCCGGTCCGCGAAGGCGGTGGGGGTTGATTGAACAGTCAAGAGGAACTCCATGATTCAGGCGCCCAGTGAGCGCCACGATGATGTGGGGTTCCTCCCCGCTCTGTATTGGACCTGAGAGATTCCGCAGGAATGGTTGCCTGCTTGCACCGTCGGTGAGCCCGGTTACCCGGACTGCTTTCCAGAGTTGCCTAACCGCGGCGGTACATGGGCCTGAGAGATTCCTGGGGAGGATTTGCTCCTACGGCGCCTGACTGGATGTACCGGCAGGACTCTCCCGCCGCAGATCAAAAGCGTTGCATCACGTGAGTGACACGCTTCACACCATAGCTGGTTGTTTTGAAGGAGCGCAAGCAAGGTGTGGCTACTGATGCATCGCTTCATGGATCTGCAGAGCGAACCACAGTTGGGCGACGGTGGACGTTTCACCCATGTCCAGCCCTGTCAGTTCGCCGATTTTCCGCATCCGGTAGATGATGGTTTGTCGGTGCGCGAACAATGCTGAAGCAGTCTTCTGCCACGACCGCTGCGAGTCCAAATACGTCCTCAAGGTGACAATGAGATCACCTTCCTGGCTCTGCTCGTAGTCGAAAATCGGACCCAAAAGACGCCGGACCAGGGCGGTTCCTTCCTCAAAACCGGTGAGTCCCAGCCATGAGGGCCCCTCCGCATAGCGGGCCAGCCCTTGGTTGTTGGCGCGGGCGGAACCGAGCGCCCAGAGGGACTCCTGCAGCGCCCGTTGGATGTTCGCAACGGCCGCCGGCGCGCTGATCCCGATCGTGGTTTCCACGCCGGCACAGTGCATCAGGACATCGTCAGGCACGTCTGCCGGGACCACCACATGGAGCCTGTTGTTCCGCTTCAAGGACGCGGACGCAACCCCGTGCCGCCACAGTTCGATGTGCACGTTCGCCAGCCTGCCGCCGTCGTCCGCCGCTTTGTCCGCGGCGTCCGCCGTCAGTGAGGCGAGCAGGAAATCCTGGGGCGAAACCTCGAAAGCTGCCAGCCGGCTCTCCATTTCGGCCACGCCCAAGCGTCCGTCCATTGCCTGCAGGAGGAACTCGCCGGCCAGCCGGTGGCGGCCTTCCAGCGACAAAACGATGCGCGAAAGCTGCAGTCCCAGCACGGTTGCGGCGTGGAGAAGCACGACGGCGTCCGGGTGCGGTTCGCTGTTGGGCAGCACCACCAGGAGCGCGTTGGCATGGGTAGGAATGTCCATGGTGAGGACGTGCCTGCCGCGGATGCGATGCCACTGGAAGTTCTTTCCCGCGAGGGACACTTGCCCCGACAGCGGCGCCCACTCCTCGGAGAGGAACACCGGGAGCGCCTGACCGTCCGGGTGCCAGGGATGGAGGCAGCGGCGGTCCACCACGAACAGGTCCGCGTCGAGCTCGGTCGCCAGCCGCTGGACCAGGCTCTGCCAGTGGTCTTCGGAGGCTCCGGCGGTGCGGAGCAGATCGTAGACGCGGGCAGTCTGCCGCAGCCGACGGGATTCTTCGAGCAAGGAGGACTCGGCCACCGACCGGGCGATCGCGATGAACGGCAGCGGGTACGGGATGTTGATCAGGGGCAACGGGAGTTGCTCGCACGCTTCCATGAATTCCGCGGTGAGCGGCGGTGCATGCATTTTCTCGCCGATCGCCAAGGCGCTGGCGCCGCTGTCCATCAAGGCCTCTGCGAGCGCCACTTGGCCCTCGGCGTCGGCGGGAATCGACAGGCCGTTGGTCATCATGAGTTCGCCGCCCGTGACCCACTCCCACAGCCTGGGAAGGTCCGACGTGTGAGCCCAGGTAATGCGGTTTTCGAGGCCTGCCGCTCCTGCCAGGAGGGTGAGTCCCAGCTGCGGTTCAGCCACGAGTTCGCCCACGGTGATTGCCATTGTGCGCTCCGGTTCCCTTGCGTTTCCGGCGGTCTTGCCGCCACGTTCCGGGGCACTTAGACATTCGTCTAAACGCCTCAACTATTTGTAGTCAATGTAGCGCTATCCGGAGTGATCCGCGTCACCAAGAATGGAATTACTTACTTCCCGCTCAACGGCGAGCACCCCTCAACCCAAGGATCCGTCAATGACAACGCACAAGCCCATCGGCCCTGTCGACGCCACCAAAGTCCCCCGGTATGCAGGCCTCGGTACTTTCGCCCGTCTCCCCCAAATCGACCGCGTCCCGGACTACGACATTGCGATCGTCGGCGTCCCGTTCGACGGCGGAACCTCCTTCCGGCCCGGCGCCCGCTTCGGACCCGCCGCAGTCCGCGAAGCCTCCCGCCTCCTCCGCCCGGGGTACCACCCGGAGCTCGACGTTGAACCGGTGTACGAAGCCCAGGTAGTGGACGCCGGCGACATCGCCTGCACCCCCTACGACATCACCCGGGCCGTCCGTGAAATCGAGGAGCAGGCCTTGCCCCTGATCAGCGAGGACAAGCGGCTCATCTCCATCGGCGGCGACCACACCATCGCCCTGCCCATGCTGCGGGCCCTGAACAAGGTCCATGGTCCGGTAGCCCTGCTGCATTTCGACGCCCACCTGGATACTTGGGACACCTATTTCGACCAGCCGATCACGCACGGCACCATCTTCCGGCGGGCGTTCGAAGAAGGCCTTCTTATGGAGGACAAGTCCATGCACGTGGGTATCCGCGGGCCGGTCTACGACCGCAACGACTTCCTCCGCGACCACGAATTCGGGTTCCAGATCATCCGCTGCTCGGACCTGGACGTCATCGGCGTCCCCGCAGCTATCCAGCGCGTCAAGGACAGGCTCGGCGATACCCCGGTCTATGTCTCCATCGACATCGATGTCCTTGACCCGGCCTTCGCACCCGGCACCGGCACTCCTGAGATGGGCGGGCTCCACTCCCGCGAGCTCCTGGCCCTGCTCCGCGGGCTGAACGGCATCAACATCGTGGGCGCCGACGTCGTGGAAGTCGCCCCGGCGTATGACCACGCGGACATCACCACCGTCGCCGCCGCCACGCTGGTCTTCGACCTTCTCGGGCTGATGGTGAACCGCAGCAAAGCAAACAGCACAGTTGGCCGTGAATTGGCTTCGGCATCCCGGGCTACGTCATGAGTGCGCCGGCAACTGAGGTACCCCGGCTCGAGGACAAGACCATCCAGCCCATCCCGGTCAACGAGCGCCACGGCAAGGCCCGGGACCTCTTCACCATCTGGTTCGGCTCGAACATCATGATCATGACCATCGTGACCGGCGGGCTCGCCACCACGGTGTTCGGCCTGGGCTTCGTGCCGGCGATCGTGGCCATCATCATCGGCAACGTGGTGGGCGGCATCTTCATGGCGCTGCACTCCGCGCAAGGCCCGCAATTGGGTGTGGCGCAGATGATCCAGACCCGCGGCCAGTTCGGTTCTTTCGGGGCTTTGTTGATCGTGGTCATCGTGGTGGTCATGTACGTGGGGTTCTTCGCGGCCAACCTTGTGTTCGGCGGCGAGGCAATGGCAGCGGTGAGTCCGGGCATCAGCGTTGACGCCGGCATTATTATCATCGGCGTGGTCAGCGTTATCGCCACGATCTTCGGCTACCGGCTCATCCACGCCTATGCACGCGTCCTCAGCGTGGCCGCCGGGCTGGCACTGCTGCTGGCTTTCGGGTGGATCCTGATGGTCCACGGACTGCCGGCCAGCTTCCTCGAGACGGGTAACTTCAACTGGGTGGGCTTCATGGGCACCATCTCCGTCTCCGCATTGTGGCAGCTGGCCTACGCACCGTACGTCTCCGACTATTCGCGCTACATGCCGCAAGGAACAGGATCCGCTCCGGCATTCTGGGCATCCTACTCGGGCTGTGTCTTGGGAACGCTCTTCCCCATGATCCTGGGCGCCTTGGTAGGCACGCTGGCCGTCTCCATGAGCACCGGGGACGTCGAAATCGTGGGCAGCCTTGGCGCATTGCTTCAGCCCTGGACCCTGATCATCGTGGGCATCTTCTGCCTGGGCGTCGCGGCGTCGAACGCCATGAACCTTTACTGTGGCGTCCTGTGCACCCTCACTATCGGGCAAACGTTCAAGCCAAGCTGGTTGCCGCGCGCCAAGACCCGCAGCATCGCGGCAATCATCCTCTTCGTCGTCGCCGTCTCCATCGCCCTGTTTGCCCGTGACAACTTCATCCTCTTCTACACCAACTTCCTGTCCTTCCTGATGTACGTCCTGGTTCCGTGGACGGCCATCAACCTGGTGGACTACTACCTCCTGCGGCACGGCGAGTACCGGGTTGAAGACTTCTTCAAGCGCGACGGCGGCGTGTACGGGCGGTTCAATTGGGTCGCCATCGGCTCCTACCTGGCAGGTGCCCTGATCCAGGTTCCCTTCTCGGCAACCGCCATCTACACGGGCCCACTGGCTGCCGCGATGGGTGGCGTGGACATTTCCTGGATCGTCGGCCTGGTCGTCGTCGCTCCCCTGTATTACTTCGCGGCCCGGTTGTTCGACAAAAAGACGGAAGCCGCCCCCTTTCCCGCAACTGCACTCACCCCAGACCTCATCTGACCTGCCCCCATCTGAAAGAGAATCATCATGACTACCACCCGGACCGAACAGTTTACTGTCCGACGCTCCTCCGCCGACCACTCCGACAACCTGCCTCTGCCACCCGCAGGACACTTCATCAACGGCTCCTTCGTCCCCGGCTCCTCAGGCCAGACCATCGACGTCGTGGATCCCACCACGGAGGCCGTCATCGCCTCGGTGCAGGCCGGCACGGCCGATGATGTCGACGTCGCTGTTGCCGCCGCCGTCGTGGCCCAAAGGACCTGGGGTGCCACCACCCCGAAGGAACGCGCGGATGTCCTGAACCTCATTGCGAACATCATCGAAGAGAACCGGCAATCGTTCCAGGCAATCGAGTCTGCCAACACCGGCAAGCCACAGGCAGTGTCCGACGACGATGTCTCCAGCACCATCGATACCTTTCGGTTCATGGCCGGCGCCTCCCGTACCCTGACTTCCATGGCGGGAGGCGACTACGCCACGGACCACACGTCCGTGATCCTCCGCGAACCCGTCGGCGTGGTGGGCGTCATTACTCCCTGGAATTACCCACTACTGATGGCCGCCTGGAAGATCGCGCCCATCCTCGCTGCCGGCAACAGCATCGTCATCAAGCCCTCCGAACAGACTCCGTTGTCCACGCTGAAGCTGGTGGAAGTGCTGGCCGGACGAATTCCTGACGGGATCCTCAACGTGGTGACAGGACGCGGCCGGACTGTAGGCCAGCGACTGTCCGAACACCCTGACATTGCCTTGGTCGCCCTCACCGGCAGCGTCGTCAGTGGCCAGGCGGTGGCCGAAACCGCCGCGAAGTCCGTCAAGCGCGTCCACTTGGAACTCGGCGGCAAGGCTCCCGTTGTTGTCTTCCCCGACGCCGACCTCCGCGCCGCCGCTGCCGGCGTACGCAACGCCGGCTTCTGGAACGCCGGCCAGGACTGCGGCGCCGCCTGCCGCGTGCTGGTGCACGAGTCCGTGGCCGAAGAGTTCACCGAACACTTGGTACGCGAGGTCAGCACCCTGGTGGTCGGCGCACCCGAGGCCGGCGACGACGTCGAAATCGGCCCCATGATCTCCCTCCCGCACTTCGAGCGGGTCAAGGAATCGCTGGCCGAAGCCCGTGAGGCAGGCCTCACCGTGGCTGTTGGAGGATCCGCCATGGAAGGTCCCGGCTACTTCATCGAGCCCACGGTCATCAGCAACGTTCCCGCGGGCGCACACATCGCCACGCACGAGATCTTCGGCCCAGTGGTCACTGTGGAAACTTTCGGCACCACTGAGGAAGCTGTGACCCGCGCGAACGAGAGCCCCTATGGTTTGTCAGCTTCAGTGTGGACGCGCGATTCCAGCCTCTCCCTCCGCATTCCCAAGCAGCTGGATTTCGGCACCGTGTGGGTCAATGCCCACCTGGTCCTGGCGTGCGAGGTACCGTGGGGCGGATTCAAAGGTTCCGGTTACGGCCGCGACCTCTCGCTCTATGCCCTGGATGATTACTCGCGCACCAAGCACGTCATGATCAACCACGGCGCGTGAGCGTTCAGACAAGCAACGGAGCTTTCACCATGACCACTAATGTTTCCCGACCGGCTTCCTTGCCAGATGCCGCTACCCCGTCGGCCCCTTTTGCCACGGACGCCACCTGGACCAACTGGGGTGGTAACCAAAGCGCGACGCCCGCCTTTACCGTTCGGCCCAGGAATGAACAAGAAGCGCTCGAGGCCGTCCGTTTCGCCATTCGCGAAGGCCTGCCTGTTCGGGCAGTCGGCTCAGGACACTCGTCGTCGCCCTTGGTTCAAACCGGCGGCGTGCTGATGGACATGGCTGGCCTTTCTGCCATCACCGGAACTGACCAGTTGGGGCGCCGTGCCCGGGCCTTGGCCGGCACAACCATCAACGCTTTCGGCGATGCCTTGTGGGAGAAAGGACTGGCGCTCAGCAATCAGGGCGACATCGACAAGCAGCAGATCGCAGGCGCACTGGCCACCAGCACCCATGGATCCGGGAAGGACCTGGGCAGCTTCTCCTCGAAGTTGCGCTGGGTGAAGCTGATCAACGGCTACGGCGAAATCGTGGAGATCGGCGAGGGCCAACTGCGCGAACTTCGCGCCGCACAGACGGCCTTGGGTACCTTGGGGATCTTCCTGGAAGTGGAGCTGGACGTAGAGGACAGCTACTACCTTCAGGAACAGATCACCTATCCCACGTGGGCTGAGACCACGTCCACATGGCAGGCCGACATCGATGACAACCGGCACTATTCTTTCCTGTGGTGCCCGGAGGACGACTCTTGCGAACTGTTGGACCTCCCCGGTTCACCCGATCACAGCATGGGTGGCCGCAGCTACACCAAGCGGTACAACGTAGCTTCCGTCCAGGACGAAAGCCAGCTCTCCGCCGTCGAAGGTGCCCGGCTGGACCGTTCCTACCGGATCTACCCCGGCGGCTTCACCACTCAGTTCCATGAACTCGAGTACTTTGTCCGCAGCGAGGACGGTTTGGTGGCCGTCGAAGCCATCCAGGACCTGATCCGCAGCAAGTATCCCGAGCAGAAGTACCCCGTGGAGGTCCGCTGGGTAAAGTCCGATGACGCGTACATGTCCCAGTTCCAAGGCCGCGACAGCACTGTCATCACCCTGACCACCGAGCCCGGGACCGACTACTGGCAGTTCTTCCGCGACGCCGATGCCGTGCTCCAGGAATTCGAGCCACGAGCGCATTGGGGGAAGATCCACTTCATGACCCGGGGCCGGCTGGAACGCCTCTACCCGGAGCTGGACACGTTCATCCAGGTCCGCCGCGAGTTTGATCCCCGCGGAATGTTCCTCAACGACCACACAAGGTCCCTGCTCGCCTAACGAGTACTGCTTTGTCCGGGGGCCGCACCGGGATGTGAGAGACCCATCGCTCGCTCACATCCCGGGCCCTTCCGCCCATCGCTCGCTCACATCCCGCGCCCTTCCGCCCATCGCTCGCTCACATCCCTGTGACAACCCCCTGAAACCTCGGAGTGGTAGTTTGATCTCTGCTGAGCCAGACACCCGCACCCAATCGGAGGACCATCCATGTTCAAGGGCTTCAAGGACTTCATACTTCGCGGCAACGTGATCGAGTTGGCCATTGCCGTGGTCATCGGTAGTGCGTTCACCGCTCTTGTTACGGCTTTCACCACCAACATCATCAACCCCGTGATCGCCGCCGCCGGCGGCATGAATGCTGACGGCCTCGGCTTCAAGATCTGGGAAAACAATCCCGCCACGCTTGTGAACATCGGCGCTGTTCTGACGGCACTCGTTACCTTCGTGATCACTGCCGCCGTGGTCTATTTCATTTTCGTAGCGCCCATGAACAAGATCAATTCCCTGGTCAAGAACCGCCTCTCCACCGAGGAACCCGAGGAAGAGCCGCTCCCGGCCGATACCGCCCTGCTGGCCGAAATCCGCGATCTCCTCAAGGACGCGGCCGCCGCCCGCCACGCCGGCAACACTTCCGAGCTGGACGCGGACTTCGATTCCGACCGCACCCGTTAGGACCGACCGCACCCGTTAGGACCGACCGCTCGTCGCGAGCGCTGTCCCAGTTGCTTGGCCTGAGCCCGGCGTTCTCTCCGCGGGAACGCCGGGTTCATTCACGTTCACCGGCACGTCCCCGGAACGTGACGCGAAGGCAACGGGCTCGAAACAGTGGCAGGGCAGCATGAAACCATGAAGCCCAATCCGAGCACTCCCGTCACCGCGGATCTACTCTGTGATGTCTGCGGCCAGTTGCCCGAAGCCCCCAAGGCCCGGCTTACCCTCGCGAACATCGCGGTCATGCTTCCCATTGAATTGCTGGTTCATGCAGCAGTGGTCGGAACCCATCTGCCGTACGTGGCCAAGGTCCTGCTACTGGCCGTCACCGCCACGGTGCTGGTCATTTGGGTGACCGAACCGTCAGCCGCCAAGGTTCTGCGGCGCTGGTTGCATGCTCCGGCTCTCCGCCAGCGGCACAAACTGCACCTCGCTCCTGCCCTCTGGCGTGCGCGAACAGTGCTGCTGGACCAATCAGGGTCCTTGCAGAAGCTGACCCAGTCCCTCGCTAAGTTGGACGCCAACATCCTTAGCCTCCACGTTCACCCGATGACCGTAACCAGTTCCGCCGCCACCGGCCACAGTGAGCGCGTGATGGATGAGTTCGTTCTCTCCACGCCCGGCGACGTCACCGAGCCGGAACTGCTGAAAGCACTGCACGACGGCGGTGGGCATGAGTCCCACGTTTGGCCCACCACGGCTTTGGCCATGGCCGACGGCCAAACCAAGGCCCTGAGCCTCGCCACCCGCATCGCCGGGAACCCCAAGGAACTTCCGCATGCGGTAGCCGAACTCCTGTCCGCAAAAGTAGTTCCGATGAATCCTGATCGCCACGGACACGAGGCGACTGCCGTCGTCGGGCCTTCACCTGACATCCTCAAAATCCCGACGGCGTGGCACGGGCCGCTGGTCTTTTCCCGACCCGGCGAGCCATTTTCGCCCGCAGAATCGGCGCGCGCGCATAGGTTGGCCGAGCTCGCGGAAATCCTGGCGCACAGTCCCGCACACCAGCCATCCACCAACTGAGGGCGGCCGGCAACTTCAGTTCAGCACGCGGTGCCTCAAGAAGATGGCGTCATTGCCAAGGTGCGCTCGGGGTCCGCGATGTTAGCCGTCCAAAGATATGACGGCCGAATAGATGAGCTGGCGAGGGGGTTTAGTCCTCGTCGATCTTTTCGAGCAGCTTCCCCAAGGCATCACGAATGTCGTCGTAGTCGTACTGTCCGGCCCTGCTCTCGGCGGAGATCACACCGCATCGGTGGATCTTCTTGAAGTCACCGATGGGGAATTTGTAGTGGCCCTTTTGGTCGTCCGGGTGATCGTCGTCCACTCCGAGGAACCACTTGGAGTACTCCGAGTGCCCATGTTTGTCCAAAAATGCACTCTCATCCTTGGCGCTGGGGGCGTGCTCGCTCCAGTCATCGCGGGTGTCCTTGACCACCTTGCCGTCGCGGATCAGATGCTTCGCGTGGTCAAAAGCCTTCTTGTTGAGTTTCACGGTCATGGCGCAACCTCGTTGAATGTGGCGGTTCGGCATGGGCAGGGCAGCTCATACGGTTCAGCATAGGACCCCACCTGATTGTTCGAAAGGTCTTTGACGCCAGCAAGTATCCGGCCGAGTCGTCGGTCTTAGAGCGCTTTGACGGCCCCCAGAACCTTGGTCAGCGAATCCTTCGCATCGCCGAACAACAGGGTGGTCTGCGGTTCGTACAACAGTTCATTCTCAATCCCGGCGAACCCGGGACGCATGGAGCGTTTGAGGAACACCACTTGCCGGGCGTCGGCGACCTCCAGGATAGGCATTCCGTAGATGGGCGATCCCGAGGTGGTCTTTGCTGCGGGATTCACAACATCGTTGGCGCCCACCACCAAGGCCACATCGGTGGTCTTGAACTCTGAGTTGATGTCACTCATTTCCTTCAGCGACTCGTACGGTACATTGGCCTCCGCGAGCAGCACGTTCATATGGCCGGGCATGCGCCCAGCCACAGGATGGATGGCGAAGTCCACGTCAATACCGCGGGCTTCCAAGGCAAGGGCAAGCTCTGCGGCGGTGTGCTGGCCCTGGGCGACTGCAAGGCCATAGCCGGGGACGATGATCACCCGCTGCGCGTACCCGAGAAGTACTGCCACGTCCTCCGCACTGGAGGAACGCACTGGCCGCTCGCTCACGGCAGTGGATCCGGCCGTGGACCCACCCTTGAAGGCCCCGAACATGATGCCAGCAACGCTGCGTCCCATCGCGGCAGCCATGGCACGGGTGAGGATGGTGCCGGAAGCTCCCACCAGCGTGCCGGCCACGACAAGGAGGACATTGCCCAATACCAATCCAGACGCCGCGACGGCCAGCCCTGTGAAGGCATTCAGAAGCGAAATGACAATCGGCACGTCAGCCCCACCCACAGGAAGCACCAACAGGACTCCGGCAACCAATCCCAACAGCAGCAGCAGCAGCGCCAACACCAACGAGCCATTCAGGATCACCACGACGCCCGCTCCCACGGCGGCCAGCAGCACTACTGCCATCAGTGCGGGCAAGCCAGGGAAGGTCACGGGCCGGGTGGTCATGAGCCCCTGAAGTTTGGCGAAGGTGACACCGGAGCCGGCGAAGGACACCGCACCCACCAGCAATGTGAAGACAATTGCCAGCCGAACCCACGGATCGTCCGCGTGGGAGAGTTCCAGCAGAGCAACCAGCGCCGCAGCGCCACCACCCACACCGTTGAAGAGTGCGACGAGCTGCGGCATCTGAGTCATTTGCACGCGACGGGCCACAGGCGCAGCAACACCCGAGCCCACAGCTATGGCTCCAAGAATCCAGGGAATGTTGTCCAGCTTCACCGATACGAACACCGTCGCCACACCCAGCAGGGCGCCTAATGCTCCGATCAGGTTGCCGCGCCGTGCAGTCTTTGGCGAATTCAATCCCTTCAGGGCGAGGATGAAACAGGCCGCGGCGGCCAGGTACAGGAGTGCCGTCCAGGTGGGATTGAGCAACGTCATTGCCGGCGCTCCTTATCGAACGGCTCCACGGCGGCATGACCTCCAGAGCCACCGGGAGCGACGGAACCGCCGGAGCCAGCGTTCGACGGCGGCCGTTGCCTTCCGCGGAACATCTCCAGCATGCGGTCGGTCACCACAAACCCGCCCACGAGGTTGGCCGTGGCAAGGACGACAGCCAGCAGGGCGACCGCCAACACCCACGGGTCAGCGGCCTGTCCGGCCACGATGATGGCGCCCACCAGGATGATGCCGTGGATGGCGTTGGCCCCTGACATGAGCGGCGTGTGCAGGGTGCTGGAGACCTTGGAAACCACCTCAAAACCCACAAACACCGCCAAGACAGTAATCGTCAGCAGGCTCATGCCGTCCATCAGCGCACTCCTTCACTGCCGGAATTTCCTGTTGGGAAAGTGCCGGCATGACCGCTGCCAAAGGGGGCAGTCTCCCCTGAGAGCGACGCCAATGCTTCCGCAGTTGGTGCGTGCCGGACTTGGCCGTCGTGGGTGAGGCACGTGCCGGCAACAACTTCATCCTCAAAGTCCGGAGCAACAACGCCGTCCTGCGTCATCAGGGCCAAAAGGTTGGACACATTCTTGGCGTACAAGCGCGAGGCGTCAGCGGGCATCGCCGAGGCAGGGTCCTTGATTCCCACCAGTGTCACCACACCCTGACCGTCGCCGGTAGGGATGGGGATGTCCTGGCCGGGGATGCTGCCCTCCACGTTGCCGCCGGATTCGGCAGCCAGGTCCACCACCACGGATCCCGGGCGCATCCCTTGCACCATCTCGCGGGTTACCAGAAGCGGAGCGCGCCTCCCGGGTACCGCGGCGGTGGTGATCAGGACATCGGCCTGGGCCACGTGTGGCGTCAAAAGGGCTCGCTGCAGGGCACCCCGGTCCGCGCTAAGTTCCCGCGCGTACCCGCCGGATGCCTCGGCGGTCTCCAGGTCCAGCCTGATGAACGTTCCTCCCATGGATGCCACTTCGTCAGCCGAGGCCGGACGGATATCGTTGGCGGAAACCCGGGCCCCGAGCCTCTTGGCGGTTCCGATTGCCTGCAAACCAGCCACTCCAGCGCCGAGCACCAACACGCGGGCGGGCGGAATGGTCCCTGCTGCCGTCATATACAGCGGGAAGAAGCGTGGGAGCCGCATGGCCGCCTCGAGGACACAGCGATAGCCGGCCACCAGTGCCTGCGAGGTGAGCGCATCCATGGACTGGGCACGCGATATACGCGGAACCAGTTCCAGTGCAAAGGAGGTGATTCCTCCAGCGGCGAGCGCCCGCACAGTGGGCAACTCCGAGGACGGTGACCCCAAACCGGCGGTGACCGTACCGCGGCGGAGAGCTCCCGCCGTCGACGGTTCCATGGGACGCACGTGGCAGTAAACATCCAGCGATCCGAGAACCAATGACTGCACCACAGCGGCGCCGGCCGCCCGGTAGTCGTCGTCGCTATGGCCGGACGCCATCCCCGCGCCGGACTCGATGTCGACCTCAAGGCCCAAAGCCACCAGTTGCTTCACCGTTTCCGGCGTTGCGGCAACACGTCGCTCGCCATCGAGCGTCTCACGCGCTATGCCTGCTTTCACCCGTCACCCCTCTTCCGGAACTCTCCAGAACTCAGTTGGCATGAGTCTATGACCGCAAAGGTCCCGGCGGGAGTAGGGGCTGCGCTATGTGCATAAGTCAACTAGGGTCGGTGGAAGCTGGGGGCAACCAGCCACCACACCGTCGACGAGCCGGTTCCGGCCGTGCCGTCGGAAAGGAAAGCCGCTATGGACACCTTCAAAATCGGTTATTTCGTCGGAAGCCTGGCAAGCAATTCCATCAATCGGGTCCTCTCCAAGGCCCTCATCAGCGTCGCACCGCCGGAACTCGAGTTCCATGAAATCGCCATCAAGGACCTCCCTCTGTACAGCGCGGACTACGACGCTGACTTCCCGCCTGCAGGCCGCGAATTGAAGGATGCCATCGCCGCATCTGACGGCATCCTTTTCGTCTCCCCCGAGTACAACCGCTCCATTCCAGGCGCCCTGAAAAATGCCATCGACTGGGGTTCGCGCCCGTGGGGCAGCAACTCGTTCGCGCGCAAGCCCACCGGAATCATCGGCGCATCGCCGGGCGGTATCGGGACAGCGGTGATGCAGTCGTCCATGCGCAGCGTTTTGAGCTTCCTGGACGCGCCGCAGTTGAACGCACCTGAGGCGTATATCCGCTTCGTCGCAGACGCGTACGACGACGACGGTTCAGTTAAGGACGAAGGAACGGCCGGGCTGTTGCGACACTACATGGAGGAGTACAGTGCGTTCGTCCAGCGCGTCCTCGCTGCCAACGCGCCGGGCCACATCGGCGACCAGGAACCGGATTCCGCCAAGCTCACGCGTTAAGGCGCCCGCGGGTGCCGCTCCGGATCCACTGCCGGCGGCGCCCGCTAAAAGCATCCACAACCAGGGCTTAGTCAGTATGCTTACTATATGAGGAATCATGCTAGTAACCCAGGAGGAATGATGCTTCGCAGATTAGCCATGACCACCCTTGCTTTGACCCTCTTCGCCGGGTCCATGCTTTCCACTGCCGTTGTAGCCAACGCAGCAGGCGGCGCGCAGGGCAGCGTAGCTGCCACCACCACTCCATCGCCGGAACCCAGCAATCCCTCCGGGCCTTCCACGGCCACGCCCACCGCGGAGCCGACCACTGACGTCTCGAATCCCGCCGGCACCGGACCTGCCAATCCGGGCACCAGCGAGACCGAACAACAGGAGCAAACCCGCACCGACGTCGTTCCATGGATTCTGGCGGGCGTTGCGGCAGCCATCATCATCGCTTTGATCATTTGGACCCTGCGGAACCGGCGCGGACGGGACAAAGGAATCAGCGACGAGCCGCGCTAGATGCACCGATAGCAGCCATTAGGCGTCCCGCGAACCAGCCATCAACTTGCCGATCATGCTGCTCTCCAGGTTCTCCAGCAGGTGCCGTGGATTGTCATAGACTTCCGCGGCACCTGCGTCCCGCAGTTCGGCTTCACTGATTCCACCGCAGGTCAGCGCGATGACGGGAATGCCAATGGCACTGCCGGCCTTCACGTCCCATACCGCGTCCCCAACAAACACCACATCCTCCGGGCTAAGCCCAAGCTTCTCCAAGCACGCCTCAAGAATGTCCGGCGCGGGCTTGCTCTCCTTGGCGTCATTGGAACTGGTCCACGCATCGATGGAAGATCCGGCGTCCAGGAGGTGCCTGCTCACTTCCAGGTCGCGCTCCTGGGCCGAGGAGGCCAAGCCCACCGCCAATCCAGCGTCGGAGCACGCGGCCAGAAGGTCCCGAACCGACTCGAAGGTACGCAGAGTCGGCCAAAACGTTGAGAAGACAGCACCATGCGCAGACTTCAGATTTTCCTGCATATCCGCTGAGCAGTCCGGTACAAGGCTCTGGATGAGCCGGTCCCCACCCATGCCTACTCGACGATGAATGGCGGACATCTCGATGTCCAACCCTTCGCGTCGGAACGCCTGCCACCAAGCCATGGCGTGGAAGTAGCTCGAATCGATCAGCGTTCCATCAACATCGAAAAGAACACCGCGCTTCTTCTGAGTCGTCTTATCAGCTGCCACAGTTGACCACCTTCGTCCGGGCTTGTGCACCGTGCACACCCTGCGCTGCCAGCGCAGAATCAATCACAGGTTCCTCCAACATCAGCACGGCATATCGCTCCGCCGTCGAGGTGCGAAGGAGTCCCGTCCCCGCCACCTCCCTGATGGCAGCAACTCCCTCCACGGCCTCATCCACTGAGGCAAACCGCTTGGAGAGACCCATCAACACGTCGTCGCCGTCCACCATCAAAATCCGAAATTCCCCGTCAGGCGTTTCAACCAGTTCCAAATGCCCGGCCATCCCTACCTCCTCGTCTTCGATGCCAACCAGCATAGTAAGACTACTTAGTATAAACCTCTCAGAAATATTGCGTAACGCGGGAATGAGGCGTCTGCAACTTGTCGTTTGCAAGATCATGACAACAATCGGAATCATCGGTGCAGGACACATTGGCAGCCAAGTCGCCCGCAAAGCAGTGGAACTTGGCTATGACGTCGTCATCAGCAACTCACGGGGCCCCGAGACCCTGAGCGGGCTGGTGGCGGAGCTGGGGCCGCGCGCCCGGGCTGCGACGGCAGCCGAAGCAGCAGCGGCGGGTGATTTCGCCGTCGTGACCGTTCCCCTCAAGAACTACAGGGACATCCCGACGGAGCCGCTCGAGGGCAAGATCGTCATCGACACCAACAACTACTACTGGGAGCGCGACGGCCGCATTCCCGAGCTGGATAACGGAGAAGCCACCACCTCCGGCTTGCTCCAGAAGCACCTCCCAACCTCCAAAGTGGCCAAAGGTTTCAATCACATCTTTGCCAAGGACATCACCACGGACGGCGCCCCCGCAGGCAGCGCCAACCGTCGCGCCCTGGCCACCTCGAGTGATTTCCCGGAAGCAGCCGGGCTTGTCACCAAGCTCTACGACGAGTTCGGCTTCGACACCGTCAACGTCGGCCCGCTGGAGGACAGCTGGCGCGTTGAACGCGACCGCCCGGCCTACGTCATCCGGCAGAACGCGGACGAACTCCGCGAGAACCTCGCCAAGGCAACGCGCACGGTCTAACGGGAAACGCACGACGGCGGGAGGGCGGCTTTCGCTTTCCCGCCGCCCATGCGGGGCTGCCGTCTTTGGGGTCAGCGGTTTAGGGCTTGCTCAAATTCCGGGGTCGAAATCGTGTCACGAATCGGGACGTCGGCGCACTTTATAGTGGCTGTCTCTCCGGACGCCTGGCGCATCGGGCATTCGGGGAGTCAGCCACCCCCTAAGAGCCCTACCCCGAGGAGTCCCATGTCCACCAAAATCTCGAGCTGGCCGGCAGCGACGCCCATGTGGGTGGACTTGGGCGTGGACAACCTCGCAACCGCGAAAGCCTTTTACGCGGATCTCTTCGGCTGGGAATTCGTAGCCGGCGGCCAGGACGCCGGGGAGTACCTGCTGGCACACCTTGGCGGGCGCGCCGTCGCTGGTGTGGGGCCGAAGCAGGCACCGGGCATGCCCACCGTGTGGACCACGTTCCTGGCGTCAGACAATGTCGACCTTACTGCCAGGAAAATCAGCGCGGCCGGCGGAGAAATGATCGCACCTCCGTTCGATGTCATGGAATCCGGCCGCATGGCCTTGGCCGTCGACACCGCGGGCACGGCCTTCGGTATCTGGCAGGCCGGCACCCATATCGGGGCGGAACGCGTCAATGAACACGGCTCCTTGTGCTGGAACGAGCTCCACACCCGCGACTTCACCGCTGCCAGGTCCTTCTACTCTGAGGTCTTCGACGTCAGCTACCAGGACGCCAGCGAGGACGGCTTTGTCTACTCCACGCTGCGCAGGCCGCTGGACGGCCGGGAAGTGGGAGGAATCCAGCATGACGACGACATCCCCGATGCCTCCCCTAACTATTGGTTGACCTGGTTTGCCAGCGACTACGTCCAAGGCACTGCGGAACGGGCAGTGGAGCTCGGCTCCACCCTTCTACTGCCCGTAACGGAGAGTCCCCTGGGGCGTATGGCCATCATTCAAGCGCCACAGGGGGAAGTGTTCGGCATCATCGACGCCCCCCGCATCAACGAGTAAGAGAACCACCCCAAGGCCCAGTCCGCCGCGTGCAAGACCTCAGGGTTCAGGCTGCGGCCGGGTTCAAGGCCTCAGCAATGACCTCATGTGCGTGGGCCGCTGCAAGGGGTGCCGCCAAGCGGTGTACGGCCAGGAAGGTCTTGCGCACTGCTGGTCCGTGCCATTCGGGCGGAAGGTAGTCGGTGGGGAGGTTCGGGTCCCGGTAGGGGAACTTACGCCACATGGTGAGCATGGGAATGTAAAAGCGGAATGCGTCGCGTCGCAGCTCTTCGGTGGACGCAGCCAGGGCAGCTTCCGGATCATCGCCCACCTGCTCGGTCCATTGCTGCTCAGCACCCTTGTATATCTCGAGGAACTCGGTGAACTGCTGATCGAGTTCCTTGAGGTCCCACCACTCAGATATTTTGGGCCGCATGGGCCCGTCGAACACGTAGTCGCTCCGGAAAAGATCAACGAACTCGATCAACCCGCTCGCGGTAAGGCGTTCCCGGGCTTGCTCCAGTTTGTGTGCGGGGGCGATCCACACACCGTTGGCCACGGAACCAAACCCAAGTCCCAGCAGCGCGGACCGCAGCTGGTGCCTGCGGTTGCGCATGGATTCGGGCACTGAGAAGACGGCCAGCACCCAGGTATCCACCGGCGCAGGCTGCTCCGGTGCGAAGATCCGCCGGTCACCTTCACGGAACACGTCGCTGACGGACTCGGAGATCTTGTACTTGGCGATTCCGCCCTCGCGGACACTCTTCAGTACGCCCTTGGCCTTAAGCCTGGAGACGGACGACCTCACACCCGGAGCGTCGTAACCGAGCGAGCCCAGCATGGAAATCAGCGCAGAGACCGGCAACGCATCGCCCGCGTTGCGGCCGTAAAGACCGAAAATCGTGACGAGCAGTTGCTGGTGGCGCACCGGAGGTGCCGGGACGGCGAACATCTAAAGGCCCTCATTTCCGCGCCGCAGTTCCGGCGCCAGTCCAGTTCATCATAGGTGCGGTGTTGGTCCCCGCCGAGTTGCCAGGTAACCCCCATGCTCGGGCGCAACATCGGGGTTAACTGCAGTGTCGCGGGCCGCGTGCTCCCGGGTCCGGGATCAACCAAGCGAAAGAAGCAAGAAGAGGACTGCAAGAACCAGCGCCACCGGGCTCATCACGAACCGCTCGGGCTTACTGCGGGAGATCGCATTCATGGCAACGCCCAAAATGAAGTAGGCGGTAAGTACCCACATGAAAATGTCGGTGAAGGTTTCACTGACCAGGAGCGGCACAAAACCCGCTTTTGCCAACGCCGTGTAGCCGAACAAGGCGTAGAGCACGACGGAGACCACGCTGCCCACCCGCAACTTCCGCGGCAGGACGTCATGCTGCCCACCCCAAGCTAACCGCCCTAGGGGCGCGCCAGCCGCCAACGCAGCCTGGAAAACGGCCAAACAACCGAGAATTGTGCACGCGAGAATCGCCCAGAGCTGCTCCACGGTCTAAGCGTAAACGCAAGGCATCGCTCCACCGACTGGCCGCACCTTAGTAAGCATGCTTAGTATAGGACCATGCTGTTTCGAGGCTAACACGGCCTCAGAAAGTCCTTTCCGTATCAACGATAGGAACCACATCATGGCAGGAAATCTTGTAGCCCGGTCCATTCACGACCTCACCGCCGCAGCATGGTTCGGCGGCTCGCTGATGGGGGCCATCGGACTCAACGGCGCCGCAGCGGAAGCCAAAGACCCCACCGAGCGAACCCGCCTCTCAAGCAAAGGCTGGGGTAAGTGGGCCCCGGTCCAGACGGCAGCCTTCGCCGGACACCTGGCCGCCGACCTGGCCATCGCTTGGGAAAACAAAGGCCGGATCGCCAAGCAGGACAGCGTCGCCGCCAACACCATCTACAAAACAGTGGTGACTTTGGCCGGTGCAGCCGTCACCCTGTATGCAGGTGTAGTGGGCAAGAAGGTGGATGAGCTCTCCGACGAAGGCGCCGTGGGCGCCACGGAACCGAAGGCCGGCGCATCGGACGAGTTGAAGGCCGCCCAAACCCAGCTGAAAGCACTCCAGTGGGCCATTCCTGCGTTCGCTGCCTGGGTGATCATCCTGGGTGCCAAGCACGGTGAGATGCAGCGACCCAAGAACATCCTTAAGGGCCTGCGCTAGACAAACTCCTCGCCGAGATGGCAGTAGACACCAATCCCAGGCTTCAACATTGGTGTCAACTGCCATCTCGGCGGAGCTATTCGGCTGCCGGCACACCCTTTACGGCGCGGACCAGATGTTCCGGCCACGGCTGCGCAGCGGTGCTGCCGTTAGGGACGTGCACCGTGGTGACCGTCCCGTACGCGGCGACCTCACCGGCGTCGGACGTTACATCGAAAGCCATGGTCAGCGAGGTCCGGCCGAGCGCGTGAATCCTCACCATGGCGGTGATGCGCTGGCCGAACCACAGCTTCGCCTTGTAATTGATAACTTGCTGCACCCGCGGAGCGCTGGGGAAGTAATCCGGCAACTCCAGCGAGCGGAAAAGCTCAGCTTCCGCAGCCTCAACCCAGCGCAGGATCGCCGAGTTGTGCTGGTGTCCGGAGGCATCGGTGTCTACCCACTCCACCGTTCGCTCAACGCACGCCTCCGGAAACCTATCCACGATTCTCCTAGCGGGCGCTGACGGCGACGTCGTCAGGATCAACGTCGACGGCGGCAACCGGCACCTCAGGTTGTGGCTTGGGAATCATCGCCACAGCACCGGCCGCCAGTACTGCGATGCCGGCGAAGATCGCAAAGTTTGCCTCGAAGGGAAGCTTCGAGCCTGCGATCCAGCCACCAATCAAGGGCCCGGAGATGGCACCAAGGCGGGCGAAGCTCAGGGCCCAGCCCGTTGCCGTGCCACGAACCTTCGCCGGATAGTAGTCGGCGATGTAGCCGGTCAGGACCAGGGACGTAGAGATGGATCCGACACCCGCGAAGGCCACGAACAGCAAGTTGACCACCATGGTGTTGGGGAAGACGAGCAGCATGATGCCCAGCCCGCCCAGGATGTAGAACACCACCAGGATGAGCTTCTTGCCGTACTTGTCTGCGGCGCGGCCCAGGAGCAGGCCACCGATCGCGGAAGCAAGGCTGAAGACCAGGAGGAAGGTCAAGGATGAGCCGAGGTCGTAGCCGGCCTTCTTCATGATGCTCGGCAGCCACGTGTTCAGGCCATAGACGAGGACCAGGCCGCAGAAAAGCGAGATCCAGAAGAACACCGTGGAGCGCAGGTACTTCCGCGAGGACATGGTGGTGATGGTCTTCCACCAAGGATCAGCCTGCACACCTGCTTTGGGAGCCACGGCAACAACCGGCGTGTAGTTGGAGATGTTCAGCTTGGTGGCCAGTGCCTTGGCTTCGGACTTCCGGCCCTTTGATTCCAGGAATTCCAAGGACTCCGGGAGGAACTTCCAGATGATCGGAATCAGCACTACCGGCGCAGCACCAATGGCGATGACCGCACGCCAACCGCCCATGGGCAGGACGAACAGGGCGGCAAGAGCGGCGGCGACAATGCCCAACGAGTAGCCGGAGTACATGAGGCCGTAGTTGTAGGAACGCTTGTTCGGTGCCGAGTATTCAATGGTCAGGGCCGCCGCCACCGGGATGACACCGCCCATTCCCAGGCCACCGATTAGCCTGAACAGGCCGAAGAGCTCCGGCGTCGGGGCCCACGCGGCGCCAGCCTGGGTGAGCGTGAAGATTGCCATGGAAGCCAGGAGCATCTTCTTGCGTCCCACGAGGTCGCTGAGGGTGCCGATGAACAGGGCGCCGATAAGCATGCCGATCAAGGCATATGAGCCGAGTCCACCGAGCGCCAACGGGCTAAGGTTCCATTCCTTGTACTCAGCAAGGGCAGGAAGGATGGCCCCGAGGACGCCCACGTCATAGCCTTCGGCGAGGATCGCGAGCCAGCAGCAGAACAACACCAGTCCGGTGGTCTTCCTGGGCACATTCCATGTGTTGAGGGGTGCGGTCGCCATGGCTACTTCACCAGAACCGATGCGGCGGCGGACTCAGGAGTCCAGCGAAGGTGGGTGTTGGCCTCTTGGATATCGGCTTCCTTGAGCAAAGACAAGCGGGGGCGAACGGCGTCAGTGCGCGAGCTCGGCGGCTTGCGGCGGCCGGCACGGAACTGCGGGATCCACTGGGCGCCCGGGCCCTGGTATTCCTGTTCAGCTGCAGCGTGCAGCGTCCACTGGGGGTCGTAAAGGTGCGTACGGCCCAGGGCGATCAGGTCCGCGCGGCCTGCGAGGAGGATGGAGTTCACGTCGTCGTAAGTGGAGATGGCACCGACGGCGATCACGGCCACGCCTGCCGGTGCGGCAACTTCCTGGCGGATGCGGTCGGCGAACGGGGTCTGGTAGCTGCGGCCGAAGGCGGGCTTCTCTTCCTTGGCCACTTGGCCTGTGGAAACGTCCAAGCCTGCAGCGCCGTGCTCGACGAACGCCTTGGCGATGGACACCGAATCGTCGGAGGTGTTGCCACCCTCGATCCAGTCCGTTGCGGAGATGCGCACCGTCACCGGTTTGTGGACGGGCCATGCCGCGCGAACGGCGTCGAACACTTCCAGCGGGAACCGCAACCGGTTCTCCAGGCTGCCGCCGTATTCGTCGGTCCGCTTGTTGGATACCGGCGAAAGGAAGGACGACAGCAGGTAGCCGTGGGCGGCGTGGATTTCCAGGAGGTCGAAACCGGCCTCATCGGCACGGACCGTGGAAGCGACGAACTCCGCCTTGATGGCATCCATACCGGCTCGATCCAACTCCACGGGGGTCTGGTTCTCCGGGCTGTAGGGAAGGGCAGAAGGGCCGACGGCGGTCCAGTTGCCTGACTCGAGCGGCTGATCGATGCCTTCCCACATGAGCTTGGTAGAGCCCTTGCGACCCGAGTGGCCCAGCTGCGCGCCGATCCTGGCAGTGGAACGGCTGTGCACGAAGTCCACGATTTCCTTCCAGCTGTCCCGCTGATCGTCCGTGTACAGGCCGCTGCAACCGGGGGTGATGCGGCCTGCTTCGGAAACACAGACCATTTCGGTCATGACCAAACCGGCGCCACCGAGTGCTTTGGAGCCCAGGTGAACCTTATGGAAGTCGCCCGGAACGCCGTCCGTAGCTGAGTACATGTCCATCGGCGAGACCACAATGCGGTTCTTCAGCTCCAGCTCGCCGATACGGAAGGGCTGGAACATGGCAGGTGCCACCTCGTTGAGGCCCTGGGATTCGGCAAAGCCGCGGTCCACAGCGTCTGCGAATTCAGGATCGCGGAGGCGCAGGTTTTCCTGTGTGATGCGGCGGCTACGGGTCAGCAGGTTGAACGCGAACTGGGTGGGGTCCTGGTCCTTGTACTGGCCGATGCGCTCAAACCACTCAAGGGAAGCCTGGGCTGCGCGCTGGGTGGAGGCGACCACGGGCCGGCGCTCAGCCTCATACGCCGCCAGCGCGGACTCCACATCCGCGTGTTCGTGCAGGCAAGCGGCCAGTGCCAACGAGTCCTCCATGGCCAGCTTGGTGCCGGAACCGATGGAGAAGTGGGCCGTGTGGGCGGCGTCGCCCAACAGCACCACGTTGTTGTGGCGCCAGTTTTCGTTGCGGACGGTGGTGAAGTTGATCCACTTGGAGTTGTTGGTGAGGACCTCGTAGCCGTTGAGTTCCTCGGCGAAGATCTCGCGGATCTTGGCGATGGCCTTCTCATCCGAGACGCCGGGAGGGAAGACGTCGTTGGCCGTCTCATCGAAACCTGCCGCGTGCCACACGTCCTGGTGCATTTCCACGATGAACGTGGAACCCTCATCCGAGTAGGGGTACCCGTGGATTTGCATGACACCCCACTCGGTTTCCTTCACGAAGAATTTGAAGGCCTCGAACACCTGATCCGTACCCAGCCACATGAACTTGTTGGTCCGCGCGTCCAGGTTCGGCTTGAACGAGTCAGCGTACTTGGCACGGATCTGCGAATTGATGCCGTCCGCGGCAAGAACCAGATCGTAGTTGGCTTCAAGTTCCTCTACGGCGGGGGCCAAGGTGCTGAACCGCACGTCAACGTTCAGTTCGATGCAGCGACGTTGCAGCAGCTCCAGCAATTCCTTGCGGCTCATGGCAGCGAAGCCCTGGCCGCCGACTGTCATCATCTCGCCGCGGAAATGGATGTCGATGTCGGACCAGCGGGCGAAGCGGCGGCTCATGTATTCAGCCACCACGGGATCGGCGTTGCCGATGCCACCGAGCGTCTCATCGGAAAATACGACGCCGAAGCCAAAGGTGTCGCTGGCAGCGTTGCGTTCCCAGAGAGTGATGTCGTGCGACGGGTCCAGCTGCTTCATCAGTGCTGCGAAGTACAGGCCACCGGGGCCGCCTCCAACGATTGCGATTTTCATGGGTGTTGCTCCTTCTCAGGCCTGGCTCTGGCCGGCGGGGGTAAGTTGTTCGGTCTGGTTCGCGTTCGCTATAACGCCCTCGGCGAGAAGGCTGTCGCGGAGCTTGAAGTGCTGGAGTTTGCCGCTGGGATTGCGTGGCAGTTCGTTGACGAAGCGGACGTCCCGGGGGTACTTGTACGGGGCGATGGCCTGCTTCACGAAGTCCTGGATGTCCTTGCGCTTTGAGGCATCGCCGGTGACACCTTCGCGCAGCACGATGAAAGCGCAGACTATGCTGCCTCGCTCTTCGTCCGGAACTCCGATGACGGCGTTTTCCACCACATCGGGGTGCTGGTCGATGGCCGTTTCAACCTCGGGTGCGCCGATGTTGTAACCGGAGGAGACGATCATGTTGTCCGAGCGCGCCTGGTACGTGAAGTACCCGTCGGCGTCCATGGCGAACGTGTCGCCGGTGACGTTCCACCCCCGGACCACGTAGTTTGCCTGCCTGGCATCGTCGAGGTAGCGGCACCCGGTAGGGCCGATCACGGCGAGGCGGCCGATGCTGCCCGGGCCGAGTTCGTTGCCGTCGTCGTCCAGGATGGTGGCCCGGAACCCCGGAACAGCGCGCCCGGTGGTTCCTGGGCGGATGTCATCGCCGGCGGCGGAAATAAACACATGGAGCAGCTCAGTAGCGCCGATTCCGTTGACCAGGCGCAGGCCGGTAGCCTCGCGGACAGCTTCCCAGGTCTCCTTGGACAAGTGCTCTCCAGCAGAGACGGCAACTCGGAGGCCGCGGAGGAGGTCCCCCCGTTTCTCCTTCAGGATGGCCCGGTACGCAGTGGGAGCCGTGAAGAGGATCGTGGCACCAGCCGCTGCGGCGTGCTCTGCCAGTTCCACGGGTCCGGCTTTCTCAGTCAGGAGCGAAGACGCGCCGAAACGGAGGGGGAAGACCACAAGGCCGCCCAGCCCGAAGGTGAAAGCCAAAGGCGGGGAACCGGCGAAGACGTCATCGGCGGTTGGCTCAAGGATGAAGCGGGCGAAGGTGTCCGCGTTGGCCAGGATGTCCCGGTGGAAGTGCATGGTCACCTTCGGCACACCGGTGGTGCCCGACGTCGGACCCAGCAGCGCAACGTCGTCCGCTGAAGTGTCCACAGCCGTGAACACTCCGCTCTTTTGCCCACAGCGGGAGGTGAGGTCGTCGTCGTCGGACCCGTACGTCAGGACCTTAACCTGGTCCCCCGCCGCGACCCTGAGCTCGTCCACGAAGCGGTGATCAGAGATGGCCACCACCGGCTTGGTGAGACCGATGAGGGTGGAGACTTCGTTGGAGCGCAGCATGGGCATGGTGGTGACCACCACGGCGCCTGCCTTCAGCACGCCGAGCCAGGCAGCCACGATCCAGGGGTTGTTGGGCCCGCGCAGCAACACGCGGTTGCCCGGCACAACACCGAGGTCTTCAGTGAGGACCTGGGCCACCTGGTTGGAACGCTGCTGAAGCTGGCCGTAGGTCCAGACAACGCCGTCCGGGGTCCGCAGGGCCGGGCTGTCCGCGCCGTACTGTTCGACGCCATCGTCGATCAGTACGGCAGCAGCATTGAGCCGTTCCGGGTAGTGGAGTTCGGGAAGGGTGAATTCAAGCGCAGGCCAGGTATCGGCGGGTGGCAAGTGGTCGCGGGTGAACGTGTCCACGTGGGCCGATGGCATCATGCTCATGGCCGTTCCTTTCAGTGGTGCGTCGTTGAAGCGGAGTGGGGTTGGGGGCAAAACTGCTTAGGAGCCGGCCCGGATCATGCCCTCTTGGGCCACCGTGGCCAGCAGTCTTCCTTGCCGATCAAAGAAGCGGCCCATGGCGAGGCCCCTGTTGCTTTGACCGGAGATAGCTTCCTGGGCGTAGAGCACCCAGTCGTCAGCGCGACCGTCGCGGTGGAACCACATCGAGTGGTCCAAGCTGGCGGTGGCGAGTCCCGGGCTGGACCAATTGAGTCCGTTCACCCGGAGCAGCGGCTCCAAAATTGTG
Source organism: Paenarthrobacter sp. TE3676 (assembly GCF_056279165.1). Lineage (NCBI taxonomy): Bacteria > Bacillati > Actinomycetota > Actinomycetes > Micrococcales > Micrococcaceae > Paenarthrobacter > Paenarthrobacter sp. TE3676. The sequence goes on from NZ_JBWBQU010000007.1 coordinate 32,330, forward strand.
TAATCGCAGACGTAAGCCAACGCTGTGCGGTGCAGGTCGGCGTCGTCAGGCAGGGCATCAAAGGCCTTGACCCATATCGCCTGCTGCGGCACTGAGCCGCCTTCCAGTTCTATATATACCGGTCCTGGAATATGACGCATATCGAAGCTGCGGCCCGTGGACCAGTAGTCCGCCGCCGGACCATCCGTTGCGTCCAACGCTTCGGCAGCGGTCCGCAGCGATTCAGGCTCGACGGCGGCAGGAGCCTCGGGCTGGAAGTCCGGCCCGTTCTCGGGAACCTGGAACGAGCCCATGGCCGCATAGACGGGCTTGCCGTTCTGAAAGCCCCTGACGGTGCGGGTGGAATACCCGCGGCCGTCCCGGAGACGCTCCACTTCGTAGCGGACACTGGAACCGATATCCACGGGACGCATGAAGTAGCTGTGCATCGAGTGCAAAGTCCTGTCAGCATCAACGGACCGCATCATTGCGGCCGCAGCCTGTGCCACCATGTCTCCACCATAGGCTTTGGGCCACGGCACGTACTGGGTGGTTGCTTCATAGGCTTCGTCGAAAACCTCGGCCGTTGCGGGCGTAAGTTCAACGGCCTTGAGGAAGGTCTCGGACGTCAGAGTTCCAGTGATCATGGCTTAGGCCCGGCGGTAGTCGGCGAGAGTTTCGTCTGCGACATCTTCGAGGTTGACCACGAGGTTCTCCGGTGTGCGCGCGGTGAGCCAGACGAGCTCCTCCGTGATGGACATGTTGGCCTCGACATGGGGCATGAACGGCGGAACGAATACCCAGTCGCCGGCCTTCATGTCGATGAACTCTGAGTAGTTCTCGCCGAAGTAGATCCGGCCGTGGCCGCGGAGCACGTAGCCACCGGTCTCTGCCTCACCGTGGTGGTGCGGGAGTGAGCGGTAGCCGGGGGTGTTGGACACCTGGCCGAACCAGATCTTGGTTGCCGGGGTGTGCTGGATGCTCACGCCGGAGACGCGGATGCAATCGCCGGATTGAGCCGTGTTGGTGTTTTCGGCACCGGCGCGGGTGACAACGGGGACAACCTTGCCGTCAGCCTGCGCGTAGATGGAGTTGTCGCCTTCGAGACGGTATTCGGTGGTGGTCTGGCTCATGGGTCTCTCCTTTGTTGAGGTGTGAGGCTTTTAGGCGTTTGCCGGGACTGGTGCGTGGATCCGGAACTGGTTCTCCAGCCGGCCGATCCCGTCGATTTCGGTGGTGAGGATGTCGCCGTCTTTGAGGAAGCGCGGCGGGGTCATTCCCATCCCCACTCCCCCGGGCGTGCCGGTGAGGACGAGGTCGCCCGGGCGCAGGGTGGTGAATTGCGAAATGTAGGACAGGAGCTGTGCCGGGCCGAACACCAATGTGCTGGTGTTCCCCTGCTGCACAAGCTCGCCGTTGACGTAACCGCGGACGTCGAAATGTTCGCCGGCTTCATCTGCCGTGACCATGACCGGGCCTACAGGGGTGGTGCCGTCCCAGGCTTTGCCTTGGAACCATTGCAGGGTCCGGTTTTGCCAGTCGCGCATGGAAACGTCGTTGGCCACTGTGTAACCGGCGATTGCTTCACGGGCTTGGTCTTCGTCCGCGCGGAACAGTTCAGAACCCACGACGACGGCGAGCTCGGCTTCCCAGTCGACGCGGCCGCTGCCGTGGACTTCCACAGCGTCGTTTGCTCCGATCAGGGTGTCCGCGTACTTGGCGAAGAGGGTGGGGTACTCGGGAAGCTCGCGTCCCATTTCCTGGATGTGGTCCCCGTAGTTCAGACCGCAGCAGATGACTTTGCCGGCGCGGGGAAGGAGCGGTGCGAGGTCTCCTTCGCCTGCCGCGATGACTTTCTGCTCCTTGGACGCGGCAGCCCCTGCTGCCTTCTCGACGACCAACCGCCACTCCGGCTGCGCCAGGAGTGCCCCGACGTCAGTGGCGGGCAACGCGATGTAAGAGCCGGCACCCGTGGCGAGTGCCGCCGTCGTACTTCCGCCGGCCGTGCGCAAGGTGGCTAGTTTCATTGCGGGGTTCCCTTCGAGATTTTATGATGTGTCGACTTTTTTACGATCGTCACATATGCTCAACGTAGCACGGCGGAAATGATCTGCACAGAGGCTTTCCAAAAGTTTTTGCAGTTGCCACAACGAGGAGGAACAGCATGAGCCACACAACGATCAACCCGGAATCGCTGGCCAAACCATCCGGCTACGCACACGGCATCCTGGCCGGCAACACCGTCTTCCTGGGCGGGCAGACTGCCTTGGACAAGAACATGAACATCGTTCCCGGCGGGATTGTGGAGCAGTTCACGCAGGCGTTCTCCAACGTGATCACCACGCTGCGGGAGGCCGGCGGAGAGCCCGAAGACCTGGTCAACGTGACCATCTACCTCACCGACGTGGACGACTACATGGCGAACGGCCGCGAAATCGGACGAATCTGGCGGGAAATGGCGGGCTCGCAGTACCCCGCAATGGCCGGTATCGGCGTCACGCGCCTCTGGCAGAAGGAGGCCCTGATCGAAATCCAGGGCATCGCGGTGATTCCGGAACGCTAAACCTCTGGCCCTTGCGGTGCCCGTGGTGAAGCATGTCCCTATGGGAACCGTCACCGAATATCTTGAGGGCGTCAGCGAGGCCAACCGCTCGATTCTGGAGCGGATTGTGGGGATCGCCCGCGAGTTGGCCCCCGACGCCGAAGAAGGCATCAGCTACGGAATGCCCGCGCTGCTGGTTGATGGCAAGGGCTTCCTGAGCGTGCAGGAAACCACAAAGCACCTGGCCCTGTACCCGTTCAGCGGGCAGATCCTCCCGGAGATGTCGGAGGAGCTTGGGGGTTATTCGTGGTCGCCGGGAACGCTGCGGTTTTCTGCGGATAATCCCGTGCCGGACTCCATGGTGCGCCGGATCCTGGAGACGCGGTTGGCAGCGATCCGGAAATAGTCCCGTCCGGACCCAACTGAGTCGCAGTTCATGCCGTTTTGAGCCCTCATAACGGCATGATCTGCGACCTACATTGGTGGGTTAGTGCTTGGCGGAAACATCCTGCGAGATGGCCTTGGCCGTCGCGACCACTTCCTGGCGCACGGCGTCGAGGTACTTCACCGGGTTCGGCTGGGACGCGACTGCCTGAGCTTGCAGGGACACGTTGATCGCGGCCACGTTGTCGCCATTGTTGTGGTTCCACACCGGCGCTGCAATGGACATCAGCCCGATCTCCAGCTCCTGATCCAGAAGGCACCACCCTTGCGAACGGACATGCTCGACGGCGGCCCTCAAGTCGGGAACGCTGGCGACGGTTCGCGGCGTGATCGGCGTAAGTTCCGCCGTCGAGAGGTAGGCCTCGAACTTGGCCTGCGGCAAACCGGCCAGCAGGACGCGACCCATGGATGTGGCGTAAGCCGGGAATCGCGTGCCCACGGTGATCCCCACATTCATGATCCGGCGCGTGGCGACGCGGGCCACGTAGAAGATGTCCGGACCGTCCAGGACCGCGGCGGACGTCGACTCCCCCAGCTTCAGGCTCAACTGTTCCAAGTGCGGCTGGGCCAACTGCGGCAGGGACAACGCCGACAAGTACGAGTAACCAAGCTGCAGCACTTTGGCCGTGAGCGCGAAGGTCTTGCCGTCGGTGCGGACGTAGCCGAGTTCAACCAGGGTATGCAGGAACCTCCGGGCGGTGGCGCGCGTCAGGTCCGTGCGGGCTGCGACTTCGCTGAGGGTCATCACCGGGTTATTTGCGTCGAACGCCCGGATCACGGCCAGACCCCGTGCCAACGACTGAACATACTGGTCGCTGGCCTGCGGGGTTACTGGGGAATCGGTCATGGTTACCAATCCTAGGGTGCGTTGCGGGGCCTACTCTGCAGGCTAAGTTCCCGAAATACCCAGCAGAGCGGGCCCCACAACGGGGAGCGTGCAACTTGCGGGGCCTACTCTGCAGGCTAAGTTCCCGAAATACCCAGCAGAGCGGGCCCCACAACGGGGAGCGCGCAACTTGCGGGGCCTACTCTGCAGGCTAAGTTCCCGAAATACCCAGCAGAGCGGGCCTCACAACGGGGAGCGTGCAACTTGCGGGGCCTACTCTGCATTCTTCAGGGGCAGCGGTACGAGCTCCTGGATTTCCTCGAAGGTGCAGCCGAAGGTCTCGCGCACGGTGACGCCATCGGGACCTGTCAGGAACACTGCTTTGTCCGTGTACACGCGGGTGACGCAGCCGACGCCAGTGAGCGGATAGGTGCACTGTTCCACGAGTTTGGACACGCCCTCGCGCGTCAGCAGCGTCATCATCACGAAGACGTCCTTGGCGCCTGTAGCCAGGTCCATTGCACCGCCCACGGCGGGGATGGCGTCCGGGGCGCCGGTGTGCCAGTTGGCGAGGTCACCCGTTGCGGAAACCTGGAACGCACCGAGCACGCAGATGTCCAGGTGCCCGCCGCGCATGATCGCGAACGAGTCGGCATGGTGGAAGTACGAGGCTCCGGGCAGTTCGGTGACGGGGATCTTGCCGGCGTTAATTAGATCGCCATCGACGTCATCCCCAAGAGCGGCCGGGCCCATGCCGAGCATCCCGTTCTCCGTGTGGAGCGTGATGTTCTGTTCCTCGGTGAGGTAATTGGACACGAGTGTCGGCTGTCCGATACCCAGGTTCACGAACGAACCTGGGACGATGTCGCGGGCCACCAATTGGGCGAGTTCGTCGCGGCCCAGCGGCTTCTCCGAGGTCTGGATGCTGGTTTGTGTGCTCATGATCAGGCCACCTGTTCTGCGCTGGAACCGCCGACGCGGACCACGCTGTTGACGTAGATCCCCGGTGTCACCACGTTTTCCGGATCCAGGGAACCGGTGGGCACGATTTCCGAGACCTGCACGATGGTGTGCTTGGCAGCGGAAGCCATGATGGGGCCGAAGTTCCGTGCGGTCTTGCGGTAAACGAGGTTGCCCTTGCCGTCGGCTTTGAGTGCTTTGATCAGGGCGACGTCGGCGTGGATCGGCGTTTCGAACACCTGCCATTTCCCGTCCAGCAACCGGGTTTCCTTGCCTTCGGCCAGCGTGGTGCCGTATCCGGTGGGCGTGAAGAAACCGCCAATTCCAGCGCCCGCAGCCCGGATGCGCTCGGCCAGGTTGCCCTGCGGGACCAACTCCAGCTCGATCTCACCGGCGTGGAACTTGGCATCGAAGTGCCAGGAATCGGACTGCCGCGGGAAGGAGCAGATCATCTTGCGGACCCGGCCTTCCTTGATCAGCAACGCCAGGCCCTGATCTCCCTGACCGGCGTTGTTGTTCACCACGGTCAGGTCTTTCGCGCCGCAATCCATCAGCGCGTCGATCAGTTCGAACGGCTGCCCGGCGTTGCCGAACCCACCGATCATTACCGTGGAGCCGTCCTTGATGCCGGCGACAGCATCGCCCACAGTGTCAATGAAATTCAGCATGATCCTTAACCCTCCTGTGCCGATGCGCCGGCAGTAACGTTTTCGAGCACCACGGCCAGGCCTTGGCCCACGCCGATGCAGATCGCTGCGACGCCCCAGCGCTGCCCGGAAGCCTGCAAGGAACGGGCGAGCGTTCCCAGGATGCGCGTACCGGAAGCACCGAGCGGGTGGCCCATCGCGATCGCCCCGCCGTGCTGGTTCACGATTGAGGGGTCGATCCCCCACGCGTCAACGCACGCCAGCGATTGCGCGGCGAACGCTTCGTTAAGTTCGACGGCGCCAACTTGGTCCCAGCCGATGCCCGCCTTCGCGAGGGCCTTGTTCGCGGCCTCCACGGGTGCGAAGCCGAAGAACTGGGGGTCGTTGCCGTGCGCGCCACGGCCAGCGATGCGGGCCAGGGGCTCCAAACCAAGAATCCCGGCAGCGGCCTCGGAACCGATCCATGCGGCCGAAGCACCGTCAGACAGAGGTGAGGCATTCCCGGCGGTGACCGTACCGCCGTCGAGCCCGTCAGACTCAGGCCGGAAAACGGTCTTCAGCCCAGCCAGCTTCTCCGCCGATGATCCGGCACGGATGCCTTCATCACGGACCAGGTCAGTGCCGGGAACCTGCGAGACCAACGAATCGTAGAAGCCTTCGTTCCACGCAGCGTCGGCCAGATTGTGCGAATCAGCCGCAAAGGCATCCTGCCGCTCACGCGTGATCCCGTACTTCTCACGGAGGCGTTCGGTGGCTTCACCCAAGGAAATGGTCCAGTCCTTGTTCATGGCCGGGTTCACCAGGCGCCAACCCAAAGTGGTGGACGCGAGTGTCATGTCACCGGCCGGGTACGGCTTGGACGTCTTCGGCAGCACCCACGGAGCACGGGACATTGACTCAGCGCCACCCACCAGCATGAGGTCGGCGTCGCCGGCGTTGATCTGCCGCGAAGCGATGATGGCCGCGTCAAGCGACGAGCCGCACAGCCGGTTCACCGAGGTGCCCGGAATCGAGACCGGAAGGCCGGCCAGCAAGGTGGCCATGCGGGCAACGTTGCGGTTTTCCTCTCCTGCGCCGTTGGCGTTGCCGAACACCACCTCGTCGATCCGCTCAACATCCAACCCCGGCGCGCGGCGAACGGACTCGCGGACCACGTGGGCAGCAAGGTCGTCAGGACGGACAGCAGCAAGACCGGAGCCGAACTTGCCAAAGGGCGTGCGCACGGCGTCGTACACGAAAGCCTGGTTCATGGGTTTTCCTTCGTTCTCTTTCCCAACTGCGTAACAGCAAACGTCGCTATGGGCCCTCAGTGGGACGTTTGCTGTTACTCAGTTGGGTGGCGGTGGGGGGCTAGTTGGGTTCGTTGGCGTCGATGTCGGCGAATACTTTTTGGGCCGTCTTGAAGGCCGAATTGGCCGACGGCACACTGCAATAGATGGCGGTCTGCAGCAGGATTTCCTTGATTTCATCCCTGCTCAGGCCGTTGTTGAGGGCCGCCCGGACGTGCATGGCGAGCTCCTCCCAGTGACCGTGCGCCACCAGTGCCGTGAGGGTGACGGCGGAGCGCATCTGCCGGCTCAGGCCGGGCCGCGTCCAGATGCCACCCCAGGCAATCCTGGTGATCATGTCCTGGTAGTCCTCGGTAAAGGAATCCTTGGCGGCGTTGGCCCGATCCACGTGTGCGTCGCCGAGCACTTCGCGGCGGACCACCATGCCGGCGTCGTAAATGTCCTGGGCGGTGGCATCCGCCTGCACGGCACCATTCCGTACTGCGCCGTTGTCTTCGGAAGCAGTGCTCATCGTCCGTTCTCCTTCATGAAAGTGCGCATCAGCCCTGCCACAGCGGCCGGTGCCTCTGCGGGGGCGAGGTGACCTACGCCGTCGAGCGTTTCCACCGCGGCGAATCCACCGCCCGCCCGAATGCCTGCTGCCGTCTCTTCAGCGACCGACGGCGGCGCTACTGAATCCTCGACGCCGGCAATCACCTGTGTGGGGACGGCGATGCTGCCGAGCTGCTCGCGGACATCGAACACGGCGAGGGCCTCGCAGCAGAAGGCGTAGCCGAAGCGGTCGGCATCGCGGAGGGCATGCAGGAGGCGGCTGCTGATCTCAGGCTGGCGGTCCATGAACCCCGGGCCGAACCAACGCTCCGCGGAACCTTGGATCATCACGGGAGTTCCCAGTTTGCGGACGGTTTCCGCACGCTCCAACCAGCCTTCCGGCGTGCCGAGCTTGGCGCCACTGCACTGGACGGACAGGCTGAGCAGTCGGTCGCCGTGCTTGATGCCGAGCTGCAGGCCGGTGGCCCCACCCAGCGAGACACCCGCGTAGTGGAACCTTGCGCCCGGCGAAACAGAGTCGACAAGGTCGACGACGGCGTCAGCCAGTTCCGCCACATCGAAACCTTCGGTGACGGTCGGCGAGATGCCGTGGCCGGGGAGGTCCCAGCCGATGACGTCAAAGTCGTCGCCCAGGAGTGCCGCGGTTTCCGTCCAGAGAACGGTGGACGTACCCAACGACGGACCCACCACCAGGAGCGGATTGGTTCCCAGTTCGCGCTGCGGGGAAAGCAGCACGGCCTTGACAGTTGGCTTAGCCACGAGTGGCTCCCTTCGTTGGGGTTCCGGTGTTTTCGGCTGGCGCCACGAAGTCGGGGTAGGCGGCCAGCACGCGCCGTGCGATCCTGGATGCTTCACCGAGGTAGCTGGCGGGGTCCAGGAGCGCCTTAAGTTCGGCATCAGAAAGCTTGTCCGCGGGGACGGTTTCGCGCAGGAGTTTGGTGTAAATCCGGCCCTGCTCTGCGGCAGGTGCCTTGAGGGTTTCGTCGACGACGGCCTGCAGCTTCTGCTTTCCGTCCTCACCCAGGAGCGGGGCGACGGCGGCCGCCACACCTTCGCTGAGCAGCAGCGGTCCCGAGATCTCCAGGTTCCGGCGCATCGCATCGGGGAAGACACGGAGGCCCTTTGTGAGTTCGCGAAGGTGCCCGGCTGCGCCCAAGGCCAACGCGAGCAACTGACGGAGGGCAGGCCACTCGCTGTGCCAGGCGCCGTCTGGTCGCTCGTCGTTGAAGGTCGCAGCGGCCAGGTGCAACTGTGATGCCAGCCCCGGAGCCTGCAACGCCGCGCTGCGAATTAAAACCGACAGCACCGGGTTCTGCTTCTGCGGCATGGCCGAGGATACCCCGCGTCCGGCGGCCAACGGTTCGCCGAGCTCGCCCACTTCAGGACGGCTCAGGAACAGCAAGTCCGCGGCGATCTTCCCGAAGGAATCGAGGAGGGCAGCGAGGCCATCCCCCAGCGCCGTGACAGGGAGGCGGTTGGTGTGCCAGGGAGCAGGAGCTGGTGCGAGGCCAAGCCGGGACGCCAAGGAATCGGCCAGATCGAACGGCGTGGAAGCAGATCCCGCAGTCAACCTGGTCCCCGAAGCCAGCGTTCCACCGGCCCCGCCAAACTGAACCGGCAACTGAAGCAACTCCAGCCGGGCAGCCGCAGCCGCGACACCCTGGAACCACTGGGCAGCCTTGAGCCCGAACGTGTACGGCAGCGCATGCTGCGTCAGGCTCCTTCCCACGCACAGCGTTTCCGCATGTTCCCCTACCAAGGTGGCGAGCGCCGTCGTCGCGCTTCTTAGGTCAACCAGCAAAGCAGAAACGGTCCGGCTGGCGAGCAGCATCAGGGCGGAGTCGAGGACGTCCTGGCTGGTCAGCGAGGTGTGGACAGCTTTGGCCGCGCCGATGCCGGAGGTGTCCAAGGACTTGACCCGGGCACGCAGGTCGCCGAGCAGCGGAATCACCGGGTTGCCGCCACCTTGGGCGCGTTCGGCGATTTCGGCTGCGTGATATGAGCCGGCGTCGGCGGCTTCGGCCACCACAGCGGCGGAGCCGGCAGGGACCAGCCCCGCTTCCTCGAGGACACCAGCCCAGGAGGCTTCGACGTCGAGGATTGCCGCAATGACGGCATGGTCGCCCGTCAGTGCCGCCACAGCGGACGACGCCGAGACGGGGCTGAGGAGGCCGAAGTCGCCGTGGATCATGCCTTGTTTTTCCCTGCAGAATGATCGGCGTTGACGCTGGTTTCCAGCGAGCCGTCCTGTTGGAAGTCCAGGAAGACGGTCTCATCGCCGCCCTGCAGGCGGATGTCCCAAGTGAGGCCTCCGTCGGGGTCGCGGCGGGCGATGAGCGTCTTACGGCGTTCGGGTTCCAAGGAGCGCAGCAGCGGATCGTTGGCCAGCGCTTCCTCGTTTTCCGGCAAGTAAACGCGGGTGAAGAGACGGTTCATGAGTCCGCGGGCGAAGACGGCCACGGAGATGAACGCCGCCGCTCCGGGAGCCGTGGGTCCGGGGTTGACCGTGGTGAACGTGTACACCCCGGAGTTGCCAACAGAGCCGCGGCCCCAGCCGGTGAACGTGTAGCCGTCGCGGACCAGGGAGCCGGTGCGCTGGACGATGTTACCGTCGGAATCCGGCTGCCAGATCTCCAGGATGGCGTCCGGGATGGTGCTGCCCGAGCCGTCGTATACCGTGCCTTGCAGGCGAATGCTGCCTGGGCTGCCTGGTGCCAGCAGTTCGTTGTCCTTGTTGAAGGGAAGTGCGTAGCCGTAGAAGGGGCCTACGGTCTGGCCCGGTGTGGGTGTCAGCTTGCCCATGTGCTTACTCCTCGTCCCCGGCGTCGCCGTATGCTTCGTTCTCTGTCCAGGTCCGCTTGGAACCGGTCAGGATGATGTCCCACTTGTAGCCGAGCGCCCATTCGGGGCTGGTGAGCTCGTGATCATACTCAGCCACGAGGCGGTCGCGGGCGTCCTGGTCCACGATCGACTGGTAAATGGGGTCCAGCGGGAACAGTTGGTCACCCGGGAAGTACATCTGGGTGACGATGCGCTGCGTGAATTCTGATCCGAACATGGAGAAGTGGATGTGCGCCGGACGCCAGGCGTTCAGGTGGTTCTTCCACGGGTACGCGCCGGGTTTGATGGTGGTGAAGCTGTAGGAGCCGTCGTCACCGGTGATGCAACGGCCGACGCCGGTGAAGTTCGGGTCCAGCGGGGCGGGGTGCTGATCGCGCTTGTGGATGTAACGTCCGGCGGCGTTGGCCTGCCAGATCTCCACGAGTTGGCCGGCAACAGGGCGACCGTCGCCATCAAGTACACGGCCTGCAACGATGATGCGCTCACCCTGCGGCTCGCCGTTGTGCTGGATGGTCAGGTCGGATTCCAGCGCGTGCACGTCCTGGTGGCCGAAAGCGGGCGAGTAAAGTTCGATCGTCTCCGGGTCCGCGTGGTGCAGGCTCTTGGTGGGGTGGCGCAAGATGCTGCTGCGGTACGGCGCGTAGTCCAGACGCGGCATGGTCTCCGGCCCCCGGCCGTTCTTCAGGGCCTCCGCGTAGCGGTCGCTGATGCCCTTCATCTCAGCACTGAGGTCCGCTTGGGTTTCCACCTTCTTGGGGGAAACGTGCGCGGCGTGCGCCTCTGCGGGCGGTACGAGTTCCTCGGATTCGAGCGCTTCTGCGGTAGTGACTTGTGCGGTCTGTTCTTGCGGCACGGCCGGCTCCTTTCGGTTTATTGGTTCTCTTGGTTTGCTGGGCGGCGGGCCTAAACCCGGTGGAGCGAGTCGTATTGGACGGCGTGGCGTACGGGAGCATTGGGCGCCCCGTAGCCGTCGTAGTTGCCTCGACGCTCCACCATTTCGAAGAACACACTGCCCACGGTGGCGGTGTAGAAGTGGAGGAATTCGCCGTTGGCGTCCCGGTCATACAGGAGGTTGAGCTCCTTGAGGGTGGCCAGGAATCCAGGGTCGAGATCGAACCGGGCGTCCAGGTCCTCGTAGTAGTTGGCCGGAATCTGCAGGAACTCAAGGCCACGATCGCGGGCGGCCCGGGCCGTAGCCACGAGGTCGTCCACGGCGAAGGCGATGTGTTCCTGGTACGTTTTGCGGGCTGCCTGTGCCTGCTGCGCGGGTGCCAGGTTCAAGACCAGCCTGACCGCTCCGTTGCTGGTCTCCATGACCTGCGAGCGAACCAGCCCACTGGGGCTGGGGACCTCGGCGAAAGGCTGCGGTTCAAGGGCAAGGGCGCTGGTGTAGAAGAGGACAGCTTCGTCAAAGTGCTGCCAGGGCTGGGCGAGGTTCACGTGGTCAATGACGGCATTCTGCTGCGCTGCGGAGTGCTCCAGCCCTTCGCCGAATTCATGCGTCCACGCAGCGGTGCCATCGGCGCTGCCCTGGCACAAGAAAATCTCGGTGGAGTCCGGAGCTGAGATGCCTTGGAAGACTTCCTCGTCGGCTTGGACCTTGCGAGCCACTACCGGCGCCTTGAGTTGCTGGGCGCGAGCGGAGGCAATCACCGGAGAGTCGACGTCGAACCCCAATGCTGCGATAGCCGGTTCCGAGTGCGATGCCGCTTGCTCGTTGATGATCACGCGGGCCTGTCCCATGGTCCAGAGCTGGACGTCCTTAGTGCGGTGGCGGCCTTCGAATTCGAAGCCGAGCTGGCCCAGGAGCTTCTCAAGCTGCGCGGTGTCGTCGGCCTTGACCTCGGCGAAGTTGAAGCCGGCGGGCTCGTTCACCTTGGGCAGCGTGGCCAGTTCCATGGGATAACGACGGCGGGACGCACTGCCGTTGCCGGCCGCGGTTTCAGTTTCCGTGGGGCTACTCGCGAGCCACTTGGCGCTCTGCTCCTCGAGCCAGATCAAGGAGCGCATGGCGTCGACGGCCGTGCGCTCGGTGTCCGACTGACGGAAGACGTCGTTGAAGACTTCGAGGGAGACCGGACCTGTGTATCCTGCGCGGACTACATGGCCCATGAACTTGGCGAGCTCAAACTGGCCCTCACCCGGGAAAACGCGGTAGTGGCGGCTCCAGGAGAGCACATCCATGGACAGTTTAGGGGCGTCGGCGACTTGGACGAAGAAGATCTTGTCCGCGTTGATGTTCTCGATCGGCGCGGTGTCCCAGTCGCGGGAAAGGATGTGGAACGAGTCCAGGCAGGTGCCGAGGTTGGGGTGGTCAACCATTTCAACCAGACGGTACGCGTGCTCATAGTCGTTGACGTACTTACCCCAGGCGAGGGCCTCGTAGGCAACCTTGACACCGTGGTCCCCGGCCAATTCTGCGAGCTCGGTCAACTGCGCGGCGCGGAGTTCGTCGTCATCAATGGTGGCCGTGGCCACGTTGGAGCAGACCAGGATGGTGTCCATTCCCAAGCGGGACATGAGCTTGAACTTGGCCTCGGCCCGGCGAAGGTTGGCTTTGAGCAGGTCCGGAGTGACGCCGTCGAAATCCCGGAACGGTTGGTAGAGGTCCAATCCCAGGCCGAGGTCCGCGGCCATTTTCCGGACGTCTTCAGGACTGTGTGGGGACGTGACGAGGTCCTGCTCGAAGATTTCGATGCCGTCGAAGCCCGCGATGGCGCAGGCCTGCATCTTCTCCTTCAACGTGCCGGACAGGCAAACCGTGGCGATTCCGGTGCGCATCAGTTGCCCGCCTTCGTCAGCTCGGGGGTCAGCGCAGCCGCAGCGTCTTCCACTGCGATCAGCTCCAGGAAGTGCGCCCGCATCCGTTCACGATCAGCTTCGCGTCCGGTGATGAGTTGGAAGGCGTCAGCCGCCTGGCCGACTGCCATCCGGCCTCCGTCGAGCACGTCGCAGCCCTTGCCACGTGCCTCGCGGACCAGTTGCGTTTCGATCGGGCGGTAGACGATGTCCGCGACCCAGTGCCGCGGTTCCAGGAGATCGATGTCGAGGGGCAGGCCCGGGTGCGCGGCCATGCCGATCGGTGTGCAGTGCACCAGGCCGTCGGCGAGGGGCATGATCCCGCTTAGCTCTGCGGTAGTGCGCGGCGTGACTGTGGCCGCAGGGAAGAGTCCGCCGAGTTCCGCGGCGCGTTCAGCGGCGCGGGATGGGTCCATGTCAACGAGGTCCAGCGTGGCGACCCCTGCTTTGAGGAGCGCATACGCGACGGCCGAACCGGCACCGCCGGCACCAAGCTGGACCACGCGGTCGAGCTTTGCGCTCGGCAGCCCAGAGGTGAGTGCCGCACCGAAGCCGGAGAAGTCTGTGTTGTGGCCGATGAACCGGCCGTCCTGAATGAGGACCGTATTCACGGCACCCAGCCTGCGGGCGTCGTCGGAAATTTCATCCAGGTGCTCAAGCACCAGCTGCTTGCACGGGTGCGTGATGTTCAGGCCGTTGAAGCCCATCCGCTGGGCTGCGGTGAGGAGGTCCCCGACGGCGGTGGCCGGCAATGCGAGTTCCAGCAGGTCCAGGGGGCGGTACAGCAAGCGAAGGCCCTGCACATCGGCTTCGCGTTCGTGCATGGGCGGCGTGAGCGAGGGCATGACGCCTTCGCCTATGAGGCCCACCAGAACGGACTCGGCTCGGTTGCTCATCCTAAAGCTCCTTTGACTTCAGCACCTCGGACTCTAAGCGCTTTCTGAGGGCGCCGCCTGACCGGGTGTTTTTTAGATTACTACAAGTGTTCATATTCCGCACGCTTGTTCTTATCGCGAACAATCGAACCAGGCGGTGCGTTGCGGGGCCTGCTTTACACCCTTCGTCGCCCATTTGGCGCGCAGAGCGGGCCTCGCAACGAAGGTGGCCGAGGTCATCGCTGGGGTAGGCGGGCCGCGAGTTCAGCCGCGGCCTCCTGGAGGGTGGGTACGTGCGCGATGAGTTCTTCCATGGACATGCGGAACACCGGCACGGCGGTGGCCAGCGATGCGAATGCGTGCCCCTGGGAGTTGAGGACCGGCACCGCAACTGCGCGCATGCCGATCTCGTTTTCCTCGTCCATCACGGCATATCCCTGGCGACGAACCTGTTCGATTTCCGCGCGGAACGCCTCACGGTCGGTGATGGAATGCTCCGTCAGCGGGTCAAGGGGAAGTTCTTCCAGCAGCCGCTTGCGCTCAATCTCTTCCTCGAAGGCCACAATGGCCTTGCCTACCGAGGTGGTGTGAAGCGCCCCCAGGTGGCCGGGGTCACTGGTGACGCGAAAGGTCTTGGGGCCATCCACCTTGTTCACGGTGAGGTGATGGTTGCCATCACGAACGGACAAGATCGTGGCCTCATGCGTGCTCTCGGTGACTCGCTGGAGGACCGGCAGCGCGGTGGCAGCAAAGCCATGATGATTCGAGACGCGCTGACCCAGCTGGAAGACGCGCAGCCCCAGGTGGTAGCGGCGCCCATCGGGCTCGTAATCCACAAAGCCGTCACGGGTCAGCGAGCCCAACAGCCTGTAGGTAGTACTGAACGGCAGATTCGCACTCCTCGCCAAGTCCGCAGCACTTGCGCCCCGGGGTTCATTGCCCAGCAATACCAACAGGCTCAAGGCCTTGCCGACCATGTCGGTCTTTGTGTCCTCTTTCACACTCATAGCTCGATGCTCTCATATAGTGAGAGCTATTTCTAGATGGTGGCGACTTCTCTTGACAAGTGACCCTACTCACAGTCAGTATTGCTGTATTGCACAAGTAGCTCTCACCATGCGGTTACTAGTGCAGGGATCGACCGGCCGCACCTCGCTTGGGTCTCCCCAAAGAAGCCAGATCCGCGACATCGTCGTCACAGAAGGAACACCCATGAGCCAAACAATGCCGTCAGCGACGCCAGGCACTGAAACCACCGCCGGAACCCCAAAGAAAGCTGCGCTTGCCAGCTTCCTGGGCAGCGCCGTCGAGTACTACGACTTCTTCATCTTCGGCTCTGCCGCGGCGCTGATCTTCCCCCACGTCTTCTTCCCCTCCGCCGATGCCAACGCGGCCATCATGTCCTTCGCAACCTTCGGTTTCGCCTACATCGCCCGTCCCGTGGGTGCCGTGATCCTGGGTCACTTCGGTGATCGGATTGGCCGGCAAAAGGTCCTCATGTTCACGCTGGTCCTCATGGGTGCCGCCACTTTCGTGATTGGCTGCCTCCCGGACTTCAAGACCATTGGCTGGTGGGCTCCCGTCCTGCTGGTAGTTGCCCGCCTATGCCAGGGACTTTCTGCCGCTGGTGAGCAGGCCGGTGCTTCCTCCATGACTTTGGAGCACGCCCCGGACAACCGCCGCTCCTTCTTCACCTCTTGGACCCTCACCGGCACCCAGGGCGGCCAGATCCTCGCTGCGTTGGTCTTCATCCCGGTGGTGGCACTGCCCGACGACATCAAATACGGCATCGGTTGGCGCATTCCGTTCTGGCTGAGCGCCGTGGTTGTTCTGGTGGCCTTCTTTATCCGCCGCACCCTCCACGAGCCGCCGGCCTTCGCGGAAGCCAAGAAGAACAATGAGATCTCCAAACTCCCCGTTGCCGATCTCCTGAGACTGCACTGGCGCGACGTTCTCCGCGTCGTCTGCTGCGCCTTCATCGCCGCAGTGAGTACGGTCTTTGGAACACTGGCCATCAAATACGCCCAGGATGTTGCAGGCGTCAACAGCACCATCACGCTCTGGCTGGTGGTTGCGGCCAACGTTGTTGCTTTGGGAACGCAGCCGCTGTTCGGCATGCTCTCGGACAAGATCGGCCGCAAGCCCGTGTTTATCTATGGAGCCCTTTCCAGCGCGATCATGACGCCGGTGTTCCTGCTGACCCTCGAAGGCGGCAACGTGCCGCTGATGTTCCTGGTCTCCGTGGTGTTCTTCTCCTTCGGATACGCCGCCGCCAACGCCGTATGGCCGTCCTTCTACGGCGAAATGTTCAGCACCAAGGTCCGTTTCTCCGGCTTGGCTATTGGCACCCAGCTCGGATTCCTCATGGCAGGCTTCGCACCGGCCATCGTCACGGCTTTGGGTGGCACCAAGCCCGGCGGATGGGTCCAAATCTCCATCTTCACCGCGGTGATCTGTGTGATCGCAGCTGTCTCGGCCATGACAGCCCGTGAATCCGCCAAAACTCCCACCACGGAACTCGGCCTGCACAAGCAAGCCCAGCACTAAACAAGCCCAGCGCTCCTTCCGGGTTACCCGTCCTGGAGCGCGGAAATGCCCGGCACGTCATCCTGACATGCCGGGCATTTCGTTGTCCCTACTTATCCAATGCGTTGAACCTGTACATGAAAGCAGCCATGGCATCCCGCTTGACGGGTGTGACGGGCCGGTAAGTGTGGTCATCCCAGCCAGTGCTGATTTCTGCGGAAGCCAACCAAGCAATTTCCTTGTAGAACTGGCCATTGGCCGGAACGTCGGTAAACGGCGAGGTGGCCGGCGGCTCAAAGTCTGTGACCTTGGAGAAGCGGTACAAGAACGCAGCCATCGCGTCGCGGTTCACTGGCTCCACGGGTCGGAAGGTTTTGTCCGGCCATCCACCCGAAATCTTGGTGGACGCGAGCCACGCGATTTCCTTGTAGAACTGGCTGGTCGTGGGGACGTCCACGAACGGCGACGTAGCTGGCGGCGTGAACGCGGGTTGCCCCGCCAACCGGTACAGGAACGCAGCCATGGCGTCACGGTTCACGGACAGCAAGGGACCGGAACGTGGCGTCAGGCCAGCCCGTGGAGATGCCGGTGGACTTCATCCAACTGATCTGGTGGTCGAACTGTTGGCCTTCGAAGACGTCGGTGAAGTCGGCGCGGGACCAATAGCCCACCGTTCCGACGTCGGTCTTGGTGCCGCTGCTGACCGCGATTTCTTTGGCCTCGGATTGCTCCGCGACGCTTCCTGAATAGGTGAGACCAGCGAAGCGCACATTCGTCGTGTTGCCGCGGAGGCGATAGGACCCGGTGGTCAGGCCAGTGATTTCGAACCTGCCTTGGGCATCCGTGACGGCTTTCCTCGTCACGAGCGCATCGTCGCGGGTGTAGGCCTCGACTACCGCGAACGGCAAAGGATGGCCGCTGCCATCGCGCAGGTATCCCTTCATGCTCCCGCCATCCGTGCCCGAGAAATCGAAACGGGTTTTCTGCTCATTCGCCGTGAGTGTGATGGTCTGCGCAGGACCGGGACCCTTGTCCTCACTCACACCGCTGTAGTACTGCCCCTCATAAGAGCTCTTCGCCCGGTGGGCGCTGCTGACGGTCACCATATCCAACGCAAGCTTGTATTGGCCGGGCTGAAGCCCGCTGACAGTGTAAAAACTGCTATTAACCGGGACGTCCTTCACTACTTTGCCAGTGAGGTCATGGACAGAGACCCTGTGCTCGCCTGCACCCGTTGCCGGCCAAGCACTGGACACCCAACCACTGATGCTGGAGCCCGGATCACCGGCCAGATCTGCATTGTAGACATCCTGCTCACCCGCGATGGAGATAGTGGAGGCTTCAGCGAACGAAGCTCCTCCTCCATGCCAGGAAGTAATGACGCCACCGCTGGCCCGGATCCGATAGAGGCCATCAGGGATTCCACGGAGATCATAGTAGCCACCGCTGCTTGGAAACTCTGAAGCGACAACGGTTCCGGAGGAGTCCAACGCCTCGACAACCACGGTGGTCGTGTCCACGTAGTAGGGCATCAGGACCCTGCCTTGGATCCTGCCGCCGCCCATGTTTTGGTCGATTCCCGTAACGTCCTGTCCCTCGTTGACCAGCACCGGAGTGGAGGTGCTCAGGTCCGAGCCGCCATAGACCTCCATGCTCGTCCACCCGGGGTCGCTGGAATGGAAATAGACCTTGTATTCTGCGGCCGGCAGGCTGGGAAGCGTATAGGTACCGTCGGGGTTCACCGTCCCTGACGGAGCGTTCGAGGACGGACTATAGAGATTAATCGCAAAGACGGAGACCGACCCCAGGTCCACATTTGAACGGACAGTAACGGTTCCGCTGATCGAACCGCCCGTCGAGCCGCCGGCCGTTGCGGTCTCGGCTGGAACCGTCGCTCGGCCCACAGTCAAGGCCTGCGCCGGAACCATCCCCAACACCAGTGATGCCGTCAGTGTTGCGATCATCGCCGGAGCGGCCGCACGCCAATGCCGGATCCTCAAAAAAGACACGGAATTCCCCCAAGATTAAGAGTGGATTGCCGTGGCAGTCACGACGAATAGGGCCAATGCTAGCGCCTCGCCACGACAAAAATGGAATCCGGATCTCACCTACGGCAAAGACCCTATCGAGGGTCCATAACCACCGTTTGGAACGCTCCCCGGCCGGTACCGACGTATAGGAAGAGTGTCCCGTCGCCGGCCACGCCAACCACGGAAGGATTGCCCGCCCCGGTAAAGGCATTACCCAAGGCTGCGAAGGAAGTGAACATGTTCCATCCAGCCCCCATGGCCACCCGGGCCAGGAAGCCTCCGTTGCCATTGCCCGGATAAAGCCAGAGCGAGCCATCGGTTCCACGGGCCATGATGTCTTCGCGGCCATCCCCGTTGAAGTCGCCGCCCTGCATCACCGAATTGAAGATGTTCCAACCCGTGCCGACCTGCCGCCACGGCTGGAAACCTCCAACGCCATTACCTGGGTAGAGCCACAAGCTCCCATCGGCAGCCCGCGCCACAAGGTCCGCTTTGCCGTCACCGGAGAAATCACCCGGTGCGAGCATCTGCGTGAACCCTTGCCACCCCGTTCCGATTTGCTGGCGGGCCAGGAACTGCCCGCGACCATCCGTCGGATACAGCCACAACACGCCGTCGGAAGTCCGCGCCACAAGGTCCGGGTGGCCATCGCCGTCGAAATCCCCTGCGGTGAGGACCGCATTAAACGCACCCCAGCCCGACCCCACCTGGACCCGCGGCAGGAAAGCGCCGGAACCATTGCCTGGGTAAAGCCACAGGATGCCATCGGTGCCGCGCGCCAGAATGTCGGCGACAGCATCGCCGTCGAAGTCTCCCGCCTCCCACACCTGGCTGAACTGGTTCCATCCGGCCCCAATGGCCAGGCGTTCGGCAAAACCTGAGCCGCTGCCCGGGTAGAGGCGCATGGTTCCCGCCGATGTCACCGTCAGGACGTCGGAGCGCGTGTCACCCGTGAAGTCTTGCCCGCCCACGATGTCGCCCACGGCATTCCAGCCACTTCCGACGGCGATGCGCGGCACGAAACCACCCCAACCATTGCCGGGGTACAGGTAGAGAGTGCCGTCGCTGGCCCGTGCGAGCAGTCCCGCTCCGGCACCGCCGAAGGAACCGTCGGAAGTGATGCTGGTGAAGCCGTTCCAGCCCGAGCCGACCTGCGACCATGCACGGAAACCCCCCTGACCGTCGCTTGGGTAGAGCCAGAGCGTGCCGTCCGGCTTGGTCGCCATGACATCGGGCCGGGCGTCGCCGTCAAAATCCCCCATCCCAATGAGGTTCGAGAAGCCCTGCCAACCGGATCCGACCTGCCGTTTCGCCAGGAAACCGCCATTTCCGTCACCCGGATACAGCCATAGGACACCGTCGCTGGTTCGCGCCAGGATGTCGCCCCGACGATCGCCGTTGAAGTCCGCGATGCCGGTGATGGCGTCAAAGATGTTCCACCCCGAGCCGATCTTTCGGGGATTATCAAGCCTGTTGCCGGGCAGTCCGGCGTAGAGCATCAGGGAGCCGTCAGCCTCGCGGGAGAGGACATCGGCGAGCCTGTCGCCGTCGAAGTCTCCCGCCGAGAAGCGGATTTTCGCCGTGAGCTTGGGATCGGCAAAGATAGTGACCGACGCCGATGTGCTGGACACCGAATTGATAGTCACCTGAGTGCCGGTATAGGTGGTGAAAGTGCTGCCCGCCTGCCATGCGTGGTTGCTGGCGTACCAGGCTTCCGGGAACGGCTTGGTGGACGGCATGAGGATCAGGGACGAAGCGATGGTGGCTCCGCCGCGCTGGACGATCTTAACGCCCCTGTTTCCGGCCGGCCTTCCCGAGTCGTCAAGGTAACTGTCATAGCCTGCGGCCTGCCGCAACTCCAGGTAATAGACCTCTTTGCTGATGGGATCGGTGAACTTGATGGCACGCTGTGCTTCGGTCCCGCCCCACGGTTTGAGCGTGTAGGTCTTGGCTCCCGTTGCCACGCCAACATCACGGATTTCATCACCACGGCCAAATCCTGCGTAGTCCCACAGCGAGCTGCTGACCACGGGTGATTCAAATTGGGCTGCGCCCATGATGTCCGTGGTGTCGCCGTACTCCCGGATGTAGCAGGAAGGATCCGTGAACCGTCCGCTACCGTCAACTCCGACGTCGGACGCGCCACTGCCGCACTGCAACGCGTCCGCATGCATGAGGCCGATGACGTGCCCGAACTCGTGGCTCATCACGTTGTTCGTGAACCCGCTGATCTGCGGCAGGAGGACGCGGCCACTGTAGCTTCCGCTGCTGTATCCGGCTCCGAGGGCGTTTCCGGACAGAGTGGAGGTAGGAATGAAAATTACCAGCGCCGTATACGGACTGGCCGACCAATTCAGTTCGCTGGTGATGATGGAAATGATGGTGCTGTAGCTATCCGTGGACTTCGCCTTGGATTGGTGGCCGGCAACCTTGGTGTTCACCGTCAGGGACAGCTTGTTGGCTGTCATCGCTTTCCAGTAGTTGCTGGACGCGGCAACAGCCTGTTCAGCGCCCGTCATGGACACCGTATTGGTGTTGTCCGCCAGTTTGGCGGTGACCAGCCGAACCCGGATGTCGCCGCTGGGTCCCGCCGCTGCCGGACCGGCGTCGGGCGACGTGTTGAACGGCGTGGCGAGCTCGGGGGGAACCTCGAACGTATGCTCCGAGTGCGGGGTTCCCTCCACGAACTGGACATTTGGGTTGTCAGGCCCCGGCAACGGCACCGCAGTCGCGGGGGTTTGTACAAAAAACAGGCCGGTAGCAAACACCACCAAGCCTGTAGACAACGCGATTGTTCGCCGTAGCGCACCCATTCGATCTCCCCGGGGACGGAGCCTGTGGTTGCTGTGAGACTCAACAACCGAGTTCAGGCTACAACCGAGTAGGCGGCGAGCCCGGCAGGCGGGGCTGGCCACGTGGAAACCCAACCATCCCGGAATGCTAACGGGACCCTAACCAGGCCGAAATACCGTGGCAACATTGCCGCGCCACACTGGAATAGCCGGCAAGTGCAGGCACCAGCTCCAGCCAGGAGGAAACCATGCTGAAGGAAGCCACCACTCACACAACACGCATACGTGCTATCAGCCAGCTCCACCGCGGAGACGAGATCGAAGCCCGCCTGTCCGTAGGGCCCGCTTACGACGACGTAGTGATCCGCCGCGGACGCGTCCAGGAAACGGCGCCGGGAATCGGCGTTGTGTGGATCATGGACCACGCCTCCGGGATGCGGAAAGCCATCAATACTGACGAATGCAGCGTTTGGCGCGTCGCCTGATCCGGCTTGACCCCAAACCCCTCTCAGCCGCCGGCCACGGATTGGATGATCAAAACCTCTTGGCCAGCCGCAACCTCCGTATCAAGACCTTTCACACGCCGGACCTCATCACCGTTCACGTAAATATTCACGTAGCGGCGCAGCGCCCCGGTTTCATCACGTAAACGCCTGGCCAGTACTGGATAATCTCCGGTTACCGAGTCCAGCAACTGTCCAACGGTCACAGCCCCGTCGGCGGACGCAGTCAGATAGGACTGTCCGCCTACGAGGGGCTGCAGGACGCCAGGCAGCAGGACCGTAAAGTCAGCCACGACCGGCCTACCCAGACACCGATGCGTTGGCTTTTGCTTCGGGTATGGCAGATGTGCCCACCACGACGGCGGCACGCACGCAGAGCACGTCCGGCAAGTGCGACGCCACTTCAGTAAATGTTTCGCCTTCGTCAGCACTGGCATACACAGCGCCCCCGCGGGTTCCAAAGTACACGCCGGTAGGTTCAGCGGTGTCCACGAAAGCGGCGTCCCTGAGCACGGCGTTGTATTCGTGGTCCGGGAGGCCTGTGTGCAGTTCTTTCCACGTTCCGCCGGCATCGTCTGTGCGGTGGACGCTGAGCTTACTGTCCGGCGGGATGCGTTCGCCGTCCGCTTTCAAAGGGATCACCCACGCCGTGCCCTCGCGGCGCGGATGGGTCAGCATGACGAACCCAAAATCCGCCGGCAGCCCGTCCGCGATTGAGTCCCAGTTCTCGCCGCCGTCGTCCGTGCGGTACACCCCGTGGTGGTTCTGCGCGTACAAACGATTCTCGACGGCGGCATCCGCCGCGATCTTGTGAACGCACTGGCCGAACTCGGGGTTGGGATCAGGCATGAAGTAGGCCGAAATTCCCTTGTTGCGGGGCTCCCAGGAGGCACCGCCGTCGAGCGATCTGTAAACGCCGCCCGTGCTCATGGCGATGTGGACCTTCTCGCCTGACGGATCAACCACAATGGAGTGCGCAGCCGCTCCTCCGTAACCGGCGCCCCACTCGCTGCGGTGGGGATGGTCCCAGAGTCCGCGGTTCAGCTCAAAGTGTTCGCCGCCGTCGGTTGATTTCCACACCGAAATGGGCTCACAACCCGCCCAGACCACGCCTGGTCGGGAGTCGGCGTCGGGGTATATCTGCCAGATGCGTTCCAGCGCGGCGTCTGTGCCGTCCGGAAATCTAATGGCGCCCTGCTCGGGCTCGGTCCACGTGGCGCCAAGGTCGTCGGAGTGGGCCACTGTGGGACCCCAGTGCTCGGATCGTACGCCAACCATGATTCGTGTAGTGCCGTTCCGCGTGTCTATCCCGATGCTGGGTATCTCACTCATCAGGAAGTGCGGGCCGGAGAGGGACCATTCTTTGCGGTCCGGGCTGGTTGCCAGCCACAGGCCTTTCTTGGTCCCGATCGCGATGACGTAACTCTCTGCAGTAGCCATGGTCCCCATCGAACCATCAGGGCGTATGGGTGGCAACGGTTTTTTGCTCCTATGTGGATAGCCCGGTTTCCGGACAAAACCCTCCTTACGGTTACAGTGTGGCCAGCCTCCGAATCGTGACGCGAAAATCGAGAAAAACTTTTTCCCGTGATGTGGCGGCCGTTGTCCACTGATTGGAAAAAACGTGCTTGACTGTGGTTCGCGGTCAAGAGGCCGCAGCAACTTACTGGGGGAAAACATGTTTTGCGAGGTCAAAGAGCCATGAGACCAACAAAAAGGAAATCCGCGGTGGTCGGCCGGTAGCGGGATCGAGCCATGATTGCAGTCTCTATGCAAGAGGGAGCGGTAGTCCTGGACCCGTTCTCCGTAAGAATGGTCCTCGGGGCCGTCATCCTGACCCTGATAGTTCTCTCCTGCGTCTCCTCCCGACGTCTCCGGCCGCCGTTCACCGTTTGGTGGCGGGTTTCCCTGTGCCTTTTCTTTGCCGGAAATTGCGCCTTCCTGCTCAACGGAACCTCCTTACTGGCGTGGGCCAGTCCGCCCGGCAAAGCGCTGGTTGTCGCCGGAGCTTTCAGCGTCTGGGCAGGAGCACGAAAACTTCGAGACCGTAAAGTCAGCGCTTGGCACTTGGCCCCGGCACCACTGATCACCTACGTTGCGTCGATAACGGACACAGCGGAATCCAGTATCTGGTCCGGTGGTTTGGTCTATCTGGGCCTGACGGCGGCAGGCCTTGGCATGTCCGGGGCAGAATTGTGGTTCGCGAAATCAACCCATTCCCGGGTGACCAAGTTCCTGGCCCTCACCGCAGCACTTACCTCCCTGTACTATCTGGGCCGGGCAATCACGTTTGTGCTGGAAGGGCCCGACGGGAATTCGTTCCGGACCTACTTCGGCTACGCGCCGGCGGCCGTTGTGCACCTGATCCTCCTGGTATCGCTGTCCTTCACCATGAACGCGCTCAGCAACAACCACCTGATCACAAAACTCAGGGAACGCGCCGAACGGGACCATCTCACCGGCCTGCTAAACAGGGGCGCCTTCCTTGGCCTGGCTGCCAAGGAACTGGCCGGTCCGGCCTCCCAACGAGGAGGGGCCTTGATCCTGGCGGACCTCGACTACTTTAAAGCCGTCAACGATGAACACGGACATGCGGCCGGGGACGCAGCCTTGTGTGCCTTCGCCGAGGCCTGCACCGCTTCGGTTCGGTCAACCGACCTTGTTGGACGGTATGGCGGAGAAGAATTCATCCTGTTCCTGCCGGGAGCGACGCAACAGCGGGCCGAAGCCATCGCCTCAGAGATCAGCCATCGCCTCTCCGCAATGGAAGATCCGGATGGTTTGCCGTTTCCCACGGTCAGCTATGGCGTCACGTCCACTGGTACTGAGGCTCCCGACCTGGATTTCATGATCAAGGTGGCAGACGCCGCGCTATATAGCGCCAAGGCCCAGGGACGTAACAGAGTCGTGGGCGCAGACCCAGTGGAAATTTCGCTGCCCGAGTTTCTCCAAGGGCCGTAGTGCATGGACATACGGCGCATAGTGTCGGGCCTCACCCGTAGGCAGTTTCCATGGCCCGTTTTGCAGACTTCCAGGGACTCGAAGGCTGCAGCGAGATCCTCAACGACACCCGCCCTGACGTCATTGGAGACATCCATGACGCCTATTTCGCGAGTGTCATGAGGAGACCAGCGGCGGCGAAGGAAGTCGCGACGGCGCTGCAGAGGTTGGAGAAAGTCACGAGTCAAGGGTAGGGCGTTCAGGGTCCGCAAGCGTCTGGTATCGCGTTGTGCGACGTTATGCCTAGGCTGTGGGTGGCAAGCGAGAGTTCCCACCCGTGGATGACTGAGAACAACGATGATGGAGATCAACGATGACTGAAGCAAAC
The DNA here is from genome assembly GCF_056279165.1 of Paenarthrobacter sp. TE3676. NCBI lineage: Bacteria > Bacillati > Actinomycetota > Actinomycetes > Micrococcales > Micrococcaceae > Paenarthrobacter > Paenarthrobacter sp. TE3676. The sequence goes on from NZ_JBWBQU010000007.1 coordinate 57,263, forward strand.
ACCAACGCACGTGCACAACAGCTGAAAGCCCTGCACGAGGCACCGGAAATCCTGAGCGTGGTTAATGTGTGGGACGCCGTCAGTGCCCGCACTGTTGCAGAACTTCCTGAAACCAAGGCCATCGCCACTGCAGGGCATTCCATAGCTGCAGCCTTCGGCTATGCCGACGGAACCATGCCGTTGGACGTCGCGCTGGATGGGGTCAAGCGAATTGTCGACGCCGTGGACCTCCCGGTCACTGCCGACTTGGACGATGGGTACGAGAACCCTGCCGAGACCGTCCGCCGGGCGATTGGCATCGGCGTGGTTGGGGCGAATGTTGAGGACCGATTGCGGCCCTTCGACGAAGCCGTTGCCCGTGTGCAGGCCATCATTTCGGCCGCCGCGGACGAAGGCGTCGCGTTCCAGCTGAACGCACGCACTGACGCTATCGCCCGGGGTGGGGATCGTCCTATCAACGACAGCATCGAGGACGCCATTGCCAGGGGCCGCGCCTTCCTCGACGCCGGTGCTTCGCTGGTCTTCGTGCCCGGCGCCATGACCCGCGAGGTCATCGAGCCTCTGGTTGAAGGCCTCGGACACGGGAAGCTCTCCGTGATTGGCGCACCCGGCGCCCTCCCGGCAGCAGAGCTTCAGGAACTTGGTGTGGCCCGTGTTTCCTATGGTCCCTTTACCCAGCGGGTGGCTCTGCGGGCGCTTCGGGACCTGGCCACGGACCTCTATGGTTCGGGCGTGGTCCCTACTGACACGCCTGCGCTGAACTAACTGACGCCTGCCTGTCCCGCCTTTCGTGGCGGGACAGGTCAGGACCCTGAACGGGTGTCGAACGCGGCCGCCGATTCCCGAAGCAGTCGGGCCACCGTGTCCAAGGGCAGGCTGGCGGCCTTTCTCCGGTCGAACCTCCGCAAGGCGATGTGCCGGGTTCCCAGGCCCGGAACATCCAGGATGTCCACTTGGTCATGGACAACTCCAGACAGCGCCAGAGTGGGAACAATCGCAACCCCCTCACCAGCAGCGACGAGTGCCAGCGCGGTAAGTGTGTCGTGATACTGATGAACAGTCTCAATCCGGGCACCCGTCGAGTGACGGAGGCGCCCAAGTACTGCAGTGTTGGCCGCTGATGGCTCGACTCCCAGCCACGGCAAGTGCAACCGGCTCAGGTCAATGTTGTCCGTTCCCAGCAAGGTTCCTGCGGGCACCACGAGCTTCCACGGCTCGTCAAGCAGGGGTTCCTGGACCATTCCGGCCGCCATCGGACGCTGCTCTGCCGCCGTCGAATCCTGTTCGATCACCACTGCATCGAGCTGTCGCTGCCGGAGCAGCCGCATCAGAGCCGGAAAGCCGTCCTCAACGATCTGAATCTGCAACTGGGGGTATTGGCTGCGCCATTCGGGAAGGCGCGGGATCACCACGGTGCGCATAAAGCTGGTGAATCCGCCAACCCGCACCACCCCCGCAATATTGACTTCGCTTTGCATCCGGGCCCGGGCCACGTTGAGTGCCCGTTCTATCTCTTCCCCTGCCTCCGCCATGGCCAAACCTGCAGGTGTAAGCACTGAACCTTTGGGGGTGCGGAGGAGTAGCGCCTGCCCTGCCTCGTTCTCGAGTTTGCTCAGCTGCTGCGACACTGCTGACGCCGTAATCCGCAATTCATCAGCTGCCGCAAGGACGCCTCCAGTGCGCGCGACCGCAAGAAGCACGAGCAACCGGCGCGGATCCATCTCCATGTTAAGTACTCCTAAACACCGGCTTCAGAATATTGCAATTGAACTAAATGGCTTCCTCACTCAATATTGACTCAAAAGCACGATTCAGTCGCCCAATACCGACTACCGAATCAAGCCCCCATCCCGGATCGAACGCCGCCCGTCGGCTTCATTCGGATGCCCAAATCCTGAAAGGACTCCCATGGAACTGCTGTTCGAAATTGCCGGTTGGGCCGGCGCAGTGGCGATGCTCGGCGGCTATATGGCGGTGTCCATGGGTTGGTTGCAGGCGGGCAGCACCTTCCAGACCGTAAATCTTTTCGGTTCGTGCGCCTTTATCGTCAATGGCACGCTCCACGGAGCCTGGCCCTCCGTGGTAACCAACGTGGCTTGGTTCTTGATTTCAGCGGTGGCGCTTCTCCGCATGAGGGCCAAGGAGAGGCCTGCGCGGGCGGCGGCCCGAGCTCAAGAGAGCCCCTCGCTTGGTCCGGACACTGCCGCCCAGGTCATCGTCACGGCCGCTCGGCCAGCCGCCAGCTGCGCATAGCGGGTTCGCAGGGAACGGCCGCCCCGCTGGGGACAGGCTCCGTCAGTCCACGAATTCCGACTGGGTCTCGATGAAGTCCCAATCCGCAACGGTCAACACACCACTGACCTTGTCCGGATGAGGCCCGCCGGCCTCGGCAATGTGCTGCAGCACCTGCAGCGGCAGTTCTTCGGCGCGCAGGTTTTCGCGCAGCCATTCCTTGCTGTCCAAGTGCAGATCGAGCCACCACATGTAGATTTCCATCGCGGACCGCCTTCCTTCGGATGAGCCGTGGACCCGAATTAACCGTAGGCCCCGTCAGGAACGTCTACAAGGGTGCGTGTGAGGCCAAGTAGCTGTTCAAGCACGCGCCGCAGCGCAACAATAAGGGTATGGCTGCGGAAGGTTTCAGCGGACGGATCCCCTTGGTGGTCGGAGTGCTGCCGGATCAGCATGTGGAAGTCCTCCAAACTGCCAGGACCCTCGCCGAGCAAATGGGCGTGCCGCTGGTTTGCGCTTATGTGGATGAGGCCAGCTACCTGGTGGAGTGGGACCCCTCGCGCGAGACACACCGGATGTCGCTGCATCCCGAAAAGGATGACGAGGACGTCGCGGCCGTCCGTGGTGATCTGGGAAAGGCCATCGCGGAGGCCATGGACGGCGGCACGGCGGATTGGACTTTGCGCTTGCTCGCCGGGGATCCTGCCCGTGCCCTGGGCCGCTTGGCCTCGGATATTGATGCGTCGATGATCATCGTAGGGACCCCTGAACCTGGATTGGGGCACCGGATTTCCGAAGCCCTGAATGGCTCGGTGGCAGCCTGGCTGAGTCATCACCAACGGCGGCCGGTGCTGATTGTGCCGCAAAAGAAGAGGCATGAAGCTGCCCATAAAAACTAAAGCGAAAGTACTTATTCGAGGTGGTGGCGAAGGCGTCGCACGGCACGTAGAGTAATTACTGCAGGACGGCGAGAGCCCCTGCTCAAAGACCGCTCCGGAGTGCGTATCCCCCAATAACGCACTCCGGAGCTCTTTGTTTAAGCGACGGATTACACCGCGTGCGGCCACCACCTTCTTCGCCGCGAAAGAGACCCCGACGCTCCCTTCCTTAGGCGTGTCGGAGCCGTTTTAATTTCAAAGTGGGTGGTGACGGTTCGGCTCTTCGCCGCCACCACCCACTTTGATTTCCCAAACGAGGCAACACGCCACGTTCCCGGGCGTGTCCAGGTCTCCCCGGGTTCAAAGTTGGTGGTGGAGGCGCACCCTACTTTTGAAACCGAAGCTTCCACGGCGTCAGCGCGGACTCCAGCTGTTCACGGAGATTCATCTTGGAAGCGCCCTCCACGCGTTCTTCAAAGTGAATGGGTACCTCGGCGATTTTCAGGCTCCGCCTGGCCGCCCGGTAATTCATCTCAACCTGGAATGAGTAGCCATCACTTCGAATCGATGCCACATCAACTTGGTGGAGAGCGGTGGCTGTCCAGGCCTTGAATCCCGCGGTGGAATCTTTCACTTTCAAACCCAGAATTACACCCACGTAGAAATTTGCCCACGCAGAGAGTGCCTTGCGGTGCCAAGGCCATTCTGTCGCTGTAGATCCACCGGCAACATATCGCGAACCAATGACCAGTGCGGCGTTGCAAGTGCGAATCCGGTCAAGCATGGTGGGGATGGCCGAGACGGGGTGGGAAAGGTCTGCGTCCATTTGGATGACCACGTCGGAATCCTCGGCGAGAGCGCGGGTCATGCCTGCGACATATGCCCGGCCGAGCCCATCCTTCTCTTTCCTGTGCAGGACAGACACCGTTCCGCCGGATTCCGCAGCCAACTTGTCAGCAACTACGCCTGTCCCATCCGGCGAATTGTCATCCACTATCAGCACCTTGAGATCCTGCATTCCCAGTGAGCCGAGCTGGTCAATGAGAAGAGGTAGGTTTTCCCGCTCATTGTACGTAGGCACAACAACGGTGATTTTCGCATTTTCAGTCAAAACGTGGGTCCCCAATTCGTTTTCGGATCTAGCCAAAGCGTGGTGCTGGTTTGCACACATGGTCGGCCCAGTCAGTCTATTGATCCGGCCCCAACAAGCTAAAAGGTCTCCCGGGGAGTAGCGGCGCTGATCAGGCGTGTACCGTCACCACCCACTTTGAATCTGAAACTACCCCGACGCGCCGCGAAGGACGGCGCGTCGGACCCAGTCGCCCTCAAAGTGGGTCAGGAAGGTACCCGCCGGCCAACTACCGACGCCGGAACCGCCGGAATGCGCTGCCGCTTTGCGTACACACGGGCACGTTGGCTGGACAGGGCCAGGAGCACCAGAATGTCAGTGGCCAAACCGGAGAGGCCAGCTTCGAGGGTGATGTTTGCGCTGCCCGTGGAGTAGTCGATTGCCTGGACCAGGATCGAGATGGAGCTCAAGCCCATGGCAATCACGCGGGCACCATTGCTGCCAAGGAAGATGCGCCAGGCAAGGAAAACTTCACCCAGCCCGAACACCAGGACCACAGCTGCTATCAAGGCGATTGCCGCCGTCGTGCTTTGCGGGTCTGACGAGTCGTCGTCGAAGGTGAGCCCGGAAATTTCACCGCCGGAGGTGAACAACGTGATCGCCAGAACCAAAGCCGCCACCGCCCTGGCCACCACCAAAGCAGCCCCCATCAAGATGGGGGCGGGCCGCCTGTCCCTGCTATCGGTGCGGCTGGGCGGCTGATCCGAGGGAACCAGGACGCCGCGTGCGTCGACGATCGGCAAGTCGCCGTCAGTAGAGATTGAATCCCCGCCGCCGTTGCGTGAGTGGTAACCGGTGGAGAAGTCCTTGATGACTTGGACTGAGACAGCTGGTTCCGCAGCCGAAACGGTTGAAACGATATGGTCCCGCTCCACATCCGTGTTTTGCTCAATCTTGTGCGTGATCTGCAGGGTGAACAGGGAGAAGCCAACGCTGCGGTCGTAGGTTCCGGCGGCAAGCCAATCCACTTTGTGTCCACCCGGTAGGAGCCAGCCTTCGGGGCAACGCCAGAAGCGGACGTGGTGGCGTTTGCCCGGGTTGTTGTCCACTTCCTGCTGGTAGGCGAAGTCTTGCTGCCGATCAAAGAGATACAGCGGACTGACGGGCGCCTCGGAGTAGCTACGCCGGAAAATAGTTGAGCTGATGATGCGCCGGCTGCTGTCGAAAGTGACGTCGTCGGCCTTGGTCCATCCAGCAGACTCCATGATGGCGTGGATCTGGGGCTCGGCGCCCAGCAAGGCAACGTTGACCGGGTCGCCCAAGAGCCCGTCGCTGGTCCTTGCCCGGCCAATGAAATAGCCCGGCACATAGATGGTGGTCAGGATCCGGTGGAGCCGTGGGAGCAGCAAATAGGCGAGGAACGCCCAGAACAGTACGTAGAACCACACCTGCCCCCACCCCAGCTGGAAGCTCTCGCCCACCAACAAGAAGGCAAGCCATACTGCGGCGACTCCGCCCAGGACGAAGAAGGCGTGGTCGATCCGGGTGTCTGTCACTCCTTTGTTGGCCGCTTTGAACATGGATGCTCCCCCTCCGCTCCTTAAGCTTCGGCGTTGGGGCGGCTGTTGTACAGACGCCAATACATACGGCGCCGGAACCCAACACCTTCGTCACCGAACGCAGGGAGGCACTGAAGGCCGAGGTTTAGTGTCCTTCAGCACTGAGGCGAGTCCCGGTGTCGGGCGTTACGCCTTGGTATCAAGTGATCTGAACCTGAAGCTTGTTGTTCCCGATAAGCCACTGCAGCGCCTCACGAACGGCCTGTTCCGGCTCGTAGCGGGGGGCGTAGCCCAGGAGGGACCTGGCTTTTTCGATGGTGAGGCAGTGGTTTCGGGAGAGGTGGGCCCAGCTCGTGTCGGCGTGTTCGGGCGTGGTGGTTTCGCGAAAGTCCTCCCAGCTGACCATCTCCGAGTGTGGCTCCCGCCCGAACCACGATGCCGCGATTTCCAGGTAGCCACGAACTGTCAGGGCGGACGGAGCAACAATGTTGAAGTCCTCGCCGGCGGCCGATTGCCGGCTCTGCATTGCTTTCTCGAAGGCCTGCGCGAGGTCGTCCGCATGGACGTGATGCATCAGTTCGGTGCCACCTCCCGGAATCTGAAGTGGCTGTCCGGCCGCGATCTTTTGCCACACGGAGGGATCGAAATTTCCGAGCGGACCCACGGGATGCCATCCCGGACCGACAATGTGTCCGGGGTGCAGTGACGTAGTGATGAGCCCTCCGGAGGCCGTCTCATCCTTCAGCATCCCGGCAATATCGCGCTTCTGGATGCCGTATTCATCCAGCGGCTCCGCGGTGGAGTCCGACCCCTCTGAGATGGGCAACTTCCGACTGGCACCATATCGCCAGATCGACCCGCAATGCAGCAGATGCCCCGTCTCGCCGCGCAGCCGGTTCACTAGCGCCGTGGCGGAGTCGAGCGTGAAGCACACCAGGTCAATTACGACGTCGGCTCCCAGTCCGGCGACCCGGTCACCGAAGGTGCCCTCCCGATCTTCGAGGTGGCGGTCCGCAGTAACCTGCCGGACCTGCTGCCACTCGGGCGCATCAACGTATGCCGCGCTGGTCCCGCGGCTGATATTGATGACGTCGTGTCCGCCCCGCACGAGCCTGGGGACAAGGAAGGACCCGATATGGCCGCTGCCGCCGATCACGACGATTTTCATTGTTCTCCGATCTCCACGAGTCACGGTACCGGCTCCCGGCTGTTGATCGGTAGGGTCCTTGGCGTTCCGGGAACCGTTGACTGCCTCCACCCCACTGCTTAGTCTATCGAAATGAATAAATTCAAAAAGAAGATTGCATCCGTCTTTGCGGCTACCGCCATTCTTGCCGGCGGTGGAATTGCGCTGGCTGCCCCGGCCGAGGCGGCCAGCACCTACGTCTATTGGTTTCATACGAAGGCGACGTGCGAGTCGAACCTGGATGCCGCCAGGCCCGGATTCGGTTCCTACGTGCGCCTGGTCGAGGGGTGTGTCCGGAACGGCAACGGCTACGCCTACACGGTGGTGTGGCGGTACTGACGGCCCCACACCCAGCCCGCACAATTCCAAGCCCGACGTCGGCACCCACCTGAGTGCCGACGTCGGGCTTTATCGTGGCCACCGCAGCCGCCAACGTCAACCCACCACATAATAACGAGACTTACTTGTTCCCGGGTTAGACAAACGGCGGGCTCCCCCGACTAGCATGAATAGTCCGGGTAAGCCCGGGTACGTGACCTCTTGAACGACCCCCTCGGACGGTCGGCGTTGACGCGGCGACCACGTAAAGGAGAAAACTGTGCGGGAGCCTGCAGTCAACGAGAGCGTGTCAGAAATCAGCGAAGCTCCGGAAGAAAATCCGGAGGAGACGCCACAGGAAACGCCCGATGAAACCGCAAGCGAACCGGCGGAAATCACCTTTGACGAACAGTTTTATCCAGCTCGGCCCAAGGCGCTGCGGCCGATCGCCCGGAGGCGGCAGTTCTTCGCCGCCCGGCCCTCCTTGGAATTCGACGGCCTGAACTCCACCTACGTGGACTGGCTCAGGAACCAGTCCATGCTGGGTGACGCCAACACCATGGCCCGGCAATTGTCCGGGCAGGCCAGCATGTGGCAGAACTCGTACGCCAGGCCGAATCCGCGCGCAGCCGTTGAGCGTTCACCCGTCTGGTTCACGGCCTACCCCCTGTCCTTCATCACCAAGGACGGGCAGTCCTTCCTTTCCGCGTTGGGCGATCCCGCACTCTGGGACGCGTTCAGCGAGATCGGGATCCGGGGACTGCACACTGGACCGGTCAAGCTGGCCGGTGGTATCCGCGGCTGGTCCCAAACACCCAGCGTGGACGGCCACTTTGACCGGATCAGCATGGCGATCGACCCCGCCTTCGGCACCGAGGAAGAGTTCCGCCAGATGTGCGAGGTGGCCAATGACCATGGCGGCACCGTCATTGACGACATCGTTCCCGGGCACACAGGCAAGGGAGCGGACTTCCGACTCGCCGAAATGAACTTCCGGGACTACCCCGGCATCTATCACATGGTGGACATCCCCGAAGAGGACTGGCACCTGCTGCCGGACGTTCCCGAGGGCGAAGACTCGGTGAACATCAGCCCGGCGGCCGAGGAAGCTCTGCAGCAGGCCGGTTACATTATTGGTCGGCTCCAACGGGTGATTTTCTACGAACCCGGCGTCAAGGAAACCAACTGGAGCGCCACCAAGCCCATCATCGACACCACGGGCAAGACCCGCCGGTGGGTCTATCTCCACTACTTCAAATCGGGCCAGCCTTCCATCAACTGGCTGGACCCAACGTTCGCCGGGATGCGCCTGGTGGTTGGCGACGCCCTGCACTCATTGCTGGATTTGGGGACCGGCGCCCTCCGGCTTGATGCCAACGGGTTCCTGGGCGTCGAGAAGAGTGCTGAAGAAGAACCGGGCTGGTCGGAGGGCCACCCACTGTCCGAGGCCGCCAACCAGCTGATTGGTTCCATGATCCGCAAGGTGGGCGGGTTCTCCTTCCAGGAGCTCAACCTCACCATCGATGACATCAAGACGCAGTCCGAGTCCGGCCCGGATCTCTCCTACGACTTCATCACCCGGCCCGCTTATCACTACGCTTTGGTCATCGGAGATACCGAGTTCCTGCGCCTGACCTTGCGGCTTTCCATGGAGATCGGCGTGGACCAGGCATCGCTGGTACATGCCCTCCAGAACCACGATGAACTGACCTACGAGTTGCTCCATTTTGCCGCCGGGCACAGGGATGACGTCTTCGAACTTGCCGGTGAGGAGCTCACCGGCGCAGAGGTGGCGGAGAAGGTCCAGAACACCATGCGGGAACGGCTTACGGGTGAGAACGGGCCCTACAACGCAGTCTTCACCACCAATGGCATCGCCTGCACCACGGTCAGCTTCATCATGGCGGCCCTTGGCATCAAGGATCAGGACGCCATCACCGAGGAGCAGGAAGCGCAGGTCCTGGATGCCCATGTGCTGCTGTCCATGTACAACGCTTTGCAGCCTGGGGTTTTCGCGCTTTCCGGCTGGGACCTCACGGGCATCACAGCGCTTGACCGCGAGACGGTCCGCGAGCTCACCTCGCAGGGTGACACCCGCTGGATCAACCGTGGCGCACACGATCTCATGGGCACCAGCCCGGACGCGAAAACCTCCCTTGCCGGAATGCCCCGCGCCCGGAGCCTCTACGGTCCGCTGCCCGATCAGCTGAAGGATCCGAACTCTTACGCCCGACGACTCCAGCAGATCCTGACCGTGCGGGAAGAGTCGGGAATCGCCACCAGCACGCTCCTGGACGTGCCCGACGTTTCCCACCGAGGGCTACTGGTTCTGGTCAACCAGCTCGCCGACGGAGCACTACAGGTCACGGTCCTGAACTTCACGGACCAGGACATTGCGGGCAGCATCCAGTCGTCGCACCTTGTGCCGGGCTCCACCGTCCACGATCTGTTCAGCGGCGAAGACGTCAGCCAAGTGGATGACCTCCACAGCTTCTTCCTGGAACTGCCAGCCTTCCAAGGCACGGCACTTCTGCTGAAGGACCCGGTCATCGAGGACGACGTTACCGAATAGAGAGTTCGACGTCGGCACTTACGGTGGGTGCCGACGTCGAGGCTCCTGTTCCGTCCGCACCCTCATAACCCCTAACATTCCCGCGAGTTGGCATTTAATGCCGAAGTTTTTGGGAAACATCGGCATTAAATGCCAACTCGCGGAGGGTTAGTCGCCGACGGCGTCGCGGCCGCGGCGGAGGATGAGCGGATCGGCGTCGTAAACCACTGAGGTGTCCTTGTCCTCATAGTCGAACTGGTTGAGGAAGTAGCGCATGGCATTGATCCGGGCGCGCTTCTTGTCGTTGGACTTGATGGTGATCCACGGTGCGTGGTCGGAGTCCGTATGCAGGAATGTTCGTTCTTTCGCGTCCGTGTATTCGTCCCAGCGATCCAGCGACGCCAGGTCCATGGGCGAGAGCTTCCAACGGCGGACGGGGTCGATCTGACGGATGGCGAAGCGGGTGCGCTGCTCCTGCCGGGTCACGGAGAACCAGAACTTGGTGACGTGGATGCCGGCGTCAACCAGCATCTTCTCGAAGACCGGCGCCTGGCCCATGAAGGTGTCGTATTCGTCGTCCGTGCAGAACCCCATGACGCGTTCCACATTGGCGCGGTTGTACCAGGAGCGGTCGAACATGACGATTTCACCCGCAGTGGGAAGGTGCTGAATGTAGCGCTGGAAATACCACTGGCCTTGCTCACGGTCAGAGGGCTTGGCGAGCGCTACCGTCCGGGCAGAGCGGGGATCCAGATGCTCGGTAAAACGCTTGATGGTGCCACCCTTGCCGGCGGCGTCGCGTCCCTCGAAGACAATGACGTGCTTCAGTCCGAGGTCCTGCCCCCAGTACTGGAACTTCAACAGCTCGATCTGCAGGCGGTACTTCTCGATCTCGTACTCGTCGCGGGTCATCCGCTGTTCGTACGGATAATCTTCGTTCCACGTTTCCACCGCTGATCCACCGGGATCGATGAGGTCCGGGTCTTCGCCCTGCCCTCCGCTGATGGTGTAGCCGAGCTCCACCAGGTGGTCGATGGTTTCACGCAGGTTGTCCCTGACCCACCAATCGTCCAAAGATGTGGCTTGCGCGGTGGGTAGGGTTGCCTCCGTCATACGGTCCTCCTGGTCTGCCGGGTAGTGCGCGGCAGCTTAGCAGTGCTTGGTGACCGGAACGTGAACGGGCAATTCAGCGGTCAGCCGTGGTTTCGGCGGGCCTCTATCTGCGTGAAAAGCAGCCAGGTCAACCAGACACCCACAAGGATCGCAACGCCAGGAAGCAGGTAAACGGGAGCAAGTTCGCGTCCTGCGGGGAGAAGCGCAAAGCCCATCCACACAGCCACGACCACCACAACGATGCTCAGTGCCTCTGGAACCAGGTCCAAAGTCCTGCGTCGGAGCAGCTTAGCCACCAACTCCCCAAGCATGATCACCACGATGGCTGCTCCCATTCCCAGCGGGTAGGCGCTGAAGCCGGGGACGAAGTCCTGGCTGGTGCTCCACACCATAAAGACAATCAAGCCCACCAAGAGCGCCGAGGACTTGATGAGCGCCCCACCAATGAGCAAGACCGGAATCCTCCGCTCCTTGTCGTGGCGCTTCCGTGGAATGTAGTCCCATGCGCCTCGGGTGAGCTTGGAGCTGATCCATCCGGCAACAAGCACCAGGGCCAGCGGGACCAGCACGGGCGTCACGTAGTTGTTGCTGACAGCCCAAAAGAAAGCCAAAAGCGCCGTGTAAACCTGAGGGGTGGCAATGATTCCCAACCACCAGCCTGTCAGGAATTCCTTGCGGGCTCCGGGGAGGTCAACAGGATGGACCAGGAACTGGGTTTCCGGGTCCGGTAGTTGGACCTTTTCTTCGATGGGATTCATGACGTCCTCCAAGGGACCTGCTCGATGTAGGGCGGGCGCAGACCCGCTCTGGCGATTTCGTATACCTTCTGGCGCGCCACACCGAGCTCAGCAGCTACGGTCACCGCACTGTATTCGTCCAGCAGTTCGGCAACAGCTGCCGACCTGACTCCGGACGCCCTCGAGTTCAAATGCGCAGCGAAGATGCTCACCTCGGCTGAGAGGAGTGCAACGGCGAGGGGGCCGCCGAATGGATCTGCCCAGCCTGGCTGGCCCCCGGCGGCAGCCGCATAAAGGGCATCCCCACCATCGGCGAGGACAGCCTTGAGCTGTTCCGGGGTGATGCCGCGTTCAGCGAACCTTGCGGCTGCGGTTTCCCTGGTTCCGTCGTCCACAGGACGGTGGGTAAGGACCTGCTGCCACCGTGAATCCCAGGGGCTGGACGCGAGGATGTCACCCCGGGGTTGACTGCTCATGTCGTCCATAGTGTGCCGCCCATGGCTGCGGCGTCAACCCCCGGGTGACAAATCTAGTCTGCGGCAGGTTTTCCCAAGTCAATCCAGTACCGGCGGAAAAGCCGCCCGTCTTCACCCGTGCGCACATCTTCGAGCCGCCCATCGCAGCGCTCGATAGTCCTGATTGACGCCGAATTGTCGTCATCACAGGTCAGTAGAACGCGATCGGGCAGAACCCCACCCGGCTCCCCCTGCGCAGCAGCCAAGCGGGCCAGCAGTTCACTCAGCGCCCAGGTTGCCGCCCCCCTCCTGCGATCCGAGGGTCGAATCCCGTAGCCGATGTGCCCGCCCGAGTTCAGGAGAGCCTGGGTCAGATGGTGCCGGAACGCAATCGCCCCCACGTAGCGTGGACCTTCCGTGATCCAGAGGTAGGTGCACGGAACAATGCCGTCCTTCTCCGTCGCGCTTTCAGCGTCCAGCAACTTGCCAACCCAATCAGCGAAGCCCTCGGGGCTGGTGACGTCTTCCGCCATGAAGACGGCGGCGCCATCCTGATGGACGCCGGCCCACTCACGGTGGGACTCGAGGAAGGACCTGTGGAAGGCGGCGTTCGGTGGTACGAGTTCAAACATGCCCTCGACTCTATACCGCACACGCCTTGACGGGGACCCGATAAAGCGACACGCAGAAAAGTTATCGACAAACTTGTCATATCCATGACATGTGTCGTAGATTCATTCCGTCCAACAAGTTTATAAACACAAAGGAGTGATTCAAGTGCTTAAGCTCAAGCGACTGGCCAAGCGCCGTTCCAAGCTGAACTTCGTGTTCAACTAAACCAAGAATAAATAGTGGGGGCCACGCACCGCGTGGTCCCCACTCATCATTGGAGGCAAGAATTGGCAGCCGTAACCTACTCCCTCAAGCAGTCGCTACCGGTCATCACCACGGAAACGGCCGTGCAGATCGGATTGGCACCGCCCAACGCAATCGAAATCGAGGACGCTCCAGACGGGCTGGCTGAACTACTCAGCTTCGCTTCACAGCCACGGACACTCGACGATCTGGGAGGCAAGGCCGAACTCCTGCTGGGTGAAGGCTCCGGAGAGATCGTCGAGGAACTCATCGACGCCGAGATTCTGGTGCCGTACAGGTTCGACCTCTCCGGCCGGTACAGCCGTCATGACCTGTACTTTGAACTTGCGCACAGCACCGGGCCCGGAGCCAGCGATCTGCTGCGCAGCCGAAAGGTCACGCTGATCGGTGTGGGCGGGATCGGGACGAACGTAGCCATGCAGCTCGCAACAGCCGGCGTGGGTTCCATTGTCCTGGTCGACGGGGACACTGTAGAAGAAAGCAACCTGACCCGGCAGTACCTCTTCACGGCGCAAGATATTGGTACCCCCAAAATCCAAGCCGCTGCACGGAACCTTCACCTCAGGGCCCCCGACATCAACACGATGGAAGTCGCCTCCATGATCTCCGGAGTGGAAGATCTCCTGCCTGTTTTTCAGGACTCAGACTTCGTTGTGGTCTCGGCCGACACGCCCCAGGAAGTGCTCGAGTGGTCTAACCAGGCGTCCATCGCCACCGGCACGCCTTTCACTTGCGCCGGGTATCAAGACACGCGTGGAGTGGTAGGCCCGGTAGTACGGCCAGGCGTCACCCCTTGCCTGCAATGTGCAGCGACAGATAACGACGGCAGGACCAAATCAAAGGCATCGCTCTCCACCACAAACCTCAATAGCTCGTACCAGGCTCCAAGCTTTGGACCCCTCAACTCCATCGTGGCATCCATTGCAGCCATGGAAGTGTTCCGCTACCTGCTGACCGGATCCACCAACCTTGACGGCAGGCGATTGGTGTTTGACTCCGTGGAGTTGGCGTCGGAGTTCGAGGATTTCGCCAGGAATGGCCACTGTGCTGCGTGCGCCTGACTGCAACAAGGGCACGGTGCTCGTTGCTTTGACGGGAGCCTACGTAGTTGGCTCGATGGCCGCAACGGTGGCCAACAGAAATTTCTGGCCCATCGCGTCAAACAATATGTTCAATGCCAAGTTCAGGGACCGCGTCTCAAGATTCGCAGTTGAATTCCACATGCCTGATGGAACTACGGTTGCCTGCGGCCCGGCGAACTGCCTTCCAACCCAGTTCTTCCGGGCCGGAGCAGTGTTCGCCAGCATCTTCATGGGTGAGGATGAGCACCCGAAGAACGTCCTCTGCCAGAGAATCGTCCGGAGGCTTCGCAGCAACGCATGGCGACCGTTTGACGAGGTTCGCGCCCCCGCTCACCTGCCCGCCCCTCCCTTGAGGATGGACATCCTGGTGGCAACTACTGTTCGGGGAATGCCTGAGGAAAAGGAAATTGTGTACAGCTATGTTCCGACAACTTCGCAGTAAACCAGTCCAACTCCGTCGGGTACGCAATGCGGCAGTGTGGGCTGTTGCCGCCCTGGCGCTGACGCTCCGCCCCGGCCCGGCTACAGCCCGGGACTATCGAGCTGCAGTTTCTGCACAGGAGTCAGCGGCCGATCGCAGGCCTGATGACGGGATCGCCTGGAAGAGCCGACGCGCGGCAGCCGGACTGCTGATGGCCGCCGCGGCGGCCAGCGAGGTTTGTGGAGACCCCGGGGCAAAGCCCTCTTCTTGGATTCGGCGGGCCGCGCTGGGATTGTTTTTGGGAACACGGGCTTTGGATGCCCGCTCCCTACCGGGCCGCTGGCCGTATGACACATTCATTGAAGCGGTACTCGTCATCAGTCAGATGTCCAAGCCGGGCAGTGGCCAGTCCCCGAACCTGCCGCTTTCGGTCTCACGTGTTGCGCTATACCTGCCCTACACGCAGGCCGGTTTGTCCAAACTTCTCCACGGCTATGACGCTTGGGTCAGGCGCGGCGATGCCAACCATATTTATCACTCGCACCTGTTGGCTTCGGATACTCACCCGTTTGCCCAAGAGCGATACAGAGTGCCGGTTCGTGCCCTGACCCGCACAATTCCCTTTCTTGAATTAGTCGCACTCCCCCTTGCGCTCATTCTTCCCGGCAAGTGGCGGATTGCAGTTCCCTGCTGCACCACCATCTTTCACATGGTCATTGCCCGCACGTGGAATATCAGCTTTTGGCAGGCTCCCGTAATGCAATGGCTTCTCACTTCAGTGGAAAAGCAGCCCGACCTTGTCACCATTCTCCAATCATCCCGAGGTAAATGACGTGTCATTAGCAAAGCCATGGCAGCGACGTTTGCACCTCACGGGCATGTGGGTGAATTCGTTGGGTGGCGGTGCCTACAACATCGCCCTGCCGCTCATAGTTCTGCAGACAAGCGGCAGCCTTGCCCAGATGTCCATCGTTGCCGTGGCATCACAACTTCCGAAGGCTTTCCCCGGAGTGCTCATCGGAGGACTCGCAGATCGTATGTCCCCCCGCGCCATGACCCACATCGGCTATTGGGGTCAAGCACTGGTTGTTGCTGCAATGGCGCTGCTGATAGGCCCTTGGCACACTCCCTTTTGGGTCCTCGTACTAGGCGCCTTCCTACGCGGCAGCCTCGACATGTTCGCCCGGACAGCCACCTTCGTGGCCATCCCGAAGATGTACGGTGACGGCACGGCGAAATTCAACGCCGCAGTTTCCACCGCGTGGACCTCAGCTTCCATCGTGGGGCCGGCAATTGGTGGAGCCTTGAGCGCCGTCTGGGGTCCGTGGTGGTTGCTGGCCGTTGACGCAGTGTCGTTTACGGTCATTGCCTTGATCATGAATTTCCTGCCGTGGCCGGAGCGCCCCAGCAGCCTGCCGGACCGGCCAGGTTTCTTCAAGGAACTGTCTGCCGGGTACCGGAGACTTACCCAAATCCATGGTTGGTGGCGTTTTGCCGGGACAGTTGTCCTCGTCGGCTTCCTGTCAGCCCCATTGTCCACTCTGGCGATCTTCCAGACCTCCGTTGGCCTCAAGGGTTCCACCACGGAAGTAGGAATCGTGGGCGCAGCGGCAGCTGCGGGTCTCTTCTGCGGTTCGATTCTGTCAGGATTGTTCTCCGATTGGCGCCCAAACGTGCTGATGCAACGCTCCTCATGGCTTATGGCAGCGGGGGCGTTGCTCTTCTTCATCCCGTCGTGGATTGCCGTGGCTAGTGCCCTTTTCGTCGTCTGTACGGGCGGCATTGCATGGACGGTGGGACGTACATCCCTCATCCATCAACAGATTCCCTCGTCTGACCTGGGCAAGACCATGACGGCAGTCCAGTTTCTTGAAACTGTATCCAGTCCCCTCAGCCTTGCAGTTGCCACGTTTCTTATGGGCGTCTCGTCATTCATGGCCTTTGGCTCCATCCTCCTGGCAGCCCTGCTTTCGGGGGTGCTTGCGATCAATTCAGACTCCATGCTGAAGCCAAGTGAAGTGAAAGGAGAGATCAAGCAGGCGGAACCTGTCCAGTAGTTCACGCTGTCCCGGACAGGCAGCTGCGTTTGTCAGTTGCCCCGGCGCAACTTCCGGCTTTGGACAACTGCATGCGTTTTGCGCAGCGCATCAATGGAAGCCTCATATGACTGCTGGGCGACGCCCACGAACAGGCAGTCAACGAGCATCATCTGCGCTATCCGGCTACCCATGGCCCCAGGGCGGAATGGGGTCTCCCGTGCTGCCGTGGTCAATACAATGTCCGCTGCCAGCCCCAGGGGTGAGTCTGCATGGTTGGTGATGGCGATGGTAACGGCTCCGGCCGCTTTGCCCGCTTTCAGGTAATCGACAGTGTCGTCGGTCGCGCCTGAGTGCGAGATGGCAACGGCGACACATTCGGCGTCGAGCAGTACCGCTGAGGTGAGGGCGGCATGCACTTCTGGCCAGACGAAGGAGACCAGGCCAATCCTATGCAGCTTTTGCTGCAGGTCCTGACCCACCAATCCTCCCGCTCCCACGCCGAAGATGTCGATCTTCCGGGAGCTGGCCACCACGTCAATGGCTCGAGCCAGCTGTTCGACATCCAGCACTTGGGCAGTATCGGCGATGGACATGGTCTCGTTGAATGCGATTTTAGAGACGATGTCTTGCAGCGAGTCGGCAGTGTTGATGTCCTCGTAGACCTCGGCCGGAACGCCATGGGCCACACTCTCACGGGCAGTTTCACGCGCAAGATCCAGGCGGAGATCCGAGTAGCCGCCGTAGCCCACCTTTTTGTAGAACCGGACCACCGAGGTGGTGGACGTCCCGCACTCCTCAGCCAAATCGCCGATGGACATGGTGGCAGCCCGCGACGGGTCCGACAGGACCAACTCAGCCACGGCACGCTCCGATGGACGTAGCGCTGGCAGGACAGAGCGAATCCGCACCAAAACAGTGCGGGACAACTGTGCGTTTGCCGACGCTTCCAGCATGGTTTCCTTCCGAAGGGTCAAACCGGATCCGCGGTCCAGTCCAGGGTTTCACCCGAGCTTTGTCATTAAGTTACACAGACATCGTCGGAAAGGTAAGTCATTGACGCCCTACCGGCAAGCGAATACGGTCGGCGTAAGGAAAGTCACAAAACTTGTCATGCTCCTCGCTCTCCTTCGAAAGGCTTCTTCATGGCTCTCGACCGTAGAAAACTGCTCCATGCTTCGGGGCTGGCGGCCGCTGCCGCCGTCGTCGCGCCCTTTGCCCCCAGCGCAACCGCCAGCACGAACCAGACCCGGCCGGGGAAGCCGTCATCTCCAGTCAGCGGCGCCGATATAGCCGCCGCCAACGGCTGGAGCATCTTCGCCGGCCGCAAAGTGGGAGTTATTACCAACCCCACCGGCGTCTTGGCGAACTTCCGCTCAATTGTGGATGACATGGCGGCCAAAGGTGTGGAGGTCGGAGCGGTCTTCGGACCCGAGCACGGCTTCAGGGGGACCGCCCAGGATGGCGCCAGCGAAGGAACATCCGTGGACCCTCGGACCGGCATCACGGTCTACGACTCCTACGGGGCCACCGTCGCCGACTATGTGGGCTTCTTCGAAGCCTCCGGGGTGGACACCATCTGCTTCGACATTCAGGATGTCGGCGCACGCTTCTACACCTACATCTGGACCATGTGGGGAGCCATGCAGGCGGCATCCAGGACCGGTGCCACGTTTGTTGTCCTGGATCGCCCGAACCCCATCGGCGGCCAGGCACGCGGACCGGTCCTGCAGAAGGGGTTCGAATCCGGCGTCGGCCAACTGGGCATTGCGCTCCAGCATGGGATGACGGTGGGCGAGCTCGCCAAATACTTCAACGCAGTTCACCTTCCGGCCGCCGGCCTCAAGTCCATCCAGGACCTTCAGGTGGTGGAGGTCCAGGGATGGCGCCGCGACATGACGGGACCGGACAACCGGGCAGCGTGGATCCTGCCGAGCCCCAACATGCCAACACCCGAAACCGCCACCCTGTACCCCGGCACGGCCTTGTTCGAGGCCACCAACATGTCAGAAGGTCGCGGAACCACCCGGCCGTTCGAACTCATCGGCGCACCCTACGTGGACTATCGGTGGGCGGAGGCCCTGAACAGCAAGGGCCTTGCGGGTGTCACCTTCCGCGAGGCGTACTTCCAGCCGACACTTTCCAAGAACCAGGGCCTCATTTGTGGTGGCGTCCAAGTTCACATCACCGACGCCGCCCGCGTTGAAGCCCTGGAAGTGGGCACCCACATGCTAGTCGAAGCCAAGCGCCTGTATCCCGGTTTCGGTTGGCGTGGCGACGGCGGACGGTGGATGGGCCTGCTCAGCGGCTCGGCCCGCTTTGCTGAACAGCTCGACGCCGGTGCTGGCGCCAAGACGATCATGGACAGCTGGCGGTCCGAACTGGACCAATTCGTGCGCGACACCCGCGCGTACCTCCTCTACAACGGCAAGCGCTAGTCCTACAGACACACAAACCTCAACCGCAACAAGGACGATGGGATTGGGATTCACATGCAAAGACAACGAACTTCACTCATGACGGCGGCGGCCACCGCGCTGTTAATGACGGGCGCAGGGGTGTTGGCTGGCACGGGCACTGCACGTGCGGCCGTACCCACCACGGAAAACACGACGACGGTCTCCGCCTCGCCTGACATCGAGGCGATGATCGCCGGCATGACGCTGGACGAAAAGATCGGCCAGATGACCTGGACGCACGTCTACGGATCATCAGCGGACGACACCTCCATGGCAGCAAAAAATCAAGAGCGGTACGGCGTCAACACACCCGCGGAGGTGGTGGAAAAGTACAACCTCGGAGGCGTCCTCTACTTCGCATGGTCCGGAAACACCGCCAACCCCCAGCAGGTTGCCGGCCTCTCCAACGGCCTGCAGCAAACGGCAATGCGGAAGGACGGAAACGGCATCCCGCTGGCGGTCACCATCGACCAGGAAGGTGGTTTGGTTGCCCGCATCGGGCCACCCGCCACGGTTCTCCCGGGCAATATGGCCCTCGGCGCCACCGCTGACGCGAATCTTGCCAAGGCGCAAGGTGAAATCCTGGGCTCCGAAATGCGTGCCATGGGTATCAACGTAGACTTCGCACCGGTCCTGGATCTCAACTCCAACCCGGACAACCCCGTCATTGGCATCCGTTCCATGGGTGAGGACCCTGCACTGGTCAGTGCACTCGGGGTCGCCCAGATAGCGGGCATTCAGGCGCACAACGTAGGTGCGGCCGCCAAGCACTTCCCCGGCCACGGCGACACCTCAGTGGATTCCCACTACGGCCTGCCCACCGTTACCTACGATCGCGAGACCCTCAACCAGCATCTGAAGCCATTCAAAGCCGCAATCGATGGCGGCGTGGACATGGTCATGACGGCACACATCATTGTGGAGGCAATTGACCCGGAGATGCCAGGCACCCTGTCCCACAAGGTACTCACGGGCTTGCTTCGGGATGAAATGGGCTTCAAGGGTTTGGTGACAACCGATGCCCTGGATATGGCGGCAATGGCTGCCGAATGGCCTCAGGAAGAGATCGCAGTGAAGGCGATCCAGGCCGGCTCCGACATCCTCCTCAACTCCCCGGATGTGGATGCGTCGTTCGCTGGGGTTCGCGCCGCCGTCGGGTCCGGCGAGATCACCGAGGCCCGCCTGGACGAGTCAGTCCGAAGGATCCTTGAATGGAAGGTCAAGCGCGGGGTCTTCGAGCAACCCTTGGCCGACCCCGCCGCTGTGGACACCCTCGTGGGCAGCGCAGAGAACCTGGCCACGGCCAAGCTGATCTCCGAGCGTGCCGTCACGCTGCTCCGCAACGAAGGCCAGGTTTTGCCGCTCGCTTCGGGCAGCTCGGTCCTCATGGTGGGCGCCGGTTCAGCATGGCCGGAGCTCGTCGGTCCAATGCTTAAGGATCAGGGATTCGCGGTGACGGAAGACTACGAGGATGGGGCCTCACCGTCCGCGGCCTACCGCGCGCGTGCCGTAGCCGCCGCCGGCAACGTCGACGCCGTCGTCTTCGCTTCTTACAACGCGACCAGCAACGCTGCGCAGCAACAGATGGTAGCGGAACTCGCAGCCACGGGGACGCCGGTCATCGTTGTGGCCACGCGAAATCCCTACGACATCAGTGTCTTCCCCGGTGCCGACGCCGTGCTCAACAGTTACGGGGTCAAGGAGGTTAACTTTCACGGCGCCGTCCGCGCCATTTCGGGCGCCATCAACCCGAGCGGCAAAGTGCCGGTCAACATTCCCGAAGCCGACGGCGACGGCGTCCTGTTGCCGCTGGGCTTCGGCCTGAGCTACGAAACGGCGACGCCGGCGGCCGTCACCTTTACCGACCGACCCGGTCATGGGCAGGATGACTACACCATCCCCTCCGTCGCGGGTGTGTCGTACCTGGTTGACGGGAAGGTAGTCGCGGCCGGGAGCTACAGGAAACCTGCCGGCACGGTGACCGTCACAGCGGAACCCAAGCCGGGATACGTCTTCACCGCTGGCTCCGTCACCGAGTGGAGCCACGCGTTCACCACCGGGCTACCCAAGTCCTAGGAAGAGTTACACCACCGGAGAGTTCATCAGTGCAACCGTGATGAGCAGGGCAATCCCGAACATCGGCAGGCAAAGAATGATGTTGGTGAGGCGGTTGTCCCTCATCACGGCCACGAACTCCCGGAGGAAGGCACTGGGCACGAAGTATCTGGCCGTGGGAGCGCCCACAACCTCGGCGTTGATCCTCTGGCGCCGGGACAGGAGCGCCGCACGCAGTACGTGGTAGTTGTTGGTGCACACAAGCAAGGGCCCATGAATGCCCCTATCTGCCAACAGGGCAACCGAGTACGCAAGGTTCTCGCGGGTGGTGGTGGCCTGGTTCTCCTCCAACACGTCCGTGGCAGCCGCGCCTTTGGCCACCAGGTACTCCTTCATCGCTGTGGACTCCGGCCGGGGTTCATCCGGGCCTTGGCCCCCGGAAGGTACCAGGACAGGCTTGGCCGGGGTGTCGCCGTCGTAAATTTCCAGGGCCTTGTTCAAGCGGGCGGCGAGCAACGGCGGGACCTTGCCGTTGATCAGGCCGGAGCCGAGGACGATGACGGCCGCCGGGTTCGGGCTGAAATGCATCCGCGAATACACCACCGCGTATCCCAGGAACACCACGAATGCGCAGCCGAGGTACGAGCAGAGGAAGAAGGCCAAAGCAGCAATTCCGGCCAACACCGGCTGCCCGCTCAGCACAAAAAGGAAGGCGACTACCGGGGCGAGGAACACTGCGAGTCCCACCACGATCGGCAAGAAGCTGGTGATGCCGGGGCCTTCCCTGCGGACCATCGTGATGCCGTTGGCTATCAGGAAACCGGCGAACACGAAAATGCTCACTACCGGGACTACCAAGACCACCAGGTTCAACCATTCGAACCACGGGTTCAGGTCTACCAAGAACTCCAGAAGGGCCTGCAGGAGGAACCATGCCGCCACCAGCAGGAACACGCCGTTTCGGAGCCGACGCCGGTCGGACTGGAACGAGGCCAGGAAGAGCCCCGCAAAGAGAAGTCCAAGGACCAGGTTCAGCATGATCCAAGCCTATGCGCTGGGACTGGTGCCCTCGCGCTGCGCCGGTCAGGCCGATTCGCGGATGACCAACTCGGTGGGGATGGTGACGGCCGCCGGGCGCTTGCCGCTGATGACGTCCAAAAGCAGGCGTACCATCTCCTCGCTGATTCGATCGAACGGCTGCCGGACCGTGGTGAGCGGCGGCGTCGCCTCCTGGGAGACCTTGATGTCGTCGAAGCCGACGACGGCGACGTCACCTGGCGTTGCCAGGCCTGCCTCCCGCAACACGTCCATGGCACCGAGCGCCATGAGGTCGTTCGCGGCGAATACGGCGTCGATGTTCCTGCTTCGGTTGAGGAGTTCGCGCATTGCTTTGGCCCCGCTGTCGCGGCTGTAATCGCCGTGGGCAATGAGTTCCTCATCGATGTCCGCGCCCTGATCGTCCCGGTACGCTTCGAGTCGGCGCGTGCCGCCCGAGGTGTCCGCAGGGCCGGCGATGTGGGCAATCCGCTGCCGTCCGCCGTCGCGCATGTACCGCAAAACGTCACGCGCGCCCTCGTAATCGTCGGCCGCAACGTAGCCCATCTTCTTTTCGAAGCCCAAGGGGACACCACACGCAATGGCAGGGACGCCCGCAGCAATAATGTCCGCGATGATGCCCTTCCGACTCCCATGGGAGGAGATAAGAAGGACACCGTCAACATGGCCCGCAGTGAGGAAGTCCGTGGCACGCCGTTGTTCATCATCGGTCCCGGCCATGATCAAGACCAATGGGATGTCGTGCACGGCCAGGGCATCCGCTGCCCCGCGCATGAGGACAGCAAAGTTGGGGTCCTCGAACAACCTTTCCTGCGTCTCCGTGAGCAGGAACGCCACAGAGTTGGCCCGGTTGGTGGCCAGGTTCCTTGCGTGCGGGTTGACGCGATAGCCGGTCTTCTTGATGGCCGCGTTAACAGCGGCCAGCGCGGACGGGCTAACCCAGTGGCCCCCATTGAGAACCCGCGAGACCGTACCTCGCGATACGCCGGCTTCCGCGGCAACATCGTCGATTTTGGGCCTTGGCCGGGGGGTGGGTTGAGTCATGACCAAAGCCTACCTAGGACTATGCCTTCACGGCGCCGGCAGCCAGATCGACCCGCCAGTAGCGCTGCAGCAGGAGGAACATGATGACCAACGGAACGATGGAGAGCAGCGCGCCCGCGAGGACCAATGTGTAAAGTGCCGGCGCTGAGGCACCCTGGTTGAGCAGACCGTTGAGGCCCACGGTAATGGGGAACAGCTGGTCGTCGCCGAGCATGATGTACGGGAGCATGAAGTTATTCCAGATGGCCACGAACTGGAAGAGGAAGATGGTCACCAGGCCCGGCAGCATCATGGGAGCGGCGATGCGGTTGAAGATGTACATCTCCTTGGCGCCCTCGGTGCGGGCAGCCTCAATAACGTCGCCAGGAACGGACGCAGCAGCGTAAATGCGGGCCAGGTAAATGCCATAGGGGCTGATGATCTGGGGCAACAGGACTGACCAGTAGGTGTTGGTGAGACCAGCCTGGGCGAGCATCAAGTACTGCGGGATGGCGAGAATAACGCCGGGAACCAGGACGCCCATCAGCAGGACCTTGAAGACACCGGACTTGCCCGGAAAATCAAACTTCGCCAGAACATAGCCGGAGAGGGCGGATACCCAGGTGGACACAATGGCTCCGACCCCCGCGTACAGGGCAGTGTTAAGCATCCAACGCCAGAACAGGCCATCGCGATATTCCGTGAGCTCCACGATGTTGTCCCAGAGATGCGTGCTGGGAGCCAAGGTAAAGGTGGAAAACAGCTCAGTGCCGTCCTTGCTCGCGGCAGCCACAACCCAGATCACTGGGAAGAGGCAATAGAGCGCACCGAGGATCAGGATTCCGGTGGAGAGGTAGCTGGGCTTCTCCTTGACGTACTCGGCTTTGCTTGCCCGGCCGGTCTTGGTTGCCTTGGGGTTTTCACGGCGGTTTTTCGGGGGCGTGGCGAGGGCAGTCACGGTCAGTTCTCCTGTCCGAAGGCCCGCTTCTGCACGATGCGCAGGAACAGGAACGAGATGATGAAGGTTGCCAAGGCAATCACGATGCTGGTGGCGGCCGCGGAGTAGACGTCGTTGCGTGTGAAAGCGTCGCGGTACACCAGCATGAGCGGGGACCAGCTGGTGGAAAGGCTGTTGGCCAAGGGGCGCAGGGTGGTGGGTTCGGCGAAGACCTGCAGCGTGGCGATCATGGAGAAGAGGGCGGTCATCACCAGCGACGGGGCGATGATGGGGATCTTGATCCTGATGGCCGTTTGGATCTCGGAGCAGCCATCCAGCTTGGCGGCCTCGTAGATTTCACTGGGAACGGCTTTCAGCGAGGTGTACATGACGATCATGTTGAAGCCCACCCCACCCCACAGCGCGATGTTGCAGATGGCGAACGTCACCAGGTTGGGATCCAGGAGCGAGGGCAGTTCCATGCCGAACTGCCGGGCCAGGAAGTGGAACGGGCTAACGCCGGGCAGGTACAGGAAACCCCACAGGAGCGAGCTGATCACTGCCGGCACCGCGTACGGCAGGAAGATGGCAGTGCGGGAGAAAGCACCGGCCCGGGTACGCCGGGAATCCAGCAGGAGTGCAAACAACAGGGCGAAGCCGAGCATCAGCGGGATGAGAATGAGTCCGTAGGTCAGGACACGCAGGACGCTACCCAGGAATTCCGGGTCCGTCAGCGCGCTGACGTAGTTATCCAAACCGGCGAACGCAGTGCTCTCTGAGCCTTTGCCGAGGCCCAGTCCGCTGACCTTCTTCTTCTGGAAGCTGAGCACCAACGTATAGATGATGGGCGCTGCCATGAAGACGAGGAAAAGGATGATGCCGGGCGCAAGCATCACATAGGGAATGAGCACCCGGGATTTGAAGTTCTTGGCCCGCCTCGGGGCATCGGCTGTTCTTCCGGCCGCCGGACAGGGCCTGGTTACGGTCATTGCCACGGGGTGCACTTCCTTGTGGTGGGTCGAAGGTAAGACTCTGGGTGGGAAACGCTGCGGGAGGATGGGGTACCAGCCTCCCGCAGCTGAAGCACTTAGTTGGATCGGCTACTTGACCGTGAAACCGGTCTTCTTCAGGTCATCTACGGTGACCTGCTGCATGTTGCTGACTGCGTCCAGGAAGGCACTCTTCTGCTTGGACTGCGCGGCCTTCGCGAACTGATCGTTGTAGGCGTTGTAAGCCACGTTGACGTTGGGGCCGTAGGTGAAGGAGCCCACGTTCTGCGCAGCCTCACCAACAACCTTGTAGAAATCGGGCTGGTTTGAGAAGAAGGCAGGAGCCTCAGTCAGGGACGATTCCGCACCTGCGGTGTCTGCGGGGTAGATGCCTGCTTCCTTGACCAGGGCCTTGACTGCTTCAGGGTCGGTGTTCAGCCATGTGGCGAACTTGGCTGCGGCGTCGAGGTTCTTGGACTGAGACGTCACTGCAGTGGAAGATCCGCCCCAGTTGCCGGTGGAGGGCTTGGAAGCATCCCACTGCGGCATGGGTGCCACTTTCCACATGCCGGCTGTGGCTCCGGCGTTACCCTCGAGAACGCCCGGGCCCCAAGCTGCGCTGAGCCAGCCAACCTGCTTACCGGTGTTCAGTGCAGTGTTCCACTCCGGGGTGTACATGGGCTTGTTGTCGATGACGCCCTCTTCTACGAGGCCGCCCCAGAATCCAGCCACCTTGTCCGTTGGCTCTTCTGCGATCTTCACATTCCAGGCGTCGCCATCAACGCCCCACCAGGAAGCTCCGGCCTGCTGGGCCATGCCTGTAAACCATCCGGCATCGTTGGAGGAGAACGTTCCGAGGTAGGCCTCGGGGTCTGCTGCGTGAACAGTCTTTGCTGCGGCCGCATACTCTTCCCAGGTTTTCGGAACAGCGATGCCCAGTTTCTCGAAGATGTCGGCACGGTAGTAGAAGACCATGGGGCCGGTGTCCTGGGGAACGGAGTACAGTGCGTCGCCGCCCAGCGTCACATCGTTCCAGACGCCATCGGGAAAGTGGCTCTTGGTTTCGTTGGCCACGGTGCCGGAGAGGTCGGCGAGCGCATCGGCTGCAACGAGTGTTGGGATCTTCTGGTACTCGGCTTGGATCAGGTCCGGGGCGCCGCTGCCGGCTTTGACTGCGGTGAGCAGCTTTGTCACGGCCGGGTCTCCACCGTCCTGCTTGTTGACGGTGACGTGGATGGTGGGATTTTTCTCGTTCCAGAGTTCCACCACCTTCTCCAGGTTGGGGGCCCAAGCCCAGTAGGTCAGTTCCACTTTTTGGTTGGGATCACTGGTGGCCGCGCTTTGGCTGCCTGCCGTGGATCCTCCTGAACAACCTGCGGCGAGCATTGTGGCCGCGGCGAGCATGGCTACGGCGCCTGCACGAAATGACTTTCGCATTTCGTCCTCCTTGTCGAAAAGCTGAATGGTGCTGTCTGGGATTCATCGCTCATCCGAGCGGAAGTCGGTATGACTGTGAGCGGTTCCAGTTAGTCACAGCCGCGTGATCCATGTCAACACTCAATTTGACCTAGGCAGCGTAACTATTGCTGTGATAATACTGGGAGCGCACACAGTTCTAAGGAGATCATTCGATGACAGACGTCCTGCAGGCCCCCGCCACCCAACGCGCACCCGCGCCTTGGGTACAGCGACCGGCCGGCCTTTGCTATGGCGGGGACTACAACCCCGAGCAATGGCCCCGCGAGGTCTGGGTGGAAGACATCGCGCTGATGAAGGAGGCCGGGATCAACCTGGTCAGCATCGGCATCTTCTCCTGGGTGTTGCTCGAACCGCGCGAAGGTGAATACGACTTCGAATGGCTTGATGCCTTGATGGACCTGCTCGCCGATGCCGGCATCAGTGTGGACCTCGGAACACCTACCGCGGCACCACCTGCCTGGTTCTGGAAGAAGTACCCCCAAGCGTGTCCCGTGACCCGCGAGGGCGTCACTCTGGGCAACGGATCGCGTGGTATGGTCAGCCCCAGCTCGCCGGAATACCGACGGGCCGCCACCAACATCACGGAGCAGCTCGCACGCCGCTACGGCACCCACCCCGCGCTGGTTCTTTGGCATGTCCACAATGAATACGGCGCTCCGGTCAGTGAGTCCTACGACCGGAATTCCGTGGTGGCGTTCCGCGACTGGCTTCGATCACGCTATGGCACCCTGGACGCCCTTAACCAGGCCTGGGGCACCCTCTTCTGGGGCCAGAAGTACGGCGAATGGGACGAGATCGACGCACCCAGGCTTTCGGCCAGCGTCAGCAACCAAGCCCAGCGGCTCGACTTCCGGCGGTTCACCTCGGACGCCATGCTGCAGTGTTTCATTGCCGAACGCGACGTCATCAAGAAGTACACGCCCCACCTTCCGGTGACCACTAATTTCATGGCAACAAACTGCCTTTCTGCTGACTACTGGGCATGGGCCAAGGAGGTGGACATCGTGGCCAACGACCACTATCTGGTTGCCCAGCGCACCGACAACCACGTTCTGCTCTCCATGGACGCCGACCTCACGCGGTCCTTGGCAGGCAACCGCCCTTGGATGCTGATGGAACACTCCACGGGCGCCGTGAACTGGCAGGGCCGGAACATCGCCAAGCGACCCGGCGAGCTGGCCCGCAACAGCCTGTCACACCTGGCACGCGGGGCCGATGCCATCATGTTCTTCCAGTTCCGGGCCTCCCGCTACGGCGCGGAAAAGTTTCACTCCGCAATGCTCCCCCACGCCGGCACCGGCACGCGCATCTGGCGGGAGGTCCTGGACTTGGGTGACGACCTCAGGAAGCTCGCCCCGGTGAAGGGCTCAACCGTACAGTCGCGGGTGGCCATCCTCTGGGATGTGGAGTCGTTCTGGGCGCAGGATCTGGAATGGCGGCCCAGCAGCGACCTTGACCATCGCGAACGGATCGAGTCCTTCTACTCCGTCCTCTGGAACCACGGCATCAGCGTGGACTTCGCCCACCCCGAGGCCGACCTCTCCGGGTACGACCTGGTTCTCGCCCCGGCCCTCTATCTGGTGGGCGACAAGGCAGCGGCGAACATCAGCCGCTATGTCCACGCCGGCGGGCATCTGATGGTGTCCTATTTCTCCGGCATCGTGGACGTCAACGACACCGTTCCCGCAGGTGCCTCCCCGGGCGGCCTCCGCGACGTTCTCGGCTTGGAGATCCACGAATTCCTGCCCTTGCGCGAGGACGAGATCATCACACTGGGCAACGGCGCCACCGGCACAGTGTGGTCCGAGGAAATCCATCCCGTCACTGCCAGCGTGTTGAGCCGCTACACGTCCGGTCCCGCGGCCTCCGGCCCGGCCATCACCCGGAACGAGTTCGGCAACGGCACCGCTTGGTACGTTTCCACAAAGCTCGACGGCGGCCACCTCGCCGACGTTGTACTGGACGCAGTGGGGGCTGCAGGAATTGAGCTTGGAGTTCAACCGGTCGCCGGGCTGGAGGTAGCTTCACGCGGCGCCGAGGAAGGCACGTTCACCTTCCTCATCAACCACACGGACGCCGACGCCGAATACCCCGCTACCGGGCTCAACCTGCTCTCCGGTGAGAAGGTCAGCGGAACCGCGCACGTTCCCGCCGGTACCATCTGCGTCGTCCACACCCCGGCGGACCAGCACTGACCCACTGAACCAGGCTGCCGTTGAAACCAGACCGCCGGCCCGGACCGACTACGGTTCGGGCTGGCAACCCACCGCCCCCCGGGCTGAACAGGTCAGCCAACCACCCGCCGTCGTGCTGGCACCCGCGGCCACTGCCTGTGCCTTGAAGCGCCCGTGATAGATTCGACAGGCGAAAAAACGCAAACAAAGGTGGTTGACCATGGGCGACGCGAGGACATCCCGGCCGCGGTATTTCAAGGCTGTTGCTGCATCGCTGTTGCTGGTGACCGTATCCGGCGGACTCTCGGCATGCCGGGAGGAAAAGAGACCCGCACCTCCTTATCCGGCCGTTGAATGGCAAGGAACTGCGCCGAGCGGGCCCATAGAGGCTGACCCGTGGGTCATGGCGGCCCGCAAATCCCTCGAGGCGCAGGCTGTGGCACAGAATATTACGGACTTCACCCTGCCCGAGCTGGTGGAGACCACTGGCCTGGAAGTCCGCGTCCGCATTTCCAGGCCTCCGTTGAACGACATCGCACAGAAACGTCGCCCGGACATCCGCCCGGGACCTGATCCTTTCCTCCCTCTGAAGGTCCAGCCGGGCCCGGTTCCCGGCACTGCCGAGGTGCACGGTTGCTTGGTGCGTTGGGCATCCGAAACTGGTGACGTGCCGGATGAACTGAGTGCCTCCGGCGTGATGTTCCGGATGGAACAACTCCAGGGAGGGCAGCAACGGATCAGCAGCGTCGTTACACTTCCGGATCTGGACTGCAGTGCCGCCGCACCGCCCCTTGCATTTTTCGTGCCTGCTCCCCAGCCGTCGGATGTCACCGACGCAAAGGACGTTGTCCGGGCAAAGCGAACCGACATCGATCCTGCCTAACCGGTTCCTCGGCGTTCCCTGGCGGTCCGTTCAGCAAAATCGGTGAGGACTGCCGCCACAGCGTCCGGATGGCTCAGGGTAACGTAGTGGCCCCCTGGGATCTCGACGGGTTCAATTCCAAGCCGCTGTTGTACCTGTCTCCTCATGAAGGGCGCTGGGAAAAACTGGTCATCCCGGCACAAAATCGCCAAGGTGGGAACTTCGGGATGACGGCCGGGCCACGGCCCTGACATCCAAGCGCCTTGCTGGTCCCGTTCCCTCTCGGTGGCTTCACGAGCCAACTCAGCAGGCACAAGATTGAAGAAAGCGTCATCGGGGATCGTCTCCCGGTCATGCCCGGTGTTGATCCACCAGTCGCCAAAGGTCTCGCCCGGCATCGGAATCATGGCTGAGAGATACACCAGGCCGTCGGAGTGGAGTTCGTCGCACACCAACGGTGCCGTGAAGCCACCCAGCGAGTGCCCCACCACGATGGTGTGCTCAGCATCGCCAACTGCTTGCGTCACCGCGTAGGTATAGTCCTCAAGTCCGGCGTCGTTGTCTTCGATGGGCAGGTCAACTGCCACGACGCCATGGCCGGATGCTTCAAGCAGCGGGCTGACCAGATGCCAGTCCCATGCGGTGGAACCACCACCGTGAATCAGTACGAAAACCGCCATCATTCCCCGTTTCAATTCAGGACGTGGGTGCTGTCACCTGTGAATCCGGGTGAGGAACTCATCGTAGCCACGGGCACTCGGCTTGGCACGCGCGTGATCCACCCCGAGCGACACCCATACCCCCTGGGGGTACTTGACGGGATACCCGCCATGGGTATACTTTCGACTTATGAGCACGCCAGACCTGAGCATGAGCCATCCGGATGCACCCATCATCGAGGTGGATCTGGAGCACGCCGCACCCCACGGGTACACCAGCAACAAGGATGCCTACCTCAAACGCTTGAAACGGATTGAAGGGCAAGTCCGAGGTATCGCGCGGATGGTGGAGGATGACAAGTACTGCATCGACATCCTCACCCAGGTAGCAGCTGCCACTAAGGCCCTCCATGCAGTCAGTCTGGGACTCGTAGAGGAGCACATCGGCCACTGCGTCGTGGGTGCCGCCTCCGAGCCCAACCCCGAAGCCCGCGCCGAACAGATCGACGCCAAAGTAAAGGAGGCCACCGATGCCATCGGGCGCCTGCTGCGGTAATTCCGCCAACAACCACCACACCATTCAACTCATCACCAAGGAGAGCGCCATGAGCCAGACCATCCAGACCAACGTCAACGTTTCGGGCATGACCTGCGGCCACTGCGTCTCCAGTGTCAGCGAAGAAATTGAGTCACTCAGCGGCGTCGAAAACGTGGCCGTGGACCTCAACCCAGGTGGCCTGTCCACTGTGACCATCACATCAACCAAGGAGCTCTCGCCGTCTGAAATCGGCGAGGCCGTGGCAGAAGCCGGCTACCTGGTGGTAGCCAACGAAGCTTAGGAGTCCTCTTGAGTAGCCAGGAGACTTTCAACCAACCCGCACACAGGGTCATCGAGCTGGACATCGAGGGCATGACCTGCGCCTCGTGCGTCAATCGAGTGGAACGAAAACTGGGCAAGCTCGAGGGCGTGGAGGCCAGCGTCAACCTGCCCCTCGAATCAGCCCACGTCACCGTCCCGGCAACCGTGACAGATCAGCAGATTGTAGACACCGTCAACGCGACGGGATACAAAGCCACCGTCCGCCAAGCCCCCGCGCCGCACACCCGCAAGCCCCACTCCCCCGAACCCCAAACCAACCACGAACACACCAATGACCTTCAGGCTCACGAGGGCCACGGACACGCTCCTACTAAAAAACCCCATGAGCATGGCGACGCTGTACTGGAGCCGGAAACCGCCCCGCGCGGCGCCGCCGGTGACATGCGGCAGCATGCGTCTAAGGTGGGCCCACGCGAGCAGGGTTCCCTGGCCGAGCTTGCGAGGTTAGGGAGCTCGTGGGGTGGCACGACCGAGCATGCAGAGCATGGCACCAGTGGCGCCGCGCACGGCACCGGCGACGCCGGGACAGACGACCACGGACACACAGATCACATGGCTCACGGTCCGGCAGCATCAACCCTGCGCCCACGCCTGATCGTCGCAGCACTGCTAACCATTCCGGTGTTCGCGATCTCGATGATCCCGGCCCTGCAGTTCGCCAACTGGGGATGGGTTGTGGGCGCGATGGCCCTACCGGTGGTGAGCTGGGCGGCCTGGCCCTTCCACAGGGCAGCCGCCATCAATGCCCGGCACTTCGCCTCCACCATGGACACGCTCGTTTCCCTTGGCGTCATCGCTGCTTACCTCTACTCGGCCTGGCAACTCTTTGTGGATCCACGCATGACTGAACACCCCGGCATGGAAAACATGTCCGGGGGCGGCCTGTACTTCGAGGTTGCTGCAGTGGTCACAACGTTCCTGCTTCTGGGCCGCTACCTTGAAGCGAACGCGAAGGCCAAAGCCGGCAACGCGCTCAAGGCGCTGCTCAACCTGGGTGCCAAGGATGCAACGATCCTCGTGGAGGGCGTGGAGCAGAAGATTCCTGCCGATCAACTCCTCGTAGATGACGTCATTGTTGTCCGCCCGGGGGAGAAAATTGCCACTGACGGCGTAGTCACGGACGGTGCTTCCGCCGTCGACGCCTCACTGGTCACCGGCGAATCGGTGCCGGTGGAGGTTGGACCGGGCAGCCTGGTGACGGGCGCTACGATCAACACCTCCGGTCGCCTGCTGGTCCGGGCCACCCGCGTGGGCTCCGACACGACGCTCGCTCAGATGGGGCGCTTGGTCAGCCAGGCACAGACGGGCAAGGCACCCATTGCGAGGCTCGCGGACAGGATCAGCTCCGTCTTCGTTCCGATCGTGCTGGTGATTGCCGTGCTCACGTTTATCCTTTGGCTGTTTATCTCGGGCGACCTCAACGCGGCCTTCACGGCAGCCGTTGCCGTGCTGGTGATCGCCTGCCCCTGCGCCTTGGGCCTGGCAACTCCCGTCGGGCTGCTGACAGGGACGGGCCGCGGAGCTCAACTGGGCATCCTCATCAAAGGCCCCCAGGTTCTTGAGGACACCCGCCATGTGGACACCATCCTGCTGGACAAGACGGGCACCGTCACCAGCGGCAAGCTCGCTGTGGACCACACTGTGGGCCTCAACGGCTACGCCCCGGCCGCCGTCCTAACACTGGCGGGAGCTGTTGAATCGGCCTCTGAGCATCCGATCGCCCACGCGATTGCTGCCGCGGCAAAGGATGCCATGTCCGACGCCGGCACCCTGCCTGGTGTTGCCGGTTTCAGTTCCGCTCCCGGCGGCGGCGTGAGGGGAACCGTTGCAGTAGACGGCGCCTCAAGGACTTTGGTTGTCGGACGCTCGGGCTGGCTCGAGGAGAACGGCATCGCGCTCGATTCAAGCCAACGGGAAGCCTTGGCGTCAGAAGAAAACGGCGGCGCTACAGCTATCTGGGTTGCAGTGGACGGTCAGGCTGCAGGAATCGTCAGCCTGAGGGACACCATCAAGCCCGGTTCCGCAGCGGCGATACAAAAATTGAAGGACATGGGAATCCGCCCCATCCTCCTGACCGGCGATAACGCTGCAGTAGCCGCCCAAGTGGCTGCCGCCGTCGGGATTTCACCGGACGACGTGTTCGCCGGCGTACTGCCGGAGGGGAAAGTTGAGGCGGTCAGGAAGCTCCAAGCGTCCGGCGCCACGGTGGCCATGGCAGGTGATGGCGTCAACGACGCCGCGGCTTTGGCGCAGTCGGACCTTGGTATCGCGATGGGTTCGGGAACGGACGTTGCCATCGAAGCTTCTGACCTGACCGTGATGGGCAGTGATCTGGGTCAGCTGGTGCAGGCAATTGAGCTGTCCCGCAAGACACTGTCCACCATCAAGACCAACCTGTTCTGGGCGTTCTTCTACAACGCGATCGGCATCCCGGTGGCAGCACTTGGATTCCTGAACCCGATGATCGCCGGCGCAGCCATGGCAGCCAGCTCCGTGCTGGTAGTTGCGAACTCGCTGAGGCTGCGCTCGTTCGGGAAGTAGACCCAACTGACTGGCAGTTGTGGCCTGGGCTACGCGGTTCCGAAGCGGACCGCAGCCCGGGCCTTCGCTTTCGCAGCTTCCTCGTCTCGGTTCTTCGCTGGGCCGTGGCTCACCAAGGAGTCCAAGAGATGCTGCGTAATGTGCGCGATCTCGTGGACTGCCTCCGCGAAGGCTTCCTCGTTGGCTTTGGAGGGCTTGGTGGATCCGCTGATTTTGCGCACATATTGCAGGGCAGCGGCCTCCACTTCGGCGCTCGTAGCGTGCGGTTCGAAGTTATGCAGGGTCCTGATATTGCGGCACATAACCCCATGCTAACTATGGGCAGTGCTACATGGGGAGGGGTGCCCATCGACGGTTTTTGGATTCCCGGGATAGGTTTTAGTTATTGGATCTTCCGGATGAGCCGGAGGCCGTTGGGGATGCCGAAGAGCTCGGGTCCGAAAAATGAAGGAGAATCTCATGGCTATTTGGGGTGCAGATGTTGATCAGCTTCGTCAGCTCGGTAACAAGCTGAAGGCCGGTGCTGAGAACATCGAGCAGCAGCGTTCACAGCTCAAGGGCGCACTTGACGGCACCGACTGGAAGGGCCCGGACGCTGACAAGTTCCGCGGCGAGTGGGACAGCCAGCACGCTTCCAACCTGAAGAAGGTTGCCGACGCACTTCGCGAAGCCGGCGATCGCGCTCAGAAGAACGCTGAGCAGCAGCAGCAGGCTTCCAACTAAGACAGTTGGGAAAACCCCGGACGCATCAGCGTCCGGGGTTTCGCTGTTAAGGGCATGGCTCCCGGTGTTGTTCGCCCGTACCACCGTTGTATGGCAGGGACTTCGAATAAACCCGGGAGTTCCGTGGCTTAGCTGCGGGGCGCCTTGGTGACATGTCCGGAGGGGACGGGTTCCACGTCGTTCGGGTGATCAAGAACGCGGGCCGCTTCTTGGGCAGTAACGGCCGCCCTGCGATCTCCCCGCAGCTCATCGACCCGGACCAGGACCACGCCGCCCACAATGAGGAGGCCGCCCAGCAGCTGAATGGGGCCGGGGAGTTCCCCCAGGAGCAGCCATGCCCAGATCACGGCGAACAGCACTTCGGTGAGAGACACGAAGGACGCTACCTTCGAGCCCAGGCTGCGGGCAGCCATGATGCCGGAAACGTACGCGAGCACTGTGGCCAGGATGATGAGTCCGACGACGGAAACCCACCATGGAGTGGTCCACGGCCCCAACGTTGTGTCCTCGACACTGAAAGTCATGGGCAGCAGTCCCAGCAACCCGACGAGCCACATGACCAGCGCGCCCACTAAGAGACCCCCGGAAGCGAGCACCAGCGGAGGGAGGCTGTCATTCTCCTTGGCTGTGATGAAGAAGTAGATCACCAGGCAGACGGCGGCGGCCATACCCCAAAGGACACCAATGAAGTCCACCTTCACGGCACCTGTCAGATCAAGCACCAGGACCAGTCCGCCCAGGGACAACAGGGCGCCGGAAGCAGTGAGCGCACGGGGCCGCCGTCGGCTGGCGATCCAGAGCCAGAGGACAATCATCACCGGAGCCAGATACTCAAGCAGCAGCGCGACGCCCACGGACAATCGGGCCACGGCATTGAAGTAAAAGAGCTGGCACCCCGCAACTCCGATGAGTCCGAACAGCAGGATGGTGAGCCAGTTGTCCTTGAGTTGATGCCACCGGCCGCGGAGAACCACGACGGCGGGGATCACCAATATCAGTGCAGCACCAGTGAGGCGCACGGCAACAGCGGCGCCGGGTGACCAGCCGGTTTCAAGCATCGACTTGGCAAACGAGCCGGACGTGCCGAAAACGGCGGAAGAAAAGAGTGCGATGCCGAGTCCTGATGCCAGGAAACTCTTTGCATCAGCCTTCGTCGTTGGAGCTGACACAGCAGCCTCCTGTCAGGAGTAAAGTGGGCTTATGGTCATGACAGTACTCTCGAAACATGTAAGGAGTCAAAGTGCTTTTTGCGCCTGACACCGAGGTAGCCCTTCGTAGCGTCGTCAATCTGATCAATACGGCCGCCAACGGCGCGGAATCGCTGGTCACAATGGAAGACCTCGATTCCTTCCTGGAAGCTGAAGAGTTCACCGGATCACGGGTGAACACCCCTGCGGAACTGAGCAGCATCAAGCGCCTCCGGAGCGAACTGGCGGCTCTTTGGAGCGCTGACGAGGACACGGCAGCCAAGTCCGTCAACAAACTGCTTGCCGATGCAAAGGCACTCCCGCAACTGGTGAAACACGACCACTGGGACTGGCACCTCCACGCCACCACCCCGGAAGCACCGCTGGCAGTCCGAATGAGAACCGAAGCTGCCATGGCCATCATCGACGTCATCCGCAGCAAGGAAATGGACCGCATGCGCGTGTGCGCGGCGGACGACTGCGACGCCGTCGTGCTGGACCTCAGCCGCAACCGCTCCAAGCTCTACTGCGATACAGGGAACTGCGCTAACCGCGCCCACGTTGCTGCGTATCGCGCGCGGAAGGCCGCCGAGGGCGAGTGATAAAGGCCGGCGCGCCGCTTACTCTGGCGGCAACGTCGCACGCTCAATCCCAGTGTGACTAGATTCACGCCTCGTTTTGCATCACGAATCCCGTATTGACGTCACCTATCCCTAAGCAAGGACATTCGGGCAACCCTCGACGAGGGCGGCCCGCCAGCGCGTCAGGGATAGGAATTCCATGCGGAAAAAGTTCGAGCGTACACGCACCGTCACCACAGCGATTGCCGGAGCGGTCTTGGCAATGTCTTTCTCCGTTGCCCCGGCGTCTGCCGCCCCCGTGGTTGACGCGGGCCAGACGGGTTCCATTACTATCCACAAATTTGAGAAACCACCGCGACCCCCGATCAATGGCGGCGGGAACAACTTTGGGGCCGGGGACGCTGTCGCCATGGCAGCACCCGACACTTCCGGGTTGACGCCGTTGGGTGGCATCGAGTTCACGATTCAGCAGGTCAACACCATTGACCTGTCGACCAACGCCGGTTGGGACGCAGCGCATAACCTGAGCAGTGTCTTCGCCCCCGCCGATCCGGAAGGTTCCATCACCGGCGCCGGGTACACCTTGGGTGCGGGGCAGGCTCAGACCACCGCCGCTGACGGCACCGCAGCGTTCGCCAACCTTCCCGTGGGCCTGTACCTGGTCACCGAGACCAACTACCCCGCCGGTGTTACTCCTGCAGCTCCGTTCCTGGTATCGGTTCCGTTGACCGACCCGGACAACCAGGACAACTGGATCTACGACGTTCACGTCTACCCGAAGAACTCCATTGCCGGTGCAGAAAAGACCGTCACGGATGCCCCCGACGTGAAGCTGGGCGACCAGATCGACTTCACCATCACAGGTGACATCCCCAACGAAGCCGTCATCGATGGTTACAAGATCGTGGACGCACTCGATCCCAAGTTGAGCTACGTCGGCGCCACCGCCACCCTGGTCGATGGCACCGTCATCACCGAAGGCACCCACTACAACGTCGTCTTCGACGCCGCGACGAACACGGTCTCCATCGTCTTCACGGAGGCCGGCCGTGACGTTCTTGCCGCACGCAACGCCACCCGCGTTCAGGTCGTTGTTAGCACCACGGTCAACACCATCGGTGAAATCGAAAACGAAGCTCTCGTTTACCCGAACCTTTCCAGCTTCACCATCACCCCGGGCCAGCCCGGCGGCCCGATCGTGACGCCTCCGGTCGTGACCAAGTGGGGCGAAATGACCCTGCAGAAGGTCAACGAGAACGGCACAGCCCTTGCCGGCGCTTCCTTCTCGGTCTACACCAACGAAGCCGACGCCCTTGCCGGCACCAACCCGGTCGCACTGAACGGCCAAAGCGTCTTCACCGTCGCCGCCGACGGCACCCTGACCATCTCCGGTCTGCGCTACTCGGACTGGGCAGATGGCGCAGCTGTTGCACCGGGCTCGGCTGACTACCGCACCTACTACCTGGTCGAGACCACCGCCCCGGCAGGATACGAACTGCTCGCCGAGCCGATTTCCTTCCTGATCAACTCCGCCAGCACCACAGTCGGTGTTGACCTGAGCGTCAAGAACATCCCGTCCAACGGCGGTTTCGAACTGCCCCTCACCGGTGGCGTCGGAACCGGCCTGCTCTACGCAGCCGGAGCACTCCTGGTCGTCGGCGCAGGACTCCTGTTCGTACGGAACCGTCGCAACACCAGGAACTAGTCGGCATCCGTCCGCTCGAGGCCAGCTCTACGGAAGTGGAGCGTTGAACCCTGGAGGTCAGTGGCCGGCGTCGGGCGTTTCAGTCTCAGAATCCGGGGCACCCGGGCCGCCGTGGCCGGGCCGCTTGGAGCTGAGGTTGACGCCGGAGCCTTTGCCGAGGTGGTCAGCATTCTCCTTGTGGCTCATGGACAGCATGGCCGCCACAACGAGGCTCACGATGAATGCGATGCCGGCTCCCGTGAAGGCGAGGTCGAAACGTGGCGCGCGTGCGCTGCCGCCGGAGGCGAAAATGAGCACGGCAACGAAGGCCAGTACTGCGAAGAACGCGGAGAACATGAGGGGTCCCTTGACCGAGGTCCGCATCTTGCGCGGTTCTCCTGGTGTCTGGTCTGCCACGGTCATTCCTCCAATGATGGCGGTTCGTATCCGCCGGTCAGCAAAAGTTCTACAAAGAGTAGAACGTCCAGCTACTAGTTTACGGCCTCGGGCGAAGCGCCGGGCGCAGCGGTTCGGGAAGGGCCGCCGGCCCCGGACTTGGCATCGTGCCTCAGCGTCAACCCTGAGAGGATCCACAGCACGCCGGAAATGATGGCCCCACCACCGGCCACGCCCAGCAGCGCATGTGCGCCCAGCGAAGTGAAGAACGGCAGCATCACAGCAGTGCCCACGGCGATAACGCCCGAAATGAGCCAATCACGCGCCAACTCGTCCCGCTTCCGGAGACCGTGGACGAACTCAAGGAGGCCCAGCACCAGCAGTGCAAACATGGCCGAGAGGGCAACACCCGCGTCAGACTGCGTGACCAACGCGCCGATGCCTCCGAGCGCAACAACCAGCGGAACCGCCACAGGCAAAGCCCGGGACATCCACACAGCACCTGCAGTCGCGAGCAAATACAGCCCCACAGCCCACGCCAGGACGTGCACGGACGGCGAAGCCCAGAAGATGGTGACCGCGCCGAACAGCAGTGCAACCGTGGCACGGATCAGCACGGGTTTCCAGAGTACGTCCGCGGGAGCAGAAGGAGTCTGGGCAGGAATCGCTGGGAGAGTCACCCGTCCAGTTTAGTGCGAACCCAGCACCATCCACCGATCGGTCCGCGCGCGCAGCCCCAAAGTCACACCTCGGGCCAGCATGTAGCCCAGCGCAAACGCGGCCCACAACCACAGCAGCCCCGCCTCGCCGTCGGGCCTTGTCTGGTGGATTGCCACCAGCAACGGCAAGTAGACCACCAAATTTACGACGCCGGCAATCGCCAGGTAGCGTGCGTCGCCTGCACCGATAAGGACACCGTCCAGGACGAAGACATAACCGGCGAGTGGCTGTCCCACGGCGAGGACCCAGAGCGCGATGGTCAGGGCTGATCGGACACCGGAGTCGGACGTGAAGAGGTAGCCGGCCCACGGGGCCACGATCGCCAGGAGAACGCCGGTGATCACGCCGAATCCGAGGCCCCAGCGAATCATAGTGCGGGTCAATTCACGGGCGCGTTGGGCGTTCCGGGCGCCAAGTTCCTTGCCGATCAGGGCTTGCGCGGCAATCGCCAGCGCATCCAGGGCAAAGGCAAGGAAAGAGAAGATGGTCATGGCCAACTGGTGCGCGGCCAGATTTACGGCACCCTGCGCAGTCACCACCAAAACAGTCGCAAGGATGGCGAGGCGGAGGCTCAGCGTACGCAGCATGAGCCACGAACCCACCTTGGTCATGGCCCGGATACCGTGCCAGTCGGGCTTCAAGGACACCCCGTGTTGCCGCGCATTCCGGCTGACCATTACCAAGTACACGGCAGCCATGGCCCACTGCGCGATGCTTGTGCCGATGGCGGAACCCGCCACGGACATGTTCAACCCATAGACGAAGAACAGGTTGAGGACGATGTTCACGGCAAAGCCCCCGGTTGCCACAACAAGCGGCGTCCGGGTGTCCTGGAGCCCCCGAAGGACACCCGTGCCGGCGAAGATGAGGAGCATGGCGGCCAAGCCAGGCATGGACCATCGCAGATAGTCGACGGCGAATTGCTGGACGTCTCCGGTAGCCCCCATGAAGCCAACCAACGGTTCGGCCGCTACAAAACCAACCACAGCGAGCGCCAGCCCAAGCAGCAGAGCCAGCCAGACGCCGTCGCGCCCTGCTGCCAAAGCCTTCCCCAACTTACCGTCGCCAATCGCTCGGGCGACCGCCGGCGTCGTCGAATATGCCAGGAAGACCATCAGCCCCACGGCGGTGTGCAGGATGGTGGACGCGAGTCCCACACCGGCAAGCTGGTCGACGCCCAGGTGCCCCACAATGGCCGAGTCAGCCAGCAGGAACAGTGGCTCGGCGATGAGCGCACCGAAGGCCGGGACGGCCAGCCGCAGGATCTCGCGGGCGTTGGAGCGGGCGGGGGCAGTTGTGGTTTGGGGCACTAAACAAGCCTAGTCCGCCGCGGGCCGGGTACATTTGGGCCGTGTCACATGAGCATCCCGTCACCGTTTCCGTCGCCCGCACTATCCTTCCCGGCTATACCCGGCAGGCCAATGCCTGGGCCCACGCCGGACAGGAACTCGCCCGCGAATGGCCTGGATATCTGGGATCCGGATGGGTACGCAATGGGGTGAATTCCACTGAATGGCACATGCTTTACCGCTTCGCAGACGCCGATTCGCTGCAGGAGTGGGAGGACTCCGAGGAGCGTCGCTGGTGGATCGATAGTGCCAGGGACATGATGGAGACCACCCGGGTGGAGCGCCACACGGGGATCGAAGGATGGTTCTCCCGGCCCGGAGACGTTTCGGTGGTTGTGCCCGAGACAGTTGTGCCGCCCCGCTGGAAGCAGGCCATCAGCATCTTCCTGCCGTTCTTCCCGCTCAGCCTGTTGGCCAATTTCCTGTTGCACCCGTTGACTCAGGACTGGCCGCTGGTGTTCGCGGTGCTGCTGAACATCGTGATCCTGACCCCGCTGATGACCTACATCTTCCTGCCGATCACTACCCGACTGCTGCAGCCTTGGCTTCAGGCGAAGCCGCGCAGCAGACGCCGGACGTAAGCCCGGTAGCTGGGATTTAGGTCATAAAGAGCCATATTTGGTTGACACTTCAAGTTTCCTCGGGAATGGTTGAAGGTATGAACAAGTCCAGCTTGACCACCACAGCCCTGACCATCCTGCGCGTCATCGCGGGATTTCTCTTCGCCGCGCACGGTTGGCAGAAGTTCAACGAATTCACTATCGCCGGAACCCAGGCCTCCTTCACGCAGATGGGAGTCCCGGCCGCATCGGCAGTAGCACCGATCGTCGCAACCCTCGAACTCGTGGGTGGCATTGCCCTGATCATCGGCCTCCTGACCCGCGTCTTCGCAGCCTTGCTGGCCGTCAACATGCTCGGCGCGCTGTTCCTGGTGCACGCGCCGGCCGGGGTTTTCGTCGGCAACGGCGGATACGAGCTTGTACTGCTCTTCGCAGGCGCAGCTCTGGCCCTGGCACTGGCGGGTGCGGGCAGGCTTTCTGCCGACGCCGCACTGTTCGGCCGTTCGGGATCGAAACTCCGCGTCCTCGCGTAGCGCCCCACCACCCCCCGACGCTCTCGCGGATAACAAGCCCTTCAGCCGATGGCTCTCTCACTTCCTTCAAGAAAGTGAGAGAGCATCGGTCTTTAAGGGCCGGGATGTGAGAGAGCGTGCAGGACTGCGGCGCCTCAGCCAGCTCGGCTGCCGCTTCAGTAATTGGTGCCGGGGCAGGGTTATCTGTAGTAGAAATAGCCTGATGACGACCATCCTCACCGGCGTCGGCGCCAGCACTGGTACAGCCCGCGGCACTGCCCGGCTTATTCACGGCCCCGACGAGTTCACGCGCTTCCAGTCCGGGGATGTTTTGGTCTGCCGTACCACCGACCCCGCGTGGACGCCTCTGTTCGGAATGGCATCGGCGGTGGTCACGGAAACCGGTGGAATGTTGTCGCACGCCGCGATCGTTGCACGGGAGTTCGGGATCCCTGCCGTACTGGGTGTACGGGATGCGCTGCACCTTCTCGCCGACGGCGGCCCCCTGGCCATTGACGGGTCCCAGGGAACAATCACCCTGATGGATACCGAATGACACTCCTCACCCTGCATGCGGTCCGCCTCCTCGGTTTCGCTGAGACCCAGGCGGTAGCGGCTCGATTCTCGCAAGACCCCGATTTGGTGGAGTCGCAGCTCATCGACGCCGGCGTGAACGGCTTTGTTTCGCACAGCACCTTCGCGGGGGCCAGCGGCTGGTCGCTGTCGAGTCTCGGGAGAATTGAGAACGAGCGGCTGCTGGCCGATGAACTGGACCACGCCGGTGCACGAGACGCGGTGTTGGCGGTGCACGACAATTTCGCCGAGGTCAACACCGGCGTCGTGGGCGCGTGCAGTGCCATCCAGTTGCAATCTCCGGCGGATGAAGGCGCCGTGGACGTCCTGATAGGCGCCTTGGCGTCCTGGCGTCTACTCGAACCACAGCTGAGCGTTTTGCTGCCTCGGTTCGAGGGCTACTCCGGGCGCCTGTTGGGAGCACTCAAGCACGCTGTCCAGGACACAGCCTGGCTGACAGCTACCGACCGGGATTCCTTCCACCGGGTTTGGTTCGAACTCCATGAGGACCTGATTGCCACCCTCGGCATTCAGCGCGGGTAGTCGGACTTAGTCACGTAACAGAAACCTGGCGACAGTAAGATTCCAAGCATGAGCGATGACGCCGCCAATTCAGTGACTCTCCGTTTCCTCGCTGCTCCCATGGACGTAGGCCACAGCGGGTCAGTCGACGCCGGCACCGTCCTTGAGTGGGTGGATAAGGCCGCGTACGCAGCAGCAGTTGGCTGGTCTAAGTCGTACTGCGTCACGGCGTACGTGGGCAACATCCACTTCACGGATCCCGTGAACAGCGGCGACATGGTGGAAGTGACCTCCACCATCGTCTACACCGGCCGCTCCTCGATGCACATCCACACGGTGGTCAGCTCCCGCGATCCCAAGGGCGGGCCGGAGACAATGCATAGCCAGTGCATGGTGATTTTCGTAGCGGTGGGACCCGACGGCAAGCCAATTCCTGTCCCCCAGTTTGAGCCGTCCACGCCCCAAGAGGTCGAGCAGCGCGACCACGCCTTGGCCCGCATCGAGGTCCGCGAGCAGATCGTCAACGCGATGAACGCCCAGGACTACACCGACGCCGGAACCGCCGAGCGTGTTGTGCTGCGGTTTATGGCGTCCCCCACTGACGTCAACTGGGGCGGCAAGGTCCACGGTGGCATCGTGATGAAGTGGATCGACGAAGCAGCGTACGTTTGCGCCTCCCGATACTGCGGCAAGGACACCGTGGCTGTGTTCTCCGGGGGCGTCCGTTTCTACCGGCCCCTGCTGATTGGCCACGTCGTCGAGGTAGAGGCGCGTCTCGTCTACACCGGCGCCAAGGGCATGCACATTGCGGTCCACGTACGCTCCGGCGATCCCAAGACCCGCGAAATGAACCTGACCACGTACTGCCTCACGGTGATGGTGGCGCGCGACGAAACAGGGACTGCTGTACCGATTCCTTCCTGGGTTCCAGTATCCGAGGAGGACAAGAAGCTGCACGCCCACGCCCGTGAACTCTTGGAAATCCGTGGGCGGGCACCGGGAAACCGGCTCCCGGATCACCTGTTGAAGGCATCAGGCAGCTAACAGCCGCTTGGTGCGGACGTGGTTACGAGCCATGTTGTCAGCCCGGCGTCAGGACGCAGAACTCGTTGCCTTCGGGGTCTGTGAGGCAACGCCACGGCACATCGCCCTGGCCGATGTCGATGTTAGCCGCGCCCAGTGTATGTAGCCGGACCACTTCAGCGTCTTGATCATCACCGGGGTACGGCATCAGGTCGAGGTGGATACGGTTCGGCAGCGTGTCGGGGTCTGACGTGCGCAGCAACTCCAGATATGGCCCGACCCCCTCGGACGAACGCAGCCTCGCATGGTCATCGTTCACTTCGTGCAGAGTCCAATCCATCGCCTCACTCCAGAAGTCGGCCATGGCCCGCGGATCGGTGCAGTTGACCACCACAGTGGCGATGGGTCCTGTGTCCTGGTAGATCGGCCGGGGTTCCAGAACGCAAAACAGGTTCCCCTCGGGATCCGCCAAGACCGTCCAGGGCACATCTCCCTGGCCTACATCGGCCGGTGTAGCGCCGAGCTCTTTGAGCCGCGCCACCAGCTCCTTTTGATGAGCTGCGGAAGTGGTAGCGAGATCGAGGTGCGCGCGATATTTCACCGTCTCCGGATCCGGAACTGTCACAACGTCAACGCAGACAGCTGAGGGGTCCGGCCATGTGAAACCCAGGGGTTCAACGTTGGTCACACCGGGTCCCTCACTGGAAACACTCCACCCGAGGGCTTCCGCCCAAAACTGCCCGAGAGCTGAGTTATCCCGTGCTTTGAAATTCACCTGAACAAGTCTCAACGCCATGACGACTTACCCTATACCCAGACCCGCAACGACGTGCCGAGTGCACCTCTTGAAGGCGTTGCACCTGCGGCGTATTCTCCACGAACAGGCATTTGGGTGTTCTGGCTTCCGCCTGGAGGACGCGCTCATGAATCTACTGAGTCAGGTTTTGGCCGGCGCTACGGCTCTGGCACTGATCAGCGTCGGCCTGATGGAGATCTTCCGGCACGGTGATCAGCGTCTGCACCGGATATTTCTGATCGAACCTGATGATGTCCGCGCCGTTCGCATGTGGGCAATGAACGTTGGCGCCTACAACGTAACCTTCGGGGTCGGCACGGCCGTGGGATTGTGGATGGTGAACTCCGGTAACCCAGCCAGCGGGGCAGCTATCGTCCTTTTTTGCTGTGCGAGCCACGTTTTTTTGGGTTTCTGGCTGTGGGTTACGGAAAAGCGCCTGCTGCTCAGCGCTTTAGGGCAGGCACTCTTCCCAGGCCTTGCCGTGATTTTCTACCTGTTGCTCGGCTGAACCAGCCCAG
Organism: Paenarthrobacter sp. TE3676; assembly: GCF_056279165.1. NCBI lineage: Bacteria > Bacillati > Actinomycetota > Actinomycetes > Micrococcales > Micrococcaceae > Paenarthrobacter > Paenarthrobacter sp. TE3676. Next base: position 102,034 of record NZ_JBWBQU010000007.1, read on the forward strand.
CCGTACCAGCCAGTCGAAACCGAACGCCCAGCCCTCGGGTTGGCCTAGAGTGTCAGGCATGTTTATCACCATGCGCTTCAAGCGACAGGACACTCGATGGCTGAACTGATCCTGCTGAACGGCCCGCCCGGAATCGGAAAATCGACCCTCGCCGGAATGTACGCGGATGGCCATCCCGGTGTCCTCAACCTGGACGTCGATAAGGTTCGCTGCATGATCGGAGGCTGGGAGGAGGACTTCCAAGCTGCCGGGAACCTGGTGCGTCCCATAGCGCTCAGCATGGCCACTACGCATCTGACGGCTGGGCACACCGTGATCATGCCGCAGTATCTCGACTCCGGAGATGAAGTGTTGTTGTTCCGTAGTGTTGCGGAAGAGGCGGGCGCCGGGTTTAGGGAAATCGTCCTGATGGACAGCCGCGAGGCCTCAGTTGCAAGGTTCTACGCACGCGCGGACGGCCACGATCCCTGGCACGCCCGCGTAACCGCCATTGTGGAACAAGGTGGAGGTTCGCGCCTGTTGGAGTCGATGTATGAGGACCTCACCATCGGCCTTGATGCCCGTTCAACTGCCACCACAATTACCAGCCGTAGAGGTGAAATTGAGGAGACCTACGAGAGCCTGGCGGAGGCCCTGGATCTGGCCGCTCAATAGGGAAACCAAAGAGGGCTCTACCGGCGGACGAGTCAGCGCCAGTAGAGCCCTTTGCTTGTAACTACTTGATGAGCGCTGCGGCTTGATCCAAGAGTGCACCGGCTGCTTCCGGCCCACCTGCTTCGCCGTTATTGCCGGATGCTGTGGCGGAGATCAGCACACCGTCCTTGATCGCATGTGCAGTGAATAGCGTCCCTGTTCTTCCGTCAGGGAAGGCCATAACGGTCTTGAAACTCACCGTTCCGGGTACGGAGCCTATGCCTTCCACCTTCTCGGTGGTAGCGGTTATCGATTGCCCCTCGGCAGAGATTGTCATTCTCCCGCATGCCTCTACCTGGGACTTGCTTGTGTCCAAGCTCGCCTGCAGGACATCGCGTTCCACGCCGGAGGTCAATGCCACAGCGGTCATGAAATCGCCGGTTTTGGCCCGGACGGTGCCTGCAGACGTCGACCCCACGATGGGCTGGTACACGCCGAGCGTGCCCAGATCCTTGCAAGTTGTCGGTTCAATGGCCGCTTGAGTCAGCTCCCGGAGGGGATCGTACTGAGCTACCAACTCTTGACCGGAAACTGCAGCACGGGTGCTGCCATCGGCAGCCTTGATCTGTTTGGCAAATTCCACGAGCTCTTCATTGGTGTACTGCTTAGCGGGGGTCGGCGTTGCTATCGCAGTCTCGCTCGGCGGGGCCGATGCTGGTGCCGCGGTACCGCCACCGCATGCCGTCAGAGCCATGGCTACCAGCGCCGATCCCGCAAATCCGAGCAACAAATTCTTCTTCACTTATTCCCCCAATAATCTCCGTGATGCGCCCGCGGATGCGGACCAAACAACCCTACTGTCCCGGTTCCTCTATCCAGGCCAGGCCACGCAGTCGGCTAGAAGCCGCCACCACCGGCACCTGTTTCGCCAGCCATGTTGGCAAAGCGTGAGTAGTGGCCCTGGAAGGCAACCACTATGTCCTTGGTGGGACCGTTACGGTGCTTGGCGATGAGAATGTCTGCCTCCCCGGCGCGGGGCGATTCCTTGTCGTAGACATCTTCGCGATGGAGCAGGATGACCATGTCGGCGTCCTGCTCGATGGAGCCGGATTCACGGAGGTCCGACACCATGGGGCGCTTGTCCTGGCGCTGCTCGGAACCACGGTTCAGCTGTGACAGTGCGATGACGGGAACCTGCAGCTCCTTGGCAAGCAGCTTCAGGGCGCGGGAGAACTCGGAGACTTCCTGCTGGCGGGATTCAACTTTTTTACCGGAGCTCATGAGCTGGAGGTAGTCGAGGATCACGAGTTTGAGGTCGTGCTGCTGCTTCAAGCGGCGGCACTTGGCACGGATTTCCATGAGGGACATGTTGGGGCTGTCGTCAATAAACAGCGGAGCATCGTTCATGCGGCCCATGGTGGTGGCGATTTTGGACCACTGCTCGTCCTTGATGGTGCCCTTGCGCAGATCCTGCAGTCCAATGGTCGCTTCTGCGGAGAGAAGACGCATGGCGATCTCGTTCCGGCCCATTTCCAGGGAGAACATAACCGTGGCCAGGTTGTTCTTGATGGCCGCGGATCGGGCAAAGTCCAGTGCGAACGTGGACTTACCCACGGCAGGACGGGCCGCGATAACAATCATCTGGCCGGGGTGGAGTCCGTGCGTCAACTCGTCCAGCTCGTAGAAGCCGGTAGGAACGCCCGTCATGCCTTCGCCGCGGTGACCAGACGCTTCAATCTCATCCACAGTGGATTCCATGACGTCCTTCAACGCCACGTAGTCCTCGGCAGTCCGCTTCTCAGCTACCGCGTACACCTCGGCCTGGGCCTGGTTGACGAGGTCTTCCACTTCGCCGTCCTGCCCGTAGCCCATCTGGACGATCTTGGTGCCGGCATTGACCAAGCGGCGCAGCACTGCGCGTTCCGCAACGATCTCGGCATAGTAGCCGGCGTTGGCCGCGGTGGGGACAGTCTGGATGAGCTCGTGGAGGTAGGCCGGACCGCCGATCCGGTTGATCTCACCACGTTTGGTCAGTTCATCTGAGACGGTGACGGCGTCGGCAGGTTCGCCACGGCCGTAGAGATCAATAATGGACTCGTAGATGGTCTCGTGTGCTGGACGGTAGAAGTCGTGCCCACGGACGATTTCGACTACGTCGGCGATGGCGTCCTTGGAGAGCATCATGCCGCCGAGCACCGACTGTTCAGCAGGGATGTCCTGCGGAGGTTTCCGGCTCGAGTCCGAAGCGCGTGAGCCCTCGATTGAGTCCAAGTGCGTAACTGACAAAGCCGTCCTCCATTTGTGTACCGCTGCAGGGTGTACTTCCTGGCGGCCCGTAAAGCGCAGTGTGGCTATAAGGTCCGCCTGGTGCATCCCACGATGTCAGGCAGGTCCGACAGAATAGCCATATCCACAAGTTATCCACAGTCGGTTCCGTGGACCCGTCACAAGCAGTGACTTTATGGGAGTCCGAGAAACCCAGCGCGGGATATTCATGCCCAAAATGGACACTTCAGACACGTTACAGCAGGCGCCGGATACCCCCTGTGGAAAACCTGTGGAACACAAGCTCCACGTTGTGCACAGACTGTGCGTTACCCTGTGGATAGAGAAATTCTTTTACGGGAAAATAGCCTCTGACCTGCGGAAACACTCTTCACAAGCTGTGGACCCAAGAAAGATTTGGGCGGAACTAATCCACAGAGGCCGCATCCCGCTGGGTCATCCGCACGAGGAAAATCATGCTAAACATGCCGAAATTGTGATGCATCTTACAGATGGGGCCTTAATTTGACACATCTCTCTCAGAAGCCTATGCCGGAAGTGGAATGTGCTGTGGATAACCAACTTCTGGCATAAGCTCTAAGCATGGGGATGAACATTAGTGACGTACTGACGATTGTCCTTCCGCTTCTTGTCCTGGTGGGCCTGCTGTGGGCACTCACCGCGGCCTTCAAACCACGCGACACAGGCCTCTCGGACGCCGAGAAGTATCAGCGGGAACTAGCGGCACGTTCCGCTGCGCACCAAGCGTCCCAAGTGCAGGAAGCGCTGGCCCTCCGCGCTCGAATCGAAGCCACTACCAAGCCGAGCCAGAACGTGGCCAGCCAAAGGGAACAGGCCGAGAACGCCAGGACCCCCATCCAAGCCCAGACAGGGCGCCCAGGCGGCCAAACGGGACATCAGCCCGCCGTACTTCCCAATGGTCAGCTGAACCCGCAACTCGCCTTCGAGCTACAGAACCTGGTCCGGAGCGGGAAAAAGATCGAGGCCATCAAAGTCCTGCGCCAAGCCACCCACTCAGATTTACTTACCGCCAAGAACTACGTAGATCGGCTCTGACAACGCCATGGATTCCATCCTCATCCCGCTCCTGATCCTCATTGCGGTCATTGCGGGCGTGCTCCTGCTTATTCGCTCCTTCACCAAGCGCTCGACTGAAAGCAAGGCCAGCATCGCAGCGGCGAATGCACCCAAGGACCCACTGGAGCTGGCACAGGAGTCCGCGGCCAAACTCAACCAGGAGCAGCACCGACAGCTTTACTCGCTCATTGCCCAAGGACAGGGCATGGCGGCGATCAAGCTTTACCTCCAGGCGACTGGAGAGGGCCTACGGGCCTCGCGCAACGCCGTCGGCGCTCTCGCGGCGCACCCCCAGCCGTTCACGCCAGAGGCCACGCCCAAAGACTTGCTTGCCGATGACGACGACGAACCCGAGCGCTTCCCCTACAGGTACAGGGCGATCGTCAGCAAAGGCGATGTCACCCGGGAAGTGAGCAGCAACATGCTCAACGACGAGATCTACGGACGAATCCGGACGCTGGCAAAAAGCGGTGACGTTGAGGGCGCGGCTCTTGCTTTGACGCGCCACTCAGACATCAACATCAAGCAGGCCCGCGAGTTCATCGAGCTCTTGGACGACTAAATACTAGAAGTCAAACAAGTCGCCCAGGAAGCCTTCCTTCTTCTTGCGCTTGCGGCCGTACTGGTCGCGATCGTAGCCGTCGCGACGATCGTTGTCCCTCCGGTCGTAGTCCCGCCTGTCCCTCTCGTCGTACCGCGGCTGTTGGGGCCGCGACTCAAAGGGATTGTAGATGGGTGGCGGCGCGATAGGAGGCTGGGACGGCGCGGCGGCGGGCCGGGCCGGAGCTGGGATGGTTTCCGCCGCGACGCGATCAATGATCTTGTCCAGCTCCCCACGATCCAGCCACACACCCCTGCACTGCGGGCAGTAGTCGATCTCCACGCCGCTTCGTTCGCTCATCACCAGGTCAATGGAATCCACAGGACACTTCATGTTTGCCCCAACGATCGGACCGGGTAATAAGTTCGCCCTATCTGCCTGCTGAGATCCCGGCAAGCAGCTGTTCGAACGGCAGCGACTCGAGCGAGTCGTTCTTGCGGCGTGGCTGCGGCCCGCTCAACAGCTGCACGAGTTCACCCGCGGCCCGGTCTACGCGCACCGAGAGGGGCGAGGCACCGTCGTCGGTATTTCCCCAGTCCTGTGGCCCCGCGAAGACACCGGTAGCCGCGATCCTGGTGCGCAAGTAGCTGAACAGGGGACGCAACGCGTAGTCGAGGACCATCTGGTGGCGGTCGGTGCCGCCCGTAGCCCCAAGCACCACAGCTTTGCCTTCCAACGACTTCGGGTCCAGGACGTCGATGAAGGACTTGAACAGACCACTGTAGGACGCACTGAATACTGGGCTGACCGCGATGATCGCGTCGGAATCCTCGACGCCGGCAATCACGCCCGCAAGGCGCGGTGCGGCATAGCCGGTGACGAAGTTGTTGGCGATGTCCACCGCGAGATCGCGCAGTTCAACAACGTCAATCTTCGCGTCGTACCCTGCCGCGCGCAGTTGCCGCTCAGCGGAGGCGGCCAGCTGGTCGGCCAGCAAGCGGCTCGACGACGGGACGCCGAGTCCGGCGGAAAGTACGGTGATGCGGCGGGTTTCCATGGCATTCTCCTGTTGCTCGTTCATCCAGCTTACATGCGTTTGCATCTAAATCAATGAACAGGGCCGCGCTCCGAAGTATTCCCGGAAGGCCCTGGCGCCCCTAGACCCGAACCAGGAAGGACGCCGTGGCTGCGGCGATCTGCCCTTGAGCCACGTCACGGCCGACAGTGGGTTCACCGTCGCCGGGCTGCGGTCCATAGTTCCCGAAAAACGAATGATTGCCACCTTGGATCTCGACGAACGTGGCATTCAATGGCAGCAAGTCGCGGGAGGCGTCGATCTTAGCTGGCGGACTCAGTCCGTCTTCGGAACCCGAGATGGAAAGGACCTGCAGCCCCGCGCGGTCGCGCATCGAGTCCAACGGGTAGGAGGCGTAGAGGAGCAAACCGTCCACGTCCGGATTGCCCAACGCGAAGGTGCTCGCGCTGACTCCGCCGAGCGAATGACCTCCAACAGTGCAGGCAGGAGCGGATGACCACGCAGCACCGCAGGATTGCCGATCAGCATCCACGCCGGAACAAGGACCAAAACCCCGGCGCATAGGGCCGAAGCCCAGAAGACAACGGACTGGCGCGCGGCAGGAAGGGCCTCAGGGGAGGAAGTCATACATCAATAATAGTTCCATCATGGAGATACTTTGAATTACCCTGCCTTGCTCCCGGCAATTACTGCCTCGGGGCGTGCGTGGAGAGGAAGTCGAATGTCTTGTCTCGCGCCTCGCGCGCCTCGTCGAAGTTCAGGTGGAACTGGTACTCGTGCGGCAGTTCAGGCTCGTGCGTAGCCGGCCAGAAGAGCTCGGTCACCGGGACTCCCGCGTCCTTCAGCCGGTTGCTGTAGGGAACGGACTGAAGCCAGGTGAGACCGTCGCCGTTGCCGCCGCTGATGAACGTCGGCGGGAAGTCGTCGGTCACGAAATCGATGGTTGACATGGTCGCGCCAGCGTACGTAGCGGACCAATCCTTCGTGCCCGTGTATGCCCACAAGGACGTCTTGAAACCCCAGGCGACGATTCCGCTGAGGTCCGCCATGGCCCGAAGGTCGTAGACACCGCAATGCAGGATGGTGGCCGCCAGCTCCGACTTCTGTAGGGCAGGCTGGATTCCCATCAGGTTGGCGTACTCCGGATTAACGGTGAGCGTGGTCATCTGGCTGGCAAGCTGCGCACCGGCAGAGTCGCCAGCCAGGACGATGCGGCCGGTGTCCACGTTCAGCTCGGCGGCATGGGCCTTGATATAGGCAAGGGCTTCATTGATGTCGCCCACAGCCGTGGGATAGGTGGCCTCGGGGGCAATTGGATAACTCATGCCAATGGTGGTGTAGCCCTCGGCCGCAATGATCTGGAGATAGGGATTCACATCTCGCTGTGCCCCGGAAATCCAAGCTCCGCCATGAATCCACACCACGGTAGGAAGTGGCGCAGTAGTGCCTGCCGGACTGAAGACATCGAAGGTGGAACCGGGTTTGTACACGACGCCAGGTTGGGTTTGGAGTGGTGTATCCGGAACGTACGGCGTCATTTCGTCGATGGTTGCCTGCGCCCCGCGCTCAAAAACACTTCGGATCAGCATGGCCGAAGGCCATGGCGTTGCCGAAAGCGCCAGGGCGACGATCAGCACCAGCAAAATCGCCAACTCGAGTTTGCGTTGCCGCGTAGACCGCTTCCTGTGGGTCTTCGAGGGCAATCCCTTTCGGGCCGGCCCACTCTGCCTCGTGCTCGCTTGAATTGATTCCAACGGCCCCATCACACACTCCCCCGGTCGGCGCATCTGAGGACCATGCTAAGGCTGAAGAGCGTCCCCGAGGGTCAGGACAGCGGCCGCGCCGCCTGCAGCAGGACCCCTTCGCCGCCGTCGAACGTTACCGTGTGAAATCCAGGTCCCCGGGCTACCTCGCGAAATCCCCACTTCCGGTGCAAAGCAAGCGACGCCGCGTTTTGCGCGTTGACCACAAACCAAGCGCGGTCAGCCCGCTCCCAAATCCACGCCATACGGGCGCCCGTCAGTTCCGCGGCTACTCCAAGGCGTCGAAAATCCGGCCGCACGGTGACACCGCCCAAATAGTGCCCGGCCAACGCAAGGCCGTCGTCACAGTCCCAGTGGTGGGTTTTGGCCCAACCCACGACGCCGACCCCTCCTCCCGCATTCGCGTCACCTTGCGCTTCGGCGACGACGACGAGACGTGCGGGGTCCGCGACCGCGGCACCGATACTCGCGGCGAATCGCGCGGCGTCAGCGGGTGCCGTGCGCCCGGCATCCAGATCCGCAGCGAGGATGCCAGGTGCGTCGACGGGGCGGGCGGGCCGGATCACAAAGGTCATGTCCTTGAGTCTAGTTTCCGAAAAAGGCTTGCATTATGAGTTCAAACTCATAATATGGGATTAGAGATGTGGCCTGCCTCACGATGCCCGCATCAGATTCAGCCTTCAAAGTGGAAGGCCCAACGATCGGATTTCCCCATGTCAGACATTGCTGTTCTGATCAACACAGCTGTGGCGGTCCTGGCCGCTGTCCTGTTGATCGTCCGCTTCCGGGTCAACCCGGTGATTTCCCTGATCCTCGCGTCCGTTTACCTTGGCCTGGCTGTGGGCCTCGGCGTAGAGGAAACCGTCAAAACCATCACCGGCGGTTTCGGCGAAATTATGGTGGACGTCGGCCTGCTCATCGCTTTCGGCGTCCTGATGGGCTCCATCCTCAATCAGAGCGGCGCGATCCGCAGGCTCGTGGAACACCTCCTCAAAACGTTCGGCCCCAAGCGCCTCCCCTACACCATGGGCCTGGCCATCGGAACGGTTCTGCAGTCGATCTTCCTCGACGTGTTACTGGTCATTTCGGCTCCGCTTGCCCGCAAGTTGGCACCGAAAATCGGCAAGCTCGGCACGGCACGAATGGCTACGGCCATGGCTATTGCGCTGGAATGCGGCATCGTTTTCACCGTTCCCGGCGTCGCCTCTCTCGCGCTGGCCGGCCTCCTGAATGTGCCGCTCGGCAAGATGCTGCTCTTCGGCTTGCTCCTTGTGATCCCCACGATCATCATCTCGATTGCCATCATGACGTTCCTGTTCCGTCGCGGATTCTGGAATGAGGCCAAGGACGAGGACCACACGTTCGTGGCTGAGGAGGACAGCGAAGGCGAGGAACCCGCGGACAATGGCCTGGCATCGACGCCGACCACCAACAGCGAACGTGGCACCACGGCATCAAGCGCCCAGCCTGCCGGCGCAAGTGTCGCCGTCGTCGAACGCGAGCGCAAAGAAGCCCCGCTGCTCCTGCTGTTCGCGCCGCTGCTGACGTCCCTGCTCCTCATTGGTGCCGGGGCCATCCTGGAGATCTTCGAGATTCAGCTCCCTTGGCTGCAGCTCCTCGGTGAGCCCGTGATTGCCCTGCTGATCGGCCTTATCGGCACCTGTTTGGTGACCCGCGCGGCTATAGGACAGAAAAAAGTTGAGGAGGCCATCGCGGTCGGTTTCAAGGAAAGCGGTCAGATCCTGATCCTCACCGGTGTGGGCGGATCGCTGGCCGCAACGGTCGCGGCTGCTGGTCTGGGTGACATTCTGGGCGGATTCTTCTCCGCGAGCACGGTGGCCCCGCTGCTGGTGGTCTGGGCAATCGCTGCAGTGCTGCACATCGCCGTCGGGTCCGTTACTTTGTCTGCCATCACGGCGGCCGGTCTGCTTGCGCCCATCGCTCCAGCCATTGGACTTGACCCTGTACTGCTGGCCCTGGCGGCAGGTGCGGGATCGCTCTTCATGGTTCACGTCACCAGCAACACGTTCTGGCTCCTGCAGTCACTTTTGGGCCAGAGTGTGAGGGGTGCACTCAAATCGGTCACGGTGGGAGTGTCCGTAGCCTCCGTGGTGGCGATCCTCCTGATCCTGCCCATGAGCCTGCTGTTCTGACCGGCCCCGCTTACCGCCTACCCACCACGCACGAAAGAAGACCATGACACACCAAACAATCGCCCCTCTGGACGGCGTCCGGGTCCTGGAACTCGGTAACTACATCGCCGCGCCCACGGCCGGCAGGCTGCTGGCCGACTTCGGAGCTGAGGTCATCAAAGTGGAGCGGCCCGGTACCGGCGACGAACTGCGTAACTGGCGCCTGCACAAGGGCAACACGTCCATGCTCTACCGCACGCTGAACCGCAACAAAAAGTCCGTGGTCCTGGATCTGCGCACGGAGGCAGGCAAGCAGGCTGTGCTGGAACTGGTGGCCAAGTGCGACATCCTGCTGGAGAACTTCCGCCCCGGCACTTTGGAAAAGTGGGGCTTGGGCCCGGAGGTCCTCAATAAAGCCAATCCGGACCTGATCGTCACCCGCATTTCTGCCTTCGGGCAGACCGGGCCATTGTCCGAGCGGCCAGGTTTCGCCGCCGTTGCCGAAGCTTATGGCGGGTTCCGCAACCTCGTGGGCGACCCCGACCGAGCGCCGGTGCGTGTGGGCGTCTCCATCGGGGACTCGATCGCGGGCCTGTACGCCGCCTTCGGCTCCATGATGAGCCTGTACCAGCGTGAAGCGCGACGCCGGGACTCGGCCGGCGCGGTGCCGCTCACCGAGCGCATCATCGACGTCGCGCTGAATGAGGCCATGTTTTCCATGATGGAATCGCTGATCCCGGACTATCAGGCCTACGGCGTGGACCGGCAGCGTGTTGGTGGCCGGATGGAAGGCATCGCACCTTCCAACGCGTACGTGTGCAAGGACGGTGCGAGCATCGTGGTCGCCGGCAACGGTGACTCGATTTACCAGCGCTACATGCAGACAATCGGCCGCCCGGACCTCGCAGAGGACCCTTCCCTGCAAACGAATGCCGGGCGCTGGGCGAAACGCGAAGAACTGGATCAGGCAATCGGCGAGTGGGCAGCGACACTTTCAGGAGCTGAAGCCCTGGCAGCTCTCGAAGCCGCCGGTGTCCCCGCCGGCCCCATTTACACCGCGGCCGATATCAGCACAGACACCCAGTACGCCGCGCGCAACATGATCCAGAAATTCGACGTTTCCACAGGCGAGGAAGTCCTCCCCGGCGTCGGATTCCCGGGCATTGTTCCGGTGATCGGGGACCAGTCCCTGCCCATTCGGAACCTGGGCCCGGACCTGGGCGAAAACACGCAAGAAATCCTTGGCGGACTCCTGAACATGGATGCCGCACAGATTGATGCGGCTTCCGGCCGCGAGGAGGCCCTCCGACCATGAACCGCTTTGAAAGCCCCCTTGCCTCAACGCTGGGCAACGTTCTCTTGCGGGACGTCACCCTGCGCGACGGACTCCAGCTCACCGGCAAGCTCCTACCTGCGGAGCAGAAGATCGAGACCGTACGGGAACTGCTGCGACTGGGAGTGCCCGCGATCGAGCTGGGTTCCATGGCCCGCGCAGACCTGGTCCCCACCATGGCCAACACGCTGGAAGTGGTCCAAGCCCTCACCCCTGAGGAACTGGAAAAATGCTGGATTTGGGTGGCGACACCGGGCCACGTTGCCAAGGCATCCGCCGCCGGAGCGCGGAACTTCCAGTACTGTTTGTCTGCCTCGGATTCGCACAACAGAGCGAACATCGGGCGGACTACGGACGAGAGCTTGGCTGCCTTGCCTGAGGCCGTCGAGTACGCGCGAGCTGTTGATGGCCAGATCCAACTGTGCATTGCCACGTCCTTCACCTGCCCGTTCGAGGGTTACGTTCCGGAGGAGCGCATACTCTCCATCGCCAACGATCCCCGCGCCGAAGGCACCACGGACATCGTCATCTGCGACACCCTGGGGCAAGCCGTGCCTGCGCAGGTAGCGCGGCTCATCTCCCGCGTGCGCGACGAGTCCCCTGCCCGGCGGATCGTGTACCACGGACACGACACTTGGGGCCTGGGCGTGGCAAACACGCTCGCCGCCATCCAAGCGGGTGCTGCCATGGTGGACGGCGCCCTCGGTGGCTTGGGCGGTTGCCCATTCGCGCCGGGTGCCAGTGGCAACACTTCCAGCGAAGACATCTTGTTCGCGACCCGTCCTGGGTGGCTCAGTCCGGACGTCTTCGGCAAGCTGGTGGCGCTTTCGGAAAAGCTGCTGGCCGAACTGGGCGAACCGAACCGCTCCAAGGCAGCCCAGGGAGCTCGTTCCAAAGCTGAGGCCTTTGACTGGGTCATGCCAGTTTCCGCTAATCAGCCAGCCTCCGCTGGAGGCAACTGACCATGGGGCACCATTTTCTGGTCACCACGGCCATCCCCGGACCCGGCCTCCAGTTGCTGTCCGACGCCGGCGAGTGGGCTGTCGGCAGGGCTCTCGCTTCCGCCTTTAGTTCTTCCGGCCAGCCCCGCCCGCAGCCATGAGTTCAAGGCGCCTGAGGGTCTCACGGTTTCGTACGGAAATCATGGGATCCCGCAGGGCTTTGGGCACCACTTTTCCTGGCCCACGCACGGCATCCTCGGCAATGGAGACGCGGCATTGATGGCCTCCGAGGTCCTCGAGGGTGATCAGCACCTTTGCCTCGCCCAAGGGCCACCCCCTGGCGAGAAGCTCCAACTTTTGGCCAGGTTCCATGCTTGTCACCCGGGTACTGTCATCTATGAGAAAAGGCCAAGAGCCCACGGAATGGTGCAACTTTGCGCCAACCTGCGGCCACTGCTCATCCACGGCGCGGATTCTTGAGGCACCCACAACCCAGCCGGAATAGAGCCAACCATCCTCGATGACCTTCCAAACGTCAGCGGCAGGGGATTTGAACAGCTGCGTCACGGTAGACATGGCGATCCTCTCTGCGTGCACATCATAAAATGGCTTGACACTAAGCTAAGCATGCTTAGTGTTGGCTCGCCAGCACGTTTCAGGGAGTTGGTTTGCTGGCCTTGCCATCCAGCCAGAGCGTATCGGAATCGTCTCGGTGGGTCCCGTCCGATCCCACGTGTTTGCTGTCGATCTTTGGCCCTTTCTTGATGACGTGCACCAAAGCCATGCCGTGACCACGGCCAAGATCGTAGTCAGCCTTGAGCCATTCAAGGATGGTCCCGGCTTTAACCGAAGGGTCGTTGAATCCCTTGGTTTCCGCAATTTCAACCAGTTGCCGCGGTGTGAGCCCGGTTTTGTCTTCAATAGCGTCGAGGTAAGCCTGGAATGACATCAGTGTCGCCTTTCGTTTTTAACGATATCGACGAGCCTATCCAAAGACTCAGGGCTCGCGGCGAGTTCCACCTTGCTTCCGTCCGCCAGCAGGGTAATGGCTCGAAACCCGTAGGCCGGCATGTACTTGCGGTCCTTCCCGCTGATTTTCCGGCGCTCCGGGATAAGTTCCTTTACACTGAACTCCGTCGGGCGTCCCGACGGCTCCAAACTGTCGTAAACGGCAGGCTGGAATCGGATGGTGCCAGCGGCGGGAGCTGCGATGCCTTGGTTCCAGATGCCGCTGAGCGAACCTGGAAGAGAGTCGGGGTAACGAATAAAGGCCCTGAATTGGCCGTCTTTCTCCAGACGCTGTTTGGTCTTAAGTACATTCCGAATCTGGAACAGCGCCAGCAGGACGTAAACCACCGTGTTGATGAATGCTATGAGCAGGGCATCCATCAGGTCTTTGGAGCCGATGAGGAACCAGGTAGCAGTCGTGAACACCAGGAAGATGAAGTAACCAAACGCCAGCGCCAGATACGGATGCTGCCGAACCCACTTCCTCATGCCTGACCTTCCATCGAGGCGGCGTTCATTGCCAGGGCTCATCCGACCCGCGCCCGGTCCAGAGCAGCCATGAGTCCGTCAGTATCGCTAACGTCGTAGAAGGCCACCGTTTGGCCCATCCCAAGGCTGAAGATGTCCAGCCCGGTGTTTTGGTACATACCCATAAGGCCCGCCAGGCCCTGGTATCCAAAAGTCACGCTGATGTGCCTGCCGTTCCTGGACCGGTCCACCTTGGTTGGCATACCCATGACAGGAGAATCCGCTACGGACCTCTCTCCCGTGCGGACTATCGCTCGCGAACTTGTCAGCGCATAAACCGTGGAAATTTTCCGGCGTTTTTTGATAACGAAACGCCCAAAAATAAAATAGAGTCCCACGAGAACAAAAGGTATACCCCAGATCATGAACAGTGGTTGCCTAACTGCCGTAATGGCAAGTACTTCCCAAACGACGGCGAACCCTCCCCAAAGGACGCTGAACGGAATGAGGAATGCATCAGCCCTCGTGAAGTGGACCCGCGGATCAGGCTGCCCAACCCAGAACAATTGCTCGCCCTCGCGGAGAACCGGAAGAATTCTGCTTCGTGGATCATTCATGCCTCGAATTCTTGCACAGCCATGCCAAACCAACGGGGAATGCCAGAACTGCGTCCGGAGCACATATGACAGGCGCTCCAACAAACCAGGGAATGAAACACTGCCGGCGTCGTTTGTACCGCGCAACTTAGCGGCGCCCCTACACTGATGGCATGATGACCCGGACGTGGCGTTCGCTTGCGGCGGGTTTTGCCCTCGCCATGGCCATGCCGTTTGTGGGCGCATGCGACTCCGGCGAAGCCGGCACGCAACCCACCACCGCAACTGCACAGCCCATCACCGTGGAGGTCAACCAATCAAGGGACCAATACGGCAAGCAAGCCATCGAAATACAGCTCACCAACACCACGGATTCGACCCTCACAGTGACCAGCGCCCGGCTCCACTCTCCCCTATTCGAAGGAGACATATCCTGGCAGCCGTCGGCGGGCAGCCTTGAGTTACCACCCCGTCAGCCCAAGAGCCTTCCTGCTGACTTGCCTACGGCCTCCTGCGGAAGATCAGAGGGAGAGTCACTGGAACTTGAGGCCACGGTCGGCTACGCGGCGCCGGGCAAGGATCCTGTGAAGGAGAACACCAGCGCCTCAGATCCCTTCGGCATCCTGGCCAGGAACGCCGGCGAGCTATGCATTGCAGCGGAAGCATCCGAGGTCGCAACCATAGTCTTAGACCCCCGACTTGAGGTGGCTGCGGACGGTCGCACCGCCGTCGTACGCCTGATCATCACGCCAGCCACGCCGGGAACTGACGCGCAAAGCCTCACTATTGAGGCGATCGACGAAACCACGTTACTGGCCCAATCCCCCGCTGCCCCCTGGCCCAGGAACGTCCTCCTGGGCACGGCCAAGCAAGAGCTGCCACTGACCATCCGGCCCGCCCGTTGTGATCCGCATGCTGTAGCGGAAGACAAGGTGGGGACCCTCCTGCCTTTGAGAATCAAGGTGGGAGAACGGCAGGGTCTGCTGAAGATCGCGGCGCCGGACGAACTGCGAGGCCGGATCTACGACTTCGTCACCACGTCCTGCGCCAGCTAACGGGCCTAACCGAGGGTAGCCAAGGCACGGGGAGCGCACTCCACTGTGACCTTGACGTTGGCTTCAACGGACTTCACTTCGCCGTCCATTTGGTACGGCAACGGTTTGAGCGTGGTGAATTCGTAGCTACTCACACTCGGCTGATCACCCAGGCCTTGGGTGGTGGCTTTCAATGCAGTCAGGAGAGTGCGCCATTTAGGCATGTGCGGGAAGACGATCACCTCGAATTTCCCATCAGAGGGGTGGTCCTCCGCTTCGCTCAACGTGGCGTACTTGGCCATTTCATTGATGTTGGCGAAGACAAGACTGTCGAACTTTCGGCGCTTCCCGTCAGCCAAGCGGATGCCAAAAGGCTCGAACTTGGAGAAGGTCTGAATAACAGTGACCATTTCCTTGAGAGCACCTTTGCTGCCCTTTTCGAGTTCAGTGGCAACCACCGGGGTGAGGCCGAAGCCGATATAAGAGTGGGCGTATTCAAGAGGCTCATTCTCTTTTTGGCCCGTGTGAATCCGGAGAAGGTCAATGTTATGGACATGCCCCTCTGCGATGGCCTCTTCCAAAGGTTTAGTCGCGATGATCCGGCTATGGTCGTTCGCATTGCCGGCGGCCCTGACCGCGCAGACGGCCCTCGGGTTGCCGGCCTGCATCACACCGTTGACCACCTCGTTGTAGCCGCCATCGCCGCTCACCGAGACCACCAGGACGTCGCCGCCCTTTGAGGCCGCTTCGCGTGCCAAGTCCACCGCATGCCCGGCGTGCTCCGTGGGCTGAAGGGTGATTTCGGGCTGATACGTCAGCATCTCCTTCAGCCTGTCGTGCAGTTGCTGCGCCAGCTCAGGCGCGTCCCCGGTGCTGTTGGGATTGAAGATGATGACAATCGACTCAAAGGTCCGTGCAGAATCCATGCGTGCTCCTCCTAGTTGCGCCCGCTTAAGTTCTACCCAATGCGCTGGGCGTCAATCAGGTGCCGGGTGGAGTGAGCGATGAAGGGGCGGCCAGCTCTCATTTGTTCGTCCAGCTCCTTGAGTTTGTCACGATAGCCCTCAACGGAGAAGTCGGGGACCCACCACACGCACTTACGCAGGATCCACACCACCGCGCCGACGTCGAAGAACTCCATACGGCAGCGGGCAGTCCGGAGGTCCCTTACGGTCAGACCGGCAGCTTCCGCGGCAGCTGACTCCGCCTGCGGGTCGCGGCCCTTTCGCTGTACCGGCAGCGGACCGAGGAAGTGCTCAATGAGTTCAAACGCCGACGCCGGGCCAACATGTTGGGCGAAATAGTGGCCACCGGGGGCCAACACGCGGTGGATTTCATTCCAGTCCGGCCGAACGGGGTGCCGGGCTGTGACCAATTCAAAGGAGTGGTCAGGGAACGGCAACGGTGCATCGGTGGTTGCTTCCACGACTTCCACGCCGCGTGGACCGAGCCTTTCAGCAGCCCGCCGGGCGTTGGGCGGCCATCCCTCGGTGGCCACCATCCGTTCGGGAAACTTTCCTGCCTCCGAAAGCACCTCTCCCCCACCGGTATCAAGATCCAATGCACTCCGGACGGAGGCAAGACGCCCGGCAAGCAGCTTCGCGAACCCCCAAGGCGGCCTTTCTTCGGTGGCCCGCCCCTCCAGCCAATGGAACCCCCACCCGGTCACATCCGCTTCGTCAGCCTCGTTCACCAGGGTTTCGAAGTCCCTCATCAGTGCCCCATCTTTTTCTCTGCCGCGAGCTGGGCAGCAACTTTAGCTATCAAATCGAAAGGAATTGCCTTGGCCAGCGGAAATTTCAAGGTCCCCTTGCCTGACAGGTACGGGCCCAGTTCCGTGGCTAGGCCTTCATCACCCCGAGGGACCGGATAGACAGAGATGTGGTGCGCCCAAGCAGCGAAATACACCACGTAGTGCCCGCCAATGGTGATGGTGGGGATGCCGTAACTGATCATCTCCCCGGCATCCGGCACGGCGGCGTGGATGGTTCGGCGGATTTCATGGAGGACCTGCTGAGTGGCCACCGGCTGGACGGAGATATACGCGTCCACTGTTGAGGACTTCTCAGGCATCGTCATTCTCCCTAGGGTTTGAGGATTCAGCTCTCGCCGGGGAACCGGCCACCGATGAGCCTGGTCATGTGCTCGGCTGTAGCGAGAAGGGGTTCCACCCAGGCCTCGCACGTCTCCAGCGGCATCCGAAGAGTCGGTCCGCTGATGGTTAAGGCTCCCACCAAGCCAGCGGCTGAATCGAAAACAGGCGCAGAAAGGCCTGACGCGCCGTCTTCCCTCTCGCCCACAGTGATCGCGAACCCGTCCGCATGGGTCTTCTTCACCGCGGCTTCCAGTTCCTCGGAGCTGGTGATGGTGTAGTCGGTGATGGACTCCAAGGGATCCCGCAGGACAGCCTCCATCAGTTCAGGAGACCATGCGAGCAGAACCCTGCCTGCAGAACCTGCATGAAGCGGGACAATCTTGCCCAAGTGCATTTCGCGGCGCAGAGCGTGATGGGTATCGGCCATGGCGACACAAACCCGGTAGTGCTGCTCGGCTTTGAAGAAGCATGCGGTCTCGCCGGTGGTGTCGCGCAGGGTCTTGAGCAGCGGACTCAGGATGTCCACAACCTCCATCCCCCGGGTTGCGGGCGCGGCCCAGTACGCCATCCGCATTCCGATGCGGTAGGCGTCCCCCTCGCGGTCAAGGAAGCCCTGGGAGGTCAAATTCGTGACCAGTCGCTGCACCGTGGACGTGGGCATGCCGGTGAACTCACGGATGTCAGCCAACTGAAGCACCGGCTTGGACAAGGAAAAGGCATCCAGGATGGACGTGATCTTGCCCAGGACAAGCAAAGGGTTGCCGTTGGCCCTCGCGGAAGCATCGGATGCTGACATATGACTCACGCTAAACGGTGCAGCGGGGTCGCGCCAATCCCGCGGGTAGGGTTGCACCATGGGGACAGTTTTGGAGGCCGAAGGCCTGTTGGTCGGCTATGCCGGAGCTCCGGTTTGCGGGGAAGTTTCCGCATCGGTGGACGCGGGCGAAGTCTTGGGAATCGTCGGCGTCAACGGCGCAGGAAAGTCCACGGTAGCCCGGACCATCGCGGGGCGACAGGCGTCCCTGTCCGGCGATGTGAAGGTCCACGGCCTCCTCATCGATCCGGACGCCGTGCCGTTCCGCCGGCAAGTCTCCGCCGTTTTCGACGACGACCTCTTCTTCCCGTCCCTTACCGTCCGCGAGCACTTGCTCCTCATCGCCCGCGGGCACTCCCTGGATGACCCCGAAGCGCGCGTTGAGGAAGAACTGGAATTATTCGGGCTCCAGGGCAGGGCCCACGCCATCCCCGATGCCTTGTCTTCCGGCCAACGCCGCAGGTTGCTGCTAGCCGCTGGACTTATCCGGCCGTCATCGCTGCTGATCCTGGACGAGCCGGAACAGCGGCTTGATCCCCGGATGCGCGTAGCCATTGGCGAAAGGATCGCAGACCATGCAAAGGACGGCGGAGCGGTAGTGCTGGTCACCCATGATCCCCAACTGCTGCTCGCCACGGCTTCCACCTGTTTGGTCATTGACGAGGAAGTCCGGGAGTTCGATCCGGAGCAGGGGGCCTCGATCATTGCAGGGTCCTGACATGCTCGCCCTCGAACGTTCCCCGCAGAATCGGGAGCTGGCCTCTGAGATTGTCCGATTCACCCGCCGGTCCGCCAGACGCTACAAACGCAGCCGAACCTCGTGGGGAGACCTCGTCGTCGATGCCTACAGCTGGGGACTCGGCATTGGTGTGGCACTGACTATTGCCGCCTCCTTCGTTCTTGCGTTGCGCAACGAAATCGCGGACCGGGCATCAACGGCCAACAGCATCATCCGGGCACCATGGCTCGTCCTGCCGGAATCCCTGCTGTGGACATCCATCACTTTCGCGGCCCTTCTCGTCATCAGCAACCTTGCACGGAAGCTTGGACCGATGACCGTCAACGGCGCAGAGAGCACCTGGTGGCTGACGCTTCCCGTTGACCGCCGCCCCATGGTCCTGCCGCCCTTCGTCCGCAAAGTCGCACTAACTGCAGCTGGCTCGGCCACCATCTACCTGCCCTTCAGCATGGTGACTGCCGATGGCCGCGCGCCCCTCGAACACGTTCTTACTTCCCTCACCTTCGGCGCGGCCGGCGCTATCGCGGTTGTTCTGGCAGCCGTACAGCAGCTTGGTTTACTGGGCCCCCGGCTAGGCAAGGCGATTGCGGCCACTGTACTTCTTGCGTGCTCCGTCCTTCCAGCGTTGCCTTCCTCCCCGTGGCCAACAGCGCTGGTGTCAGTCGCCGCCGTCGGACTCTGTGCCGTGGTGGTGCCACGCGCCGGTCAGGTGCGGGGTGAAGAGCTGGTTCGCGGCGGCGCCGTCGCCGGCCACGCGGGTGCGTCTTTGTTCATGATGGATCCCAACGAGTTGCTTCGAGCACTTGGTGTGAACCGTAACAGTGTCGACGGCGGCAGGGCAGCCAGGTTCTACGCCCGGCCTTCGCGCGGCGCGCTTCGGGCGCTGATCCGCGCTGATGTGGTCGCTTTTCTGAGGCTCAATCCCCGACTGGTGCCGCCAATTCTGTGGCTCGTTGCCTGTACCGCGATACTGCTCGTGGAAGGCGGGCTGCCCGAGTTCGCACAGTTGGCGGTGATCGTGATCTCCGGATGCGCAACGGCTTCCGGCATGGGGAGTGTGGCCCGCAAGACGGCGCTCGTTCCTGAGCTCGACGCGCTATTGCCGCTGCATCCCGCCCTGGTGAGGACCAGTCGCGCGCTCATGCCGTGCTTGGCAATGGCTGTGTGGATGGGCGTGCTGAGCGGACTTTTGGTTCTCTTGGGTGCGGCGAATCCCTGGTTGATAGGCGTCGGCGCCCTCGCAGGTGTGGGCATGGGTGCGGGGACGCTCCGGGCAGCCACCAGGACCCCGCCGGACTGGACCGCGCCTCCGGTTGAGACGCCGTTCGGTCCGGTTCCACGTGCTCAGCTGGGCTCACTGATGCGCGGGCTGGACGTGACCATCCTGGCCATGGTCCCCGTGCTGCTCGCCTTGTACCTCGGCCACGTGCCGACGTCCGTCATCATTATTCAGGCGGTCTTCAGCGCCGGCATCTTCCTGGTGGTGGTCCTGTCGCGAGCGAAACGCATCTGACTGGCAATTGCGGCTGCTCGGAGGGCCTCGTTCCGGCCGCTGGCCGATCAGCCACTGAGCCGCTCCGGCATTGAAGCTGCCCCTCACCGGGTCCTCCACCATGGCGTCGCCCGGAATGCTGGCCGATTTTTCTGCTGACGCACCCGTCCCGCGTCTGCCAAACTACCCCTATGGCAGAGAACAAGACCCAGCCCACGGACGTCTCCGTGGAAGAATTCCTGGCCGCCGTGGAGAACCCGAAGCGGCGCGAGGACGGCTTTGAACTGCTGGAAATGATGCGCGACATCACCGGCAAGGAAGCCGTCATGTGGGGGCCGTCGATCGTCGGCTTCGGCAGCTATCACTACAAGTACGACAGCGGCCGCGAAGGCGACGCCGCCGCCGTCGGATTTTCACCGCGCAAGGCCAGCCTGGTGCTCTACGGCCTCACCGAAGGTCCCGACGCAGACCGTCTGCTCCCGGAACTTGGCAAGCACAAGGCCAGTGCCGCGTGCCTTTACGTGAACAAGCTGGACGACGTGGACCGCGACACCCTGGCCGAGATGATCCGCGCCCGGTATAAGCACGTGATGGAGGAGTTCCACACGCCATAATCTCGCGCCGAGATGGCATTTCACACCGATGTTGAGCGCCAACATTGGTGTTAAGTGCCAACTCGGCGCAAAGAAAAAAGACCCCCGCCGCCGGAATCCGGTAGCGGGGGCCTTCAGATGCAGTCAGAGACTACTTGCTGGCTACGACCTCGAGGTCGATGACAGCAGAAACATCCTCGTGCAGGCGAACGTTAGCCGTGTACGAACCGACAGACTTGATGTGGTTCGGCAGTTCAACGTTGCGCTTGTCGATGGCGCCGAGGCCAGCGGCCTCAACAGCAGCAGCGACATCAGCAGGCTTGACGGTGCCGAAGAGACGACCGGACTCGCCGGCCTTCACCTCGAGCTTGACCTTCTTGGAGGACAGAGCCTGGGCCTGTGCCTGTGCAGCTTCAACAGAAGCGTGCGCACGAGCGGCGCGAGCAGCCTTGATGGACTCAACCTGCTTCTCGCCACCCTTGCTCCAGGTCAGAGCGAAGCCGCGGGGCAGCAGGAAGTTACGTGCGTAACCGTCCTTCACCTCGACGACATCGCCAGCAGCACCGAGACCGGTTACTTCGTGGGTCAGAATGAGCTTTGCCATGTTAGTTAATCCCTTCCCTTAGCCGCGGCCAGCGCCGGAGTAAGGCAGCAGAGCAACTTCGCGGGCGTTCTTGATTGCCTGGGCGATCTTGCGCTGTTCCTGAACGGTAACGCCAGTGACGCGACGAGCGCGGATCTTTCCGCGGTCAGAGATGAACTTGCGCAGCAATGCTACGTCCTTGTAGTCGATGACAGTGATGTCAGCGGCCTTCAAGGGGTTGGACTTTGGTTTGGGCTTACGGAGTTCAGCCTTAGCCATCGTGGAGCTCCTATTCTATGGAGCCCGTGGATATTGATCCACGGGATGGTGGTGTTCGACGGCGGTTGTCGCCATGGTGCCTTTCGGCTCTTCCGGCGAGCGTCCGGCGTCGGACGTTTATTTGGTGTTTAGAAGGGAGGTTCGGAATCCGGGCCGTTGCCCCAGCCGCCAGCGTTGCTGACACCGGGCGTAGCCCAAGGGTCATCCTGCTGTTGTGCGGGCTGGTTGCCGCCCCAGGTTCCACCGGAATTGCCGCCGCCCTGGTTTCCACCAGGAGCGCCACCTCCGAAGCCACCGGAATTACCGGCGTTACCGCCACCGAAGCCACCCTGGCCACCGCCGGAGCGCTGGGTACGGTTGACCTTGGCGTTTGCGTAACGCAGGCTCGGGCCGATTTCATCGACCTCAAGCTCGATTACGGTGCGCTTCTCGCCTTCTTTAGTTTCGTAAGAACGGCTCTTCAAACGGCCTGAAACGATGACGCGCATACCCTTGGTGAGGGACTCGGCCACGTTCTCGGCTGCTTCGCGCCATACCGATGCGCGGAGGAACAGGGTTTCCCCGTCCTTCCACTCATTGGACTGGCGGTCAAAGGTCCGGGGAGTAGAAGCGATGGTGAAGTTCGCTACTGCTGAGCCAGACGGGGTAAACCGCAGCTCGGGGTCATTGGTGAGATTACCGATGACCGTAATAGTGGTTTCGCCTGCCACCTACTGCCTCCTTGTTCGTTCCTTCGGGGTAAAGATCTGGAAGGGGCTGATTACTCAGCAACGACCTTCTGGTCTTCAGGGCGGATGATCTTGGTGCGCATGATCGTCTCGTTGAGAGACAGCTGGCGATCAAGTTCCTTGGCGGTAGCCGGTGCTGCGGTGAAGTTCACCACGGCGTAGATACCTTCGGACTTCTTCTTGATGTCGTACGCCAGACGGCGACGGCCCCAGATGTCTACCTTTTCGATGGTTCCACCATCGGTGGTGATGACATTGAGGAACTTCTGAAGCGACGACTCTACGGTACGCTCTTCGACCTCGGGGTCGATGATTACCATCAATTCGTAAGGACGCATATGTGAACCCACCTCCTTTGGGCTAAGCGGTTACGGTATTTCCGTAACAGGAGGTTCATTTGCGATGCTGCGTTGGCGCTCCCCGGCCGCAAAACACGGCAAGAGGGCGTAACACAGACTTCAATATCTTAGTGCATCTCCTGCACTCAAAGCTATTCGGCGGGGTAGTCGGCCGGAACCGGTCAGGTTACGTATGTGGATAACCTGGCATCGCAGCACGGAATACTGGGGTTATGACCGTCCTGAAGTCCATCATTCTGTTCGTTTTGGCCGCCGTCGCAGAGATCGGCGGCGCCTGGCTGATCTGGCAGTCTGTGCGCGAAGGCAAAGCCTGGTGGTGGGCAGGACTCGGCGTCGTCGCATTGGGCATCTACGGCTTTTTCGCGGCGTTCCAATCGGACGCTCACTTTGGCCGCGTGCTCGCGGCCTACGGCGGCGTATTCATCGCCGGCTCGCTTGCATGGGGAATGCTCATGGATGGCTTCAGGCCGGACCGTTGGGACGTCATCGGCGCCGCCATCTGCCTTTTTGGGGTGGGCGTCATAATGTTTGCACCGCGGACCGGCGGCTGAGGCCCGGAAGCAGGCCCACGAACGACAAAACCCCCGGAAGATCAACTTCCGGGGGTTTCTTTGTGCGCGGAGGGGGACTTGAACCCCCACCCCCTTTCGAGGACTAGCACCTCAAGCTAGCGCGTCTGCCATTCCGCCACCCGCGCAAGGTGATCAGGAGAACGTGTTTCGATATTCTCCTTGACAGCGTCAAAAACACTAACACGAAGAACGGCAATCCGTGGATTCCTGTTGCCCGGAAAGAGTCCCACTAGGGTGGGGCCATGGATGCCACACCCCTGAACACCCTGGTCCTGACGGTCGTCTTCTCCGCGATCGCCCTCTATTTCTTGTACTTTGTGATCCGTGCGGGCGTACGCGACGGCATCCTGCAGGCCGACAAGAAACGCAACGACCAAGCCGAACCATAAAGCGAAACGGGACAGCCGCCGTCGAGCATTGACGGCGGCTGTCCCGCTGCAGAAAAGGCGACGGCGGTCAGGAACCGATCTTGGCGCGCTCGGCTTCCCCGCCAAGCACCGGAGTGGCGGGCGTGTTGCCCTTATTGCGGTAGCGAAGCACGCCGATGCCCACCACAACGGCAGCCAGGGCCAGCGATAGGAACAGCGATTCACGGGTGGATTCTATGATGACCATACCGATGATGAGTGCCACGATGGCGCCAATCGCTATCCACGTGAGGTACGGGAAGAACCACATCTTGAGGTCGAGATCCTTGGCTGCCGCGCCCATTCGCCTGCGTAGAATAAGCTGCGAGGTCGCGATGACCAGCCAGACGAACAACGCGATGGCACCTGACGTGTTCACGAGGAACAGGAACACCGAGTTCGGGGCAATGTAGTTCGCTCCGACGGTGAGGAATCCAACCACGGTGGAAGCGAGCACTGCCGCGGCAGGCACGCCACGCTTGGAGATCTTCATCCAGGACTTGGGAGCGTCGCCGCGCTGCGAGAGCGAGAACAGCATGCGGCTGGCGGTGTACAGGCCCGAGTTCAGGCAGGAGAGCACCGACGTGAGGACAACAATGTCCATGATGGTGCCGGCGCCCGGGATTCCGTAGAGCTCGATGACAGCAACGTACGGGCTCTTGGCGACGGAGGCGTCATTCCAAGGCAGCAAGGTCACCACGATGGCAATGGAGCCGATGTAGAAGATCAGGATGCGCCACACAGTGGACTTCACAGCCTTCTTGACGGCGTCCACCGGGTTCTCGGATTCACCGGCAGCAATGGTTGCGATCTCCGCGCCGAAGAAGGAGAACACCACCACGAGGATGCCCGCGAGGACTGCGCCGGGACCGTTGGGCATGAAGCCGCCCTGCTCCAGCAGATTGGCTACGCCCGGCGCTGAGACGCCCGGCATGAAGCCGAGGATGGCCACGATTCCGGCCAGCAGGAAGATGACGATTGCCGCTACCTTGATGGATGCGAACCAGAATTCGAACTCGCCGTAGGACTTCACCGAGCCGAGGTTGGTCAGCGTGAGGAGCACCATGAGAATGAGTGCCCAGACCCATTGGTCAACACCCGGCACCCAGCGATGCATGATGGCCGCACCGGCAGTGGCTTCGATGCCGAGCACGATAATCCAGAACCAAGCGTAGAGCCAGCCAATGCTGAATCCGGCCCAACGGCCCAACGCTTTGTCAGCATAGGTGGAGAACGAACCGGTCTCAGGGTTGGCTGCGGCCATTTCACCAAGCATTCGCATGACGAGGATGACCACGAGGCCGGCAGCAAGGTAGGCCACCAGGATGCCCGGTCCCGCCTGCTGGATAGCGGCCCCGGACCCAACGAACAGGCCTGCCCCGATGACGCCGGCGATGGCGATCATGGACAAGTGTCTTGGTTTTAGGGACTTTGAAAGCTGTTGGTCAGCGTGCATGGATCGGCGCCGTCCTTTGAGGTTTTGAGGTTGGCCGCAGTGGTGTGCCACGGGCCACATGACTAATTCACGTTAACCTCCTACACCGACGCGCATCCTGTGCAGCTGAACAAATTGCGCGTGACGAAAAGAGATGGGCGCACAAAATGTAAACCTTGAGGAATCCAAAGTTTCCTGTAGGAAACTTTTGTAATACCCCTGAAATGACTACTCTAGGCTTCTGCCTAGACCGCTGCTCGGAAGAACTGCTCAGCTACCGTCGCCAGACTCTTCGCGTCCTCCACGCCGCACAGCTCCCGCGCAGAGTGCATAGACAGCAGCGGGATACCCACGTCCACCGTTCGGATGCCGAGGCGGGTAGCAGTCAGGGGCCCGATGGTGGAACCACATGGGAGGTCGTTGTTGGAAACGTACTCTTGATACGGAACGCCGGACTCATCGCAGAGACGGGCCCACAAAGCCGCACCCGTAGCGTCGGTCGCGTAACGCTGGTTGGCATTGATTTTGAGCAGCGGCCCCCCGTTCAGCACCGGCCTGTTCGCGGGATCGTGCTTCTCCACATAGTTCGGGTGGACGGCGTGGCCGGCGTCCGCAGAAACACAGAACGACGCCGCCATGGCCTGCCGCCTTTGACTCACCGACGCACCCAGGCCGTCGGAGATGCGCACCATAACGTCCTCGAGGATGGGTCCACAGGCACCGGAGCGCGAGTTGGAGCCGATCTCCTCATGATCGAACGCGGCCAGGACCGCGATGGGACCCGTTGTCGGTAGAGAGGACGCATGCGCTATCAGCGCCACCAGACCCGCGTGCGTGGATGAAAGGTTGTCCAAGCGGCCTGAGGCGAAGAACTCACCCTTGGCCCCGAAAACTGCCGGTGCCTGCGTGTCCGCCACTACGACGTCGTAACCACCGATGTCCGCAGCATCAACGGTGATGCCTTCCACACGTGAGGCGAGCAGTCCCAAGAGGTCCTCTCCGGCGGGGTCGCCCTGGCCGAAGATAGGGTTCATATGCTGTTGCTTGGACAGGTGGAGCCCGTTGTCGTTGACGCCGCGGTCCAAATGAATGGCAAGCTGCGGGAAGCGAAGGAGTGGACCCGTCGCGGTCAGGTGCTGAGTGCCGTCACGAAGCACCAATCGGCCTGCCAGCTGCAATTCACGGTCCAGCCAGGAGTTAAGCAAAGGCCCGCCATAGACCTCCACCCCGGCCTGCAGCCAGCCGAATTTTCCGGTGGTCGGCTTCGGCTTGAGTTTGAACGAGGGCGAATCTGTGTGTGCACCGAGGATGTTGAAACCAGTGGTGGGGCCGGCGCTTTCGGGGGTCACCCAAGCGATGAGCGCCCCGTCACGGATGATGTAGAACTTGCCGGCTTCGTCGTCCCAGGGCTGAAATTCATCCAACGCGGTGAAGCCTGCGGCGTCCAGCCGCCGAGCAGCCTCATGCACCGCGTGGAAGCTCGACGGAGACGCCGAAACGTACTCGCCCAGGTCCTTGATGTGGTCAACTGCTGCGCTGGCATTCGAAGGCATGCCCCCGAGTCTAGCCCTGCTTTCGCAGCTGAACGGCCTAAACGGTGACGTTCAGCGCGGCCGTGTAACCACCCGCCACGGAACCGGACATAGTCGCCAGCTGGTATATTCCTCCATCGTCACCAAAGACGTTGTCCGAGGTCAAAGTAGTGTTCGGGAAGTTTCGGGCGCTGGACTCATAACCGGAAGTTGCGTAAACCTCCTTACAGGCAGTCTCAGTGAGCGCTATCTGCGAGACGGCGAGCACCTGTCCGGCGGCCGAGGTGTTGCTCATGGACTCAAATACCTCGAAGTGAATATGAGGCCAACGGCCGTTGTAGGCACCGGGGTAAATAGTACTGAAGGTGAGTTGCCCGTTGGCGTCGGCTTCCTGGACGCCGCGAAGGTAGTTCTCATTCTCAATGCCTGAATCGTAAAGCGAGTACTTCCCGTCTTTGTCGCAGTGCCAGGCGTACACGGCGGCACCGGCCAAAGGAGCGCAACCGTTGGCGTTGTCCAGGAGCGTCAGGGTCACTGTCAGCGGCACGCCCTCGGCCTTGGTGGTGGAAGTTCCAAAGCTGGACCTGATGTCGCGACGGACCACCCCGGACGCCTCCAGCACGTTGGGTCCGTTGGAACCGTCGCCCGGGTAGGGCCCAAGAGTCTCCTCCGGGATCTCCACTCCGCATTCTGCGAAGGCACGGGTCACGGTGCTCGTAGCGGTTGGCGACGCGGCCGCCGTCGCGCCTTCAGTAACGGTGGCGGTAGCTGTGGCAGCGCTCGACGGCGATGCGCTGCCGCCTCCCGTACCCGGCGTACAGGCGGCCAGGGCTGCTGCCGTTCCGGCACCGAGGAGCACCCCCAAGCTGCGACGCCGGCTCAAGAGCGTGGAGAGGTCGAATTCAAGGCCACGATCGTGGTCGGGGTGAGGAGTTGTCATGCATCCATGAAACGCGCCGCGCCTATGGGTTGTACATGGGGAAACTGTGCCGCGGCTGTGAAGATCGACCCATCGGTGTGCAGTATAAACATTTTCATATGCTTGTAATGCTCGTCACGTCGTGGCACGATATCTCGAAGACATACTGACGGAAGGGTCCCCCATGAACATCGAACTCAAAGCGGTGCGCAAGCTTCGCATCCATTGGCCCATTCCCGTGGAGACAATGACGCAACTGGCGGGGGGCAACCTCCAGGCATTGAACGCGGATGCGGGCATCACATCCCTGCTCGAGGAACTGCAAGCCACTCCGGAACTCGGCGGCTTCGGTAACTATCACCATGTCTTCGAGTCTTCCGCAGGCTTCGAAGGCTTCACCGTGGCCGAGGGCGCCAACCCCACGCTGGGCACCGTAGGCCAGCGAACAATCTCACCCACGTTCGTGTTCACCACCTACTTTGACGACGCCCTGGATCAGTCCGCCGTCCAAGCACTCGTTCAACGAATAGTCGACATCCACCCGTGGGAAGTTCCCGTCATCGAAGTCTCGGGACCTCTCAGTGTCTCCAGCAGCGCCGCTCAGGTCGAAACGAGGCTGGCATCATGAGCTCCCCCCTATGGCAGGACTTGGCGCCACTTCTCCTCAACAGAACTTTCACCGACCTGACCCATGCCTTTCATCCGGGCCAGCCCCACTTTCCGGCATTCCCGGACGAGGCCAGGGAAACCCTCTTCGATCTGGAGAAGGGTGACGGTTTCACTGCCCACAGGTATTCAATAGTGGGCCAGTGGGGCACCCACGTGGATCCGCCGTCGCATTTTGTCCGTGGCGGGCGGACGGTCGATCAGCTTCCCGTCGAGGACATGGTGTTGCCATTGGTTGTCCTGGACATCAGCAACCGGGTCCTGGCCGACCCGGATGCCACGCCCAGTGTGGAGGATGTCCTGCAATGGGAATCGCGTAACGGGAAAATCCCGGCAGGTGCATTCGTGGCCCTGCGCACTGGATGGAGCCGCCGCTGGCCTGACACCGCAGCAATGGCGAACGTCGACGACGCCGGAATAAGCCACACTCCCGGGTGGTCTCGGGACGTCCTGGAGTACCTCATCGAAAAGTGCCACGTCACCGCCGTCGGCCACGAACAAACTGACACCGACCCTGGCATGGCTACCTCCCGCAAGGACTTCAGCTTGGAAACCTATGTCCTCGCCCAGGACAAATGGCAGATCGAACTGATGGCCAACCTGGATCACGTTCCTGAGGCGGGGGCCGCCCTGATCGCAACGTGGGCAAAGCCGCTCGAGGGAAGTGGCTTCCCGGCTCGCGTCTTCTCCATCCACTAGAACTTCCATCCCATACACGCGTGTCTCGGCCGGGTGGCTAGAATCGATCCATGTCAAAGACCTCCAGCATGGGCCGTGGAATGATGGCCCTCCTTGCAGTGGGGGCACGTCATGCCGAGGGATTCGATGGCGGCACGGTGGCTGACATCGCAGCCCGCCTGGACAAGGACCGTAGTCAAGTGTCGCGTAGCCTTAAAGGTGCACAGCAGGAAGGCTTCCTCAGGCGTACTGGGCAGCGTGAATACAGCTTGGACTGGTCCATCCTGACAGACGCCCAATTGGTAACTGAGCAGCGGCTGAAGACTGACGGCTTCACTGCCTTGGAAGGCCTGGCTTCCGAAACCAACGAGGCCTGCTTTCTGGGCGTGCTCAGCGGAAACAGTACGGTCACCATCGGCGAGCAAGTTCCGGACAGTGCCAATCTGGTGGGTTCATGGCTTGGCCGCCCCTACCCCGCCTACTGCAGTGACGCCGGCCAAGCACTCCTTTGGGATGCCGAAGAGGATGAGATACGGAAGATCTTTGATGGTGTGGAGTTCGTCAAACACGGGCCCAATACGCCGGTGTCCGTCGACGACTTCCTGAAACGGCTCAACGAGGCGCGCACCCGTGGCTACTCCATAGTCGATGAGGAAGCCGAGCCCGGGCTCTACTCACTGGCCGCCCCGATCAGGGACTTCAAGGGGGAAGTCGCAGCGGCGCTGCAGGTCGTTGGGCCCAAGTCACGCATCGGACCCCAGCGGGAGGCATTCGCCATAGCACTCGGCTCATGGCGTGATTGGCTTGAGGTCCAGGTGGGCGGACGCAGGTGGTCCCTCATTCAACCTTGAACAGCGAGCTCCGCCCTGGCACCCAGCCGCGTTGAAGCGGGCTGAAGTACCGCAGCAATCTCCGAGGCAGCCGCCTCCAGGCTTGACCGGCTACCCAGAACGCTGAGGGCAGCCGCAATTCGGCCTCCGCTTTCGCGGACAGGGACAGCCAACTCCCATACTCCGTGTTCAAACTCTTCGGCGGCCAGCACAAAACCCTGGGTTCGGTCGCGTTCCATGAGTCCTGCGACCTCCGCTGCAGAATGCGCTGCCGCCGGGCCGCCGACGCCGATGAAATTGACCTCGGCGAGCAGGGACTCCAACTCAGTGACTGAGTGATCCCACAGCAATGCCCGCCCCGAACCCGTGCACCATACCGGGGTGACCATGCCGGGCTTGGCGAACCCACCCAGCACCGAGTTATTAGTGGACGAACGCAACAAGAGAACCCTGACGCCGTCGCGCACCGAGAGTCGGGACCTCAAATCGAGAGCAGACACCAGCTCCTCCAGCTCAGCCCGTGACTGATGAACCCACCCGGCATTGAGGGCGGCAGCGAGACTGAAGAACCGCGGTCCTGTCCGAAAGGGACCGCGGTCTACGCGTTCGAGCAGTCCCAGGTCACACAGCTCCTGAGCCAACCGGGACACCCGGCTTTGCTCCATGTCCAGCTCTGCCGCCAACTGCGACACTCCCAGGAGTTGGCGGCCCTGCTTCTCGCGGTCCGTTACCAAGCGAACAAGACGAAGGCCCTGCGCCAATGACGACGCTTCTGGTGACACATCCACGAAAACTGCTCCTTCCATCAAGCCGTTCACGCAATTCTCACACGCGGGCGTTAGCGCACGGTCATTGCGGCTTGCTGGCAAAACAGGCTTCGCGACCGGACAATTCGGCCGGCCGCGAAGCTTGGTGCAAGGGTCAGATCAAGCAGGACGCTTTGCCCTGGACTTCCGGCCATACCGGAAGTGGAAGAACAGGTAGCAGGCGGCCACGAAGGGAACACCGAAGTACAGGGCGGCAATCTGGGAAGGGTCAAAAGCTATACCCACCAGGGACACCAGACAGAGCGCAAAGGCCAAGATAGGCACCAAGGGAAAAAGAGGCGCCTTGTAAGCCAGATCCGCCACGCGCCCACCATTGCGGACGAAAGCCCTGCGGTGGAAGAAATGGGATGCGGTAATGGACATCCATACGCCCACAACGGCGAAGCCTGCGATGGAAACAAGGGCAAGGTAGACGGTCTCTGGCGCAGCCACACTGCTGACCAGCGATGCCAGCCCACCCACCATGCTGACGGAAAGGGCAATAAGGGGTATTCCACGCCGGGTCAGGCGCTTGAGCGCTCTGGGGGCATGCCCTTCATCTGCCAGCGAATAGAGCATACGTGCGCAGGAGAACAGTCCGCTGTTCCCGGCGGACAAAAGCGCGGTGATGATGACGAAGTTCATGATGTCCGCCGCGAAGGGGATACCGACGGAGGAAAAGACCGTGACGAAGGGGCTCTCGTCCAGCCCCACCTGGTCGAAGGGCACAGTAGCCGCGATGACTGCAATGGCACCCACAAAGAAGATCAGGAGGCGGATGACGGTGCTGCGCATGGCTTTGGGGATGTTCTTGGCCGGATCCTTGGTTTCCCCGGCCGCTACGCCAATGAGTTCCGAGCCGGAAAAGGCATAGAAGACGGCCAGCGCAGTAATCAGGACGCCGGTAAAGCCGTTGGGGAATAGACCACCCGAAGTGTTGAAGTTCTCCAAGAGGAACGGATGGTTGTTGGACTCCGACAGTGGGTGGAAGCCGAACAGGGCAGCCCCGCCGAAGACGATCAGGGCAATGATGGCCCCCACCTTGACGATTGAGAACCAGAATTCGGATTCTCCAAAGAACTTGGAGGAAAAGGCGTTGAACCCAAACAGCATGGCGGCGAAGACGAGGCACCACACCCAGACCTCAATATCCGGGAACCACCGCTGCATGAGCAATCCTGAGGCTGTGAACTCAGATCCGATTGCCACAGCCCAGCAGAGCCAGTAAAGCCAGGCGGTGGCGAAGCCTGTTGCCGGACCGATGGAACGGGAAGCGTAGATGTGAAAGGCGCCGGAGACCGGGTAAGCAATGGCCAACTCTCCGAGGCAGGCCATCACCAGGTAGACCACGAAGGCTCCCACCAGATAGGCAATGACGGCACCGAGGGGACCTGCCTGGGAGATGGTGTAACCGGAACTCAGGAACAGGCCTGAACCGATGACACCTCCCATTGCGATCATGATCAAGTGCCGCGGCCCCATTGACCGGCGCAGGCCGGTTTCCACCGGGGCCGGAAGGGCGGCGGATGGATGGTCCAGCTTCAGGGGTGTAGAAGATTCCATGTCTTGTCTCCGTTAACTGACAGATGCGAACGGCACGCCGGGAACTCTCGGTGTGGGGAGCCGAAGCGGCGCTTGTAGTGACGAAGGTAACACATAACCAAGCCCTAATGAGCGTTAAATGCATTTGTGAATGTATATAACGCACGTTACGTCCACCGGTGAAGCTACTCCTTCGACTCAGGATTACGTTCCAGAGTGTCCTTCAACTGCTTTCGCGCGCGCGAGTAGCGGGTCCTCGACGCAGTTGCAGAGAGTCCCAGGATCGCCCCTGCCTCAGCGACTCCGAATCCGTCCCAGACAATCAACATGACCAATTCCCTGTCCTTCAGCCGAAGAAGGGAAAGGGCTCTGTGAACCTCCCCATCGGATTCGTATGGTGCTTGCGGTTCATGTACGAGCCCTTGACGCAGCTTTTCCGATAACGCTCCCCTGCGGACCTTTCCCCGGCGGTGGTTTGCCAACACTCCTTTGGCAACGCCGAAACTCCACGCGCGGACCTCCGCTTGGCCCTCTGGCAGTCGGTCGCGCTGTCGCCACAGGACCAGGAGCGCCTCGGACACACAGTCGGCCGCATCCTCTACGGGATCAACTCGGCGCACGAAGTATGCCATGAGCGCAGGTGTCAGCTCCCGGACATTTTCCTCGAACCGGTCTTCGAGGATGGTCGTCCATGAGAAGTCAGCGCCGGCAGGGGTCGGAGTCACTGCTCCAGACCTTTGATCATGTCCCTGCAACCCAAGGATCGGTGATCAGCTTCCACAGTCTCAGCGTTACCTGCTTCGGCTGCGGCAACGGACGCCGTCATGCGGTCCACCACGCCACCCCCGTCCGTGGCAATCGTGGCTGGCCATGCAAGGGACTGCTTGAGGACAGAGACCGCCTTCGCTTGCCCTTCCCGGTCGCCTGCAGAGTGCCGGTCCAGCCATTCTGCTTCCCATAGGCACCGAACCAACCCTTCGTACCGGACGGTAGGTGCGATGTCCTGAGTGACGGTGCCACTGCCCTGATCATTGTCCTGATACACCTTCGCTTCCTTCAGGGAGGAGGCGTTCTTGAGTCGCGCTTCGTCATACCTCGGGGGCAACGGCAGCGAACTGTATTTGGACTTGGCGAACTCTGCGTAGTCGGAGGCAAGCGGATTGATCCATTCCGAACCCGGTACGTCCAGGTTCCGGATGTTGCCCTCCCCGGTTGATGTTGGAACAGGTAACGGGTTTTCGACCTCCTCGGTCAGGAATCCCATGAACTGCGCTACCGCCGGGGAAGCCACCCCGACGCCGGCCGCTCCCACCGCGCTTGCGACCAACAGCGAAATCCAACTACGCCGTTTCCGGGGAGTTGGCTTGCGGGATGCTCCCGCCCGCAGTTCCTTGACGACGTTGTGAGCAGCATCAGGCTCGAAGGCCCACTTCTTTGCCGGATCTGCCCGCTGAAGTTGCGCATCCAGTTGCTCATCGTTCATCGTTCCCCCAAAGCTTGCGTACCGTGTCCTAACAACCTGTACATGTCCGGACGCGCAGCAAACGTGGCAGCAAGCTATTTCGAGGGCAGGCTGAGTGTCAGTAGTCCGGGTTGCTCGGCACCACGAGCCCGGTTTCGTAGGCGTAGACCACAACCTGCACCCGGTCCCGGAGCTGCAGCTTGCTCAGGATTCGGCGGACGTGGGTCTTCACCGTGGCCTCGGATAGGAAGAACTTGTGGGCGATCTCAGCGTTGGAGAGGCCCTCCGCGATGGTGGTGAGGATTTCCGTTTCCCGCGGTGTGAGTTCATCCAGGAGCGGGTCCCGATGCGGACTCGGCGCGTGACCGGGCACGACGCCCCCGCGAACGTAAGTTTCCAGCAGCCGTTGCGTAACACGTGGCGCCACCACAGCATCGCCACTGGCAACCAGGCGCACTGCGTGGACCAGCTCAGAGGGAGCAACATCCTTGAGCAGGAATGCGGAGGCCCCGGCTTGTAGTCCGGTGAAGGCGTACTCATCAAGGTCGAACGTGGTCAGGATGATGACCCGTGCATCGGAGCCTGAATCCGAGATCCGACGCGTGGCTTCAATGCCGTCCATGCCGGGCATGCGTACGTCCATCAGCACTACGTCCGGTTGCAGGGCCTCAACCTGGCGCACGGCCTCAATCCCATCGGAAGCCTCGCCCACAACGTGGAAGTCCTCTTGCCCTTCAAGAATGAGCCGGAAGCCCATCCGCAGCAGTGGCTGATCGTCCACCAGCAGCACTTTGATGTTGTCTTCGGTCATGATTCCCCCTTTTCGCCGTTCCAGCGGAGCTCGGCATGGACCGCCCAGCCTCCCCTTTTTCCTGGACCGGCAGTAACGATTCCAGCATAGATTCCGGCACGTTCATTCATTCCCGCAATGCCTTGTCCGGTCCCCAGGCTGCCCACGGAGTCGCTGCTGCCCTCGCGGGTTCCGCGGCCGTCGTCGAGCACGTCAATGGTGACCAAATCGCCGTCGCGGGCCACGTGCACGTCAACTCGGCTCAGCGACCGACCGTACCGCAGGACGTTGGTCAGCGACTCCTGCACGATCCTGTAGACGGTCAGTTCAAAAGCGGGGTCGGCCGGGAGGCCCGGCCCCGAATGGGCGTAGTGCAGCGGCAGTCCGGCGGTGCGGAAACCGTCCAGGAGTTTCGCCAGGTTCTGACCGGATTCAAGGGGCGTCAGCGGTGCCGGTCGCCCGGAGTCATCCCGCAGAACCCCGAGGACCCTGCGCATATCGGCCAGTGCGGCCCTTCCGGTGCGTGATAGTTCGCCGAGGACCTCACCGGCTCGATCCGGATCCTTCTTGACCACCACGGCGGCCCCGTCTGAGAGGCTGATCATGACTGTCAGCGAGTGGGCCACGACGTCGTGCATTTCGCGGGCGATCCTGTTGCGCTCGGTGACCTTGCCGAGCTGCGTGGTCCTCGCGGCCCACGCCGCGATTTCCGCTTCGTGCTCCCTGCGCTGCCGTACCGAGATGCCGATGCCAGTAGCCAGGAGGTTGGACAGCATGATGGATGCCGCAGTGGCGATGTTGTTGATGAGGTGGAAGTTCTCCGGGACGTCCTGCAAGTTGTCCATCTGGCTGGGGCTCGTCCACATGAACAAGTAGAGAAGGCTCAGCGGCAGGCTGGCTGCAGCAAAAACCACCAGTGCCAGTGCACGCTTCCTCAGGGACGCCACGGCATAGAGCGCAAACCAAAGACCCGCAGAAACGTTCGAGCCCCACGGGTTCAGGATGGTGGCCGCGATTTCCAGAAGCGCGACGGCGAGCACCACCTGAAGCGGGAATTGCCGCCTGAAAATCAACGCGATGGCGATCAACAGCAGGATTGCCACCACGAGCCACTTGCCATCGATGATCGAGGTAATGATGGTGGGCAACGCCAACAGAAGGTAGCAAAGGATCACCACGGCATCCATGGCCCGTGGGCGCTTGTAGAAGTAGCGCCGGATCCTGCCCCTGCGGCGCTGGGTAATTTCAGCGAAGGACGCGTCGGCCGTGGTGCCCGACGCGTCCTTCATCTGCGAAACTTCAGTCATGGATTGAGCCTAGACGGCAACCCGTCCTAGACGTCCCGCTTCTTGAGTAAAACCATGGCCAGGGCTACCGGCACAACCACCCAAGCACCAAGAACCAGCGCAGCCTGCCACGCTTCCAGCGTGTCCGGGACGTGCTCGACGGCGGTCATCGGAGTGATGGTGCTGGTGGGCAGGTACTTGTTGGCTTCCTTGAAGAAGTCGCCGGGGATGAGCTGGAAAGCTATGGGTGCAACGAACAGGAGTCCCACCAGGCTCATGATGCCACCGGCCGAGTTACGGACGATTGTTCCCAAGGCCATGCCAATGGCCGCCACAGCTGCAACGTAGAGGCTGTTGACCAGGAGGAGCTTGATGGACTGTGAACTGCCGAGATCCAGCTTGAGGTCGTAGGTATCGACGATTGGTAGCGACACCAGGCCGGCGATGTAAATGGACACCGCTGTCAGCAGGAAGGCGCTGACCATGACCACAATGAGCTTGGCCAGGAATGGCGTGAGCCGCTTGGGAACGGCGGCAAACGTTGAGCGTGCCATGCCGGTGGTGAACTCGGAGCTCATGAGCAGGACGCCCAAGGAACCGAGGATGAGCTGGGCGAACGAAATACCTGACGTGGGGATGGTGACTGCGAGGTCTCCGCCTTGTGCGGCCATGGCGGCTGCCACTTCGGGATCGGCGGCGGCCTGCTCCGCAAACTGCCCTGTTCCCCAGGCCGAGAGAGCTGCGAAGCCCACCATGACCAGTGCCGTGGAGGCCAGGAGGATCAGAGTGGACATCAAGGTGCGGAACTTGATGAATTCCGAGTTGAGTACGCGGTGGAACGCCGGTCCGGGACCGACGGAGTTACGGATGGACTTGCGGTCCAAGGTAGTGGTGCTCATGTTTATTTCCCTCCGACCTGAGCGGGAACCGAGGCCCCGGTGGTGATGTGCGAGTGGTATTCGACCTCGTCCTTGGTGAGCTCCATGTAAGCCTCTTCAAGGCTTGCCTGGAGCGGGGTCAGCTCGTAGACCATGACCTGGTTCTCCAAGGCGGTGCGTGCGATGCCTCGGGGATCCAGCCCTGAAACCTCCAGCAGTTCGCGTTCGTGGACCTCCACGGAGACACCGGTTCCGGCAAGGAGCTGCATGAGGCGTTCCGGCTGATCAGTGCGGACTCGGGTGCGTGCCTGGCCCTTGCCGGTGATGATTTCGGCGATGGGTGCGTCGGCGATGATCCTGCCTCGACCGATCACAATCAGGTGGTCTGCCGTCAGCGCCATCTCACTCATGAGGTGGCTGGACAGGAAAACTGTGCGTCCTTCGGAGGCCAGGTACTTGACGAGGTTGCGAACCCAAACCACGCCTTCAGGATCGAGGCCGTTGACCGGCTCGTCCAGGATGATGGTCTGTGGATCGCCCAGCAGCGCGGCGGCTATGCCGAGGCGCTGACCCATACCGAGCGAGAATCCCTTGACCTTCTTCTTGGCAACGTCACCCAGGCCGGTCATCTCGATGACTTCACGAACCCGGCTCTTGGGGATGCTGTGCGTCGCCGCCATGGCAAGAAGGTGGTTGTAGGCAGTGCGGCTCGTGTGGACAGCCTTGGCGTCCAGAAGGGCACCAATCTCGCGCAGCGGCGCCTTGTGCTGGGCGAAGGG
Source organism: Paenarthrobacter sp. TE3676 (assembly GCF_056279165.1). NCBI lineage: Bacteria > Bacillati > Actinomycetota > Actinomycetes > Micrococcales > Micrococcaceae > Paenarthrobacter > Paenarthrobacter sp. TE3676. Next base: position 139,146 of record NZ_JBWBQU010000007.1, read on the forward strand.
CTCACCGTTCACGGTTACAGAACCCGACGTAGGAGCGTCCAGTCCCATGATCATGCGCATTGTTGTTGACTTGCCGGCACCGTTCGGGCCCAGGAAGCCCGTCACCCGTCCGGCTTGGACAGTGAAATTGACGCCGCCAACGGCGGTCTTCTCGCCGTAGACCTTGGTCAGGCCTTTTGCTTCGATCATGGAAGCGTTCCCTCCTCGGAGCACATATGTGTGCAAGTGAGTTTTGAATGTACCTACAACGCTACTCACGGAGGGGCGGTAAATCGCCTGTCTCAGGGATGATTCAGGGTTCAGTCAGGGTAGTCCTCGCGGATGACCCGGTCCGGTCAATCCCGTAGGCCAACTCAGTCCGCCGGCAGCGGCGAGTACACGGTGAGCTCGCGCGGTTTCACAGTGAACGTCGCACTCCGGACTCCGGGCTTCGGCTCCCCGTCAACCGCCAGGACCAATGGTTGCCCAATAGCCTCCACCGTGATTGTGGTGGCCTCGGTCAAGTGGGTGACTTTGGACGCGGCAACGGTGCCGGTCACTACCGCCCACAGTAGTCGCGCCCGGGCGAACGGCTCATCGGCTGTGATCATGCGCAGATCGAAAACACCGTCGTCCAACACCGGCCTGCGAAGCGGCGCATGATCGCTGGGATAGAACCGGCCCCTGCCCATGTAGAGGATCCACAGCTTGTGTTTCACCCCATCCACCAGGAGGGTGGTGGGGGAGTTCACGCCGAACGTACGCAGGGACGCCACCAAGCCGGCCAGCGGTTTGCCCATGGCCGGCTGGAGCCGCTCCCGCCGCCTCACCAAGTTGGGATACACGCCGACGCTGGCAGTGTTCAGCATGGCCAGATTCGTTGTCTCCGGCGTCTCGGGGAGGCCCCGCTGCACCACCACGTGTCCCAGGTCGACGGACGCTGCATGTCCTTTAGTCACAGCATCGATCGCGTCGTCAATCGAGCTGGTGCCGAGGTCGCGGGCGAAGTGGTTGAGGGTTCCGCCCGGAAGCACCAGGAGGGGCAGTGAATGCTCGACGGCGGCAGCCGCGGCAGTGCCAACCGTTCCGTCACCGCCCCAGACACCGAGCGCAACGGTGCCTGGCCGGGTTGCCGCCGCATCTATCTCGGCCGCGACGTCCTCACCCTCAGAAATTTCCCGTATATAAGCCTTAGGGAATATAACTTTCAACAATTCCGCAGTCTCGGGGGAGTAAGAACCACCTAGGACGTTGACAGCGATACTCAGCCCTTCGCCGTCGGAAATTGCCGGTGCCTCCGCAGGGGTCCGCCGGGGAGCCGGTTCGGGCGGTCGCGCTGGCCACCACTTGCGGGTCAGTAAGGCCGCTCCCGCCCCCAGGGCGGAACCGAACACCACATCGGAAGGCCAATGGGCACCCGTGTGCACGCGCGAGTAGGCGACGCCGGCAGCGATGGGAGCCAACAAGGCGCCCAGCGTCGGGGAAACAATACCGGCGCCTACTGCAAAGGCCACCGCCGACGCGGAATGACCGGACGGCATGGAAGAACTGATCGGCTGGGGGTGCACGAAACGAAAGATGGGCAAATGCTCGGGCAGCGGGCGGGTCCGGGGCAGCGCCGTTTTGAAGACCAGATTTGTAACCCCGGAGGCAACACCCAAGGCAAGGAGGCCGTGCAGGGCTGCCCTCCGGGGCTTTCCGGGGAAAGTAGCCATGATCCCTGCAATACCGAACCAAAGTTTGCCTTTGGTGGCCGCAGCAGAGAGTTCGCGAAAGAACACGTCGTGATCACCCTGGGGTTGCCGGGACACAGCCCGGACCAGGAAATGATCGAATCTCGCAACCCGTTTGGGGCCTTTGCCCAAGAAGCCTCGCATCCCATCACACTAACGCCTGCCGGTGTCGCCAAGCTGCCGTCGCTACGATGAATGGATGATTCGTGTACTCCATCCGCGTCAACCTCCCAGCTGGCAGTTGGTCACCCCCGGAGTGCTCCTGCTCTGTGCGTTCGCAATTCCCGGGGTGCTGCTTATGGCAGGGCAAGGGGAACCGGCATTCAACGGCGTGGACACTATATGGCAGGCCTACGCCTTCAGCCTGCACTCACCCTTCTGGGATGGAGTCAACGTCGTCCTCAACTGGGCCGGCTACGCGGGGATGCTCGTCTTCCATGTGGTGCTCGCGATTTCGCTCGTCATATGGCAGCGACCCATGGCGGCGGTCTTCGCCGCGTTGAGCGGCATCGTCGTGCTGGCGCTGACGCAGCTTGCCAAAGCCGTGGTGGGTAGAGATAGGCCGGAGGGCGCCAGGGTTTTTTCTGATACAGGTTCATACCCATCGGGGCATGTCTCTGCGACGACTGCCTTCCTGCTGGTGCTTTCCATACTGGTGGGACGTTGGTGGATGGCACTGATGGCAGTCATTGGTGTTATCGCCATGATGATCAGCCGCACCTACCTTTCGGCCCATTGGCTAAGCGACGTACTGGGTGGTGCGTGCCTCGCCGCCGGCATTGTCCTGCTGATGTGGTGGCGTTTCCGCGATATATGCATCAAGGAGAATGCGCAAGCGGACGGACAGACTATTTGGGCGGCAAGGGCTTCGCAACGCCGGCAAGCAGCAGGGCAAGCAAAATAGGCGCTCCGATGGCCAGCAAGGCCAAGTGGATTCCGGTGTGGTCACCCAAGTAGCCCAGCAGTGGCGGGCCAGCCAGGAACGCTACGTAGCCGATGGTGGAAACCACTGAAACGCGTGCAGCTGCGTGCTTCGGATCGTCCGCTGCGGCCGACATTCCCATAGGGAAAGCCAACGCCGCGCCGATGCCCCAGAGGGCTGCTCCAACGCCTGCCAGGATTACATTGCCGGCGAAGACGAACAATGCAAGGCCAACGGCGGCCGCGGCCATGCTGGCCCGGAGGACGTTCACTCGTCCAAACTTGTCGATCGCCTTGCCGCCGAAGAACCGCATGATGGTCATAGCGAGAACAAAGAGCGCGAACAGCAACGCGCCTGTGGATTCCGAGGCGCCAAGCCCGTCCACGGCAGCCTTCGCGATCCAGTCGTTGCCTGCCCCTTCGGTGAGGGTGGCGCCGAGGACTACGACGCCGATGAGCAGCGTCCTGCCGTCCCGCCAAGCCGCGGGGCCCTTCTCAGCCGCCACGCCGCCGTCGTGAATTTCTTCAACCGCGTGCGGCAGGAAGTACTTAGGGACCGTCAGCGCCAAAGCGACGGCGATGGCCGCGATGACCAACAAGTGCTCCGGCAAGCCGACACCCAGTTGGGAGAGGCCGGCACCGATCAGTGCGCCCAGGAACGCGCCACCGCTGAAGGCAGCATGGAACTGCGGCATGATGGTGCGCTTGAGCCGGTGCTCGACGTCGGCGCCTTCAATGTTCTGCGCCACGTCCCACAGGCCGATGCCAATGCCGAAGAAGAACAGGGCAACGGCTGTGCCCGGAACGGACGCGGCCATCAGTGAGAAGGCGATTGCCGCGCCGGCAGCCCCAGCCACGATGCCGGCCACCCGGACCGTATTGGCTGTACCGATCCTGCCCACCACCCATCCGGCTGATGGAAGCGCCAGCAAGGACCCGACGGCGGTGCAGAGCAACAGAGTGCCCATCTGGCCGGACGTCAGGCTGAGTGCCTCGGTCACGGCGGGGATGCGGGCAGCCCAGCTGGCGAAGACCAAACCGTTCATGCCGAAGATCAGGAACGTCGCCACCGCAGCGGCGTTGACGTTGGTGGTGCTTCTGGTGTTGGTGGTCATGCAATCACAACTTCCACGGAGAGTTTGTTGAGCCGGGCAAGATCTTCGGGGGGTGGTTCCTGGTCTGTCACGATGACGGCCACGGTGTCCATGGCTGCAACGAGTGCTAGCGCGTTGGCATTCCATTTGCTTCCTGAAGCCGCCACTATCACCCGGCTTGCCGATTCCAGACCGGCGCGCTTGACTGCGGCGTCCTCGAGGTCGTGGGCCAGCAGGCCGTCTTTCAGATTGAGGGCACAGGGAGTTACGACGGCGGTGTCGAACCTTAGCGAGCGGATGTTGGCTTGCGTCATGGGTCCCCCGAAGGATTGCTCACCTGGGATGAGGCTGCCACCTGGGAGGATGAGCTCGGGTGTGCGGCCATCCTTGGTACGCGTCAGTGCCTCCACGCCGTGCAAAGACATGGGCATCACGGTGAGTTCGCGCCTGCTGAGCATGCGTGCGATCTCCGTGGCGGTGGATCCACTGTCCAGCCACACGTGCTCGCGGTCTTTGAGGAGCGCGTCCACGGCTGCTGCGATGCGCATTTTGGCGCCGTGGTCTTCCAACTCGCGTTGCCCGTAGCCGGGGTTGTCGCCTCGGGCCACCAGGCTGCGGGCGCCCCCGTGGACCCGTTTCAGCACACCGTTGGCAGCGAGGCTCTCGAGGTCACGGCGGATGGTGGCCCCGGAGGCTCCCGTCGCTTGGACGAGTTCATCCACCGTGGCTTCTTCGCGGGTGCGCAACAACTCGCCAATGAGTCGGTGGCGGTCAGCAGTTCCCATGCTTCAACCGTAACAATGTTTGCTCAGTTAATCATCCGGTGTGATCATTTGCGCACCGACGCTCTCTCACATCCCATGGCCTAAAGCGAACCGCTCTCGCAGCAGGTGCAAGAGCGTTCGCGGAATACCGCTGGAATGTGAGAGAGCGTCCGGGGTTTAGCGGGCGCGCTCCACCCTCTTCTCGTCCCAAACAGGTTCCTCGGACTCGTAGACCTTGCCATCCGAGCCGAAGATCATGAAGCGGTCGAAGGACTTGGCGAACCAGCGGTCGTGCGTGACTGCCAGGACGGTCCCTTCGAAAGCATCGATGGCCCGCTCCAGAGCCTCGCCCGAGTGAAGGTCCAGGTTGTCCGTGGGCTCGTCGAGCAGCAGCAGGGTGGCGCCGGAGAGTTGCAGGAGCAGGATTTGGAAACGAGCCTGCTGGCCGCCGGACAAGGACTCGTACTTCTGCTCGGACTGACCGGCCAGGCCGTACGAATCCAAGGCTCCAGCTGCCGCCTCGCGGGGAAGGCCGGAGCGGTGTTCGTCTCCACGGTGCAGGATCTCCAACAAGGTCCTGCCCAACAGATCAGGGCGGACGTGTGTCTGGGCAAAGAAGCCGGGCCGGATGCGGGCTCCCAGCTTCACAGTGCCCTCGTGGGGCACTTCAGCGATCACTACGTCGGACACCGGCAGGTGCTCGCGCTCGGGGTCTGTGCCGCCGGTGGCGAGGAGGCGCAGGAAATGGCTCTTGCCGGAACCGTTGGAACCGAGCACACCAACGCGATCGCCAAACCAGATCTCGGTGGAGAACGGCTTCATCAGCCCGGTCAGTTCGAGCTTCTCGGCCACCACAGCACGCTTGGCCGTTCGACCACCTTTGAGGCGCATTTTGACGTTCTGCTCGATCGGCAATGCCTCGGGCGGGCCTGCTTCCAGGAACTTGGCGAGGCGGGTCTGCGCTGCCTGGTACCTGTTAGCCATGTCGGAGCGGAACGCGGCCTTGTTCTTGTACATATTGACGAGTTCCTTGAGCTTGATGTGCTCCTCGTCCCAGCGCTTGCGGAGTTCCTCGAACCGGGCATTCCGGTCAGCGCGTGCCTCAACGTAGGATCCGAAGCCACCGCCATGAATCCACGCCCCGGCACCGTTGATGCCGGGCTCGAGCGTGACGATGCGGCCGGCGGCGTTGTTAAGCAGCTCACGGTCGTGACTGATGAACAGCACAGTCTTCTTGGACTCGTTGAGTTTCCCCTCCAGCCAACGCTTGCCAGGGACGTCCAGATAGTTGTCCGGCTCGTCCAGGAGCAGGAGCTCATCCGGACCCGCAAACAGGGCTTCGAGCACCAAGCGCTTCTGCTCGCCACCGGACAACGTGGAGGCGCGGCGGAACTGCGCCTTGTCGAAGGAAATTCCGAGTGCTGCCATGCACACTTCGTCCCAGACGGTTTCGACGTCGTACCCGCCGGCGTCTCCCCAGTCCACGATCACCTGCGCGTACTTCATCTGCGTGGGCTCGTCATCGTGCTCCATCATGGCCAGTTCGGCGTCCTCCACGGCCTTCGCAGCAGCGGCGAGGCCGGCTTGTGCCGTGGAAACCAGGAGGTCCCGGACGGTCGATTCATCACGGACCTGCCCAACGAACTGCCGCATGATGCCCATGTTTCCGGAACGGCCCACCACACCTTCGTCAGGGGTGAGATCGCCGGAAATGATCTTAAACAGGGTGGTCTTGCCCGTTCCATTGGGTCCGATGAGCGCCGTCTTGGTGCCGTCGGGGACCTTGAAAGTCACCCCGTTGAGCAGCTGGGTGCCGTCGGAGAGGAAGTAGTCGATGCCGGAAACGTCAATATGGGCCACGTTTCAATCCTCCCACGGCGGCGTAATAGCGCTCGACGGCGGCAGCCGGCTTGGGTGCCCGGGCTGACTTACGCCCCGGTGGCGGTGCATGGTTTTCCTTCTGTCCCCCTCTGCCGTGAAGAGCTACCGTGAAGGGACAGTCAGCCCAGGGCAGGTGATGGCATGCAAATTGGTTCCCGGTCATCGCGAAGCCTTCTCGCTTGTTTGCTGGCCGCCACTATGGTGGGAGGCCTTGGCCCGCCGGCAGCCGGGAACGCCGCCATCCCGGCAGAGAATGCGGAGATCACTGGATCGGCCTACGAGGCCTTGGACACCTTCCTCCAGGACCAGCTTGAGACGCTCGGGGTTCCCGGTGCCGCCGTCGTGGTTGTCCAGCACGGCGTCCAGGTGCATTCAGTTGCGTTTGGCCGCGCCGACAACTCGGGAAGGCCCATGACCGCTCAGACGCCGGTGCTCCTGGCGTCCACCACCAAGTCACTCACAGCAATTGCCGTGATGCAGCAGGTTGAGGCGGGCAGGCTGGAGTTGGATGAGCCTGTCCAGACGTACCTGCCGTGGTTTGCATTGAAGGATAGCCGCGCGTCCGCGATCACAGTCCGCCATCTGCTGCACCAAACCAGCGGAATGGCTTCAGCAGGTACGGCGTTTGAAGGCAGCGACACCCAAGGTCCCGAAGCCCTGGAAGAAGGTGTCCGTGCACTGTCAGGCGCTCCTCTGGCCAGGTCACCTGGCGAAGCGTTTGGGTATGCCAACGCAAACTACAACATTCTGGGCCTCCTGGTTCAAACAGTCTCAGGCCAGCCTTTCGGCGATTACGTGAGGCAGCACGTCTTCGAACCCTTGGACATGATCCACAGCCACCCGACGCAGGCGGCTGCCCGCGCTGACAATGTGGCTGCCGGGTATTCGTTATGGTTTGGCTCGTTCTGGGGTCAGACGGATGCACCTGCGCCAGCCACTGGCATGCCGTCCACCACCATGTATTCCTCCGCCGAGGACTTGGGTCACGAGTTAACGGCACTGCTGGGGCAGGGGCGGTACGGCGAAGCCCGCGTCCTCCAGCCGCACAGCGTGAACGCGATGTTCGAGCCCCGCGTACAGGTGGACGGCTCCAAGGGGTACGGCATGGGGTGGTTCACCCGTCCACTTGTGGAGTCCGCGGATGCTTCCAGGCAACCACTTGACGGAGAATTGCCGCTGCTGCTGGAACATCAGGGCGAGTGGGGCAACTCGCACACGTATCTGGCGATGATTCCCGCTTCCGGAATTGGTGTCGCGTTGGTTATCAACGCCAATGACACCTCCGCACCCTCAAGATTGAAGGCCGTGGATAGCAATGTCCTGCGGATCCTCCACGGTCAGCCCCCTGCACCAACAGTTGTGCAGGAGGACTGGCTGCAGCGCTACAGCTGGGTCGTCGCACTGGCATTGCTGCTCGCAGAGTTGCTCAGTTTGTGGCCGGCACTTTCCATCCTACTCAGGAGCCGCACATCACCCCCAAAGTGGAAGCCACTCACCTTGGTTTTCAGCGCGCTTGCCTTGGACGCGTTCGCACTATGGTTGTGCTTCGTTTATGCACCCGCCAGGTTTGACACGAACCTCACCGTCATCGTCCGCCAGTTTCCCGACGTCGGACTTTTCCTGGTGCCGGTCCTGGCATTGGCCCTTCTCTGGCCCATCCCGCGAACAGCTCTCTTGCTCTGGAAGGTGCGGGTGGCTCCGCATCCAAGCGGTGTCAGCCAGCCGCAGTAAGGAAGGACTTCAGCAGGGGTCCGCTGGTGGTGGCGCCGAGGCCGCCTTCTTCCACAAACACGGCAACTGCCAGGTCCCCGTGCGTTGCGACGATCCACGCATGCGTCTTGGGCGGGTTGTCATTCCCGAACTCCGCGGTACCGGTCTTTGCCCCTACCGGCGTCCCGGGGACTTCCGCGAGGAATCCAGCGTGCCCGGAGGTCACCACCGCCCGCATCATGTCTGAGAGCGCAGCGGCTTCTTCCTTGGTGATCGGTTTGGTGGACGCCGGTGACACGGGAGCGGCGCTTGCTGAAGCGGACGACGGCGACGCGCCGCCACTTTCGGTGGGCGCGGCACTGGCGCTGGAGTTCTGGGCAGCGTCAGCGTTCTGGGCGCCATCGGCGTTCAACACGAGTTGCGGAGAAACGGGAGCGCCGTTGGCGACGGAAGCAGCCATGACCGCGGCCGAGAGCGGGGAAAAGAGCACCTTGCCCTGGCCAATCATGGAAGCGGCGTGCTCGGTACCCTCGGCAGCGCCAGGAACCGAACCCAGGAACGCGTCAGCGCCAAGCTTGGGAGCTTCAACCGCTACGCCGAGGGCCTGGGCTGCGGATTCGAGCTGGTCCTGGCTGACGGCATCACGGGCGTTGATGAAGGCAGTGTTGCAGGAGTGTGCGAACGCGTCACGCAGGGGCACCGAGCCAAGGGAGCTTTCGGGGTAGCCTTCGGCATTTTTGAACGTGCGGCCGTCCACAGTCAGCGTTGAGGGGCATTCAACCTTCGAGTCCGGTGTGGCGCCGTTGCGGAACATCGCCAGTGAATCGACGATCTTGAACGTGGACCCGGGCGCATACTGACCAAGCAGAGCCGTGTTGTACCCGTTGCTGCCGGGTCCGGACGCGGCAGCAAGGACAGCTCCGGTGGACGGCTTGAGGGCAACAATGGCCGACGCTGGTCCAACACCAGCCAACGTCTCTTCGGCCAACTGCTGGAGTTTCAGGTCAAGGGTGGTTTTGAGCGTAGTGCCGGGGGACGGGAGCGACGAGAAGAACACCTTAGTGCCGAGCGTCTCGCCTTCAGACTTCACCTCGGGCGTGGCGAGAACTTCCACGCCGTCTTTGCCTCGCAGTAAGGAGTCGTACTTCTGCTGCAGGCCGCCGGTACCCGTGGTGTCGCCGGCACGCAGCGCACCGTTGGAGTTTTCAATCTGTTCGGCACTGGCTTGGCCAACGCTGCCCAACAAGGCGCGGGCAAAGGTCCGGGTGGGAGCCAAAGCCATGGAGTCCAGGATGCTCGAACCGCCCGGAATGGCCTCGATTTTCGCCTCAGTGATCTCCGCCGTGTAGGCACGCAGCACGATGCCCTCGACGAAAGCCTGCGGACCTGAGGCGGCAACCTGCTTGGCGTATTCTTCTGCATCGAGCCCGAGCAGCGTCGCCATGGCACGGGCAGAAGCATCGGCTTGCTCTGCCGGAACCTTGGTTTTGTCGATGCCCACACGGAAGACCGGACGGTCCTCAACGATCGGCGCATCCCCGGCGCCGAGGATCTGACCACGTTGGGCGGGAACTGTTTTGACCGACAGGGTTTCACCCTCGGAGAGTTCGGGAGCCAGAAGTGCGGGGGTCCATTGGACAGCCCACTTGTCGCCGGACTTCTTCAGCGTGGCCTCGGAACTGTACTCCCACTTGGCCGACCCGATGTTCCAGGTGTAGTTAAGGGGAAATGTTGCGGTGTCGCCGTCGAGTTTTACGTCGCCGGATGCGACCGCCGGCTTGGCGTCGAGTCCCTCGAACACGGCTTTGAGTTGATCGTTGGCCGCGGCAGCGTCCTTGCCCTCGACGGCCAGTTGGCCGACGTCGAGCGCTGCCAGCGAGGACGCGAGCTGCTTGGCTGCTCCTTCCGCACCGGCGCGGCCGTCATCGCAGGCGGTCAATGAACCAGCCGTGACCAGCGATACGAGACCAAGTACAAGGCTGTGTTTTTTCAATTTCCCCATTTGCGACATTATGCCCCGTTCCCCTGACAGTTTCTTGTCCCGGCCAGCAGACGGACGAAGCCCAGGCCAAGGAGCTCACGTAAACCCGGCACCCCGTACCCAACTGAGTCGCAGTTAATGCCGTTTTGAGCGCTCAAAACGGCATTAACTGCTACTTAGTTGGGAGTTAGCGCCCGCGGATGACCCTGCGCTGCGTCGCTACGGCAATGGCCGCGGTTCGGTTGTCGACGCCAAGCTTCGAGTAGATGTGCACCAAGTGCGTCTTCACCGTGGCCTCGGAAATGAAGAGCTGCTTGGCCATGGCACGGTTGCTCATGCCCGTCGCCAGGAGCTCCAACAGCTGGACTTCCCGGGCACTCAGGGCGGGCGAAGGATTCCGGATGCGGCCCATGAGCCGCGCCGCAACTTCGGGTGCCAGCGCGGTTTGCCCGGCAGCAGCGGACAAAACGGCTTGTCTAATCTGATCCGGCGGGGCGTCTTTCAACATGTAGCCGCTGGCACCGGCCTCCACCGCGGCGAGGATGTCGGCGTCGGTGTCGTAAGTCGTCAGAATCAGCACAGGCGGCGGGGGAGTCCCAGCCTCGCCGGCCTTGATTTTTTCCGTGGCTGTCACACCGTCCATGCCGCTGCCCATTTGCAGGTCCATGAGCACCAGGTCTACGGGCTCGCCAAGGGTGTGCAGCTTGATGAGTTCCACCAGGGCGGCGTCACCATCCGCCGCTTCGGCCACCACCGTGACACCCGGAAAGTCGGCGAGCATGGCCCGCAGCCCCGCCCGAACCACCGGGTGGTCATCCACTAGCAAGACACGGATATCACTCACGCAGCACCTTCATCCGCCGGCAGCGGCACGCGAATCGCAACCACTGTTCCTTCACCGGGTGCCGACTCGATTTCCAAGCGGCCGTCCAGCGCGGCCAGCCGTTCCCGCAAACTTTGAAGCCCGACGCCGGTCCCATCGCCACGCGCTGGACCCACCGCCGTCGACGGTTCGAAACCAACGCCGTCGTCGAAAACGTCCAAGGTCACCTCATCGCCAAGGAAGGACAGGGTCACGACGGCGGCCCGCGCGTGGGCGTGAGCCCATACGTTCGCGAGGGAAGCCTGGGCGGCCCTGAGCAGGGTGGTCTGGTACGTGTTCAGCAGTTCCACAGGCGTACCCACCAGCTCGAAGCGGCAGCGCAGCGCGGAACCCCGCGCAGCGGCCTCCGTTTCCGTTTTCCCACAGAGTCGGCGGAGGGTGTCGACGAGTCCTGACTCCTCAAGGTCCGGCGAACGCAGGCCGCGAACAAAGCTGCGCGCTTCAGCCAAATTGGCCGACGCCGTGTCCTGTACTGTCCGCAACCGCTCCTTGGCAGCAGTGGCGTCGCCATCGTCCAAGGCTCTCTCTGCGGATCTTCCCATCAAGACGATGCTGGAGAAACCCTGGGCCAGGGTGTCGTGGATTTCCCGGGCGAGCCTTTCACGTTCAGCCAGCATTCCGGCGTCGTGCTGGGTTCGGGCAAGTTCCGCTCGTGTTCTGCGGAGTTCGTCAGCAACAGTGCGCTGGTTTTCGGCTTCGAGGAACAGGGCCCGGTACGCCAGCCCCGTGACCACCGCGAACACGGCCCCGAACACCGGTCCCAGGATCATCGCAAGCTGCAGGCCGCCGTCGGATGCTCCCCGGCTGTGGAACCACAGCGTGCCCACCAGAAGGGCAGTGCTCAGACCAATCGCGGGCAAGGCGAGTCCGCGGGGGAGCAGGTGCAGTTGCAGGAAGAACAGAGGGAAGGCCACCCATGCGAAGTCGCTGCTGACCAGGAGGAGCAGCAGCCACACAAGCATCACCGCGCCCAGCCACCAGCGTGCGTAAGGCGTGGGATTGAAGCGCGTTGCGTCGCTTGCATGACGCTTTTCCAGAAGCGTGCCACTGAGGTACACCAGCGCCAGCAGGGCCGAAAGCCCCAGTCCAGCGGCCACAGCCAGAACCGACGGTGCGCCGCTGGTTCCCATTCCCGTCACCAAACGGACAACGGCCACAAGTAACAGAACCGCGAAACCGACATGCAGGCTCACACGCAGCACGCGGAGTATTGTGGCGGCGCCAGCGGGAGACTGCATGCATCCCAGCGTATCCCCGACATTCCTCGGAAAACCCGCGTTTCCGTCCCCTGAAGCCGGAATCAACCATTCGGTTGATCGTCAGCTCAACCCCACGATGCCAGCCAATCCATCCGGCTCCCGATGTCCCTTCCACGCGTCGCCGGAAGAGTTGATATGGACGGGACCAACCCCGCAATGAATCGAAGGAATCCGATGTTTCTTGCCATCCGCGACATTCGTTTCGCCAAGGGCCGTTTTGCGCTCATGGCCAGCGTCGTCGCCCTGATCACCTTGTTGCTCGTCATGCTTTCCGGGCTTACGGCGGGCTTGGGCAACCAGTCGACGTCGGCCATTGGGGCCCTGCCCGTTCAGCAGGTCGTCTTCGGCGCACCTACCGGCGGGGAGCCAAAGGCGTCCTTCACAGAATCGGAAGTTTCCTCCGCTCAGCTGGAAACGTGGAGGGACCAGCCCGGCGTTACTTCGGCGCAGGCACTCGGAATCAGCCAAAGCCGTGTGCTGTCGCTAGGGGACGGTGGCGCACCGAGCGGTACAGCGAACACCGCCGTCTTTGGTGGGGCAGGGGCTCCGGCAGCTGTGGAGGACGGGACGGTGGTGATTGGCGAAACACTGGCAAAGGAGCTCTCGCTGGAGGCCGGCGGCCGGGTCCGGGTGGGCCGGACAGACCTTACCGTGGCCGAGGTTGTGGAGGACCAGTGGTACTCCCACACCGGAGTGGTCTGGACGACGCTCGACACGTGGCGGACCATCGCCCACGCGGCCCCCGGGACAGCGACTGTTATCACCGCAACTTACGACGCCGGATCTTCCGTGGACCTCGACGCCGCCAACGCCGCGGCTGGCACCGTCAGCTCGGATCCCGTGGGCTCCTTCCAAGCTTTGGCCTCCTACAAGAGTGAAAACGGGTCACTCATGCTCATGCAGGCATTCCTCTACGGGATCTCAGCCTTGGTGATCGTCGCCTTCCTGACCGTATGGACCGTGCAACGCACACGAGACATAGCCGTACTCAAAGCGATGGGAGCTTCATCCGGCTACGTGCTGCGGGATGCCCTTGCCCAAGCCGCCCTGGTCCTGCTGATCGGCGCCTGCGTGGGCGGACTGATTGGCGTGGCAGGCGGATTCTTCGCGGCTCAAGTGGCACCCTTCCTCATCACGCCTATGACCACGCTGGTTCCCATCGCAGGGATCGTCCTCCTGGGTTTGGCAGGGGCTGTCCTGGCCGTCAGAAACGTCACCAAGGTCGATCCACTGCTGGCCCTCGGCGGCAACTAATACATTCCCAGAAAGGCATGCATCATGACTCCGGCACTGAACCTGAACAACGTCTCCCTCGAATACCCTGACGGCAGTTCCACCCTTAAGGCATTGGACGCCGTCAACCTCAGCGTCCGCAGGGGTGAATTCCTCTCCCTCGTGGGTCCTTCCGGATCCGGAAAATCCTCCTTGCTGGCCGTCGCCGCGACTCTCATCAAACCTACGGCGGGGCTGGTCATCATCGACGGACAGGATGTGTCGGCCCTTTCGGAGGCCGAATGCACAGCCCTTCGCCGGGACAAGGTGGGCATCATCTTCCAGCAGGCCAACTTGCTGCCCTCACTGACCGCCGTCGAGCAGTTGCTGATCCGCGAACATCTGCGGGGAAAGCCTGTACGCGACGAACGCGAGAAGGCGGCGGAACTACTGAACGTCGTCGGGCTGTCCGGGGTGGCACACAAGAGGCCACACCAGCTGTCCGGAGGCCAACGTCAAAGGGTGAACATTGCGAGGGCCCTCATGGGAAGCCCAACGGTTCTTCTCGTCGATGAACCAACGGCCGCGCTGGACCACGAACGCAGCGAGTCGATCGTCCGGCTACTCCGGCACGTCACGGATGAATTCCAGACAGCCACCGTCATGGTCACTCACGACACAGAGTTCCTGCCTCTCACTGACGCCGTGACCACGATGCGTGATGGACGAATCAGCCGTGCGCTGGTCCCGTCCGCGCAGCCCAACTAGGTAACAGTACCTGTCGGTTTGAGCGCTCAGTGGGACGTTTGCTGTTACTCAGTTGGGGGAGCCGAGGAGGGCCTCGTCCTGCGCTTCGTCGTAGGCGTCACGGGCTTCGAGAATGCTGGGCACATGACTCTCCGCCCAGTGGCGCAACATGGTGAGCGGCTGCAGCAGGGACTCGCCTAAAGCTGTCAGCTCATACTCCACCCGTGGCGGAACCTGCGCGTAGACGGTACGGGTAATCAGGCCGTCGCGTTCCAGGGCGCGCAGGGTTTGCGTCAGGACCTTGGGAGTAACTACGTTCACCATTTTGCGCAGTTCCGAAAAGCGGACCGGCCCGTCACCGAGCACTTGAATCACCAACGAAGCCCATTTATCGCCGATGCGTTGGAAGACCACCCGCGAAGGACAGTTGGGGTCGAGGATATTTGCGGGGAGATCATTAGTATCCAAAAGGTAACTCAGTTCCTTTGAAGCTATCAGTATCCAATGGATACCGTTGGGGTTATTGCAAGGATACCAACCTCAAGGAGAGCTATGAAAATCGCAGTCTACGGCGCAACCGGTATGGTCGGCAGCCAGATCGTCAACGAATCCATCACCCGCGGCCATGAGGTCACAGCCATCTCCCGCAAGGGTGCAGAGGTTCCCGGTGCCGCTGCCCAGGCAGCTGATCTGGCTGACGCCCAGGCCTTCGTCTCCAACGCCAAGGATCACGACGTCGTTGTGCTGGCTACGGGTCCCAGCCGCACCGGCGGCGACCACGGCGAGTGGCTCGACGCGATGGCTTCCGCCTACAGCAATGCCGAGGGAACCCGCCTCATGATTGTCGGCGGTGCCGGCACCTTGGAGATCGACGGCGTCCGCCTTCTCGATTCCCCCGACTTCCCCGAGGCCTACAAGGCAGAGGCCACCACCGCAGCCAAGGCCTTCGAAGCCGTGAAGCAGACCCCGGAGACCATCGACTGGACCGTCCTGGCTCCCGCTCCCGTCATCCAGCCGGGTGAGCGCACCGGTGAATACACGGTTGCCAAGGATTCACCGGCCGGCAACAGCATCTCCACGCAGGACTACGCAGTAGCCATGCTGGACGAGATCGAGAGCCCGGCGCACCGCCGCGCCCGCTTCACCGCCGCCAACTAACGAGCCGCTACAGTCCGACGCCGAGCCCGGGTACTCGCATCTTGAATATGTCCTTCAGGGCATACCTTGCCGCGTGGTACCCGGGCATTCCCGTAACCCCCGGACCAGGCGGCGTTGACGAGGAACACAGATACACGCCCTCCATTGGCGTTCGCCAAGGCACATTGGATACAACCGGCCGTTGCACCAGACCACGCAGGTCCAACAGTCCTGCACTGAAGTCACCACCAACATAGTTCTCGTTGTACGCGGACAGTTCCGCCGCCGTCGTGGTCTTTGACGCCACCACAACATCCCGGAAACCTGGTGCGTACCGCTCGATGCGCGCTATGACAGCTTCGGCCATGTCCACCGTCGAATTGGCGGGGACGTGGCAATAAGACCACAAAACGTGACGGCCGTCCGGAGCCCGGGTCGAATCCACCACGGATGGCTGGGACACCAGGACATAGGGTTCCGTTGGATGTTTGCCCATGTCCACCAGGTTCTCGGACTCTGCCATTGCCTGCCGTGAACCGCCAACGTGGACAGTCCCTGCCTTCGCCAATCCGGAATCACGCCAAGGAACAGGGCCGGACAGGATGAAGTCCACCTTGCACGCTGCATTCCCGAAGCGGAATGCTTCAAGTGCGCGACGGTAACGGTCGGGAACGTCCGAGCCACCCAAGCGCGCCAGAGTTGGCGGGGCAACATCCAGCAGGATGGCCTTCGCCGGCCGGACCTGATCCAGCGAACCCACGCGTTCGCCCACATGGATGGTGCCGCCGTGAGCAGTAAGATCGTCAGCCATGGCACGGGCAATGGACATGGAGCCGCCAACAGGTATCACCCAACCGCCCGCGTGGGCCAGAGTGCTGAGCAACAGCCCGGCACCCGTTGAGCTAAGGGACGGCTGCGATCCAAGGGCATGCGACATCACACCCGTCAGTAGCGCAGGGGCGGCTTCTTCGCGGAATCGGCGCATCCAGATCGGGGTCCCCTGATCCAGGGTCGCCAGCCCAAACCTGACTGCCGCCAAAGGGTCCTTTGGAATGCGCAGGAGTTGGTTGGACGTAAATTCCACAACCCCGTCCACCCGCTCCAGCAACGGCTGCATCAGGCGTCGGTAAGCGGGTCCATCGACACCCAGCTCCTGCACCGTCCGATCCAGGGATTGGTAGGCCAAGGCCGCACCGCCGATGTCCAACGGCGTACCGTGCTGGACCTCCGGCACCCTCAGGTCCACGCGCTGCGACAGCTCGAAAGCGCGGAAAAAGGGCGACGCAACAGCCATCGGATGCACGGCGGAGCACACGTCGTAGAGGTAGCCGGGTTCAATCAACTCACTGGTCCGGGACCCACCACCGATCGCATCGGCTGCTTCGTAGAGATGGACACTCAGGCCCGCACGGGCCATAACCACTGCGGCGGCCAGGCCATTAGGACCGGCGCCGACGACGGCGACATCAACCATCGCTGTTTACCTCCGTACGCTGGGGTGCTTTGGGGTCGATAGCATCCACCGTGGCCCGAGGACGCCACGGCAGCACTGACCGGGAGGGGCGGAACGCGTCGAGCCTCAGCCAGTCCCGGGCGCCGTCGAATGGTCCACCATGGGGATCGTCCTCGCCATACGCGCGTAGTGGATCCTGGGCAGGGTCCCAAATATCGATGGCCACCCGCACCATGAGATATGCCGTTGCAACCATATGTAAACCCACGGCCAGCACGTAGTAGGACATATCAATATTGTGCTGGACGGATCCGCCACTGGTCGTTTGGCCCAGATACATCCAGACGGCGGCCCAGTGCAGCCCTTCTGCGGCTTGCCAGATGAGGAAGTCGCGCCAGCGGGGCCGGGCCAGAGCGAGGAGCGGTATGAGCCAGATGACGAACTGGGGCGAGTAAACCTTGTTGGTCAGGATGAATGCGGCAACAATCAGGAACACCAGTTGGGCCAGACGGGGTCGCCGTGGAGCACATAAGGCCAAAGCACCGATAAGTACGCACGCCAGGACGAACAGGAACAGTGCCATGGAATTGATGGCTGCGCCGTCAATCTGCACCCAACGGACCCTGTCCGCCACGAGGTTGTACGCAAACCAAGGTGAGCTGTACCCGGCAGGGCGATCCTGGCTGAATTCAAAGAAGTATCGCCAGCCCGAAAGGTTCATCGCTGCGATGGGCAAGTTCACCGCCAGCCAGGATGCTGCGGCCGCACCAGCTGTGATGAAGAAGGCACGCAACTTCCCGGTTCGGAGGGCCAACAGCAACACGGCACCGAGTATGAGGGCAGGGTACAGCTTAGTGGCAGCTCCCAGACCGATGACCACTCCAGCCAGGATCAGCTTGTCCCTGGAGAACAGGTACATGCCCAGAGCCAGCAGCCCCACAGCCCACATGTCCCAGTTGATGAACCCGGCCAGGATGATCCCGGGTGCTACGGCCACCGTGGCTGCGTCCCAAGGGCGGCGCCTGTTGATCCTGGCGGTCAGGAGGACGGTAACGATCCAAATCGCGACGATCAGTGTTGCGTTGACATCGAAGTAACCCAGGATGCGTTCGTTCCCCATGCCTTGGCCGGGCACCAGAAAAGCTGTCACGCCGGCGATGATGCCCATGAGCACTGGATACTCGAACAGGCTGCCTTGGGTGAAGAAGGGAAATATGCCCTCACCGAGACCGCGGTTCCGGAAGAGCTCAGGGAAGTCCGAATAGCAGGTCGCGTAGAACTGGCCGGGAGTCTCCCAGCCACGGACGCGGCAGTAATCCTTTGCGATTACGGCGAGCAGAGCAGCCACAACGGTGAGGATTATCAGGACCCGTTCCACAGTGAACGGGCCGGGTGAAATCTTCCCTGGCGACGAATGCTTGCCCAAGGGTCCGCCCACGAGTTCCGTGAAGTTGCGAAGCAGGGCGTCGCTGCGGCTGGGAACCACAAAGCGGGCACGTTTTTGTAGCCGGTGAGGCTTCGTCTCCTGCATGCGATCGAGCTTACAGTCCTGCGAGGTGCACGGGGTCAGAGCTTCATGGGATTAAAAGGGGAGGAGCCCACGCGTAGCCGCGTGGGCTCCTTGAGGTTCAGCATGAATGTGTGGCACCTGAACTCCTTCTTGCTGGCTGAAGGGAATCAGCGGATGAGTCCCATCTGGTGCAGGACAACGTAGACGTCTTCACGGCGCTGGTCGAGCAGCTGGCCATTGAACAAAGTGCGGTCCTTGGGAGCATCGGTGCTCTTGTAGAAACGCATGTCTTCGGGGCGTTTGCGCATGGTTCACCTCCTTTCGTCAAAGAAATACCGGCATTTAGGCGCGACAATTAAAGCCAATTGAATTCAAAAGAAATCAAGGGCCAAAGGGCATAAATAGCCGAGGCTAATAAGGGGATTTGCGGACCGAATCGGGAAAGCCCGAATCGCCGTGCAATAGCGCGTGCTTCCAGCAGTCGACCCAACAAGAAGCTGGTTCCGAACTATGGGGAAACTGCGCACCCGCGGCATGCTGCGTGGGTCCGCGCCTACAACTGACTACTCAGCCATCCAAAGAGAGGAGGCCGTCAGGAACACCGCCGGCAAACAAGCCGGTCCGGTGGTTCAGGAGTGGGTCAGAGAGCAAAAATGGCGTCGATCATCAGCAGAGGCCGGGGTAGCAGTGACGGTCAACTTCCGTCCGCTAGTCAAAGTAATCATTTTTCCCAACCTCCTTTTCTGGCTGATAAGCAGCCTGCTGTGGCATTGTCCCGGCTGACTGAACCAGGGAATGCGCGCCTTGTTCCGGGCGGGTCGCTCTGGGAACAAGATATAAGCTACCTCATGAAGAAGGAGTTTGACCAGCGAAATTAGCTAATTCGCTAAAACTTTTTCTAAATTCTTGTTTTAGAGGCCCCAACGCACAATTGCGGGCGTCCGCTTATCCCAACCAAGGGTGCAGACCTTCGCCGTTCCCAGGATGAAGTGCCGGCCTTCGCGGGCATCCATTTCCAGCCAGCGGGCGGTGAGGATCCTGGAGAAATGACCGTGGGCCACTATCAGGACGTTGTCCATTCCGGATTCCAGGACGCGTCCAATGATCTTGTCGGCCCGTGCAGCAACTTCGTCCAGTGTTTCCCCGTTGGGCACGCCATCGGTCCAGATGAGGTAGTCGGGGTTGTCCTTGCGGATCAGGTCCGAGCTGATGCCTTCATAGTCGCCGTAGTTCCATTCGACGGCCAGCGGCTCATGGACAGCCTCCGGGTAGCCTGCAAGTTCTGCCGTCCGGCGTGCACGGCGAAGCGGTGAGGTCAGGACGAGGTCGAAGTCGATGCTTTCCAGGACCTTGCGGGCTTCAACAGCCTGCTGTTCACCCTCAACAGTGAGGGGAAGATCCGTCAGACCTGTGTACTGCCCGCTCTTGGACCATTCCGTCTCACCATGGCGAAGGATCCAGAGTTGCGGACGCGGGGAAGTCGCTGCGTTCATGAGGGCTCCTCAGTTTCGGTCAAAGGCTCGACGACGGCGGACTCGGGTTGCGCTTCCCACCAAGCCAAGAGTTTCTGCTCGGCTTCCTCGGGGGATAGTGGTCCGTGTTCCATCCGTTCTTCCAGAAGGAACTTATAAGCCCGCCCCACTACCGGGCCGGGCTTGAGTCCCAGGAGCGCCATGATCTGCGCCCCATCAAGGTCAGGCCGGACGGCCGCCAGTGATTCCTGTTCCAGAAGCGCCGCAATGCGATGCTCAAGGTCATCGTAGGCGAAGGACAGACGGTCGGCCTTGCGCTGGTTACGCGTAGTGACGTCGGAGCGGGTAAGCCGGTGCAGGCGTTCCAGGAGAGGACCTGCATCGGTGACGTAGCGACGTACAGCGGAATCGCTCCAGCCGGCATCGCCGTAACCGTAGAAACGCATGTGCAGTTCGACCAGGCGGGACACAGCTTTGATCGACTCGTTGTCGAAACGCAACGCTTTCATCCGTTTGGCTGTCAGCTTGGAACCAACAACGTCATGGTGGCGGAAGCTCACCGCGCCGCCCGGTTCAAAGCGGCGCGTAGCCGGCTTGCCGACGTCGTGCATCAACGCGGCGAACCGCAGCACAAAATCAGGGCCGGGCACGGGGCCGTCAGGTCCTGTTTCCAATGCGGCAGCCTGCTCAAGGACCTGCAGCGAGTGCTGGTACACGTCTTTATGCCGGTGGTGTTCATCGGCTTCGAGGCGCAGGGCGGAAACCTCAGGGAGCACGAACTCAGCGAGCCCCGTGTCCACCAGGAGGTCGATGCCTACCCGCGGGTGCGCTCCGTTGATGAGCTTGACCAGCTCTTCCCGGACGCGCTCTGCGGAGATGATCTTGATGCGGTCGGCCATCTGAGACATGGCGAGCCGGACGTCGTCGTGAACCGAGACGCCCAGTTGGGAGGCGAATCGGGCCGCGCGCATCATGCGCAGCGGATCGTCGGAGAAAGAGGCCTCGGGGGCGCCTGGCGTGGCGAGCTCGGACGCGTGAAGATCGCGGACGCCGCCGAACGGATCCACGAGTTCCAGGCTTGGCAGCCGCAGCGCCATGGCGTTGATGGTGAAGTCGCGGCGCAGCAGGTCGTCGGTCAAGGAGTTGCCGAACGCCACCACCGGCTTTCGCGAATCGGGGTCGTAAGCCTCCGCGCGATACGTGGTGACTTCGATCTGGAAGCCATTCTTCTTCATACCGATGGTGCCGAAGGCGCGCCCGATTTCCCAGAAGTTGTCCGCCCACTTCTTGATGACGGAGATGGTCTGGTCCGGCGTGGCGTCGGTGGTGAAGTCGAGGTCCGGGGATGTCCTCCCCAGGAAGAGATCGCGCACGGGTCCACCGACCAAGGACAACTCGAAGCCGGCATCGACAAAGCGCTGCCCGAGGTCGAGCACCACCGGATCGATGGTGAAGTTAACAGAAGAGCTGTCCAATACGTGCGCCATAGTTCCTTAAGCTTGGCAGATTTTTGCTCTGCAGTGGGCCACTGCTCCATGCGAAATCAGGCATGCGTCCGCGGAGCATCTCCTGCAGTCCATCTTGTGGCCATGTCCCGGTCATCACTCGAGGGCAAGAGTCGTTAGAGTGGACCTCATGGCCAACCCGATCCCGAGCGCTCCTGGCAGGAGGACAAACGCACCGTTGCCGTCGGCAATCGGTGCACATGTCGCGCCCGCCCAGCAGCATCCGGTGCAGGCCTCGCTTCCCACTGTGGAGGAAGTGTCAGCCGGTGGCGTTGTAGTAGACACGTCCGACGGCGAACTCCGGGTTGCAATTATCGCCCGCCTTAATAGGGGTGGCCGGCTTGAGTGGTGCCTACCGAAGGGCCATCCCGAAGGTCGCGAGAACAACGAGGAAGCTGCCGTACGTGAGATCGCCGAGGAAACCGGCATCGAAGGCAGCATCCTGGCGCCCCTCGGCAGCATCGACTACTGGTTCACCGTGAGCGGCCACCGCGTCCACAAGACCGTGCACCATTTTCTGCTCCGGGCCACGGGCGGCGAGCTGACCATCGAGAATGATCCGGACCAGGAGGCCGTTGACGCCGCATGGGTTCCCATCCAGGAACTGGCCCGGAAATTGTCCTTCCCGAATGAACGCCGCATCGCCGATTTGGCACGGGAAGTGCTGCCCGAACACCTCTGACCCGGGTACATGGGACGATAAAGGCGATGTCTGAAGCCAAAACAACCCAGTCCGTTCAATCCGGAGAAGCACGTTCCAGCGCCATCATGGCAGCAGGAACGCTGGTTTCCCGGTTCCTTGGCTTCGCCAAAACGTGGATGCTCGGTGCCGCCCTCGGCCTGGGCTCCACGATCAATGACACGTTCATTAACGCGAACAACCTGCCGAACCTGATCTTCCTGTTGGTAGCAGGCGGCGTGTTCAATGCCGTCCTGGTCCCTCAGATCATCAAGGCCAGCAAGGCCCCGGACCGCGGCGCGGACTACATCAGCCGGTTGCTGACACTCGCAGTCCTGGTGCTGCTGGCGCTGACGGCGCTGGTAACACTTGCGGCACCCCTGGTCATCGACCTCACCACCCAGGGCTATTCCGAGCAACAGAAGGCGTTGGCGGTCACCTTCGCTTTCTGGTGCCTGCCCCAGATCTTCTTCTACGGGCTCTACGCCCTCCTCACGCAGGTGCTGAACGCCCACGGAGCGTTCGGCCCCGCCATGTGGGCTCCCATCCTCAACAACCTGGTGGCCATCGCCGGCCTGGGGATGTTCATATGGATTCTTGGCGAGAACGTCTACAACCCCCACACTTTGGACAATTGGGGACCCACCCAGACACTCCTGATTGCCGGTTTCTCCACTTTCGGTGTGGTGGCGCAGACTGCCATCCTGCTGATCCCGGTCTTACGTTTGCGCCTTGGCCTCCGGCCTCGCTTTGGCTGGCGCGGAGTTGGACTCGGCCAGGCAGCAAAGCTGAGTGTGTGGACGCTGGCGACTGCCGCCGTCGGGCAGTTGGCGTTCCTTTACGTCATGAGGATCGCCACGATTCCCGGTGCCGAGCGCCTCCGTTTGGACAACGCCGGGGACAAAGCCGCTGCGGCCGTCCTCCCAGGTAACGCCGTCCTGGAAGTCGCCAGCCAGCTGTACCTGCTGCCGCACTCGATCATCGCGTTGTCCTTGGCTACCGTCCTCTTCAACCGCATGACGCGCGCGTCGCAGGACGGCAACAAAGCCGAACTGCGTGACGCCCTGTCCCACGGTCTCCGCACCATGGCCGTCGCTACGGTTTTCGGTGCCCTGGCGCTGTTCGCGCTGGCCGGCCCCCTGGGCATGTTCTTCTCCGGCGGCGAACCGCAGGACGGCGTCATGCTGGCCCAAACGCTCACCATCCTCGCCCTGAGCACGCCGTTCCTGAGTGCGAACTTCATGATGTCCCGTGTGTTCTACGCCAACGAGGATGCCCGTACGCCGCTGTACGTCCAGTTGTGGCTCGCCGTGATCTACGTGGTGGGCGCGTTTTTCATCCAGTTCCTCCCCGTCGGCCAGATCATCTACGCGATCGCCATCCTTTACACACTGGGCAACATCCTCTCTGTGGTGATCAGCGTGGTGTTCCTTCGCCGCTTGCTGGGTCACCTGGACGGTCCCCGCATAGCCAATTCGTACATTCGCATGGGTTACGCGGGCCTGGGATCTGCGGTAGCCGGCGCTGGGGCCTTGTGGCTTTTGGGCAGCTACCGCGCCGACGGCTTCGCGTGGAGCAGCCGACCGGCCGCCTTGGTGACGGTCGTCGTCGTCGGGCCCGTCATGCTGCTCGCCTACCTGGTCCTCCTGCGCGTCTTCCACGTCACCGAACTGCGCGACCTCCTGCGTCCGCTCATGGGCCGTCTGGGCCGAGGAGTACCCGCACCTGTCACCGGTGCAGCACCGGAACCCACGACGCCGGCACGCGCCACGGTCTCGGACGATACAGGTTTGATCCCGCGCATCTCCGGCGAGTTCGATGCTGCCTCCTTCAGGGCCGGGCCTGCGCTCGCTCCACAGCGGGCTGCCGAACCCGCCGCCGGAATCTCACCTGACGCACCCAAGAACTACCTGCCGGAGGAAGACACGCCCGGCACGGCTCGCGGCGGCAGGTTCCGTCCGCAGGTCCCCTTGCCGGGTCGGCGGACATACCAAGGCGACGCAGGACAGAATCCGTACTTCCCCACTAAGCGCAACCACAGGAAGTAAGCCGGTGGCGCCAACATGGGCGGCGGGCGTCAATCCGCTAGGCTAGAAACGAATATAGGTAGTTGCAAAAGCGGTTCAACCGGCTCGCCGGGGGAGCCATGTGCAGGACCGCAGCTGCCGGACAGCCTAGGAGGAACACGTGTCCCACCCGATCGACGTCGGATCAGTACTTGGCGGCCGCTACAAGGTCACGGCCAATGTATTGACCTCGCATGACCAAGATCAGGTGCTCGACGGCGTGGACCAAGTCCTCAACCGTCCCGTGAGCATCCTCGTTGCCGGTCCCGGAAATGCCGAGCAGGTTGCTCAGAGCGCCCGCGAAGTAGCCACTGGGGAGAGGCCGGGCCACGTTCAGATCCTGGACTTGGGCATCAGTGAAAACACCACGTACCTGATCACCAACCACAGCACCGCCCCCGATCTGTTGGACCTTGTGGTGGCCACCAACCCGCCGTACATCGAGCCTTTCTTCACCGAAACGCTCGGAAGCGAGATCTTCGGCCAGCCGCGAACCTATGAGCCTGAAACTTACGATGGCCTGTACGAGGATGACGAGCACGACGCCGAGTACATCCAGTACGACGAAAACGGCTACCCCATCCCGTCAGAGTCCAACGATGAGCCTGACTCGGTGCCTGCTGCCCCAGCACGCACCGCGCCTCACGTACCGCCTATGCCTTCGTCCAGCCCCTCTTCACCGAAGAGCGGTATCGCGGGGAAGCTGGCTGCGGCCGCTGCCGGCGCCGGAGCAGCGGGTGTTGCTGCCGCTGCAGCCCTGAAGCATGCGGGTTCCAAGAACAACGACGCCGGAGCTGCCGCTACTGGTTCTGCCGACGCTGGCGCTGCCTCTGCCGGCCCTGGTTCCAGGGGCGGAGCGTCGCCTGCTGTTGCATCGCAGCCGCCCACCCAGGCTGTTTCATCGCAGCCCGTTTCGACTTCGCCCGTCTCGTCGCCGCCAACCAGCCACGGGCCGGCCAGCAGCGAGTCTGCTGCGGAGCCAAAGGTTTCCCTGTGGTCCGAAGAGGACTACGGCTTTAGCGGCTCAGGCGCCGCTGCAGCTGCTGGTGGTTCCGGTGTAGCAAGCCGAGGGACCGACTCCGGCTACGATCGCGCGCCAAGCAGCTTCCCGGCGTCGTCAGCTGTTACGGACGATTACGAGGACGAGGAAGTTTACGAAGACGAGGCTCCTGAGAAGGAACCGCGTTCCCTGCGCTGGCTGGTAGGCGGCCTTCTCGCAGCTGTCTTGGTGGTCGGACTC
The DNA here is from genome assembly GCF_056279165.1 of Paenarthrobacter sp. TE3676. Classification (NCBI taxonomy): domain Bacteria; kingdom Bacillati; phylum Actinomycetota; class Actinomycetes; order Micrococcales; family Micrococcaceae; genus Paenarthrobacter; species Paenarthrobacter sp. TE3676. Next base: position 164,372 of record NZ_JBWBQU010000007.1, read on the forward strand.
GTGCTTGCGGTGACCAATCTGGGTAGCCTCCTGCCCAGTGGTGCACCTGCCGCGACGCAAAGCACGCCGGCCCCTCAATCTTCCGCCGCGGAAACCGAGGAGCCCGCGCCCACAGAAGCTCCGGCCCCGGCCACACCACCGGAAATTGAAGGCATCACGCGCCTCGGCGACTTCCCCTTCGCCGCCACCTATGACAAGGACCTTGCCAGGGCCTTTGACGGTAACGCTGCCAGCTACTGGTCGGACATGGAATTCGCCTCTGCAAACTGGGGTGGGCTCTTCGAAGACATGCCCCTTGTGGTTAAGCTCAAGGAACCCACCGAGGTCAAGTCGGTAGTGCTCAACCAGTTGGGTGGCTCCGGCGGTAGCATCAGCGTCTACACCAACGATCGTCCTGCGATGGACGGCGCAAAACTCGTGGGCACCAACAGCTTCACGTCCCCGGAACTGACCATGCCGCTTGCAGCACCGGCGCAGACCCAGTACGTCATCGTAGTCATCAGCGCACTCCCGAAGCTGGCTGCACCGAAGACGCGATTCGGATTCGGACTGCGCCTGGCCGAGGTCACGGTCCAGTAGCCAAACCCAACTAGGTAACAGTAGAGGCCGTTTGACTCGTCGGAACGGCCTCTACTGCTACCTACATTGGCGTCACCGCTTAGATTCGGCATGCCTGCAGACGGTACCCTGAATGATGGTGGCTTTTAGGGTCCCCAACTCCAACGGAATATTTGGAAAGCAACAGGGGTTGAGTCAGGTGGCTGCCCCGAAAGCCGCAGCATCGACTAAGGAAGAGGTTCACGCCACGTGAGCATTGCAGAAAACAGCGCATCGCAGGTGCGTGACGTCATCATCGTAGGTTCAGGCCCTGCCGGCTACACCGCCGCCGTTTACACCGCCCGCGCCAACATGAAGCCTCTGCTCATTGCCGGTTCCGTCACAGCTGGTGGCGAACTGATGAACACCACGGACGTGGAAAACTACCCGGGTTTCCCGGAGGGCATCATGGGCCCGGACCTGATGGAGAACTTCGAAAAGCAGGCCGCTCGTTTCGGCACCGAGATCCAGTTCGAGGATGTCACCGAGCTGGACCTCGACGGCGACATCAAGACTGTGACCATCGGAACGGGGGAGACCTTCCAGGCGAAGGCCATCATCCTGTCCACAGGTTCGGCATACCGCGAGCTCGGCCTGGCCAACGAAAAGCGCCTTTCCGGCCACGGAGTTAGCTGGTGTGCAACCTGTGACGGCTTCTTCTTCAAGGATCAGGACATCGCCGTTATCGGTGGTGGCGACTCCGCCATGGAGGAAGCACTGTTCCTCACCAAGTTCGCGAAGTCCGTTACCGTCGTCCACCGCCGCGATACCCTCAAGGCTTCAAAGATCATGGGTGACCGTGCCCAGGCTCACGAGAAGATCAACTTTGTCTGGAACACCGCTGTTGAAGATGTTCTCGGTGAAGACAAGGTCACCGGCCTGAAGCTGAAGAATCTGGTGGACGGCATCGAGTCCGAGCTCGCCGTCACCGGCGTGTTTGTGGCCATCGGCAACGACCCCCGCACGGATCTCATCAAGGGCAAGGTCGATCTGACCCCCGAGGGAACCATCGCCGTAGAAGGCCGTAGCTCCCGGACCAACATCAAGGGTGTCTTCGCCGCGGGCGATGTCATCGACCCCACGTACCGCCAGGCCATCACGGCTTCGGGCTCCGGTTGTGTGGCTGCCCTTGACGTAGAGCACTACCTCGCAGACCTGCACTCCTAGACTGCATCCAAGCAACCATACGAAGGGAAAAGTTATGAGCAACGCAAAGGACGTAACTGACGCAAGCTTCAGCACGGATGTTTTGGCTTCCGAGAAGCCGGTCATCGTGGACTTCTGGGCAGAGTGGTGCGGCCCGTGCCGCAAGCTCGGTCCCATCCTCGACGAGATCTCCGTTGAGTACAGCGAGAAGGTTGACGTAGTAAAGCTCAACGTCGACGACAACCCCGCGATCGCCGCCGAATATGGCATCACGTCCATTCCGGCCGTCTACCTGTTCAGTGGGGGAGAAGTGAAGAGCACTGTCATCGGTGCCAAGCCGAAGCAGTTCTTCGAAAAGGAATTTGCAGACGTCCTGTCCTAGGCTTGACTTCTGATCTAATCCGTAAAAAACCGGCGGTTGCTACTCCCGAGGGAGAGGGAACCGCCGGTTTCTTGCTGCTCAGAATGACATAAACCAGAATAGGTCGCTTACACAACTTTCTTGCTCTGGGCAGGCTCACACCTTCTCATAATTGGTCATTTCACTTCTGCCTACCTGGGGTAAGGAGAAGTCAGCTCAACACACCCCTTGAGATCTTCCGGTCGCGTGTTTCTCATTCCTGGCCCGAGCAGATTGACTTCTCCCAGTAGGAGCTGCGCCGCTGAGGATCACTCTCCCGGAATCTCCCCTCGTCTACTCCGGATCCTCCGAGTCCTAGCCTCGGGCCACCGCTGCTAGCTAATTGGGCTAGTGGGCGGTATTGGCTTCCACTCAACTTCGCGCTGCTCGAAGAAATAGTTACAACCTGGCCTGTTCGAAAGTTCTATAGGAGCTCCCCTACCGCCCGTCGGGGAATGAGTTTGGTAATGACACGGGGCGCTACCGCGTGAGTAGTCTCAATCCGTCGCATCTCCAGCGAACCAGTATCGACGACATGAGGGATCTTTGACGTGGGGTAAAGACGCTGGTCCGTACGGCAAGTCTTGTTTCACGTGAAACAGCGCGTTCGCGTTCACGGTGTCTGCTCGTTGTGTCACCCATCTTTGCCAGTTTCACGTGAAACGTCCTCGTCCGCACCGCTGCGACTGAGTTTATGGCTCGACGTACCAGCTAAATCAGCAGAAAAGCTGTTAAGCGCACCACAGCGACAATTGGGAGGCAATCCATTGCGCGCTTCTGTTGGCACGGAAAGTTTCCGTGCGCGTGGTTGGGACGTCCTTTGGCTGCGCCATGACCGGACGGCGGGGATCGCACGAACTACGCGGGAAGTCCGCTCAACTGGGACAATTTAGACTTGGGCTGAGTGATGTCACTGTCAAAGTCTGGTTTCGTTGCAGTTCCCTATGCCGCGATAACAACCTTTGGAAGGTTGTGGTGTCATCCAACTTCAATCCATTTCCCTCGAAATCGAATCATCCGCCGACCCTATAAGGCCAAGGGCCTAGTCAGGACTGTGCAAGCTCCGCTGCGGTGCACCGCCTCCTACGGCGCCTCCAGGCGACCCCGATAGCCATCAGACGCGCTCTTTGGACGACGACAGCCCTCGGGGGGGGTCCTGGCACCGCTACACGACGAGGACCCGCGGAATGCCGCTTCCTGCCGATAGACAGCCACACTATGGTCCAGTCATCTTCCCCATGGTCTCCGTCGGTTGGGTCTCCATGGCAACTTCTGGCATTGCCAGTTGCTCTAATCCGCTACAGACAGGCCACGTCTCATCAAGAAGGAGCGCACCTAGGCCGAATTAGCTACTCAAACACCAGCCAGCCCAGGTGCGCGCGCGGAAAAACAGTGTCGAATCAAGTCGACGCTCCCAGACGTCACCCCAAGAACAGGTCAGCGCACTCCAGCGCCCCCGTCTGATTGCATCCACGCGCAGCACCGCCCCACGCCGCTCGCCACCACCTAGCGTTTAGTGGGGGACAGCTGGCGCTCCTTCTGCAGCAGAACCGCATTCCGCCGGCGTACAGCCCTGCCGCGTCGGATTAGTGTGCAGGGAGTTCATTGGAGATCCTCTTGCCTAGTCCTTAGTTCCGACAGAGTCCCGTAACTCCCGGGAGGGGGCAGCGAAGGACTCAATTGAAGCTAAGCACAAGAAGTTCTCTTCCTGCCTCGTGATCTGAGCACGTCGGCAGTGATACTTGCCAGCATATACCGCGGGCACCTAGGGACGTGCGACCGGCCCCTGGCTCAAGCAAGCGGTGTTTCACGTGAAACAGGACATGGCTTGTCGGGCTTTTCGCACTATTTGTCGTTTCCCTACTAATCAATAGAGCACCAGCTGTTGGCTCGCAAGGATCAAGGATGGTCAGGCCCCCGTAGCATCCGTTGAGTCATCTCGCTCCGTAGTGGCCAGGAAGATGAGCCGCCCTGAAGTTCGCTGCGCCGGGCCACAGCGATGGAATGGCGTCACTATGGGTGAGTTCATAGCTCGCAGCCAGCACGCAGGCCGCCCACGAGCGCGTCCCGTGCAGAGTCATCTCCGCCCCGCACCGTAGTGGCTCGCCCCGATGCAGAAGGAGACATCCATCGAGGCCTCGTGTGGCAACCACCATGCAAGCAGGACTGTCATTGGTGCTATGCCAACTATCGCTTCGGGCGCCTCAGCATGGAATGTTTCGTATATCTCCACTCCACTGAACACGAAAGGCCATTGCCGACTGCGGCCAGCATACGTTGGCGGCACGCAAGCCCCCCGCCACATCGATGCTGAGCGGCTAGAGCCTGACGCAACCAGATCACCTCTGAAGGCACCGTCCACGCTATTCAGGGTTCTGGACCACCAGATGCCCCACCGGAGCCTTGGCGCTCCCTGGGCCACCTTTCGCTGTTTCACGTGAAACAACGAAGAAGAATGCGGACCGTTTCACGTGAAACAGTGTGGGGTTCGAGTCGTCGCGCGTGATTGCAGGTGGAGTCGCAAAGAGGGAAGTCTCATAATGACTGACATGAACGACGCCGGTTGCCAAAGCCTGACCGATACAAGAGTCGATGCTACTAGATTCTTTGGGCCCGGGGAGACAATGGGCGCGGTCAACTGCGTCTTGTCAGGGGACCGTGGCGCATGAGATGGAACTTGCTGCTTGCATACGATCGACCACTTAGTTCGGGCACCCCTGCGCACAGGCCTGTAGACGTCGGATGAATATGCCGAGCTGAATACCGTTCTCCCATTGAATGTCATGGAGCGTGGCGCAGGCACAGGAGACGAAGCTCCGCGTGAGCATGTCCTATTCAAGTGACGATCGCAACTCAACCCACCTTCCGCAGGGAGGGAGGTCATAAGCTCTCGTGGTCCATGCAGGAGAAGTGCAATCAAGTGCTTCCTGCAGCAAGAGCAGCCAGGGGGCGCTTAGGAGTTAGGCGGCGACAGCGGTAATTATCCACCGACTTATGCACAATGTTATCCACAGGCTTATCCACCGCTCATGACACTGCCCACATCTGACTTACAAGTGGATATCGCAGTCGCAGATTCGTGGATTAGGTGAAGACCGTGGTGACCCTAGGAGCAGATACTGGGGTTGGCCAATCTAGAAGCGCCCATCTCGGGTCTCAACCAGCTAAATCAATGCAAATTGGGCTCACTGGACAAAATCGAGCGCGCTAGGTGCGCAGACCGTTCACACTCACGACATATCGAGTCTCTCACGATCAATAGGCCCCTCCGCTGGATCCCCGGACCTGCAGGAGGACGCGGGCGGTCGATGCGAATCCATTGAGAATCCACAGAGTTATCCCCAACGTTTTCCACATGGTTATCCACCAGCTTATCCACCGTAGCCTCCCGACCTCCGAGGGCACCCGCGCTGCCTCGAACAGAACCCAGAGAGCGCCGTTTCACGTGAAACAAGACAGCGGCACCTATGTGTGTTGCGGGGGCTTCCGGCTCCGCGTGTCAGGCTCTAACAATAGGCTCTGCTTCCGGCCGGAGGCTCTGGACTTGGATAGTGGTGAACGAGCCTCTCAGGCTATAAAGTCAGTTCTCCAACATCTGACCAATCGTGTGCTTCATCACTGTGACCAGCAGTGTTTTTACATAAGCTGCACAGATCCAACTGCGTCAACATCCCGGCCCTTTGTAACGGGTGCAGGGAACGCGGTAAGGGACTATCCCTAGTGTCATAGCGTTGCTTGACCCGCGATGGGTCCAAGCTAGGTCGTGCCGCCCCAGGTGAGCGTTAGACATCATTTCCCATGTTTCCCCAGGATCTCGACAGGCTTAGATTCGGGCCTCACTGTCCGTGCCGACATCCGGAGTGCCCTGCACCTCTTCGACGGAACTACGAAGACCAATCCACGCCGAAGAGGACCTTTCACCCGCAGGCGTGCCCAGCCGCCATCCAGGAGCCCAATACCCCCTTGAGCTGCCGGTGGGGAAGGCCCCGCTGTCTAATGCGGCAGGGGGCGCACCCACTCCTGAAGTCGGACAGACCGTTCCAATGAAGGTAAAGTCCTAGGTAGGTGTAGGAAAACGGCTCAGCGGAAGTAGATTCTCCGCTGCTGGAAAGCATTGGCAGACTGCTCTTCCGCTGCCAGCCCTCGGCAACCTGCCCGCCCCACAGCATCTCCGAGGACGAGCCCGAGAAGGGGGTCCGGGCGAGACATGGCGTCCTCGGCCATGTAATCCCCCCGAACCCTTCCTGAACGATTCTCGGCTGCCTGTACGGCCCTTAAGCGTCTCGGTACGCTGCAAGCCCGGCAGCAAGGCGTTCTTCCCAGAACGACTCACCCATTGGGGAATGTGCGCATTGAACCGAAGGTCCATCGGAAGGGCAGGCACAAGGCGATGGGTGCGCGCCGACATGGGACCGGTTCGGGGTCCTACGCATATGACGCGTTTGGCGCCCACATTCCAAGGAACTCGACACGAGGCGGAAGTCATCCTGTCCTTGGCGAGGTGAACACGAATGTTGCCGCCTCCACGGCCGGGTACCTGCCAGGCATCGCACGTCAGCGAATGGGGACTTTCTGGGCGCGCTGCGCAGAAGCCACCCTCAGGCTTCGCAATGGCGAGGCGGCAACTGCTGCGTCGCCTGGCTGTTACATGAACGCATCCGACGTGCGCATTGGTTTTTCAGCTCTAGCCGAAGCAATGTGGAGAAAGGTCGAGTAACAGAGCACTGTTTCACGTGAAACGGTCGCAGAATAAGCACTTTGCGTTCCGATATCAGGAGAATTCACACTGCCGGCTGCGTCAAAGACCGTAGCAGGACCACCCACGCATGTGCCGCTCGTGCATGACCGAAGCTACCCAGGTCGTGGCGCACACTCCTGCCGTCTAACAGCTGCGTTTCACGTGAAACATGACAAATCCCAGAGGGCGCCGTGACTTCGAATGCTAGTCGCCCGCCTCAGCACAATACCAACGCTGGTTCGCTAGGGGATGCCCGCCCCAATTATCGCGGATCTCTGCGTGGAAGGTATCACCCCGCATATAACTTCAAATCACATCGAGCGACGAAGGAACCATCACTCAGCCATCCCTCTGTTGTCGAAGGGAACCAGTGCAAATCTTTATAGAATCAAGGGCATCAGTCATTGCCCGCATCCTGTGTCTTGTCTCTGAACACGGGACCCGGAAATCTGCGAACTATGCCCTGACTGCTATCTGATACCGATCTCACGGCTATAAAGGATCACATAAACAGCAAATTTCCTGGAATATGCCCGAAGACCGCGCAAGGACCCGACCGAAGCAGGCCAAACGCATTGGGGACTACCAGACCGCACGTTTCACGTGAAACTCGCGGTCTTATGGACACCGTTATTCTTACAATCTCGAAGATTCGTCTCCAGCTACGTCGTTCGATTTGTCCTGGCAGCGTACTCGCACGCGGCCCAGTGTCCGTGGCTACCCGAAGCCGATGGAACCACTTATTCGCCGTGCATCGAGACGACGACCCAACTCCCGAATGCGCGAATAGGGACCTCAACCTTTCCACCACACTAGTTTTGCCACTGAGGCAGATGCAGAACGGCAGTGGGGCACGGATCTCCCGTGCTGCCCGGATCGGATGGGAAGACCGGAGTATTGCTGGCGAAACCTCGCAAATGTGGAGAGAAGTCAGCGTACCAACTCCAAGCTAGGGCCACTCGGGGGAAATTCGTGACAGTGTTGACCTGGTTGTCCAATTGCATCCTCGGTCGACCAAGCGGCAACACGTCTATACACGGAAATTAGGCACTCGTTCGGCTCAGCTCCCGCACTGCATCAAGCAGACAACGTGGTTTCACGTGAAACACGGAACCTAACGGAAGTCGGCAGGATTTTGACGAGAACCGTGCATGACTTGATGAGCTTAACAGCAAATGGGACCCACATGGCATATGTGAGCCCCATTCATCGATAGTTGTATTTAGTCCTCTGCGCCAGGGCCCAAGACATCCATAATGCGGTTGAGATCCTCAACGCTGGCGAACTCAATGCTGACGCGTCCCTTGCGTGCACCCAAAGTGATTTTCACGTTTGTGTCCAAACGGTCCGAGAGAGATGAAGCGAGGTAGTCCAACCGCTCGTGCCGGGCGTTGGGCTTCGGGATGCTGCTCTTAGCCGGCGTAGTGGGATCCTGGTAGAGAGCAACTGATTCTTCGGTGGCACGGACGGACATACCCTCGGCCACGATCTTCTGCGCCATTCGTTCCATAGCCGCAGCATCGGGGAGTGCAAGCAAGGCCCGAGCATGCCCGGCGGACAAGACACCCGCGGCTACTCGGCGTTGAACCAATGGTGGAAGCTTAAGCAGTCGCAGCGTGTTGGATACCTGCGGACGGGACCGACCGATCCTGTCTGCGAGCTGTTCGTGCGTGGTGCCGAAATCCTCCAGGAGCTGCTGGTACGCTGCTGCTTCTTCCAGCGGATTCAGCTGGCTCCGATGCAGGTTTTCCAGAAGGGCATCACGGAGAAGGTCATCGTCGGTGGTATCACGGACAATCGCAGGGATCGTTTCGAGTCCCGCGGCTTGCACTGCACGCCAGCGACGTTCACCCATGACCAATTCATACGGTTCTCCACCCTTTTCGGTTGAAGTACGTACGACAATTGGCTGGAGGACCCCGATTTCCCGCACGGAGTGCACCAGCTCGGCCATGTCGTCTTCATCGAAGACCGAACGAGGCTGCTTGCGGTTAGGGTGGATGTCCCCGACGGGGATCTCAGCAAACCGCGCTCCAGGGACTTCCACCAGCTCCACGTCGGCTGCGGAACTCGAGGATGCAGCGGCAGGCGCAGCGGCCGCCGTCGTACCTGCTACGTCTGAACCTGGCTTGCCAGCGGCGGCAGCACGCGAAGCGGAGGGTTTCGATGCCGACCTTGCCGACGTCGATGTCTTTGTGCTCGAGGACTTCGTTGCCGAGGCCTTGGAAGGCGATTTTGCAGGAGACGGTTTTGGATCAACAGCATCCGATTGCTCAAGCGCGGGTTCTACCGTCGCAGGCTCCTCGGCTTTCCGGGCCTCGGGAAAAAATAGATCCACGGGCCGGGACGGTGCGGTACCGTTTCCTTGGGCCGCGGCCGAGCTAGGAATGAGAGCCCCAAGACCCCTGCCGAGGCCCCTTCGCTTTTCGCTCATTGATTCATCCCTCCGATGGAATAGCCGAGCACGGACCGGCCCAAGCTGTTGCAGTGTTTCAAGAATTCTAGCGTTCAGCTATTTCGGCGGCGGCTTCCATGTAGGAAAGTGCGCCGCTCGAAGAAGGATCGTACGTCATGACCGTCTGCTGATAGCTCGGAGCTTCAGAGATGCGTACCGACCGAGGAACTACAGCACCCAGAACCTGTTCGGGGAAGTGTTGGCGTACTTCGGATGCAACCTGCGCAGCCAAGTTCGTGCGGCCATCGTACATGGTCAAGAGAATGGTGGAGACAACGAGGTCTGCATTCAGGTGTTTCTGGATCATCTCGATGTTCTTGAGCAATTGGCTCAGGCCTTCCAGGGCGTAATACTCGCACTGGATGGGAATCAGCACCTCGCTGGCGGCGCAGAACGCGTTCACTGTCAGCAGCCCCAGGCTGGGAGGGCAGTCGATGAAGATGAAGTCCAGCCGGCCCTCGCCAGTGTTCTCCCGCTCCTTGGCGTAAACGTCAATGGCACGGCGAAGTCGCTGCTCACGGGCAACAAGTGAAACAAGCTCAATCTCGGCGCCGGCCAAGTGAATGGTGGCGGGCGCGCAGATCAGGTTGGGTATGTCAGGGCACGGAGCTACAACATCCTTGAGCGGAAGATCGTTGATGAGCACATCGTAGATGCTGTCTACGTCAGCGTGGTGCTCAATACCCAAAGCTGTAGAGGCGTTGCCCTGGGGGTCGATGTCGATCACCAACACGTTGAGACCGGCAGACGCCAAGGCGGCAGCAATGTTCACGGTAGTGGTGGTCTTGCCCACACCGCCCTTTTGATTGGAAACCGTGAAGATGCGGGTTTTGTCAGGCTTAGGCAGTTCACGGCCGATCAGCCGTTCGCGGCGTCGGGTTTCGTTAGCCAGCTGGCGGGCGATGGGACTGGAATCATCGATGGAATCCATGACGTTACGCACTCCATCTGAGACGGTTTCACGTGAAACGGCAGCGTTATCAACCGAATCAGTTCGCACTATTGCGGACTGGAGAGATGCAGAGGGTGTAGCCATGGCCCGCGCGGACCCCAAAGACATAAACGGGGGAATTCGCTGCGTGGAGGTTTCACTACTACCCACTGGTCACACTCTCACTCTCATTCGGCGCTTGCTGCCGTTCTCTAGCCTAACCGCTCGACCGCCGACACGCGGGAAACCGAGCGGGACCTACGCCGTCTTTCCGGGCTTGTTGACGATGATCCTCACCACGGTGGTGGGTTCCTCCAAAAGTTCCTGTCCACAAACCACAACTGACGTTTCCACGCCCCCAAGCTTGCGGATAACCTTCTTTGCCTTCTCGATCTCTTCCGCGGCGCTGCGTCCCTTGATGGCCACTACTTCGCCATGACCATTCAGGAGAGGGATGGTGAGACCAGCCAGATTAGTGAGGGCAGAAACAGCCCGTGCTGTAACGACGTCAGCATCCACCATTCCGACCGCGAGCTCAGCCCGGGTCCTCATGATGGTGACGTTGTCCAGGCCGAGGTCATCCACAACCTCCTGGAGCCAGATGACGCGTCGCTCCAGTGGCTCAATCAAGGTCAGCTCGAGATCAGGGCGGGCAATTGCCAAGCAAAGGCCCGGAAGGCCCGCGCCGGACCCGACGTCGGCAACATGGCTGTCCATGGCAATGGCGGACTCAATTACTGCACAGTTCAGGACGTGACGACTCCAAAGGCGCGGAATCTCACGGGGACCTATCAGCCCGCGTTCAGTACCTGACGTAGCCAGATGTTCCACGTAGCGCTTGGCAAGATCCAAGCGCTCCCCAAAGATTTTCTCTGCTGCTTCCAGTTCAGCTGCCGTGATTTCAACCATGAGCTGCTAGTCAGCCGAAACGACGATGTGGCGGCCAGCGCCTTCGCCCTCGGACTCGGAGACGAATCCGAGATCAGCAACGGCGTCGTGGACGATCTTGCGCTCATAAGCACTCATCGGCTCAAGGGCAACCGTGCCGCCATCAGCCTTGACCTTCGCCACAGCATCCTCGGCGATCTGCTGCAGTACGCCGGCGCGTTCCTTGCGGTATCCATTGATGTCCAGGACAAGACGTGAACGGCTTTCGGTGGCCGAAAGGACTGAAAGACGGGCCAGTTCCTGCAGGGCTTCCAGAACTTCTCCATCCCGCCCTACGAGGCTGTCCAGCGCTGCTGACTCTTCATCAGCACCGATGGAGATGTATGTGCGCCCGTTTCGGACCTCGATGTCGATGTCGCCGTCAATGTCGGCGATATCCAGGAGTTCTTCGAGGTAGTCGGCGGCGATGTCGCCTTCCTCTTCCAAACGGCTGGCCGTCTTGGACTGCGTCTCTTCCTGCGAGTCCTCTTGCTCTTCGGTCACAGCGGTCATTGCTTCTTCGGTGCTCTCGGCAGACATTACTTCTTCTTCCTGTTCTTACGTTGTGGCTGGACGCGCTGGGCCCTGATTTCGGCGGCTGCAGCAGCGGCAGCTTCGGCTTCAGCGGCAGCGTCCGCGGCGGCGTTCTTCTTTCCACCCAGCAGCGGGGGCAGGCCCTTGGCGGCACGGCGCTCTTCCAGCGCCTTGGCTGCGGGGGATCCCGGCGTAGGCATACGGCGGATAACGAAGAACTGCTGGCCCATGGTCCAGAGGTTGGTGGTGGTCCAGTAGATGAGGACACCGATCGGGAAGTTGATGCCACCGATACCGAACACGAGCGGCAGGATGTAGAGCATCATCTTCTGCTGGCGCATGAACGGGCTGGCCATGGCCTCTTCGGACATGTTCTTGGCCATGATCTGCTTCTGGGTGATGAACTGCGACGCCGTCATGGCGATGATCATGATGATGCTCAGAACCCAAACAGCCACAGCACTGTTGCCACCACTGGGGTCACCGTGAAGGAGCGAAGCGGACAGAGGCGCACCAAAGATGCTGGACGAATCGAACTGAACTACCTGCTCGTGACTCATGGCACCGACGCCCTGGCCCTGCTTGGCGTTAGTGGAGATGCCCGACAACACCTGGAACAGGGCGAAGAAGAACGGCATCTGGATCAGCATCGGCAAACAAGCCGAGAACGGGTTGGTGCCGTGCTTCTTGTACAGCGCCATCTGTTCCTGCGCCATGGCCTGGCGGGACAGCTGATCGGTCTTGCCCTTGTACTTGGTCTGAAGTTTCTTCAGGTCCGGCTGCAGCAGCTGCATGCCGCGCTGCGCTTTGATCTGCTTGACGAATACAGGAATCAGGGCGGCACGGATCACCAACACGAGGCCAATGATGGACAAAGTCCACGTCCAGCCGTTCGCGGCGGGCAGCCCAATGAAGCTCAGTCCCTCGTGGAAGCCAACCATGATGATTGACACCAGCCACTTGAACGGAAACATGATTGTTTCAAAGAAGTCCATACGATATCCCTATTCGTTAGGCCGCCGAGCGGCCTTCTTCATCAGCCTGAGCAGCCAGGAACTGGTCCGGATTGTTCAGTACAACAATTGTGGGCGTCCGGCCTTCAGGCCAATGACGGTGACCGGCGGGGACATGGTCCACTCCACCGGCGTTCCAAGGGTGACATTTGGCGAGCCTTTTCGCTGCGAGCCAGCTGCCCTTCACGGCGCCATGCACCGTCACTGCTTCCAAGGCGTAGGCCGAGCAGGAGGGGAAGAAACGGCAAACCTGGCCGTACAGGGGCGAGACGACCTTACGGTACGCCTTCAGCAAGAGAATGAGGATGTTGCGGGGCAGCTCCCAGAGGAACGTGCCTACCGCCGCCGGAAGGCTCCCATGGGGAACCTTCCCGGAGGGGTCGCTTGAGGAAGGAACGACGGCGGTGCTTATGTCATGCACGCGGTGTCCCTTCCGTTGTGGTGCCGTTGTGTTCGGTCGAAGCGTTGCGTGGAGCTGAGCCACCCAATCGCTTCGTCGTCACTGCCAGTGCGGCGTTGTAGTCGGAGAGCAGCTGCTCCCAGCTGGCTGTTGCAGCTGCGGGCAGCGCCCGGACTACTACCGCCAGACCCGTTCCATGCGTATGCAAGGACAGTGCGCCTGCTTCTCTCAGTCTCCTCTTAACGAGGTTCCTGGTCACGGCGTTCCCGACGGCTTTGGAGACAATGAAGCCGATTCGACTCGGCTCCCCGGCCTCGATAGAGGCCGTATATAACACTAAGTTCCGGCGTCCATTGCGGACGCCGGAACGTACAGTTGTTGAAAAGTCGGTAGACGTCCGCAGACGGTTAGGGGTGGCTAGCACCGTCGAACCTGCAAAAAGACCCTGACCGACAAGTCAGTTATTTACGCCGACAGTTCGACGCGGCCCTTGCCGCGACGGGCAGCCAGGATGGCACGGCCGGCACGGGTGCGCATACGAAGGCGGAAGCCGTGCTTCTTGGCCCGACGGCGGTTATTCGGCTGAAAAGTCCGCTTGCTCACGTTAGTTACTCCAGTGGATCAAAGGTGCGCCCACCCGATCAAAAAAGGGGAAGAACTGGCCGACGCTAAGTTTTGTATGTGCCTGCCGCCGTTGCCTTCCGCACGGTGAACGTACGGAGTTACAACTGATCTCAAAAGCGGACACAAAGGACTTCACAACGTTAGGGCAAAAAGGCACCCACAGTCAAACCGGGAGCCTGCCGCGGAGGTATCCACAGCTGTGTCCAACCGCAGTTCGCAGCCTGTGGATGAAGTGGCTCACAGGCCGCTTTTGAGAACCACAACGGTGTAATTATCCACAGGCAACTTCCCAGCTATCTTCTAGCGATTCCATCCCCTAGAGTGGCTCAGTAGCCCAATGTCCACCCGCTGTGTATAACTCTGTGGATTATCGCCCAGAACAGCGCCGCCGGAGACACTTCGGCTGCCAGCAACGCCGGCAAGCAAGTATTTAGGAACTGATTGATGACAGTAGACGAAGCCAACCACGCCAACACTGTCGGAAGTTCCTGGCGCAGGGTGCTGAGCCTCATGGAACAAGACGAACGGGTCTCACCCCGTCAGCGCGGTTTCGTCATCCTCGCCCAGGCACAGGGCCTCATCGGTTCAACCCTGCTGGTGGCCGTTCCCAACGAACTCACCCGCGAGGTCCTTCAGACGCAGGTCAAGGACGCCTTGGACGATGCCCTCCGCAATGTCTTCTCGGACGACATCCGCTGTGCAATCGACGTAGACACTGATCTGGTGCCCGTCCACGCAGAGCCCGAACCCGCCGTCGAGCTTTCCGCAGTATCCGACTTCGCCGAACCGAAGCCGCAGCCCACGCCGCCGAGTACCTCGCATGAGTTTGGCCGACTGAACCCGAAGTACATCTTCGATACTTTCGTGATCGGTTCATCGAACCGCTTTGCCCATGCGGCCGCAGTGGCCGTGGCTGAAGCTCCGGCGAAGGCTTACAACCCATTGTTCATCTATGGCGATTCAGGTTTGGGCAAGACCCACCTGCTTCACGCAATCGGACACTATGCCCGCCGGCTCTACAGCGGCATCCGGGTCCGCTACGTGAACTCGGAAGAGTTCACCAACGACTTCATCAACTCCATCCGCGATGACGAAGGCACCAGCTTTAAGACCACGTACCGCAACGTGGACGTGCTCCTGATCGATGACATCCAGTTCCTGGCGGGCAAGGACCGGACCCAGGAAGAGTTCTTCCACACGTTCAATGCCCTGCACAACGCCAATAAGCAGGTTGTCATCACCTCCGATCAGCCGCCCAAGATGCTCGCCGGCTTCGAAGACCGCATGACGTCCCGTTTCGAGTGGGGCCTCCTGACGGATATCCAGCCCCCTGAACTGGAGACCCGTATCGCCATCCTTCGCAAGAAGGGCCTCAGCGAGGGTCTCTCCGCGCCGGACGATGCCTTGGAGTACATCGCTTCCAAGATCTCCAGCAACATCCGCGAACTTGAAGGCGCGCTGATCCGCGTCACGGCGTTCGCGAGCCTCAACCGCCAACCTGTGGACGTGGCCCTCGCTGAGATGGTCCTGAAGGACCTCATCACCGACGACGGTGCCCAGGAAATCACGGCGAAGCAGATCCTGGACCAGACAGCTGACTACTTCAAGCTCAGCATGGAAGAGCTCTGCAGCAAGTCCCGTACACGCACCCTGGTGACGGCCCGGCAGATTGCCATGTACCTGTGCCGCGAGCTGACGGACATGTCCTTGCCGAAGATCGGACAGGAGCTCGGTGGTCGTGACCACACCACCGTTATCCACGCAGACCGCAAGATCCGCGAGCTGATGGCCGAGCGCCGTGTGATCTACAACCAGGTCACGGAGCTGACCAACCGGATCAAACAGCAACAGCGCGACTCCTGAAATCCACATCGCGCCCGGCACCACATACCTTATTAACAGGTGCATGTGGATAAGCCTGTGGATACTTAAGGGGACAAGCGCGGTTAATGGGCTTAAAACCCTTAAGCCATCTGTGGATCGTTAAAAACCGGCCTGGGAGTTGTCCCCATCCACACCCTGTTTAAAACCCAGTTAACGCACAATCCGTGAACAGGGCTTAACCGCGAAACGACGCGGCGAGATGGGGTTATCCACAGTTTCCACAGCAGTTATTAACACTACGAATCCCAAAAAATTGAAATCCCTCAAATAACAATCTCGTTCTGCCACCCATCCCGTCCAGGAAACGACAGACCAAGAACCAGGCCGTGGCCGGCCTGCACTGTCCACATACGAGGGGGCCTGCCCGACGGGGATGGGTTAATCGCGGATCTTCCGGCTAAGCTGTCAGCAGCGCTCCCATCCTCGGGTCTGCTTGTAGTTCGCTAAGTGCGGACCATGCAGGTTCCGGTGCCGGACTGCGAAGATTTAGCGGCCTCCAAGCAGGAAGCCGCAGCTACTACATGGCAGCAGCAATGAAAGGCGGCACCCTTCCGTGAAGTTCAGAGTCGACCGCGACGTCCTGGCAGAAGCCGTTACGTGGACCGCGCGGTCGTTGTCTCCGCGGCCGCCCGTACCCGTGCTGTCCGGCCTCCTCCTCAAAGCCGAGGCAGGAACCGTTAGCCTGTCCAGCTTTGACTACGAGACCTCAGCTCGTTTGGAAATCCCCGCGGATATCGCTGTTGAGGGCACCATCTTGGTTTCCGGGCGCTTGTTAGCAGACATCTGCCGCAGCCTTCCATCGGCTCCTGTGGAAGTTGAGACAGATGGCAGTAAAGTCACTCTCACCTGCCGCCGAAGCAGCTTCCACCTGGCCACCATGCCCGAGTCCGAGTACCCGGCACTTCCGGCACTTCCGGCGATCAGCGGTACCTTGCCGGGCGACGCTTTCGCCCAAGCCGTATCCCAGGTGATCATTGCAGCAAGCAAGGATGACACCCTGCCGATCCTCACAGGCGTTCGCATGGAGATCGAGGATGACCTCATCACGCTCCTCGCCACGGACCGCTACCGCCTGGCCATGCGCGAAGTCCCGTGGAAGCCTGTTACCCCTGGCATTTCCACCAGCGCACTGGTGAAATCCAAGACTCTGAACGAAGTGGCTAAAACTCTCGGTGGCAGCGGCGACATCAACCTCGCGCTTGCTGACGACGACAGCCGCCTCATTGGCTTCGAAAGTGGTGGACGGACCACCACTTCACTTCTGGTTGACGGCGACTACCCCAAGATCCGTTCACTCTTCCCGGACTCCACGCCGATCCACGCGACAGTCCAGACCCAGGAACTCGTCGAGGCGGTTCGCCGTGTCTCACTTGTGGCAGAGCGAAACACCCCGGTCCGTCTTGCCTTCACCCAAGGACTACTGAATCTCGACGCCGGTACTGGTGAAGATGCTCAGGCTTCCGAGGAGCTGGAAGCCCAGCTTTCCGGTGAAGACATCACCGTTGCCTTCAACCCGCACTACTTGGTTGAAGGCTTGAGCGTCATCGAAACCAAATACGTTCGATTCTCCTTCACCACCGCCCCGAAACCGGCCATGATCACGGCCCAGGCTGAAGCAGACGGCGAAGACCAGGATGACTACCGCTACCTAGTGATGCCGGTCCGCCTTCCCAACTAGCTGCGAGCCAATTGGCCCCAGCCCGGTACCGTCTCCCGCCACCTCCACAGAAAAGAGTTCACACTGTGCACATCGGACTGATCGGCCTCGGAAAAATGGGTTTCAACATGCGGGAACGCATGCGGAACGGTGGCATTGAGGTCACAGGTTTTGATCGGAATCCCGACGTCACGGACGTCGGGTCAGTTGATGAACTCATCGCTGCATTACCCACTCCTCGGTTGGTGTGGGTAATGGTTCCGTCCGGTGCCATCACGGATGCCGTCGTAACGGAGCTGGGCGAGAAACTCAGCCCCGGAGACCTGGTCATCGACGGCGGCAACTCACGATTCACGGAAGACCAGAAGCACGCGGCTGCACTCGCAGAAAAGAGCATCCGCTTCGCGGATTGCGGTGTATCGGGCGGTGTTTGGGGCCTCCAGAACGGTTACGGCCTCATGGCCGGCGGCGCCGACGAGGACATTGAACTGGCCATGCCGGTCTTCGATGCACTCCGTCCCGAGGGTGAACGGGCAGACAGCTTCGTCCACGTTGGTGGAGTTGGTGCCGGCCACTACGCCAAGATGGTTCACAACGGCATCGAGTACGGCCTCATGCAGGCGTACGCCGAGGGCTACGAATTGCTGGCTGCAAAAGACATCGTGAAGGACCTTCCGGGGACTTTCCGAGCGTGGCAAAAGGGCACGGTTGTCCGTTCGTGGCTCTTGGACCTCATGGTCAAGGCCCTCGACGAAGATCCGGGCTTGGCCTCGATCGATGACTATGTTGAGGACTCCGGCGAAGGCCGTTGGACCGTGGAAGAAGCAATCGCCAACGCAGTGCCCGCACCTGCAATCACGGCCGCACTCTTTGCCCGCTTTGCCTCCCGCGAAGACAATTCACCTGCCATGAAGATGGTTTCCGCACTACGCCACCAGTTCGGCGGACACGCCACCCGTCCGGCCAACTAGGCCGCAGGAGTCCTGCAAACGGCGTGTACCTCGAACATCTTTCGCTGACGGATTTCCGAAGCTATGCACAGGTCGACCTGAAACTCGGCCCCGGCGTGACGGTCTTGGTGGGTTCCAACGGAATCGGCAAGACCAACCTCATGGAAGCAATCGGGTACCTGGCGACGTTGAGTTCCCACCGGGTCAGCACGGACGCTCCGCTTCTTCGTTTCGGCACGGAGCGCGCCATGATCCGGGCGAGGCTAGTCCGTGGCGAGCAGTCAACGGTCATCGAGCTTGAGATCAACTCCGGGCGGGCGAACCGGGGACGTATCAACCGCAGCAACCCGGTCCGTGCCAGGGACATTTTGGGGATCTGCCAAACAGTGTTGTTCGCGCCCGAGGATTTGGCGCTGGTCAAGGGCGATCCTTCGAACCGTAGACGCTTTCTGGACGAGCTGCTGGTGAGCCTCGTTCCGCGGCACGCCGCAACCCGCAGCGACTACGACCGTGTGTTGAAGCAACGCAATGCGCTGCTGAAATCGGCCCGCGCCGGCAAGTTCACCGCCGGGCATGAGGCAACCCTGGATGTCTGGGATCAGCACATGGCCCGTGCCGGCGCGGAACTCCTGCATGCACGCCTGGAACTTGTGGAGCGCTTGCGTCCCCACCTGAACAGCGCTTATGCCCAACTTACTGATGGTTCCAAGGACGCTGGAGCCGTCTACCGCTCAACCATTCAGGGCGTACTTGACGACGACGGCGGGCCGGCCGAGCAGGGAACGGAG
The DNA here is from genome assembly GCF_056279165.1 of Paenarthrobacter sp. TE3676. Classification (NCBI taxonomy): domain Bacteria; kingdom Bacillati; phylum Actinomycetota; class Actinomycetes; order Micrococcales; family Micrococcaceae; genus Paenarthrobacter; species Paenarthrobacter sp. TE3676. Next base: position 183,416 of record NZ_JBWBQU010000007.1, read on the forward strand.
CCTTCGGCGTCGGTTGATGACCTCCGGCTGCTGTCCGTTGATGAACTTACGGAGCGCTACATCCAGGCCTTCGCAGCCTCCAGGAAAAAGGAACTCGAACGCGGTATCTCCTTGGTAGGTCCGCACCGCGACGAACTGGAACTCGTGCTGGGGCAGGCCCCCGCTAAGGGCTATGCGTCTCATGGTGAAACGTGGTCCATGTGCCTGTCACTGCGACTGGCCTCCTACTATGTGATGTTGGATGACGCCCGGACCGGTGGCACTGCGCCCATCCTCATCCTGGACGATGTTTTTGCCGAACTCGATGTCCACCGGCGGCGTAAACTGGCAGCAATCGTCGCCGGTGCTGAGCAAGTACTGGTGACTGCCGCCGTCGATGCCGATATCCCCGAGGAGCTGGCCGGACGGCGCGTAACCGTTGTTCCGGGAGGCATCGATGGCGAAGGATAGCCACGACGGACTTCAGCCCGGCCGTGAGCCGGATGAGATTGACGCTGCCCAAGCGGCCTTAAACCGGATGCGCGAAGCCGCCGCTGCCCGCGGCGAAGTACGGCAACGCGCGCCGAGGCCTGGATCCGCTCCGAAACGCAAAGGGCTGCGGGATACCAGGGGCTTCACCCAATTCCACGGCAGCGGCCGTGATCCCTTGGGACTTGGAAAAGTAGTAGGTCGTTTGGTGGCCGAACGCGGTTGGACATCTCCTGTGGCCGTCGGCTCGGTCATGGCGGAGTGGGAGACTCTGGTTGGGCCGGACATCTCCGCTCACTGCACGCCCGAGAGTTTCACCGACACCACGCTCCACGTTCGTTGCGACTCCACGGCCTGGGCTACACAACTGCGGCTGCTGAGCACCAGCCTCCTGGAGATGTTCCGCAATGAACTGGGAGAAGGAGTGGTAACGAGCATTCAGGTGCTTGGACCTTCAGCTCCAAGTTGGCGAAAAGGCGGACGCAGCGTTAACGGTCGCGGACCGAGGGACACCTACGGCTAAACGGCGTGCAGGGCGTTTCAACGCCCCCGAGTCGTATAGGCCCCCGTCGGGACCACCATAGGGCCACTGAAGATAGGGCCAGCGGTCTCCTACGGCCATATTCAGCTCTCGGCTGCCCCCGTATTTGCAAGGATTCACGCGTTTCCACGATAGAATTGGCGTAGATCACTGAGCGCCGGTGAAACGTCGTCGGGTCCTGAATCCACTCCTGTGGCATCGGGGACCCCTTCGTCGGACTAATCGGCGCAATCAGTCACGTGCCCGTTGGCGGCCGCGGTTCGCCGTGGGCAGCTCCGGGAACGGCCGACATCGAGTACAGAGGAGTCGAAAGCGCCTGTGGCTAACGACAATGCAGAGACCTTGGCAGTAGAGCCCGAAGAGGAGACTGTTCCCAAGCCTGACACGCCCGCGGAGGCGCCCAGGGAGTACGGTGCCAGCGATATCACCGTGCTGGAAGGTCTCGAAGCCGTGCGCAAACGCCCCGGCATGTACATCGGCTCAACCGGTCCCCGCGGCCTGCACCACTTGGTCTATGAAGTGGTGGACAACTCTGTTGACGAGGCCTTGGCTGGTTACTGCAGTCACATCGAAATCACGCTCCGTGCTGATGGTGGAGTCCGCGTTGTGGACGATGGCCGCGGCATCCCCGTGGACATTCACCCGACCGAGGGCAAGCCCACCGTTGAAGTGGTCATGACCATCCTGCACGCCGGCGGCAAGTTCGGGGGCGGCGGCTATGCCGTTTCCGGTGGTCTTCACGGTGTTGGTATTTCCGTGGTCAACGCCCTGTCGCGCCGGGTTGACACGGAAGTCCGCCGCCAGGGTCACGTTTGGCGTATGACCTTTGCCGACGGCGGCAAGCCGCAGGGCGAACTCGTCAAGGGCGAGGCCACTGACGTTACGGGGACGTCCCAGACGTTCTACCCGGACGGCACCATCTTCGAGTCCACCGAGTTCGACTTCGAGACGCTGCGTGCACGTTTCCAGCAGATGGCCTTCCTCAACAAGGGCCTGCGGATCACGCTGACGGATGAGCGCCCGGTTAATCGTGACGGGGACGACGATCTCGATCTGGATGCCGTGGCAACGGAAGGCGAAGTCGCAGCCGAGCACCGCACAGTCGTTTACCAATACCCGGACGGGCTGTTGGACTACGTCAAGCACCTGAACTCGAGCAAGAAGGTTGAAATCGTCCACGAGGACGTTATCGCTTTCGAAACCGAAGACACTGAGCGGCACATCGCCGTCGAGGTTGCCATGCAGTGGACCACCGCTTACTCGGAAAGTGTCCATACCTACGCAAACACGATCAACACCCATGAGGGTGGAACGCACGAAGAAGGCTTCCGCGCCGCGATGACCTCGCTCATCAACCGCTATGCGCGGGAGAAGAGCATCATCAAGGAAAAGGAAGACAACCTTACCGGCGATGACATCCGTGAAGGTTTGACGGCCGTTATCTCGGTGAAGCTTTCCGAGCCGCAGTTCGAAGGCCAGACCAAGACCAAACTGGGCAACTCCGAGGTAAAGGGCTTTGTACAGCGCGTTGTCACGGACCAGCTGGGTGATTGGCTGGAGCGGAATCCCGGACCCGCCCGCGATGTCATCCGTAAGGCCATTTCGGCTGCCCAGGCACGCATGGCTGCCCGCAAGGCCCGTGATAACGCCCGCCGGAAGAGCCCGCTGGAGTCCTTCGGCATGCCCGGCAAGCTCTCTGACTGCTCTTCCAAGGATCCCTCACGTTGCGAGGTCTACCTTGTGGAGGGTGACTCGGCCGGTGGTTCTGCCAAGCGTGGCCGTAACCCTGAGACCCAGGCCATCCTGCCGCTGCGAGGCAAGATCCTGAACGTTGAGCGTGCCCGCCTGGACAAGGCCCTGGGCAACGCTGAAGTCCAGTCAATGATCACCGCCTTCGGAACGGGTATCGGCGAGGACTTCGACATCTCCAAGCTTCGCTATCACAAGATCGTCCTGATGGCAGATGCAGACGTAGATGGCCAGCACATCACCACGCTGCTGATGACGCTGCTGTTCCGCTACATGCGTCCGCTCATCGAGAACGGCTACGTGTACCTGGCCCAGCCGCCGCTGTACAGGATCAAGTGGTCCAACGCCGCCCACGACTACGTCTACAGCGACCGCGAACGCGATGAAACCATCCGCAAGGGTGCCAGCATGAACAAGCGACTGCCCAAGGACAACGGCATCCAGCGATACAAGGGCCTGGGCGAGATGGACTACACGGAGCTGTGGGACACCACCATGGACCCGGATCGGCGCACCCTGCTGCAGGTCACCATGGATGACGCACTGGCTGCCGATCAAACCTTCTCCGTCCTGATGGGCGAGGACGTCGAATCGCGCCGTAACTTCATTCAGCAGAACGCCAAGGACGTCAGATTCCTCGATATCTAGGGGCCCACAAGGGCAACTGAATATTCCAGAACTGACATATACCTGAAACGGAAAACTTAGATTATGAGTGACGAAACTCCCGAAGTCCCGGCGGAATCCAACGCTGACGACGTCATCCTCGAGGGCGATGTGCTGACCGACCGCGTGGAACAGGTGGACCTGCAGACGGAAATGCAGCGGTCCTACTTGGACTACGCCATGGCCGTTATCGTCGGCCGCGCCCTCCCGGATGTCCGTGACGGCCTTAAGCCGGTGCACCGCCGCGTACTGTACGCAATGTTCGACGGCGGATACCGCCCCGACCGCTCTTTCAACAAGTGCGCCCGCGTTGTGGGCGACGTTATGGGTACGTACCACCCGCACGGCGACATGGCGATCTACGATGCCCTGGTCCGCTTGATCCAGGACTGGACCATGCGCTACCCGCTGGCACTCGGCCAAGGCAACTTTGGTTCGCCCGGCAACGACGGTGCTGCTGCACCGCGTTACACCGAAACCAAGATGGCGCAGCTGGCGATGGAAATGGTCCGCGACATCGACGAGGAAACCGTCGACTTCCAGGACAACTACGACGGCAAGAACCAGGAACCAACCATCCTGCCGGCGCGTTTCCCCAACCTGTTGGTCAACGGCTCCTCAGGTATCGCCGTCGGTATGGCCACCAACATTCCGCCGCATAACCTTCGCGAGGTTGCCGAAGGCGTGCAGTGGGCGCTTGATAACCCCACCGCCACGCGCGAAGAGCTCCTCGAAGCACTGCTGCTGCGGATAAAGGGCCCCGACTTCCCCACGGGCGCCACCATTCTTGGCCACAAGGGCATCGAAGACGCGTACCGAACCGGCCGAGGCTCCATCACCATGCGGGCCGTGGTCAACGTGGAGGAACTCCAAGGCCGCACGTGCCTGGTGGTAACCGAGCTCCCGTACCAGGCCAACCCGGACAACCTGGCCATCAAGATTGCCGAACTGGTCAAGGACGGCAAGATTTCAGGCATTGCTGACCTTCGCGATGAAACCTCCGGCCGTACCGGCCAGCGCCTGGTGATTGTGCTCAAGCGCGATGCCGTGGCCAAGGTTGTACTCAACAACCTCTATAAGCACACGCAGTTGCAGGACAACTTCTCGGCGAACATGCTGGCAATTGTCGACGGCGTTCCGCGCACCTTGAGCCTTGACGCCTTCATCCGGCACTGGGTTGCGCACCAGATGGACGTCATTGCACGCCGCACCCGCTACCGCCTGCGCAAGGCCGAGGAAGAGGCGCACATCCTGCGCGCACTCCTCAAGGCACTGGACATGCTGGACGAGGTCATTGCCCTCATCCGCGCGTCCAACACCACAGAGGCTGCCCGTGAAGGCCTCATGGAACTCTTGGAGATCGACGAACTCCAGGCCCGCGCCATCCTGGACATGCAGCTGCGTCGTCTAGCCGCACTGGAACGCCAGAAGATCCAGGATCGCCACTCCGAGCTCGAGTCGATGATCGAGGAATACAACTCGATCCTTGCTTCCGAGGAGCGGCAGCGCCAGATCATCAGTGAAGAACTCGCAGAGATTGTGGCCAAGCACGGCGACGACCGCCGCACCCACATCCTGATGGGTTTCGACGGCGACATGTCCATGGAGGACTTGATCCCCGAAGAGGAGATGGTTGTCACCATCACCCGTGGCGGCTACGTAAAGCGCACCCGCAGCGACAACTACCGTTCGCAGCAGCGTGGCGGCAAGGGCATCAAGGGTGCACAGTTGCGTGGCGACGACGTTGTGGAGCACTTCTTCGTTACCACCACGCACCACTGGTTGCTGTTCTTTACCAACCTTGGACGCGTGTACCGGGCAAAGGCTTACGAACTGGCAGAAGCCGGCCGCGATGCCAAGGGCCAGCACGTTGCCAACTTGCTGGCGTTCCAGCCGGATGAGCATATCGCCCAGGTCCTTGACCTGCGGGACTACCAGCAGGCTCCTTACCTGGTGCTGGCCACCAAGAACGGTTTGGTCAAGAAGACACGGTTGGAGGACTATGACACCAACCGTACGGCCGGCGTCATCGCCATTAACCTGCGCGATGAGGACGAACTTGTCTCGGCCCAGCTGGTCAGCGAAACCGATGACCTGCTCCTGGTGTCACGCAAGGGCCAGTCCATCCGCTTCACGGCCACCGATGATGCTCTGCGTCCCATGGGCCGCGCCACGTCCGGTGTGACCGGTATGAAGTTCCGTGAAGACGACGAACTGCTCGCCGCAGACGTAGTCCAGGACGGATCCTTCGTATTCATCGTGACCGAGGGCGGCTACGCCAAGCGGACCGCAGTGGACGAATACCGTCTGCAGGGCCGTGGTGGCTTGGGCATCAAAGTGGCCAAGCTTGCTGAAGACCGCGGTGACCTCGTTGGCGCACTGATCGTGCAGGAAGAGGACGAGGTCCTGGTGGTCATGGAGGGTGGCAAGGTGGTGCGCTCGGCCGTGACCGGCGTCCCCGCCAAGGGCCGTGACACCATGGGCGTCATCTTTGCCAAGCCGGACAAGAATGATCGCATTATCGAGGTTGCGCGCAACAGCGAACGCGGCTTGGAAGTAGAAGAGTCAGAGGACGGACTCGACGATGACGTAACGTTGGCTGCAAACGACGGCGCCTCCGAGGCGACCGTGACGGACGAAACGGAAAACGACGCAGACCCGGAAATCGAAACGGGCGCGGAGCTGAACGAAGACAATACCGGAGGTAACGAGTGAGTAATTCCGACTCATATCCCAAGCCGAGCACAGGTGTCCCCGGCGGACTCCGGCAGCCCTCGGGCAGCGCACAGGCAGGAACACCTGCACGGCCCCAGCAGCGTCCCGGAACCGGTTCTTCCGGCGCCGGCGCAGCCGGAGCACGTCCCGCAGGCGGCACCAACTCCACCCAGCGGCCTAGCGGTGCTCCCAATGCTTCCGGCCAGCGTCCCGCCACCGGGGCTCAGCGTCCCGCCAATGCGCCCGGCCAGCGCCCTGCAGGCACGCCTGCCCAGCGCCCTGCCCAGGGTGGTCCCGGACTTGTGAAGCCGGCCCCGAAGGCAAAGGTCCGCCGCGCGCGCCTCCTTGTCAGCAAGGTTGACCCCTGGTCGGTGCTGAAGATGGCATTCCTGCTGTCAGTTGCGTTGGGCATCGTTACCGTCGTGGCAGCGATCGTCCTCTGGACTGTGCTGGATCTCACAGGCATCTTCAATCAGGTGGATAGCCTTCTTGGCACTTTGGCAGGCTCCGAAGGCAGTGGGTTCGAACTGAAGAAGATTGCTTCGCTTGGCCAGGTGGCATCGTTTGCCACCATCATCGCCGTGGTGAACGTGGTCCTGTTGACTGCACTGTCCATGCTTTCGGCCGTGCTGTATAACATTTCCGCAACGTTGGTTGGTGGCGTTGGCGTCACCCTGACCGACGACTAACGAAAATCTCCGGAAATACGCCGAAAATGGCGGAAATCAACCGGGGAAATGCCTCGATTTGAGATCGGGCCGGGATGTGCTGTACAGTCATATCTCGGCCCGATGAGGCATCGGGGCGTATAGCTCAGGCGGTTAGAGCGCTTCGCTGATAACGAAGAGGTCCCAGGTTCAAGTCCTGGTACGCCCACGGAACCGAAAGAGGTTCAGGTAAAACTGAACCGGAATGAGGTGCTTGTGAAGAAGTTGCTGGTAGTAGTGGCAGCGGCAATCGCAGGTGTCCTGGTCTATAAAAAGGCGCAGGAATCCGAAGCCCGGAAGGATGTCTGGAGCAAGTCGACCGATACGGTGGACTAGCCGAGGAGCCCGCTACGGATTGGTAAATACCAGTCCGGACATGGGGTATGATTGACGGGTTGCTTCTTATGGGGGCATGGCGCAATTGGTAGCGCACCTGCTTTGCAAGCAGGGGGTTCGGGGTTCGAGTCCCCGTGCCTCCACCATAAGAAAGGTCCCGGTCAGAAATGACCGGGACCTTTGCATTTAAGCGCCGTACCCATATGAGTGTCATACACCAACAGGAAATGCACTGACTTCCCGGAACTGCCGAGCCTCCCCGCCGCACTAGGGTAGATCCGTGAACCTTCTCATTGCTGCGCTCGGTGTCCTTGGCGTGGCGTCCTCCGGACCACTCATAGCGGGCACGCTCGGTGCCACTTCAGTGACAGCCTTGGCCATCGCGTTCTGGCGCAACGCTATCGGTGCCGTGGTGATGGCGGGCCCGGTTGTCATCCGGGAGCCGAAAGCATTCGGGAAGATCACGCGGCGTGAATTCGGCTGGTCGGCTGTAGCGGCCGTGGCTCTTGCGTTCCACTTTGCGTGCTTCATTACCGCGCTGCAGTTGACGTCCGTTGCCGCCGCCACCGCGTTGGTGTGCCTGCAGTCGGGGTGGATCGCCGTTTTCCAGTTGTTCCGGGGTACGCGGCACAGGTGGCCGGTCCTCGTGGGCTTGGGCATCGCTTTCGGCGGTGTTGTGGCCATTACCGGCTTCGACATGGGTTCATCCCCGGAAGCGCTGCTGGGCGACCTCCTGGCACTCGCTGGCGGCGCCTTGGCCGGTCTCTACACGCTGGCGGGCGGCAAGGCGCGCCAGTCCATGGGTACGGGAACGTACACCACCCTGTGCTACGGAATGTGCGCGGGGATAGTAGCCGTGCTGGCTTTGTTCAGCGCTCAGCCGCTCACAGGATTCGACGCCGGCGGTTGGCTTGGCATTATTGCCATCACCGTATGTGCGCAGCTGGTGGGGCACACGGCGTTCAACCACCTGCTGGCCACCATGAGCCCGTTACTGGTGTCCATGATCATCCTGTTGGAGATTCCAGGTGCTGCCTTCCTGGCAGCCGTCTTCCTGAACGAGACCCTGCCGGCCGGCACGTATGCGGGTTTGTCGCTGATCCTGGTGGGACTGGCCGTAGTGGTTGCCGGTCAGCGGCGGGGGCGGCCGGAACCGGACCAGCGCCTAGCCGGGCTTGGCACAGACTGAGGTACCGGCGTCGGGCGTTTAGGCACCGCCGCGGCGTGCCCCTTGCGCAGAGTTGGCCGTGTGGATGGCACGCAGTAACTTGGCTGGGAAGTACACGGAGAAGAACACCACCATAGGCGCCTTCAGAGCCATCTTCTTGACGTTGTGGGCCTTGTACGTCCGATCAAAACGCTGGACGTAGTAGCGGTAGTCCCGCGGCGAGTCCTCAAGCCGCCGGGCAGACATGCCGGACACCATCTGCGGAAGGTACTGCACTTTGAGGTCGTGCTCGAACAAGTGCAGCGAAAGATCGATGTCCTCGTGCATCTCGTCCTTGGGGTCCAGACAGGCCTCATCACGGATGGTTTCCCATGCGGTGCGGCGTAGTGCCATGTTGGAGCCAAAGAGGAAGTGGTATTGGTGTTTGGCCAAGCGGAGCATGAGCTGCCGCATCTTGTCGTCGGCTTTTAGCCCGAAACGGCGCATGGGCATGTCGTAGTAGACCACCGGCCCCGTGGCTGCCGCGACGGACGGGTCAATGAAAGCCTTCTGGACCTGTTCCACCCAGTCCGGTTCAAGAACGGAGTCAGCGTCGATGCGGCCCACCACGTCACCTGTGGCGTTGTTCAGGCCATGGTTACGTGTCGGGATCAAGCCTTGGGTGTCTCCCTGCCGCAGGAGGATGATGGGGCTCTCGGGATATTCCTGCTGCATCTGGCGCACGATCCTGGCCGTGCGATCCGTGGAGAGGTTATCCACCACGATGATCTCTTCGGCTGGAACTGACTGGTAGATGGCCGCGATGAGGCACTGGCGAATGACGCTTTCCTCGTTATACGCCGGGATGACGATGGACACTCCCGGAGGTTCCGGGACATCCTGGAGGGCACCCGCAAGGGGTCTATCGGCTGACATCACCTCAAATCTAACACCCGGGGCGGTAGGTCCGATGGAGGCTTTGGTTACGAGCCGGCAAACACTGAAGGGACCCCGGCAACTGCCCGGATCCCTTCAGATGATTGACTTGCAAGCCCCTGTGTGAGGCTGTAGGTCAGGTTTTAGTGTTGTGCACCTTTGGCGTCGGAGTCCTTGCCATCAGTGTCCTTATGGAGGCTGGCCGCAATGTTCTTGACGGCAGTCTTGGCATCGGTTGCCACCTTGTCGGTGGAATCCTCAACGTTCTTGAAAGCGTCCTTGGTTGCCTGCTCTACTTCAGCTTTGGCTTCCTCCGGCGTGATGTCCGAAGCCTTGGGCTCAGCAACTGTGGCTGTGACCGACGCAGAGGCATCGGCCGGGGCCGGGGTGGTGCTCGTTGCAGGAACAGGAGCGGGCGTGGGTGTGACCGGTGAAGGCGTCTTCCACGGATCCTCAACCGGCTTGGAAGCCTTCCAAGCAGCAACGCCTGCGGCCGCCGCGGCAGCAATGACCGTGACGATCAACCATCCGCGCTTCTTGGGCTTGGGCTGTTCCTTGGCTAGCGCGGTGGAAACCGCCTTGCTGGCCTGGTCAGTAACTGCCTTGATCTGCTTGCCGGTGGCCTGAGCCTGCTCCTGGACGCTGTGGACAACACCGGAATCAACCAGCTTCTGCGCCACAGCGTCAACCTGTGCGGGAGCGTTCTCGAGAACGTGATGGACAGCTACGGAAGCTTGGCCCAACTGCTCCGAGAGCTTGGGCAAATATTCCACCACCACTTTGTCCCTTGCATGACCAAGAGCAGGGGTGGCCTTGTTGAGCGTCTCCTGAATCCTGGGTGTCGCATCTTCAACTACGTCATGGATCTTCGGCGCGAGGTGCGCCAACCCGTCCTGGATCCGCGGCGTAACAACTGCAACGCCGTCGGCGAGGTTGTGCGCAGCGGACTTCAGCCCCTCTTGGATCTTGGGGGAAGCGGTGTCAATGCCGTGCTGGATACGCGGAACAGCCCAATTGACGGCTGCTTCCACACGCGGTGCAGCCCAGTCGCGGGCGTTATCCACACCGGCCGTGACTGATTGTTCGAGTTCGCGGGCAATACGGTCTGATTTCTTCACAACTACCTCCCGATACACATGCTCGTTTGTTGCTAGCCTACGTCGCTTGTGGAACACCGGCTATTCATCTGTTCGAGTTCGTCCCGGATTTCACCGAGCGCGGAACCGGCTTTACAGCCCGACGGGCGTTGACCCTGCATGGAAGAATGTTCCCATGACCATCGCAACCGCAAAAGCAACGATCCACACGAGCCTCGGCGACATCAAGGTTGACCTCTTCGGCAACCACGCCCCCAAGACGGTCGCCAACTTCGTTGGCCTGGCCACGGGCGAAAAGTCCTGGAACCACCCGGAAACCGGCGAGGACAAGACCGGTACGCCCCTTTACAACGGCACCATTTTCCACCGGATCATCAAGGACTTCATGATTCAGGCCGGCGATCCCCTTGGACGCGGCGTGGGTGGCCCGGGCTACCAGTTCGACGACGAAATCCACCCTGAACTGACCTTCAACGCTCCGTACAAGCTTGCTATGGCCAACGCAGGCATTCAGATGGGCAAGGGCACCAACGGGTCACAGTTCTTCATCACCACCGTGAACACCGACTGGCTGTTCGGCAAGCACAGCATCTTCGGCGAAGTCTCGGATGAGGAATCCCGCAAGGTTGTGGATGCAATCGAGTCCGTCCGCACCGGCATGGGTGACCGACCAGTTGAGGACGTTGTCATCAACAGCATCGACATCGAACAGCTCTAGTCGCACGCTGAACCAGAGCCCATGAGTTACGGAATTCCGTCGGCAGAGCCGTCCGCTGATATTCCGGTGTGCCCCAGGCACCCGGACAGGCCCTCCTATGTGCGGTGCCAGCGCTGCGGGCGCCCTGCGTGCCCCGAGTGCCAGCGGGCGGCCGCCGTCGGATTCCAATGCGTTGACTGCGTCAGCGAACAAAAACGTACGACGCCGACATACCGCTCCCCGTATGGCGGAGCCTTGGCAGTGGGCCGGCCTTTGGTGACGTACGTGATCATTGGCCTATGCGCCCTGGTTTATGTCCTTCAGTGGATGGTGCCCGGCGACGCGGTCTTCGAAAACTTCGCGTTCGCCAACATCTTTGCAGTCAGTGAGCCCTGGCGCATGGTCACGGCAGCGTTCCTGCATTCCCAAGGCTTCTTGCTTCATATAGTCCTGAACATGTACACGCTGTGGATCTTCGGACAAGCCCTTGAGCCTTTGCTCGGGCGGATCCGGTTCCTGGCTGTCTACTTGATTTCCGCAATTGGTGGCTCAGTGGGCTTCCTGTTGCTGACTCCGGACAGGCCCCTTGTGGGGGTCGTTGGTGCTTCCGGGGCCATCTTCGGCCTGTTCGGTGCCATGCTTGTTGTGCAGCGCCATCGAGGTGGAGAGACCAAGCAACTGTGGGTCTTGATCGCCATTAATGGCGCCATCGGCTTCTTCGTGCCCAGCATCGCCTGGCAAGCACACCTGGGCGGACTGATCACCGGCGGCCTCGCAGCCGCCGCCATTGCCTACGCCCCTCGTGGCAAGAACCAGGCGCTGCTGCAGACCGGCGGGCTGGTTCTGGTGGCAGGCTTCTTGGCCGTGGCCACCTGGTTCCGCGTCACCGCTGGCTAGCGAGCCCTTTTCCGTCATTCTTTGACCGGTTGTCGCAGGATGGTCCTAAGTTTCTCCGGTGCGGTACGGCGAGGATCGCCGAGGTAGATTTCATGGTGCCTGCCGATCATAGTCAGCGATTTCTCGGGTATGAATTTGTTATGCATCTCCTCCAGCACTGGTCCCTCATCGTCGTAAGGGCCTATGTGAAGCGTTTGCACGCTCAATCCTTCATGGACCGGCTCCAGACGAAGCGCGTTCAGAAGCGGAGCCTCACCCTTCTTGGCGACCAGCTCCAGCGCCATGTCCAGGTGCTCCTGGGTGATCCAGTCGGGGACCATGTTCATCAGCGTCCACTCCCAGCGTGACTTATCCCTGGCACTGGTGAATGACTCCATGTCATCCGACCACCACAGAGCCTCGAGTGGCATCACCGTGTAGTCCCGACCGAGTTCACTCTTGCTGAAGAACTTGAGCTTGTAGGCAACGGGATACAGCGTAGCCAGGCTGTCCCTATAAGACTGTGCCGTGTTGGGGTCCCCGTGACCGTCGATCATCAAAAACTGCAATGTGGGCACTGTGACTACCGAGAACTGGCCGTGCTTGGCCGTGTAGCTGGGGATCTGCTTCTTGAAGTCGCTCTTCATGGCTTCACGGTACTCCCAGCAGTTATCCACAGCTGTTATCCACACTGTGCGTAACTTACATGAGTGTAGTTACCCCCTTTAATCGTCCGCACGCTCGCCAGAGCGGTAGATATCCCCCGAAAGGCATGCATTTCTCCACACCTGTGGATAACTTTGTCCCCGTTGGGTGAAGATATGTGGACAAACTGGGCATTTTCGTGACGGCTGTGGATAAACCTGTTAATGAGCTCGTGGGGAGGCGAATATCAACAGGCTTATCAACAGTGTTAATAACTTACACAGCTGTAGTTCAGACTGCAGAAAGGGCTCTAAAGCCCGGCAAACCAGCGATCCAAGAGTGGATACCCACTCCTTATCCCCATCTGTGGATAACTTGTGGGTACGGGGCTGTTGTTAAGTGGGTAAGTTATTCAACGTCTACGCTCGGACTGTGGAGTTCCCGACCCGGGTGGGGCAGGTTCAACGCTCGCTCAAACTATCCGCGGCAAATCGGGCAATCCCTGATCGTTGAACTCTGGGTGAAGATTGGGGCACTATCCACAGCGTCGTGCACAGTGGGTAAAAGTATGACCGTTCAGGCTTTTGGCCCGGATTGGCGGGTTGGCGCTGATTTATCCCTTAGGTGCGTGGATGTCCACAGAAGTTATCCACGCCTGTGGATAAAGTTTCGCACTTCTGTGGACAAGAGCTGTGGACTAGCTCAAGACGTTCACCTCGGAGGCAGGCGGAGGCTCAGGCCCAAACTCCTGAGGTGCCGCGACGGTGGCTATCCACCAAATGAGTGTCGATGATGCCCACGGCTTCCATGAGCGCATACATGGTGGTTGGGCCCACGAAAGCGAAGCCCTTCTTTCTGAGTGCCTTGGATAACGCGATCGATTCAGGGGATGTGGTGGGGATGTCCGCCATGGAGCTGGGAGCCGGCGTACTCTCGGGTTGGAACGACCACACGAATTCGACCAGGCCCCCCTCTTCGCGCAGGGCAATGGTGGCCTTGGCGTTGGTGATCGCGGCATTGATCTTTAGCCTGTTGCGCACAATCCCGGCGTCAAGCATGAGGCGCTCCACGTCAGTCTCGGTGAAGGCGGCGACACTTTCCGGATGGAAGTGCAGGAAGGCCTTCCTGAAAGCGTCCCGTTTCCGAAGAATGGTGGCCCAGGAGAGACCGGCTTGGAAGGCTTCGAGGCTGATGCGCTCATACATGCCCTGCTCATCGCGGACGGGCATTCCCCACTCGTGGTCGTAGTACGCCTGCAGGAGGGGATCCGAGGAGGCCCATAGGGGGCGCGCCAGCCCATCCTGACCAACGATGGTGCCGTTATCCGGGCTCATGCATGCTCCTCTGCAGCCGCACCGCCAAGGCGGTGGGACGGTAATTCAGCTTCAGGGCTAGTGTGCCCGGTGCCTCTGACATTCTTGTGATGGCTCCGCGGCATCAGGACATACCCGTAACTCGCATGGTGATGTTGATCCGTCCCTGTGAGAGGCCACAACCATCCGGTGCCGTTCCGGGGAGAACTTTGGGAATGCCGTGATACGCGAAACGTGATGGTCCTCCAAAGACGAAGAGGTCTCCGGAGCGAAGTTCAACATCCGTATATGGCTTGGTCCGTGTCTGAGTGTTGCCAAAGCGAAAGAGGCAGGACTCCCCGATGCTGAGCGAAACCACGGGTTCGTTGGAGCGCTCGTCCTTGTCCTGGTGCATGCCCATGGCAGCACCGTCGTCGTAAAAGTTCACCAGCGCGGCATCGGGTGTGTAATCCTTGGCCAGCTTGATCAGGGCTTCATCATCTTCAAGCCCGGAGGCGTAGGCCGCTTCCACTCCCTGCCGCCCCAAGCGCACCATCCAGTCCGGAAAATCGAGCACGGGGCGTCCGTTGACGTCCGTGGCTTCCCTTGTGTACCGGTACGGCTGCCAGTGCCAACCAAGGCATACAGTCCTTACCGACATCTGGTGTCCGCCAGGGAGGGTGGCGGCACGCAGGGGAACCGGTCCTTGCGTCCACTCACCAAAGCGCGCAACGATCCACCGTTGTTGTTCAAGCGTGAGCCAACCAGGCACATGGACGGCGCCGGGTGCGACGAGGCGCGGACCGGCGTCGTGCCCTTCCGGCTGCAGAAGTTCCAGCGGAAACAGAGCGTCGTCACTCATGCCGCTGCCTCAAGGCGGAGCAGTGCGCGTTTGGCCTCGCTTCCACCAAGGTAACCGCCGAAACTGCCATCAGACTTCACTACCCGGTGGCACGGCACAATGAGGGGCAAAGGGTTGGTGGCGCAAGCGGTTCCGACTGCCCGGACCGCGTTGGGGCTGCCAGCTGCCTGGGCCACCTGGGCATAGCTGGCTGTGCTGCCGTAAGGGATCCGAGGCAGGTGGCGCAGGACGTTGAGGCGGAAACCCCGGCACGAACGGAAATCCAGCGTGAGATCGAACTCCGTCCTGGTGCCTTTGAAATACTCGTCGAGTTCCCGGGCGGCATCGTCCAATCGGGCTGGTGCCTGAAGGATCCGCGGGCTCACAGTGTTGGCCAGGAGCTGCAGGACGGAGTCGTGGTCTTCAAGCTCGTACGCGACGCGGACGATTCCCCGATCTGTCGCGGCCAGGAGCAGCTTCCCCACAGGAGAGTCCACAACCCTGTAAGCGATGTCCAGGGTGTGGGTGAGTTGAGCATCCCGGGCCAACCGGGCGTGGAGGCTGGCGATGGCTGGTTCGAGTCCTGCATCCAGGGGGTGCAGGAGCGAAACTACCTCGGCGTGATCGGGGCTGAGTTCGAGGGTCATCAGATATCGCCTTTCGAGGATGTGTGAGCCAGCGACTGATGTGCCGCAAGAGCGGAGCGGAGTGATTTAACACCGTCAGCGCCGGCACGGCGGGCAGCCTCGGCGGTGCCCCCCAACAGGGCAGCAACATCGTTATAGGGAAGGCCGGCAAGGTAGTGATAAGCGACGGCCTGTCGTTGCTTCGGCGGAAGGCTCGATATTGCGTCGAGCAATTCCTCATGCCCGTCACCGGGAATGCCGAGGCTGGAATGTTGTTCGGGTGGGTGGTCCACCGGAAGGGCGCGGCGGGTACCGGCACGCACATGGTCGATGCACTTGCGATGGGCGATGGTGACCAGCCAGGCTTCAACGTTCGCCCCTGCAGGGAGGGTGGGGTAGGCCTGCAGGGCGGCCAGAAATGTGTCTGACCACGCGTCATCGGCGTCATGCACACCGAGAACTGCACGGCACACCCGAAGCACGGTGGCACCTTGTTCCCGGACCACTGCTTCGAACGGCTTCTTGTTGCCCATTTGCCCTGGCTTCATTAGAAAAGCTTGCCCTCCCGCACTTCTGCCGGCTCTTCCAATTCCAAGAGGAAGCGCTTGTTCCAAAGGCCACCCGCGTAGCCGGTGAGTTGTCCGTTGCGTCCCACCACCCGATGACAAGGAATGATGATGCTTATGGGGTTGCGTCCAACGGCGGACCCAACAGCTTGGGCAAGATGAGGATCCCCCAACTCTGACGCCAACTCCCCGTAACTGACGGTTTCGCCGAAGGGAATATGTTTAAGTCGATCCCAGACCTTCTCCTGGAAGGGGTTGCCCGAGGCTTCGAAAGGGACGTCGAAAACTGTCCGATGACCATCCAAATACTCGGCGAGCTCGGTTTGGGCCCGCGCGAAAACCGGGTCCTCGATTCCTGTGGGATCTCCGAAGTAGTCCGGCGGGGGCATATGCCAGTGACCTTCGTAAAAGATGCCCGTCAAAAATTCCCCGCGGGCAGTCAGCGTTAACTGCCCCAACGGGGAATCCAAGGTGGTGTGCCGGCTGTTCATATCCTGTAGACGTTCACGGGCACGGAAATGTGAGGTGCTGAATTCCTAGGAGCGCCAGCGAGTGGTCATAAGGAAGCCGATGATGGCGATCCCGAAGCCTGCCACGATGTTCCACGAGGCCCACTCGCGGATTGGGAGCTGGCCTTCAGTGATATAGAACGTGATGATCCAGATAAGGCCGAGAATCATCAGGCCGAACATAACAGCCTTGTACCAGACCGGGTTCGGTTTGTACTGCTGCGCTGCGGAAGTCTGCTGGGCCTGACGGGCAGGCCGCTTGCGGGGCTTGGACTCGGGCACGGATCCTCCTGGCTGTTCGGTTAATCCCCGTTCCGCCAGCCTTGATATCCTGCAGGAAGGAAATTTCCAGCGGTTAACGGCCACACGGCGTTCCGGGTTGGTTCTAGCTGTCAAGTCTAGCCGCAACCTGGGTCCGCCCGTGCCGCCCGCGCCCTATGCAAGGAGACCCTGTGGCGCATCAGCAGCAGACGGCGGCTTCAGCCATGCCGTCCGCCCGCCAAGGGCAGGAACTGCGCCCGCGGAAGCGTCTCCGGGCATCGGACGTCATCCGAAAAATCAGCCAGATCCTGGGCGAACTGCTCATCACTGCAGGCATTGTTCTTCTGCTCTTTGTGGGTTGGGAACTGTGGTGGACCAACGTTCAAGCGGACGCAAAGCAAACTGAGGCGGTCAAGAGTTTCGCACAGGAGTTCTCCGGCCCCGTAACTCCGGCAGCACCTGCCGCACCTGTGGATTATGGACCGCCTGTGGTCGCACCGGCACCGGCCTACGCCGGAATGATCGGGATTATGTACATCCCCCGCTTCGGCCCCGACTACACTCGCCCCATCATTGAGGGCACCGGTTCGGACGTCCTGGACACCCTGGGACTTGGACACTACGGCAGCACCTCCATGCCAGGCGCGCCCGGGAACTTCGCTGTGGCGGGACACCGTCAAACCCACGGTGCCGTACTGGACAACATCCACACCCTGGTTCCCGGCGACAAGATCTACATCCAGACCGCAGACGGCTACTACACCTACGTCTTCCGTAACAACCAGATAGTCCTCCCGGACCGGACGGACGTTTTGATGCCCGTTCCCACCGAACCGGGTGTCCAGCCCACGGAAAGTATCCTCACCATGACGAGTTGCAACCCGCGCTTTGGGGCACAGGAACGCATCATTGCTTACTCCATGCTGGATGGTTGGCAACCCGCCTCAGCCGGACCGCCGTCGGAAATCGCCGCCCAAGTAGCCCGGGCTCACGGAAAGGGGTAACGGATGTACGCGTGGATCTTTCGTCATTTGCCTGGCCCCCTGTGGGTGCGGATCCTGACATCCTTGGTGCTGGTGGGCGTAGCCCTGGTACTGATGGTCGAGTTCCTGTTCCCGTGGTTCTCCCAATTCACCACATTGACCGACTCAACGATTGGTTTAGTGCAGCAGCCATGAGCACAACAAAAATCCTTGTAGTGGATAACTACGACAGCTTCGTCTACACCCTGGTGGGATACCTCCAGGAACTCGGTGCCGAGACAACGGTGGTCCGCAACGACGACGTGACACTTGCCGAGGCCACCGAGCTCGCAGCAAGCCGCGACGGTGTGCTGGTCTCCCCCGGTCCGGGAACCCCTGCAGAAGCGGGCGTCTGCATTGAGCTCATCAAATGGTGTGGCGAGGCCGCCAAGCCCATGTTCGGTGTTTGCCTGGGACACCAGGCCCTCGCCGAGGCCTATGGCGGTGTGGTGACTCACGCGCCGGAGCTTATGCACGGCAAGACTTCGCCCGTCCGTCACGAAGGGAAGAGCGTTTTTGCCGGCCTGCCCTCGCCAGTGACAGCGACGCGCTACCACTCACTCGCAGCAGTACGGGACTCCATCCCCGACGTCTTGGAAATCACCGCCGAGACCACCAACGGAGTGGTGATGGGCCTGCAGCACAAGACCGCGCCCCTATGCGGCGTCCAGTTCCACCCGGAATCGGTGCTCACCGAAGGCGGGTATCAGATGCTGGGCAACTGGTTGGAGTCCCTGGGCATGACCGGGGCAGCCGCACGTGCATCGAAGCTGAGCCCGCTGATCAAGCAGTAAATAACCCAAAGACCGTCTGTCGCGGGCCGGTGACCGGAAGCGTGCGTCAAAGCGACGAAGGAGCAGCACGCAGAGGTCGGCGGACGCGACCGACGCAGAAGCCCCCTTACTTCTTGGTGGGTGTGGGCTTCGGCGACGGCTTCTCGGTTTCCGTAGGTGTGGGCGTCGGGGTGGGTGTGGGCGGTGGTGCCGGGGCCTTGGCCACCGTGACAGTTACCACCTTGCCCTGGGCCACCTCAGTGTTGAATGCGTCGCTCTGAGCTGTGACTGTTCCCGCCGCAACTTGAGAGTTCTCTTGCTCCACCACTGCCATGGTGAGTCCGTTGGCTTTGAGCGCCGCTTCGGCTTCAGCCAAGGGCAATGCGATCAACTGGGGCATGAGGACCTTGCCCGTTGAAACCTGCAGCTCCACCTTGGAATCTACGGCTATGGCGCCGCCAGGGGCGGGAGCCGTGCTGATCACAACGCCTGCGGGGACAGTGGGGCTGTGAGTCAAAGCGGTCACTACTTCACCGGTGATGCCAAGCCTGCGCAAAGCTTCCCGTGCGTCGGATTCAGTGCGCCCCACGATGTCCGCCGGGATGGTCACCGAGCTGGGACCGCTGGAAATTTTGAGGATGACTTCAGCATCCTGTTCCAACATTGCGCCGGCAATCGGCGTCGTTCCGATTGTCATGTCCTTGGCCACGGTGTCGCTGGGCTCACGCACGGACTTGGGTTTCAGTTTGGCCGTGAACAGTTCTTGAATTGCTTGGCTTTCCGACATGTTGGTCACTACCGGTACGGCTATTTTCGCCGGGGGCGGCGGTTGCATGTTCATGAGGCTGTAGAGCCAGAAGCCACCACCTGCCAGCACCAGAATGGTGAAAATAACCAAGGTGGCAACCCAGGCACGACGGCGGGACTTCTGGCGCGCCGGCAGCTCCCGTTCGGGTGGGAGGCCCAAGGGAAGAGGCTCTTCCTGGGGCTGATCAACTGGCTCGTCCTTGAACTGCCCCGCATCGAGGAAGCCCACGGCCGTGGTGCTCAAAAGCTCTGTGGCCGGGTCTTCGGGTTCCACGAGGTCGTTGGGGTCCGTAGGGGCCTCACTGGCCGCCACTGCCGGCACGGGAATGCCGTTGCTGGCCGCGCGCAGCGCACGGCGGAAGGCGGCAGCGTCCTGGAAGCGATCTGTCCGGCTCTTCTGCAGTGCCTTTACCAGGACTGAGTCCAGGGCTTCGGTGACTTCCGGGTTGTGGGCACTGGGCAGGTCCGGCGTCTCGCGGACGTGCTGGTAGGCAACCGATACGGGGCTGTCGCCGATGAACGGAGGCCGACTGGTCAGCAGTTCGAAAAGAAGACAACCGGCCGAGTAGAGGTCACTGCGTGCATCCACCGTTTCACCACGGGCCTGCTCCGGCGAAAGGTATTGCGCAGTGCCCACCACGGCTTGTGTTTGCGTCATGGTGGCGGCGGAATCGGCCATGGCACGCGCGATGCCGAAGTCCATGACCTTCACCTCGCCGGTGTCGGCACACACCATCACATTGGCTGGTTTGATATCCCGGTGGACGATGCCGGCCCGGTGGCTGTACTCAAGAGCGCCAAGGACCCCCAAGGTGAAGCCGATGGAGTCCTCCACCCCAAGCTCGTTGGCCTTGATCATGTCCCGCAGGGTGCGTCCGGCCACGTACTCCATGACGATGTAGGGGACACGCACGTCCTCGCCCGGACCTCCCGGAACCGAGTATTCTCCGGTATCGAAGATGGCCACGATGGAGGGATGGTTCAACGCCGCTACAGCCTGGGCTTCGCGTTTGAAACGGGCCTGGAACTGGGGATCCCGCGCAAGGTCCGCGCGCAGCACCTTGACGGCGATGGTCCGTCCCAGCAGGGTGTCCGTTCCCCGGTAGACGTCCGCCATACCGCCACGACCGATCAGCTCGCCAAGTTCATAGCGGGAATTGAGGATGCGCTGGGAGGACACAGGTGTGCTCTCCTCTCGATGCGCAGGACCTGGACGTGACGTTGACATGGCGTTTACTTAGTCGCTCGGGCTGCCGGAGCCGCTGGGGGTAGCACTCGACGAGCCGGGATCAACCGGAACCAGTGCCTTGGACAGGTAATAGGTGACCGTGGAGCCTGCGGGGACCTGGGTTCCAGCCGCCGGTGAGGAACGGACGAACGTTCCCGGCTGCTGGCCGATGGCGCCGTTCACGGGTTCTCCTGCAACCCACAAAAGACCGGCTCCTTCGATGGCTTGGCGAATCTGCGATTCGTCAACACCGACTCCGATAGCGGGGACAGCGACCAATTCGGGGCCTTTGGAGTAGGTGACGGTGATGGTTTCGCCAGGTTCACGAGGTCCGGTGGGATTGAGAGTCGTTACGATTCCTGCCTCGGCTGTGTCGTCGAAGACCTCCTGGCCGTTCACTCCGAAGCCCAATGCTCGAAGTTGCGCGCTGACAGTCTCGAAGGGTTGGCCAACATACTGCTCGGGAATGATGTTGATCTTCTGGGGAACCGACTGAGTGGGCTGCGGTGCCTCTGAGGTCTCTGTGGGCCGCGGCGTAGGCGTAGCTGACGTGGATGTAGGACTCGCGCTCCGGCTGGTGCTCGTGGTGGTTGACTCGGTGGGCGCGGGGCTCGGCGAGAAGAAACCTGACTGCGAAATCAGGAAACCAACCAAGGCAAACAGGACCAGCAGAATCAGGGCAACAAGGGGCCAGGTCCAGGGGCTGCGCTTCTTGCGCTCGGGTTCAGCATCGTCGAAGTTCTCTTCTTCGGTGTAGACCACTTCGTCGTCGTTGAGCTGACGTTCGGCCTCCAGCGCGTTTGCACGCATCAGGGGGTTATCCGAAGACGCGGCGGCGGCTCCAAGAGCAGCCCCTGCAGCCCCGGCGCCGAGCACCGGCAGTGCGGACGTCGCCGTCGTCGACTGTTCCTTGCCGTAAGGCGAGGTAACGACGCCGGTGGGTGCCGTTGCGGTGTCCACCGGCGCAGTGATGGGTCCGGTATTGGATTCGAACAACAGCATGCCGGGCACGGCGGCGTGGGCGGTGGCGATGTCACCGTTGCGGATGGCTTCCGCGGCTTCGGCCAGCTTGATGGCGTTGGCCGGACGGTTCTTCGGATCCTTGGCCAGCATGGACATCAGCAGTGCCCGCACGGGGGTGGGCAGCGTCTCCGGAAGGGGCGGCGGTGCGTCATTCACCTGGGCCAGGGCAATGGCAATCTGGGATTCGCCGGAGAACGGACGGTGCCCGGTGAGGCACTCGTAGCCGATGACGCCGAGCGAATAAATGTCCGAAGAACCCGTGGCGGTCTGGCCGGTTGCCTGCTCAGGCGCCAGATACTGGGCGGTGCCCATGACCTGGCCGGTCTGTGTGAGCGGCACCTGGTCAGCCAATCTGGCAATGCCGAAGTCGGTGACCTTGACGCGGTTGTCGGGCGTGATCAGCAGGTTGCCCGGCTTGATGTCGCGGTGGACGAGGCCCTGTGCGTGCGCAACGGCAAGGGCGCGCGCTGTCTGCGAGATGATGGAGAGCGTCATGTCCGGCGAGAGCACCTGCTCCCGTTCGAGGATGCCGCTCAGGGGGTGTCCGGGAACGAGTTCCATGACCAGGTAGGCCGAACCGGCTTCCTCGCCGTAATCGAAGACGTTGGCGATGCCCACGTGGTTGAGGAGGGCGGTGTGACGCGCCTCGGCACGGAACCGCTGAAGGAACCCGGGGTCACCCGTGTATTCCTCCTTGAGCACCTTGATGGCAACGATCCGGCCGAGGATCTGGTCCTTGGCCTTCCAGACCTCACCCATGCCGCCAATCGCAATGCGACTGGTCAGCTGGAACCTGCCGCCGAGTGTGATTCCCGAAGTAGGCCTCACTTATTCAACACCGCCTCAAAAATCTTCTTTGCGTTCGGACTGGTTAGCTGGGCCCCGGTTTGCACGTCAACACTCTCCATGACAATGGTGACGGCTACTTGCGGGTCGTTTGCCGGGGCGAACCCGGTAAACCATGAGTTGTTCAAACCTGAATCACCGAGCTCGGCCGTGCCGGTCTTACCGGCCACCTTGACACCGGGAACGGCTGCGCCCCTGGCGATACCGTTATCCACGGCGCTGGTCATCCACTCGGTGATCTGGGTCGCGATGGGCTGCGTGGTGCTGGTGCGGAGCGCCTCAGGCTTGGGTTCGTTGATAACGCGAAGATCGGGTGCACGGATGGCCTCAACCAGGTTGGGTTTCATCTGCACGCCGCCGTTGGCGATGGCCGCCGTCATCAGGTTGATCTGCAGCGGTGTGGCTTTCACGTCGCGTTGACCCACCGACGACTGGGCCAACTGGGCCTGGTCTAGGTCCTCCGGGAAGACGCTGGTGGCCTGCTGGAGCTTAAGCTGGTCGCCAAAGTTTTCGCCGAAGCCGAACTTCTGCGCTTGCTCCCGGATGGCATCCTGGCCGAGGTCCAATGCGATGCTGGCAAACGGAGTATTACACGACTGCTCCAAGGCAAACGCGAAGGACGCTGTTTCGCGAACGTTGCAGTTACCGCCGGCATAGTTGGGGAGGCTGGCACTGCTGCCAGGCAAAGGCAGGCTGCTGGGGTTCGGCAGTTCGCTGTCCTTGTTGTACTTGCCCGAGTTCAACGCAGCCGCGGTATCAATGAGCTTGAAGACCGATCCGGGCGAGAGCAGGTTACCCGTAGGGCCGCTGACGTTTTGGTTCAGGTTGATGCCCGGAATCTGGTTCAGCTGAGCGTAGTTGGCCTCAGCCGTGGTGCGGTCATGCGAGGCAATCAAGTTGGGGTTGTACGACGGCTTGGAAACCATCGCGAGGATAGCGCCGGTCTTGGGGTTGGTGACCACAATGGAACCGCGCTGCCCCTCAGGAATGAGATCGAAGGCCAGTTGCTGGATGGCAGGGTCCAAGGTCAGTTCCACAGATGCGCCCTTGGGCTCCTTGCCCAGGAACATCTGGCTCATGCGATCCAGGAACAACTGGTCGGAGTTTCCGGCCAGGGTTTCCCCCATGGATTGTTCCAGGCCGGTGGAACCAAAGAACTTGGAGAAGTATCCGGTGATGCCGGCGTAAAGCTCCGGCTGGTTGTACTGACGCTGGAATGCGCAGGATTCGGTTCCCGTGACTGATTCAGCTACTGGTTTTCCACCCACAATGATGGAGCCACGCTCATTGCAAAAAGACGCCAGAACGGCGCGCTGGTTCCAAGGATTGGCGTTGAGGTCATCAGCGCCAATGACCTGAACGTAGCTGATGGCGCCGAAGATCAACGCGAACATGGCGACGGCAGCCATCCAGCTGCTGCGAATAGCCTGGTTCATTGTTGCTTCACCGCCTCTGTTGGTGCGCTAGGTGTCTGGCCTGTGGCCGGTTTGCGTGTTCCCGGGGTGCTACTGCTTGCGGGGGGTTTGTTGACCATGGGAGTGGTGTCCACCGGGCCGCGGGCCGTGTTGGAAATCATGAGCAGCAGGCCAACGATTATCCAGTTGGCCAGAAGCGAGGAACCGCCAGCGGCAAGGAACGGAGTCGTGAGCCCGGTCAATGGGATGAGCCGGGTAACTCCACCGATGACGACGAAGCACTGCAGGGCAATCGCAAAGGACAAACCGCACGCCAGGAGCTTTCCGAACGCATCCCGGGTGCCCAAGGCTGCACGGAAGCCTCGAGTGAACAGCAACAGGTAAAGCATCACCACGGCGAAGAGGCCAATCAAGCCAAGCTCCTCACCGATAAGGGCAACGATCATGTCGCTGTTGGCGAACGGAACCAGGTCCGGCCTGCCTTGGCCAAGGCCGGTGCCCACCAGGCCGCCGTCGGCCATCCCGAACAAGCCCTCTACGATTTGCCCGCTACCACCGGGAGACCTGCCGAAGACCTCAGGCGTGAACGCATTGATCCAGCTGTCGATGCGGAACGCCACGTGGGAGAAGATCTGGGAGGCAATGAAGCCGCCGCCCAGAATCAGCAGCAAGCCGATGACCACCCACGAGATCCGGCTTGTAGCCACGTAGATCATCACGATGAACAGGCCGAAGAAGAGGATGGAGGATCCAAGGTCACGCTGGAAGACGAGAACACCGATGCTCACCAGCCACGCGGTGATCATGGGGCCGAGGTCCTTGAAGCGGGGGAACTGCATAGGGCCGATCTTCCGGCCAGCCAACAGAATCAGGTCCCGGTTGGAGGACAGATAGCCGGCAAAGAATATGGCGAGAGTGATCTTGGCGATTTCACCGGGCTGGAACGTCATGGGACCCACTCGGATCCACACGCGCGCACCCAGGATTTCGCCGGCGGAGATTCCCGGAATCAATGGAAGGACCAGGAGGAAAGCACTGGCCGCCAAGGAGATGTATGTAAAGCGGCGAAGGATGCGGTGGTCCTTGAGGAACCAGATCACGGCAATCGAGACCGCCATGGCAATGAGTGTCCACCGCAGCTGATTGTTGCCCGTATCGTCCGCGGGACCGTCCATACGATGTATCAGGGCAAGCCCAAGTCCGTTGAGAGCTACAACGATCGGAAGTATTACTGGATCGGCATATTTCGCCCGGAGCCGGAGCACCACGTGGAATGCGAAAGCTGCAACCGCAAGGAGGCTCGACTGGAACCAGAAGTCGCTGTCCAACCCGACCTCCGAGTTGATGCTGACCAACGCACTAGCGCCAATGCCGACGGCAAGGGCCAGGACGATGAGAACCAGCTCGACATTGCGGCGGGGTTTGGGTGCTATCTCAGTCTGCATCATTTGGCCGCCTCACAGGGAGTCGGGACGGGTGAAGGAGTGGGGCTGGCAACGGCAGCCGTGCTGGGTATGGGCACAGTGGCCGACGGGGTCGGCGTAGCGGATCCCGAGGCTGTGGCCGCGGGGGTGCTCGGGCAGTTGGCTGAAGCGCTGCCAGTGTTCCTCAGGTTCTCCACAATGCCCTGTGCGCTGTCGAGGTCACCCGCCGGAACTGTCTGGCGTACGCTCTGCTGGCCGTATTCCGGCAATGAATCCACCCTGATATCGGTAACGGCCTCAAGCCGGGAAAGCTGAATGGGTCCGAGCCTCTGAGAGATCCCGTTGAAGATAGCGACCCGCTGGTCGTATTCGCCAACGTAATAGCGTGTCTGCGTCCAGGCATAGCCAAGCCACAGGCCCACCACGACGCCCAGGACCACAACGGCCGCGACAGCAGGCATGAGCCAACGCACACGGCGACGGGCCGGCTCTTCGATCTCAACACGGTCTTGTTCTGCTTTATGCGTGAGGACCGTTGCTGCCCTGCGTGCGACGGTGCGGCCGGCGACGGTGGGAATGGAGCCCGTTTCAGCAGCAGTGGCGGCAGCGCCAACAAGTTCGTGGGGGCGACTGGCCAATTCCTCGCGCAGTACTTCAGCCGACAAATGCTCACCGAGATGGGGGTCGGTGGTGGTGGGTGGCTCCGTGGACTCTTCTGACGATCCAGCCTCGTCCTCTTTGTCGTCCGGATCTCCTGCGCTGAACGAAGATCCAGCGTCGGCATTCCGCGCGGCTTTGGCATGGGACTCGGTCTTGCTGTCCTTTTCCGCCTTGTCCGCGGCCAGGTCATCAGCTGACTTGGTAGCCGTGACTGCCTCGGGCTCGTCAACCGCGGCAAGCGCTGCTGCCGGAACGACGTCGACGGCGGCCGTGTTGACGTCGTCGTCGGTCTCCTCCGCAATCTCCAGCATCACCACGGTGACGTTGTCCGGGGCGCCGGCTTCCAGCGTCAGATCCACCAGGATCTCAGCACATTCACGCAGGTCCTTGGTCTCGCGGACCATGCGCTCCACCACGTGGCCAGCTACGTAATTGAGCCCATCGGAGCAGAGCAGCCAGCGTTCGCCCGGTTCGACGTCCAGGACATCCAAGTCCAGCTCAGGGCTGGCATCGACGTCGCCGAGGACGCGCATGAGGACGTTCTTGTGCGGATGCGTTTCCGCTTCCTCCGGGCGGAGGCGGCCTTCGTCAATGAGGCGCTGCACGAAGGTGTGGTCAATGCTGACCTGCTCAAACTTCTTGTTGCGCAACCGGTAGGCACGGGAATCGCCAATGTGGGCAAAGTGGAGCTTGCGTCCCTCCAAGAGCAACGCCGTGACCGTGGTGCCCATGCCCGAGAGCTTGGGATTCTGGTGGACAAGCTCGGAGAGCAGGGAATTTGCGGTCTGGATCTCGTCAGCCAGGACGGTGTCCGCGCCCTCCGGGTAATCGTCATGATCAAGGTGGATCATGTCCAAGACCGTTGAAGCGGAAGCGACATCGCCGCCAGCGTGCCCGCCCATGCCATCGGCCACCACTGCAAGATGGCGGCCCACATAAGCGGAGTCGTCATTCTTGGAACGGATCCGTCCGACGTCGGAACGCGCCGCGTAGCGCATGATGAGCGGGCGCTCCGCAGGCTTTTCCTGGCCTTTGGGGGTCTCGGAAAAGGCCATGGACTACGGCCTCAATTCAATGACCGTCTTGCCGATTCTCACGGGGACGCCAAGCTCAACCGGCAAGGCGCGGGTGAGCTGTTGATCGGCCAGGTAGGTGCCGTTGGTGGATCCGAGGTCTTCGATGAACCAGCGGCTGCCCTGCGGGAACAGGCGCGCATGCCGCCCGGAAGCGTAATCATCTTCCAGGACAAGCGTGGCTTCCTGTGCGCGGCCGAGCAGGATGGGGCTGGCGGCCAAGGGAACCGTGGTGCCCTTGAGGGGGCCCTCCGTGACTACCAGTGTGCGCGCATGCTGGATTGCCGGCGGCGGAGAAGCTGCCAGCTCAGGGTGCTTCCGGACTTCGCGTGCGGTGGGAACACCAGTTACGGCCTTGCGGCCAATCTGGAAGTCGCGGCGCATGGTGGTCACAATGCTGAAGATCAGGACCCACAACAAAAGAAGGAACCCGAAGCGAAGCGCTGTGATGGTCAGTTCGCTGATGTCGTTCACGCGTGGCCACCCGGAGTTTGGGGGAGTAGGCGGAAAATAATCTTGGTACGTCCCATCGTGATGGTTGAGCCGTCTGTCAGCTCCACGCTGCCGTTCACTTTATGCCCGTTGACGTAACTGCCATTAGTGGACCCGAGGTCAACGGCCCAAGTGCCGCCGTTCTCCGTGCGGACCTCGAGGTGTTTCCGTGAAACGCCTGTGTCATCTACAAGGATGTCGGCCTCGGATGAGCGGCCCAGCACCACGGAGTGGGCGTTGAGGGAATACCGCTGGCCACCAATGTCCAGCACGGGCTGGAGGCGGGTGGGTTGCCGTGCCGGGGCAGCAGGAACATGGGCACGTGGAGCTTGTGGAGCAGGAGCAGCGTCATCGGACGATTTCTCGGTCCGGGAGTTTATTTCGAAATGTCCTGCGCGTTCTTCGTCATTGCGACGGAACGAGATACGGACAGCGCCTTGGAGCGTGTAGCCCTGGCTGCGGACGTGCTGGATAACGACGTCGCACAGTTCCTCGGCGAGGGGTGTTCCCCATTCCTGGGCCCGGGCGAAGTCTTCGTCGCTGAGCAGGACATCGAAAACATTGGGAGCGAGCGTCCGCCCGGCTGCGATGGTGATGGACTTGTTGTCCAACTCGCGCCTCAGCTTGCTTGCGATCTCCACTGGTTCAACACGTGCCCGCGACCCCGTGGAGAAGACGTTGCGGACGGCCTTTTCAATGCCGCGCTCGACTTTGTCCAGCAAACCCATGGTCCTTCTCCTTTCCTTGCCGCGGCACCCGTTGTGCCTGGTCCGATAGTCCGTCCATTCCTCCGTCTGCGCACACGGCGAAGTATGCGCCTGACGGCCCTTCCACTTCCCGATACTACTGGGACTGACTGGGAATGGCCTTAATCCACAACGCCTTGCGACCCGGAAAAGTTCGTTCCCGGCCCTTGTTGGCGCGGGAGGCGGGGAATGAAATTTTCGTTCGATTCAGCTGTTGTTGGGGTTCTGCCAGGCTCGACGGGGGCTCTGCCTCCCGGCCGATTGGTGTTTTGCTCCGGATGTCCGTTATGCTTGATCTCGCTGCTTTTGAAGGAAACGAAGCTGGGAGACCAGCCAGAGTCCGGAAAAAGAAGTTGCGCGCGAGTGGCGGAACGGCAGACGCGCTGGCTTCAGGTGCCAGTATCCGAAAGGGTGTGGGGGTTCAAATCCCCCCTCGCGCACGCAATTGAAAGAGCCCCGGTCTTAGGACCGGGGCTCTTTTGCTGTCTTGGGCGCGACTCCCGCCCTTGTTCGCTCCGCTCACCGTGGTAGGGCGGGGGATTCGAACAAGACAGGGACTGGGTGACCAAGCGGGTCCCGGGCGGGCGGAAGGTCAGTTGCCTGCGGAACCCGTGAACCGGCGTCGTGAATTGCTCAGGTGCAGGCGCATGGCGGCCGCGGCAGCTACTGGGTCGCCCTCCGCGATGGCTGCGTATATAGAGGAGTGTTCGTGGACCACTTGCTCGAAGCGTCTTCGGGAATCTTGCTCATCGCTTGAAACGAGGCGTGGGCGGGGCATGGTGATCATGGTTTGGCCCAGGGCGGAGATGCAATCCGTATAGAAGGGGTTGCCGGTGGCCGCCGCGACTGCCCGGTGGAACTCGAAATCGGCCTTCATTGAATGGGCCGGGTGGCCTGAGCTCGCAACGAACTGCTCCAAGGCGCCGTGCGTAGCCTTCAGCTGGTGTTCTGTGTGGTTCCGGGCGGCAAGTGCTGCGGCTTCTGTCTCGACGCCGATCCGGAAGTCGAGCATCTGCAGCCGCTCTTCCATGCTGCCAACGGCCCGCGTTCCTGGTGCAGGCGTGGGTCCGTCCGCGGGCGGGGTCAGCGCGAAGCTGCCCCGCCCACGTTCGGTTTCTACAAGCCCCTCGGCCTGCAAACGGGTGAGGGCGGAACGGACAACGGTCCGGCTCACCCCGAACTCACTGATGAGGGTGTTTTCGCTGGGGAGCTTCTCACCTGGCTGGATGACACCGTCGACGATGCGGTTGCGAAGGTCGGCGGCGAGATCCGCGGTCAGGTTTCGGCTCATGGGTTCAAGATTACGCGCCGAATTCCACTGATTCGGTGGTCCATGCCCGCGCCTGTGCGCTCAAGGTAACACCCAATCCAGGGCGGTCCGGAACGATCATGCGGCCATTCTTGGTTTCCAGGCGCTCCTCGAACAGCGGGTCAAGCCAGTCGAAGTGCTCCACCCAAGGCTCACGCGGGTAGGCAGCAGCCAGGTGCAGGTGGATTTCCATGGCAAAGTGCGGGGCGAGGCCCAGCCCTCTTTCATCAGCCAACGCCGCGAGGCGCAGGAACTGGGTGATGCCGCCAACGCGGGGAGCATCGGGTTGAATGATGTCGCAGCTGTTCGCATTGATGAGGCCCTTGTGCTCGGCAACGGACGCCAGCATTTCACCGGTTGCGATGGGTGTGTCCAAGACCTGTGAAAGGTGCGCGTGGCCTTCGAAGTCATACGCGTCCAGTGGTTCTTCGATCCAGATGAGATTGAATTCTTCGAGTTGGCGGCCCATGCGCAAGGCGGTGGCGCGGTCCCATTGCTGATTCGCGTCCACCATGAGCGGGACGTCCCAACCGATGTGCTCGCGAACTCCGGCGACGCGGCGGAGATCTTCCTTGGAGTCCGGCAGGCCGACCTTGATTTTGATTCCGCCAATCCCCTCGTCGATGGACTGTGTGGCGCGCTCCTTGACCTCATCCAAGGTGGCGTTGAGGAAGCCGCCGGACGTGTTGTAGGTCTGGACCGAGTCGCGGTAAGAGCCCAGGAACTTGGCAAGGGGGAGCACGACGCGCTTCGCCTTGAGGTCGTAGAGGGCGATGTCTATCGCGGCCAATGCTTGCGTTGCCACACCGGAACGCCCCACGGAGGCGCCGGCCCAAAGAAGCTTGGTGTAGATCTTGCCGATGTCGTTGGGGTCCTCGCCGACGATGCCCTCTGCGACCTCCTTGGCGTGGGCATATTGTGCCGGGCCGCCTGCGCGCTTGGAGTAACTGAATCCGATGCCGCTGTGGCCCTGTTCCGTGGTGATCTCGGCGAACAGGAACACCACCTCGGTCATGGGCTTTTGCCGGCCGGTGAAGACTTTGGCATCGCTGATGGGCACAGTGAGGGGCAACCTTGCGGTGGATAGCTTGACGTGACGAATGAGATCTACGGTGCTCATGGTTCTCCTAGTGGGGACGGCATCCTTGCCTGCCACTTAGAATACAAGTTTAAAACTTGTACTACAAGAGGGTTGCCTGGCAAAAGACCCGCTAAAAGACCCGCAGTGTGCGCTTCACGTTGAGCGCGATCTGCGCCTGTGCTCGTAGACTCCCTGTGTGTCAGAACGAAAAACAGGACAAAGAGTGGCCGGGTATCGCAAGGATTTGCGGGGCAGGCGTCCAGCGGGCAAGGCGGTCGCCATGGGCAAGGCCAGGAAGAGCCTGAAAGCAGCCATTGGTGCTCTCGCGCTATCCCTTGCCCTGGCCGCCTGCTCGGGGGCCGTCTCCGGCAATCAAACGACCGCACCGGATGCCGGCGAGTTCGACACCCTGACGTCCGCTGGGGCCGAACGTATAACGTCACAGGGGACAGCAAAGCTGGATATGACAAAGGGGAAACTCGAAAAGGAGGCCGTGGGCCTACCTGCGGACGCTGCGAAAGGCCCCCTGATCTTTGCTCAGGACGGCCGCGAGATTGAGATCAGCATCGCCGGTCCCCAAGGAACCGTTACTGGAAGCTCTGACACCCTCAAATTTGCAACGGACTCCGCGCGCTCCGATTTCAAGGAGGTCACTTTCTACCACCGGTTCGACACATGGGAGGACCTGGAAAAGGACGTTCGTGACGCGGTTTCCCGTTACGGGTTGGACGCCGACGACGCAGAATATTGGCTCCAAAACGTCAACAAGACCAGCAGCTCAGTCGATCTGTTCAATCACAGCCTGGGTCCCGGCACGTCCACCGGCTTGGCGGTCACCTACGACATCGCCTATGAGTTCCCGGATCCATCAGTCATAAGCATTCGCGTCAGCCCTCTGGGCGGCTGAGTACCCCCGCGTCAGTCAGAAACGGCTTCCCGCAGCGCCCCGAACCCTGTAATCAGAGCCTCAAGTCCCAGGTTGAATGCGACGTCGGTCGGCCGAGCGTGCTCCTCGGCAGCCAGCCGGTCCACGGCGGCGGTGAAGTTGGGGACCTGCTCGGCGAGGCTGCCGGCGTCGAAGATGTCCTCCGGCGCGGTGACGTCATAAGCGGCACCGA
This sequence comes from Paenarthrobacter sp. TE3676, assembly GCF_056279165.1. NCBI lineage: Bacteria > Bacillati > Actinomycetota > Actinomycetes > Micrococcales > Micrococcaceae > Paenarthrobacter > Paenarthrobacter sp. TE3676. Next base: position 215,108 of record NZ_JBWBQU010000007.1, read on the forward strand.
AAACGAACGCCTCCAAAGCCACAATCGCCGAGATGATCTTTTCTTCAGGGAACCCGGCATCGCGGAAGCCCGCAGTCACGGCCTCGTACATCGCCAGGGTTTTGGGGGCATTTGCCACGGGAAGCACTGCAATCACGGGTATCAGCGGCGTATGTTCCGAGAACACGTCGCGGTAGGACCATGCCCAACGACGCACTGCCACATCCCATGGTTCCGAGCCAAAAGCGGAGACATCCACCATCGCCGCCAAATGGTCTTCCACCAGCAGTAATACGTCGTCCTTGGAGCCCACGTGGTTGTACAGCGCAGACGGCGCGACGCCAAGGGAGCGTGCCAAGGCGGCCATAGTGAGCCCGTTGTAACCCTTGCTGCTGATCAACTCAAGCGCGGCCGTCGTGATCCCGTTTTGGTCCAGGATCGCTGCCGTCGGTCGACCGGCGCGGCGGCGTACAGAGCCGACCGGGAGGGCGGAAGGGGCGGGCGTTGGTGCGGGCATCGGAGGCCTTTCTGCTGCCTGTTTCCCCAGCATTATTCCATCGGGCCTTCACAGTGGGCGTCTCCAACGCTACTATGGAGATAAATGAATGGCATTCATTTATTGGTCAGCCACCACGGACGGCCACGGAGAGGACATCATGCAAAATCTTGATCGCGACGTTGTGATCGTCGGTGCCGGACCGTCAGGGCTGACGGCGGCACGTGAATTGAAGAAGGCCGGACTCAGCGTTGCCGTGCTCGAAGCACGCGACCGGGTGGGCGGCCGTACCTGGACCGACACCATCGACGGCGCCATGCTGGAGATCGGCGGCCAGTGGGTTTCCCCCGACCAGACAGTGCTCATGGAACTGCTGGACGAGCTCGGCCTGAAAATGTACTCGCGCTACCGCGACGGTGAATCGGTCTACATCGGCGAAGACGGCAAGCGCACCCAGTACACCGGTGACACGTTCCCCGTGAACGAAACCACCAAGGCCGAGATGGACAAGCTTGTTGCCATTTTGGACGGTCTCGCCGCCGAGATCGGTCCCACCGAGCCCTGGGCACACCCCAAGGCACGTGAGCTGGACACCATCTCCTTCCACCACTGGCTCCGCCAGAACTCCAACGACGAGGAAGCCTGCAACAACATCGGCCTCTTCATCGCCGGCGGCATGCTGACCAAGCCGGCTCACGCTTTCTCCGCACTGCAGGCAGTCCTCATGGCAGCCTCAGCCGGGTCCTTCAGCCACCTGACGGACGAAGACTTCATCCTGGACAAGCGCGTCATCGGGGGCATGCAGCAGGTCTCGCTGCTGCAGGCAGCAGAGCTGGGTGACGACGTCGTACTTAACAGCCCGGTTCGCACCATCAAGTGGGACGACAACAACGTGACTGTCGTGTCTGAACAGGCAACCGTCAATGCGCGGTTCGTGATCATGGCAGTGCCGCCGAATCTGTACTCCCGCGTCTCGTTTGAGCCGCCGCTGCCGCGCCGCCAGCACCAGATGCACCAGCACCAGTCGCTGGGCCTGGTCATCAAGGTCCACGCCGTGTACGACACACCGTTCTGGCGCGAAGAAGGGCTATCCGGCACGGGCTTCAGCGCAGGCGCGCTGGTCCAGGAGGTCTACGACAACACCAACCACGGCGACACCCGCGGCACCTTGGTGGGCTTCGTGTCCGACGAAAAGGCTGACGCCGTGTTCGAGCTCAGCGCCGAAGACCGCAAGAAGGCCATCCTCGAGTCCATCGCCGGCTTCCTCGGCGACAAGGCGCTCACCCCCGAGGTCTACTACGAGTCCGACTGGGGCTCCGAAGAGTGGACCCGCGGCGCGTACGCCTCCAGCTACGACCTCGGTGGCCTGCACCGCTACGGCAAGGACCAGCACGCGAACGTCGGACCGATTTACTGGTCCTCATCCGACTTGGCAGCCGAGGGCTACCAGCACGTGGATGGCGCCGTCCGCATGGGCCAGGCAACGGCCGCCCGCATCGTCGAGGCCAACAGGCTCGCCGCGGTGCCTGTCGCCTAAGGCATACAGCACTAAACCGGCAGGCTGGGGGAGCACCATCCCCGGCCTGCCGGCTCCACTGTTTAAGACGAGAAAGGGACCACCATGCGCTACGTAGTGGGTTATACCGCCAACGCGAGGGGGCACGACGCCGTTCATCTTGCCGTTGCGCTGGCCAGGAACCACGATGTCAGCCTGGACCTGGTCCTGGTGATCCCGCAGGATTCCCCCTTCAATGCCGTCTACCCGCCTGAGGCCGGCTACAACGACATCCTCAACGAGCAGGCGCAGCGCTGGTTGGACGAAGGCCTTGCGCTGGTTCCAGCCGACGTCACCGCCCGTGCCCACATCAGGCGCGGCGACTCCGAAGCGCAGGCGTTGATCGACGCTGCCGTGGAGATGGACGCCGCGGCCCTGGTCATCGGCGCAACCAACGGTGGCCTGTTCAAGCGGTTCACCATCGGCTCCGTTGCGGGTTCGCTGCTCCATTCGTCGCCGGTTCCGGTCGTTTTGGCCCCCCACGGTTACCAGCGGACGGAGCCGATCACCCGTTTGAGCTGCGGTTTTGGGACGCGTCCGGGCGCTGATGAACTGCTCGACGTCGCGGTCGAGTCCGCGCGCGACCGTGGCCTTCCGTTGCGGCTCGTCTCGCTGTTGGCGCTCGACGGCGGTAACTCGCCTGGGTTGGCCGACGCGGCCTGGATGCATGCCGCAGAGCGGCTTGCCGCCGTCGGAGGTTCTGCTGTGGAGACGCCGGATCCTGAGATCGTCGTCGCGCAGGGCCGCACCATCGAAGAAGCCGTTGACCGACTCGACTGGGAAGACGGCGAAATCCTGTTGATCGGCTCCAGCCGCCTGGCCCAGCACCGGGCCACATTCCTTGGCAGCACCGCCAACCGGATCCTGCGTGCCCTCCCCGTCCCCATGATCGTGGTCCCCCGCGACTACACGCGACAAAGCTCCTAGCAATCGCCTGAGAGGCAAAACCCATGTCAACTGCACCAAAGACGGTCCAGTCGAAAGAAACACCATCCCTGAGTGAAAAGGGGCTGAAAGCCGGATCGGTGGGCCTGATCGGCGCCGTCGTGATTGGTGTTTCCTGCATCGCACCCGCTTACACGCTTACAGCTGCCTTGGGCCCCACCGTGTCCGAGGTTGGCGTCCATCTGCCCGCCATCTTCCTGGTGGGCTTCATCCCCATGCTGCTGGTAGCGCTCGGGTACCGCGAACTGAACAACGCAATGCCCGACGCCGGCACCTCCTTCACGTGGGCGACGCGCGCCTTTGGTCCATGGATCGGCTGGATGGGCGGCTGGGGGCTGATCGCGGCAACCATCATCGTGCTATCCAACCTCGCCGCCGTCGCCGTGGACTTCTTCTACCTGATGCTCGCGCAGATTTTCAGTAACCCGGAGCTAGGGGAGCTCAGCAAGATCCTGCCGCTGAACATCGCCACCACGCTGGTGTTCATTGCCTTGGCTTGCTGGATTTCCTATCGCGGCATGGAGACCACCAAAGGCGTCCAGTACGTGCTGGTGGCCTTCCAACTGCTGGTCCTCGGCTGGTTCGCCGTCTCAGCGTTCGTGCACGTATCCAACGGGACGGCCTTCGACGCCACCGCCATTTCGCCCGACTGGTTCAACCCGTTTGCCGTGGACTCCTTCTCCTCGTTCGCCGCGGGTGTGTCGCTCTCGATCTTCATTTACTGGGGGTGGGACGTCACCCTCACCATGAACGAGGAGACGAAGAATCCCGAGAAGACCCCAGGCCGGGCAGCGACCATCACTGTGCTGGTCATCGTGATCATCTACATGACCATTGCACTGGCTACGCTCTCCTTCGCGGGCGTGGGGGAGACCGGATTGGGTGCCGGCAACCCGGAGAACCAGTCCAGTATCTTCGCCGTGCTTGCCGGTCCCGTGATGGGTCCGTTCGCCATCCTCATGTCGCTCGCCATCCTGAGCAGCTCGGCGGCCTCCCTGCAGTCGACGTTCGTTTCACCGGCGCGCACCATGCTGGCCATGGGTCACTACCGCGCCATCTCGCCGCGCTTTGGCCGTATTAGCCCCACCTACAAGTCGCCCAGCTTCGCGACGATCGCGGCTGCGATCGCTGCCGCCGGTTTCTACGTGATCACCCGGACCGTGTCGGAGAACGCGCTGTGGGACACCATCACCGCCTTGGGAATGATGATCTGCTTCTACTACGGCATCACCGCCCTGGCCTGCGTCTGGTTCTTCCGGGCATCAGCGTTTAGTGGCGTCCGTCCGTTCTTCTTCAAGTTCCTGGCACCTTTGTTGGGCGGCGTGATCCTGCTGGTCATGTTCGTGAAGACCGCCATGGACTCGATGGACCCGGAGTATGGCTCGGGCTCGTCCGTTGGCGGTGTGGGCCTGGTGTTCGTGCTGGGAATGGGCGTGATCTTGCTCGGCGTGGTGGTCATGTTGGTGATGTATCGCCTGCGTCCTGAGTTCTTCAAGGGCAAGGTTCTGTAGTTTTTGTCCCGACCTCCCGCCGAGGTGGCATTTAATGCCAATGTTGCTCGCTGGGATGGTTATTAAGTGTCATCTGGGCGAGGGGAGGGCGGCCGTTGGGACGCCCGCTGCCCGTTCGGCTGCCGTGAGGGCTTCCGCGAGTCGCTCGACGGCGGCACGGTAGTCAGTTCCTGCTGTCACCTTGCAGTAATCCGCCTCGCGCATGGCCCGCGTAAGAGCCGCTGTTTCGGCAGTCCTGACGTCGGTCATGGCCGGAAAATCGATGGTCCGCGCAGGATCGAGCTCGTACTGGCGCCACTGCTCAAGGATCCTTTCGTGGCGGGCTGCGTCGTCCGGGAAACCAGCACGACGGCGGGGCTCAGCTGCGTGGATGCGTTCCACTTTGCGGATGCTTAACAGCGTTCCTGCCGCAGTGGCGATGCCGACGAAAACCATGATGAGCCCGGCCGGTGCCCATTGCACGGCAGGGACCAGAATGGCGGGCGCTATGACAACGAACCCGCCGAACACGTCCCAAAAGAGCCCGTCCGGCTCCGGGCCGCGGCCGCGTGTCAGTTTCCTGTGCAGGACATACGTGGTTGCTGCGGTTGCAAGAACCAGAGCTACACCCCACAGGAGCATCATGGCGGGCATCGGACCACCTCCAGGCGAATTCGCTGCTTTGAATTCAGTATGCGGCAGTGTCTGCTTGGGCGACACCTTCCACGGGACAATTCATCACCGCGCGCACAGGTGAATTGTCCGGATGCGGGTGTCCTCTGCCCGGGACACTGTCGGACCCCGGGCGTAGCCTTGGGCGCATGAGACTGAAAATGTGCAGCATCCATGTCAAGGACCCCGCAGCAGCCCACGTCTTCTACACGGAGACGCTCGGCTTCGAGACCTTAATGGCCATGCCCGAGTACAACCTTTTCATCATCAAGGATCCCGGCGCGGACAACAGCAGTTCACCCGGCCTGCTGCTGGAGCCCAGCGACAACCCCATCGCCTCGAATTACATGAACGCCCTGCACGAGTCCGGCCTGGCTGCCATCACCTTCGGCGTGCCCGATGTCCAGGCCGAGTATGAGCGTTTGCTTGCCGCCGGTGTGACGTTCCAAGGTGAACCCTCCGAGGACCCTTCAGGCGTCAGCGCAGTCTTCGACGACGGCTGTGGCAACTTCATTCAGCTGCACCAGGACTAGCCCGGTTTAGGCACCCGGCCTTAAACAACTGTGGCCGGGACGCAGGTCCCGGCCACAGTTCGTGAAAACTACGCGTGATCGCGCTTGGAGGTCTTCGGAGCATCACGCTTTGCGGCAGCGTTGTCCCTTGCTTCCTTGGTGGCGGCCTTCTTGGCAGCTTCGTCCTTGACGCGCTGCGCTTCGGAGCGGACAGCAGCGTGTGTGGCGCGTTCGGTGACCAGCCACTGCGGCGGAGCCTGCAGCAGCTCGGTGATTTCCGCCGTCGTAAGCGCATCCTCTACGCCGCCGCGGGCCAGGCCGCTGATGGAGATGTTGAGCTTGTGCGCGACTACCGGGCGCGGGTGAGGGCCGTTGCGGCGCAGTTCGGCGAGCCACTCCGGCGGGTTGGCCTGAAGTTCGGCGAATTCCTCGCGGGAGATGGACGAATCCTGGAACTCCTGGGGTGTTGCGGGCAGGTAGATGCCGAGTTTCTTGGCAACTGTTGCCGGCTTCATGGACTGGGAGTTCGAGGACGTCATGCTTCAAGGGTATCTGGCCGGTACTGTGAGTGTGTGCCAGACGCTGAAGATTCCGCCGAAACAACCGAACCCCTTGCCGGCCTCCGCTTCGCCTATGTTGCCGGTGTGACTCCTGGGAAATGGATCCGACGGTGGGAAGAACGGATGCCCAACTTCCCGTTGCACTCATTCATGTCCGACGACGCCGCTCAGGTTTCGGTGTTGCGTGACGGTTCCGCTGACCTCAGCTTCGTTCGGTTGCCCGTGGACCGCGAAGGCCTGAACGTTATCCCTTTGTATGAAGAGCAGCCCGTGGTGGTCGCTCCCAAAGGACACGAGATTTCGGTGTTTGAGGAAGTTGCACTGGACGACCTCGCCGAGGAGAACTTCCTGGATATTGACGAAATGGGCGGGCCGGACATGGCCCTCCAGGTGGTCGCATCCGGCGCCGGGTTGGCGATCCTGCCGATGTCCGTTGCGCGGCACCTGAACGTGAAGGACACGGTCATGCGTCGTCTGACAGGGGCTCCGGGGACGCAGATCGGCCTGGCCTGGCTGGTTGGAACCGACAGCCCGGTGATCGAAGAGTTCATAGGAATAGTGCGCGGGCGGACAGCCCAGAGTTCGCGCCAACCCTCGGCTCAGCAGGAAAAGCCCAAGAAGGAGCCCAAGCCTGATCGTCGTGGCGGTGGCCCCAAAAAGCCCGCGGTTGCGCAGCGCTACGCCCCGAACCCGGACAAAGGTCGCGGCAAGGGTTCACGCAAGAAGGGCAAACGCTGACTACTCGCCGTGGATGGCGCTTTGTTGCTGCTCTGAACGGTTGAGGTAGGCCAGGAGAAGGTCCCCGGCACGCTCCAGCTCGCCCGCTTCCAATGCTGAGCAGATCTGCTCATTTTCCTTCAGCCAATCGCTGTAGAAGTGGGCGTTCATGGTGGCCTTGTGGAAGTAGAGCCGCATTTCGGCCAGGATCTGCGCCATGATTGTGTTCAACCGGTTGCTCTCGGCCAAGGCGACGATGGCCCCGTGGAAATGCTGGTTGGCGCTGCCCAGGCCCTCGTTGTCGTTGGCTGCAGCCGCGCGCTTACCTTCTTCGACGGCGGACCTGACGGCGCCAATGCGCTCCGGGGACCCACCCGCTCGGATAGAACTGACCTCTATGGCGCGGCGAACCGTGTAAACGTCGTGGATGTCGCCTGCTTCGAGGGTGGCTACAAAAACGCCCTTATTGGGCTGGCGGAGAAGTAACCGCTCCCCGGCCAGCTCGGCGAATGCTTCGCGGACCGTGTTCCGGGAGACGCCCAGGTCCTCAGCAATGGTGGCTTCGGTCAGCTTGGCGCCCGGGACAAGAAAACCTTCGGCCAGCTGGTAGCGCAGTTCCTCGGCGACCCTCTCGGCAACGGACGGAACTTTCATCCGTACCCGGGCCCGCGCGCTATCAAGGCCAACATGTTCGTTTCTTCCCTGATCTGCACTGGCCATGACACCAAAAATACACGATCGCCCAAAACCAGGATCGCTGGATCGTTGAACAATCCGGCGAAATGGTGCATGCTGGATGTAACGCACATCACGAGGCAGGGATCACATCATGGCAATCATCGATTTGAACAGCGACGTCGGCGAGTCCTTCGGGCGCTGGACACTCGGCGATGACGAAGCCATGTTCGAGTCAGTCTCCAGTGCCAACGTTGCGTGTGGATTCCATGCTGGCGACCCCAGCGTCATCCGCAGCACCTGCGAAAAGGCGGCCAAGGCCGGCGTCGTTATTGGCGCCCATGTCGGCTACCGCGACCTCGCGGGATTCGGCCGCCGCTTCATGGACATCGACCCCATGGAACTGGCTGATGACGTGGTTTATCAGATTGGCGCGCTGCAGGCGTTGGCGGCCACCAGGGGAGCCAGCGTTCAGTACGTGAAACCGCATGGCGGCCTCTACAACGCGATCGTCAAGCACACTGCCCAGGCCCGCGCTGTGGTGGAGGCCGTGAAATCGGTTGACCCCAACCTTCCGATTCTTGGCCTCCCCGGTTCCGAAGTCCTGCGCCTCGCGGAGGAAGCAGGCCTTCGGGGCGTTTCCGAAGCATTCGCGGACCGCGCTTACAACCCGGACGGAACGCTCGTCTCGCGCTCCCAAGCCGGGGCCGTGTTGCACGATCCAGCCGAAGTAGCAGAGCACGTCCTGCGAATGGCCACTGAACAAGCCGTCAGAACCATCGACGGTTCCCTCCTTAAAATCCGCGCAGAGAGTATCTGCGTGCATGGTGACTCACCCGGTGCCGTCGCGATGGCCACCGCTGTGAAGTCTGCTCTGAGCGATGCCGGCGTCGGAGTCGGCTCGTTCCTCTAGCCCACTTGGGCTCCCCGCACCATCCCTCATCCCCCCGGAGGACATCATGACCAGCACCAACAATGCACCCAAGGCAGCGACAAGGAAGCCGCCGCCCGGTGCCATCAAGGCGTACGTCGCCAGCCTCACCGGCACGTCGCTTGAGTACTACGACTTCGCTATTTACTCGGTGGCCTCGGCCCTCGTGTTCCCCAAGATCTTCTTCCCGGGCAATGACGAATTCGTCGCGTTGCTGCTGTCCTTCTCGGCCTTCGCGGTTGGATACCTGGCCCGACCGATTGGTGGCGTCATCTTCGGCCGCCTGGGCGACAAGATCGGCCGTAAATACGTTCTGGTCTTCACCCTCGTCCTGATCGGCGTGGCTACGGTCCTCATCGGTGCACTGCCTGACTACTCAGTGATTGGAGTCGCAGCACCCACCATCCTTGTGCTGCTGCGTTTGGCGCAGGGCATTGGCGTTGGCGGCGAATGGGGCGGCGCAGTGCTGCTTTCCAGCGAATTCGGTGACCCCAACAAGCGCGGATTCTGGTCCTCCGCGGCCCAGATCGGCCCGCCCGCCGGCAACCTCATGGCCAACGGCGTTCTTGCCATTCTTGCCGCTTCCCTCAGCGAAGAGGCCTTCCTCTCCTGGGGCTGGCGCGTAGCCTTCCTGGCCTCTGCACTCTTGGTGGTCTTCGGCCTGATCATCCGACTCAAGCTTGAGGAAACGCCGGTCTTCAAGGCCATCCAGGCCCACGGAGATCGTCCCAAGGCTCCCATCAAGGAAGTCTTCACCACCCAGCCCAAGGCCTTGGTCGCAGCAGCGCTCTCACGTGTTTGCCCGGATATCCTTTATGCCCTGTTCACGGTTTTCGTCGCTGTTTATGCAACCAAAGAACTGGGCATGACCACCGGCAACGTGCTGTCCGCCATCCTGATCGGCTCGGCTTTCCAGCTGTTCCTGATCCCGGCGGCAGGTGCAATGACGGACCGCTTCAACCGTCGCTGGGTCTACGGCATCGCGGCCGCTGCTACCGCAGCCTATATCCCGCTGTTCTTCCTGATGATTCAGGGCAAGTCCGTAGCCATGCTGACCATCGGTACCGTCATTGGCTTGGCACTCCACGCCTTCATGTATGGCCCGCAGGCCGCATTCATCACCGAGCAGTTCCCGGCCCGCCTTCGCTACGCCGGCAGTTCCTTGGCATACACCCTGGCTGGTGTGATCGGTGGAGCCGTTGCTCCCATCATCTTCACAGCGCTCTACGGTGCCGCTGGCGGCGGCTGGTACCTGATCGCCGTATACATCCTCGTCGCAGCTGTTGTCACGATCGTGGGCATGCTCCTCGGCCGTGACCCCAAGCCGGAAGAAGATGTCCGTTTGGTGCAGGGGACGCACGCTCAGCCGGCGGCGTAGCGAAAGATGGAAACCGTGATGCAAACCGCCACCGCGAAAAGGGTTCGCTCTGTCAGGCCCGTCGGCACCCGTGCCGTCCTGGCCGAACTGAACAGCCTGCAGGATGTCCTTGCCCTTCAGGACATGCTCTACAAGTCCCCGCTTCCCGGCCAAGTGGACGTTCTGGCCGCCGCGGAAACTGTCATGGTGGTCGGCGAGTCGGCGGCTGCAACCCGTGCCATTGGCGCACGGCTCCTGGAGTTGGAGCTTGCTCCGCTGATCGCCAGCGACTCTGGTCTTGTGGTCATCGATACCGTGTACGACGGCGACGACCTCGCCGATGTTGCGGAGCTCACCGGGCTGAGCGTGGACGGCGTCATAGCCGCGCACACGGGACAAATCTGGACAGTGGCCTTTGCTGGCTTCGCACCCGGTTTTGGCTACATGGTGGGTGAAAATGAGGCCCTCACGGTTCCCCGCCGCTCTTCACCGCGCACGGCGGTGCCCGCCGGATCCGTGGCTCTCGGTGGACAATACTCCGCCGTCTACCCACGCCGTTCTCCGGGAGGTTGGCAGCTGATCGGCCGGACAGGGGCCCGGATGTGGGATCTGGACCGTTCCCAACCTGCATTGGTTCGTCCTGGCGATCGCGTGCAGTACCGGGCCGTCCGCGAAGTGGTGACAGCTAAAGCACCATCGAGCGGTGACGCCCCGGCGCGTGAACCCGAAAAGGAGCATCACGTTGAGTCCGGTCTTCGGATTCTCAATCCCGGTGCGCAGAGCCTGATCCAAGATCTCGGGCGCCGAGGCTACGGTCCACTAGGTGTCTCTGCTGCCGGTGCGCTGGACAGGGCATCGTTGCGGCGGGCCAACCGGCTTGTCGGCAACGCTTCTTCTGCCGCGGCCATCGAATCCGTCAGTGGCGGGCTCACGGTGGAAGCTGTTGGCGACCAGGTGATTGCTGTGACAGGTGCGCCAACCACGCTGACTATTGATTCGCCGTCGTGGTTTGAGTCCGGTGACGGGGCCACCGACGACGTCCAGTCGGGTGCGAAGCGAACCGCCCCGATGGCCGCACCCTTCGCATTGCTCGACGGCGAAGTACTCACCTTGGGTGCTCCGGAGTCGGGGTTCCGGAATTATGTGGCGATCCGTGGCGGCGTGGACGTCGCGGAGGTGCTGGGTAGTCGCTCGGCGGACACGATGTCCGGCATCGGGCCGGCACCATTGGTAGTCAAGCAGGTCCTGGCTGTGGGTGGCACTACGGCATCCACGGCTGTTGGCAGTCCTGAGTTGCAACCTGAATTCCCGGGGGACGGAGTCACTGTTCTCGACGTCGTTCCCGGGCCGCGTGCCGACTGGTTCGACCAGGAAGCCCTGGATTCCCTCTGCAACCAGGAATGGCTGGTCACTCCGCAGTCCAACCGTGTGGGCATGCGATTGGATGGCACCCCGCTGAAGCGAACCCGCCAGGGTGAGCTTCCCAGCGAGGGCACCATGGCGGGAGCGCTCCAGATCCCACCCGCGGGACTGCCCGTGCTCTTCCTGGCGGACCACCCCATCACCGGCGGATACCCCGTGATCGGCGTGGTGCGCGACGAGCACCTTGATCTCGCCGCGCAGGTCCCCATTGGCGGAAAGATCCGCTTCCGGCTCGTCCCGGATTCCCCAGAGTTCATCACGCCTTTTACGAAGACCCCAGAGAAGTGAGTATTTGATGCGCAAGGTCCTGATCGCGAACCGCGGCGAAATCGCTGTCCGCGTCGCCCGAGCCTGTGACGACGCCGGCATCCTCTCAGTCGCCGTTTACGCAGACATCGATGCCGATGCCATGCACGTTGGTGCTGCCGACGAAGCCTTCAGCCTGGGCGGAAACTCGCCGGCTGACACCTATTTGAACATCACGAAGCTGCTTGCCGTTGCGGCGGAGTCCGGCGCAGACGCCGTCCACCCCGGGTACGGTTTCCTTTCCGAGAACGCGGACTTTGCACAAGCAGTGCTCGACGCCGGACTTGAGTGGATCGGTCCCTCACCGGAATCGATCCGCCAGTTGGGTAACAAGATCACGGCTCGCGAAATCGCTGTCCGTGCAGGTGCTCCGTTGGTTGCGGGCAGCGACGGACCAGTGTCCTCGGCTGCGGAAGCCCGGGCCTTCGCGGAGGAACACGGACTTCCACTTGCCATCAAGGCTGCTTTCGGCGGCGGCGGCCGGGGTTTGAAGGTGGTTCGGGAGCTCGCCGAAGTGGAAGAGGCCTTCGATTCTGCAGTCCGGGAAGCAGTGGCTGCCTTTGGTCGTGGCGAGTGCTTCGTGGAGCAGTACCTTGACCGGCCTCGGCATGTGGAAGCTCAGATCATCGCGGACAAGCTCGGCAACGTTGTTGTGGTGGGCACCCGCGACTGCTCCCTCCAACGTCGCCACCAGAAGCTCGTGGAAGAGGCCCCCGCACCCTTCCTCAGTGACACGCAACGCCAGCAAATTTACGACGGTGCGAAAGCAATTGTGCGTGAAGCCGGCTATTACGGTGCCGGAACCGTGGAGTTCCTGGTCTCCGCTGACGGAGCAGTGGCCTTCCTTGAGGTCAACACCCGCCTCCAGGTTGAGCACCCCATCACTGAGGAAACTGCAGGGATCGACCTCGTCCAAGAGCAGTTCCGAATTGCTGCAGGCTTGCCACTGAGCATTACGGAAGATCCCGTCGCCCGAGGACACTCCTTCGAGTTCCGCATCAACGCTGAGGACGTGGGCCGCGGATTCCTGCCCTCCCCGGGGACAGTGGAACTCTTTGAGGTGCCAACAGGCCCGGGAATCCGCGTAGACACCGGAGTTCGTTCGGGCTCGTTTGTCGCGCCGCAATTCGATTCTTTGTTGGCCAAGCTGATCGTCACTGGCGCTGACCGGCAGCAGGCCCTTCGCCGCTCGCGGCGTGCCCTGGCCGAAATCAATATCAGGGGGCTCGCGACGGTCCTGCCGTTCCACCGCGCGGTCCTTGAATCCGAAGATTTCACGTCCGTTGCCGGAATGCGGGTTCACACCCGGTGGATCGAGACGGACTTCGCAGACCAGATCCCTGTGGACCCCGAATACAACGTGGCCGCCCCGGAAGGGGAGCGACGCACCATCACCATTGATGTGGACGGCAAGCGGCTCGCCGTAGGACTTCCCGCGGACCTCCTGGACGGCTGGGCTCGTTCGGGGCAGGGCATTCCGGCTTTTACGACTCCGACCGATGCGCCGGGTTCCGGCTCAGGCACCGGCGACTCTCCCGCAGAATCAGCCCTCGTCTCCAGCATGGCCGGGACGGTAGTGAAGTGGCTGGTGGAACCCGGCACTGACGTAGCAGCCGGGGATCCTTTGGTGGTCCTGGAGGCCATGAAGATGGAGACCCAGGTCTCGGCACACCGTTCAGGCACTCTCTCCGAGGTGTTGTCAGAGCCTGGCGGAGTGGTCACAGCCGGCGCCGTGCTGGCTCATATCGAGTAGCAGCAGTAGCCCGTCGCTAACCCGCTATTTCACGGCTGGCAGCAACGAGATAGCGGGGCAGCAACGAAGCTAGGCGTGCGTCGCCGCGGAGATTCCCAGCACGCTGTCCAGCAGCTCATTGCGGAACTTCCCATTGGGGTCATTGGCCTGAACCAAAGCTCGGAAATCCTCGAACCGCGGATAGAGGGAAGCGAAGTCGTACTGGCTGGGCGTGAACAGTTTGCCCCAGTGCGGGCGCGCACCGAACGGACGGAGGGCTTCCTCGAGCTCCGGGAGCACCGCTTCTACCTCGGCTTGCAGCGGCTTCCACGTGAAGTGGAGTGCCACGCTTTGCTGCTGGTAGAAGGGGCTAAGCCAGAACTCATCAGCGGCCACGGTGCGGATTTCGGAGACGAACAGGAGCGGTGCGAGCTTGTCGGCCAGTCGCCGGACAGCCTGCAGCGCGGCCGGCGCCTGTTCCAGCGGCAGGAGGAACTCGCTTTGCAGCTCCTCGCCGTTGCTGGGCGTGAATTCGTGGCGGAAGTGCGGCAAACGGTCAAGCCACTTGCCGGCCACATCCAGCTGCTCGGTGCAGTTCTCCGCGGACATGTCCGGCAAGGGATGCATGGCAGCCGTTGCAGCGGCTGCCCCAAACAGGTCAGGCAGCGGAGCTTCAGTGTCCAGTGCCTTGAGCCAAACCTGGGGAATGGTGTCGCCGGTGTAATCGGTGAAGAAGCTGACGCTGTAAGCACTCGAAGCGATGGCCTGGAAGTTCGCCAGTGCGCCCTCCCAGGACAAGTTGGTGAGCACGCGCTGTCGTACCTCGTAGCTCGGCCGGACCGCGAGTTCCAGCCCTGTGACGATGCCAAGTGCGCCCATTCCCACCACACTGGCGAGGAATTCGTCGTCGTCCGCTGTAAGGGTCACCAGCTCGCCGGAGGCGCGCACCAGGTCAACATTAACGACGGCGGCAGCCAGGGAGGGGTTGTTGACTCCACTGCCGTGCGTGCCGGTTTGGATGGCACCCGCGACGGAGATGTGTGGGAGGGAGGCGAGGTTGTGGATGGCGTATCCCTGTTCCTCAAGCGCGCGGCCGAGGGCTCCGTAGCTGATGCCACCGCTGACTTTGACGGTGCCCTTCGCGGCGTCCAAAACAACTTCCTGGGGGAGGGCATCGAGCAGGAGGTGGGTACCGTCGGTGTCGGCGACCGTGTTGAAGGAGTGCCGGGAACCCAGGGCCCTGATCCGCGTCGCCTGAGCTACAAGCTCGCGCAGCTGCTCCACAGTTGTGGGCCGCTGGACGTCCGCAGACGAATACTCAAGATTTCCTGCCCAGTTCTTCATCGAATGATCTCCCGCTTGTATTTGTAGACTCCCGCAATTGTTAACGTTCACAACTAATTGCGTCAAGGGGAGTCCACCGCGGTTGGGGATAGAGTTCAAGAAATCCGCTGTCTACCAGGAGTCGCAACGTGAGTAAGGGATCCAAACCCACCATCCGGGATGTTGCGATGGCGGCGGACGTATCACTGACCACTGTCTCCTATGTGCTTTCCGGCCGTCATGGCGGCACTACCCGGATCAGCCAGCCCACGCAGGACCGGGTTCTGGCAGCGGTCAAGGAACTGGGTTACGTGCCCAATCAAGCCGCGCGGGGAATGCGTCGCGGCAAAACGGACGTGGTTGCCGTGGCAATCGGAAACCTTGAATGGCCTTGGGATCGCGCACTCGCCACTGCCGCTGCCGACATCCTGCCGCAGCACGGCTACCAACCGGTGATCCTGCTGGGCGACGATTGGCGGAAGTTCATGATGTCCGGGGGCGCCGACGGCGTCATCATTGGCTACTTCCCTGAAGCAAAGTCCGAGGACGAAGCACTCACTGAATTGGCCCGCCGCGGCGTGGCCCAAGTAGTTATCTCAGGCACCATGAAGCCTGCTGGGTTCGATGTCCTTGCCCCCGAGACCGAGTCCGGGCTCGCGGACTGCATGGAATTCCTCACGGCGTCGCACCGCAGAATTGCCTGCATCCGGAGAGCTGACCCGGCTGGGCGACCCAAGAGCCGCTTTGCCGCCTACGCAGCCGGGCTGGAGAAGGCGGGCATTCCCTTGGACACGTCCTTGGTTAGGACCTCACATCACCGCCCGGCCACTGCCTATCAGTCCGCCCTGGAATTGCTCCAACTCCCGGACCGACCCACGGCCATCCTCTGCACCGACGACATGGAAGCGCTGCAGGCGATCCGTGCCGCCTACCGCCTTGGCCTCCGTGTCCCCGAGGACATCCAGATCGTCGGCGTCGGGAATTCCACCGAGGGCCAGGACTACGACCCGGCTCTGACGACTGTTGGGCCTGACCCGATCTTCGAGCAGGTTGTCCGGATGCTGCTGGACCGGTTGGCGGGAACCACCCCGGCCGAGGGCATCCGGGTTACGTCACCGTGGAAGCTGCACCGCCGCGGCACGACGGAGGGCTAGCTAGTCCTTCAGTGGACACCGTGCCAGCCAAGCGGCCACGATCGCACCCGAGATGTTGTG
Organism: Paenarthrobacter sp. TE3676; assembly: GCF_056279165.1. Lineage (NCBI taxonomy): Bacteria > Bacillati > Actinomycetota > Actinomycetes > Micrococcales > Micrococcaceae > Paenarthrobacter > Paenarthrobacter sp. TE3676. The sequence goes on from NZ_JBWBQU010000007.1 coordinate 230,994, forward strand.
CCACAGCGAGAACACGGCCGACGGCAGCGCTGCCAGGGGGCTGAAGTGTGCGGTGGCCAACGTCGCGGCAAGGCCCGAGTTTTGCATTCCCACCTCGAATGCCAAGGCCCGGCGTGCTTTGTCGTCCAGACGGCCGAGCTTGCCGGCCAAGTACCCGAGGCCCAGGCCGAAACCGTTGTGGAGGACTACCGCCAGGAACACAATCGCGCCCGCGGCAACGATCTTGCTGGCGCTACCGGCCACGACGATCGCCACGATCAGTGAAATCACGACGGCGGACGCCCACGGAAGCGCCGGGAGAACCTTTGCGACGAGCTTCGACAGGAAGAGTCGAGCCAACAGGCCCGCGATCACCGGCAGCAGGACTGTCTTGACGATGTCCATAACCATGGCGCCGGCATCAATGTGAAGGAAGGATCCGGCCAGGAAGAGAGTCAGCGCCGGGGTCACAATCGGCGCGATCAACGTGGAGACCGAGGCAACAGCTACAGAGAGAGCAACGTCCCCCTTGGCCAGGAACGCCATGACGTTGGAGGCGGTGCCGGAGGGCGCGCAGCCGACCAGAATCAGGCCAACTGCCAGCTCGGGTGGCAACTGCAGGAGCACGGCAATGAGCCATCCAGCGCCGGGCATGATCACATAATGCGCCACGATGCCGAGGGCCACAGCCCACGGACGCCGGGCCACCGAAGCGAAGTCCGGCGGGGTCAGCGTGAGGCCCATACAGAACATAATGACGCCAAGCAGGTAGGGAACCGCGACGCCCATCGGTTTGAAGAGGTCCGGGATGAGGAACCCCAGCATGCCTGCAACCACCACCAACAGCGGGAACACTGTGACCGCGATACGCGCAATCTTGGCTTCAGCTGCAAGCGCTGCATTGACGGGCGCAGTGGGTTCTTCGGTTTTCGCTGGTGAATTGGTTGCCTCAAGCATTCATCCATGCTCACACTCGCACCGTAGCCGCCACTAATTCTTTACTTGCAGGGGAGCGTATATGTCAGATGACGGCTGCTCGTACCCAAGTAGGTAACAGTAAACGCGCCACTGAGGGTTCATTGGAACATTTGCTGTTACCTAGTTGGGTGTGCGGAACGGTGTTAGGAGTTGAGCTTGCCGGCCAGCCGTTCGCGCATACGAACACTGGCCTCGTTGAGTCCTATGAACTCCACCTCACGGCCGTGATTCCGGTACTTCTCGGTCACGGAATCCAGCACTGCCACCGTTGAGGCGTCCCAGATGTGCGAGCCATGCAGATCGATGATCACTCGATCTATGCCTTCTGAGGAATCTTTCGCGTAGTCGAACTGCGTGTACAGGTCATTGGACGAGGCAAAGAACAATTCACCGTCCACTGTGTACGTCGCGACAACTTCGCCGTTGAGCTCGAGTTCCGTCCGCTCCACAGTTGCGAAGTGGGCCACCCGGCGAGCAAACAGCACCATGGCGGTCAAGACGCCGACGCCGACACCCACCGCGAGGTTGTGCGTCACCACCACGGCGGCAACGGTGATGAGCATGACCGCGGTCTCGGACTTCGGCAGACGCTTGAGCGTTGAGATGCGGACGGAGTGCCAGTCGAAGGTGATCAGCGAGACGAAGATCATCACGGCCACGAGAGCGGCCATGGGGATCTGGCCCACAACATCGCCCAGGACCACCACCAGCACCAGCAGGAACACGCCGGCCAGGAACGTGGAGAGCCGGCTGCGAGCCCCTGAGCCCTTGACGTTGATCATGGTTTGGCCGATTACTGCGCAACCACCCAGACCACCAAGGAAGCCCGTGACAATGTTCGCGGCACCCTGGCCCCAGGAAACGCGCGTCTTGTTGGAACGTGTGTCCGTGATGTCGTCCACCAGCTTGGCTGTCATCAGCGATTCGAGCAGGCCCACCAGCGCCATGGACAGGGCGAAGGGCGCAATGATCTGGAACGTCTCCAGGCTCAGGGGAACGTTCGGCAGGAAGACTCCGGGCAGGCTGTCGGGGAGTTCTCCCTTGTCGCTGACTGTCGGAACATCGATGTTGCCGAGCACGGTAACCAGGGTGATGGCCACGATTGCCACCAACGGTGCAGGAATGGCCGTGGTGATGCGGGGCAGCCCGAACACGATCACCAAGCCCACAATGACAATCGGATAGACCATCCACGGCACGTTGAAGAGCTCGGGCATCTGGGACATAAATACCAGGATGGCCAGGGCGTTCACGAAGCCGATCATGACGGACCTCGGGATGAAGCGCATCAGCTTGGTGACGCCCAGGACTGCCAGGATGATCTGGAAAATACCAGCCAGGATGATCGTGGCAATCAGATAATCCAGCCCGTGTTCTTTCATCACCGGTGCGATTACCAAGGCCACGGCACCGGTGGCCGCGGAGATCATGGCCGGCCGCCCGCCCACGATGGCAGTGACCACGCCCATGGTGAAGGACGCGAAGAGGCCGATGCGCGGATCCACCCCGGCGATCACCGAGAACGCGATCGCCTCGGGGATCAAAGCCAAAGCCACCACGAGTCCCGCAAGGGATTCCGTCAGCAGGCGGCGGGGCGAGCGGAAGGTCGCCCGCAGTGACATAAGTTGCTCGGGAGTCATGGGTCCTTACAGTGCAGTTGTCCTAGGGCGCAGTCTGTCGGTAGCGCTCAATCTGCTTAAGGCGCCGCTGGAGGCTGTCGCGCCGCGGGTGCGGGACGACGTCGGGCGCCTCAGCGGTGAGATCAATGTGTTCGGTTCCGTACTGCCACAGCAGGAGGTCATCCAGGAGGCGGTCCGGGCCGGGGGAGTAGCGGTGGTCCAGGGCCTTGCGGACCTCGGTGATTCGGTTGGCGCTCAGCAGACCCGCAAGCTCCACGGTCTTGGTGAGTCCGTGGGCGGCGAGCAGTTCGGCAGCCCATCCCCAGTCGTCATCAACTTTACGGTCAACGTGCGGCAGAAGCGTCCGCCAGACGTCCCGGACCCGGTTGGGTGTCAGCGGCATGCCGCCATCGCCCTCGAGATCCCAGTAGCCGCGGACTTCCTCGTAGCGTTCGTGAAGATCGGCGAAGGCGCTCTCCACGGTTTCCAACATGGCCGCGGTGGCCGTGAACTGGCGGTCGAAATGCGGCGTCCAGGCCCGCGGGTCTTCGGCCTTAAAGCGAATATCGTGCTCGATCTCGCTCCAGGCGTGCGCAAACACGGTGCGGATCTGGCACTCGAAGAAATAGCTGCCATTGGCAGGCATCTCCGGGTTGAAGACGTGCTGGTATTCCTTCACGGCCTCGTTCTGGATGGTGCGCAGAATGAGGTGGCGGCTGGAATAGCCATAGGTTCCTGACTCAATGGAACCAATGTCCTTCTCGCGGTCGCCACGGCAATCGAAGAGTTGCCGCTGGCGCTTGATGATGTTGGCCACCGCAGCGTTTTCCGCGGGTAGCTTGGTGATGACGCGGATGCCCACCATGTCGTTCAAGGTGCGGAACGGGTCCGGAAACTTGAGCACACGCGGCCCGCCCGGCTCCAAGGGATCATCCGTACGGGAAATCTTTTCGCGGAACGACTCGACCGTTTTGGTCCGTCCAGTGACAAACAAAGGGGTGACCTCTGCGTCGTTCAACATGTCACGCAAAGTGAGCAGCACATCGCGCGTGACCCGCTTCAGGGCGGGGCGAACACGCTCATAGAGCGCCACATTCGCATCCACTGCGTCGCGCTGAGCCTGGTCCAGGCTGTCCCAATTGCTTGCCATGCCCCCAGCTTACGGGGCGGGTCCGACACTCAACTGAGCCACCCGCCGTCGGGGTGCCTCTAGCCAAACTTCCGAAACGTCACGATAGGCTCAGTACAAAGGAGGGCGCAATGTTGCGGCACAAGTACAGCTACGGCGAACACCCCAGTCAGTGGGGCGAACTCTTCATACCTGAACCGTCCAACGGAAACCATCGCGGCGCGTCCAGCGTCGCCGGTGGAATCGCCGTTGTGATCCATGGCGGATATTGGCGCTCACAGTACGGCGCTGAGCTCGGTGAGCCCTTGGCGCGCGACCTCGCAGCGCACGGGATTACCGCCTGGAACCTCGAGTACCGGCGGGCCGGTAATGGTGGTGGTTGGCCCCATACTTTCGAGGACATCCTGGCCGGCATCGACCATCTGTCCGAGATCGCGGGTGACCACGACCTCCAACTTGGCAAAGTAGTGGCGCTCGGTCACTCGGCCGGCGGCCACTTGGCTGTCTGGGCTGCGGGCCGGCAGAAGCTCTCCTCCATTGGAACGCCCGACGCCGACCGCCAGCTCCAGCGCAGCCCTGAGGATAACGCCGTCCACCTGACCGGCGTCGTCAGCCAGTCAGGCCTCCTGAACCTTGCGGCAGCGGAGAAGCTAAACCTCAGCAACGGCGCCGTCTGCAATCTCATGGGCGGGGATTCGCATAGATTCCCCAAACGGCATAAATACGCCGACCCCATGAGTTCACTGCCCATCGATGTCCCCATCTATGCCGTGCACGCCACAGACGATGAGGACGTTCCTGCAAGCCAGTCCGAAGCGTATGTCGCGGCGGCAACGGCGGCAGGAAGTGCAGCCCAGCTGCTGCGCGTCCCTGGCGACCACTTCGACCTCATCGACCCCAAGGCCGTGGCGTACAAGAAATGCCGTGAACTGGTGCAACGGCTGCTCTCGTAATCTGTGGTTCGTGGGGCCAGCCTCTGGCAGAGTGGTCCCATGCTGACAGTCATTGGTGAGGCCCTTGTCGACGTCGTTCAACGTTCCTCGGGAATCGAAGCCCACGTAGGCGGGAGCCCCCTGAACGTTGCCGTCGGGTTGGCCCGCTTGGACCATCCGGTGCAGTTCATCGGTCGCTACGGCCGGGACGCCTACGGTGATTCCGTTGCCGCGCACTTGCGCTCGAGTTCCGTGATGGTGCCGCTGCCGCCGGACGAGAAGCCAACCAGCGTGGCCACCGCGCAGATCGACGACGACGGAGCCGCCACCTACGCTTTCGACCTCGCCTGGGAGCTGCCCGGACTCGCCGGTCGGTTGCCGCTCATGCTGCAAGGCTCCACCCTGCTGCACACAGGCTCCATTGCCACCTTCCTGGAGCCTGGCGCCGCAGAGGTGCTTGCCGCCGTCGAGCATGCCCACCCGAGCAGCACTATCAGCTTCGACCCGAACTGCCGTCCCAGCATCATCACGGATGTCGAGTACGCGCGAACGCAAGCCGAGCGCTTTGTGGTGGTTTCCGACGTCGTGAAGGCCTCGGACGAGGACCTTGAATGGCTGTATCCCGGCGTCGATCCGGTGGAATCCGCGCGTCGCTGGCTGACCTTGGGTGGTGCTGAGGGTCCCGCCCTGGTGGTGGTCACACGTGGTTCACGTGGCCCGTGGGGCGCAACGAGGGCCGGTGAAACTCAGGTTCCCGCACCATCCGTGAACGTTGTGGACACAGTGGGCGCGGGCGATTCGTTCATGGCGGGGCTCCTGTCCGCGATTGTGGATCACGGGCTGGACGGCGCGCAGAACCGTGGCGCTTTGAGGGCAATGCCTGCAGAAACCCTGGCAGCAATCATGGATCACGCAACACGTGCGGCTGCCGTGACGGTGTCACGGGCCGGTGCGAATCCGCCCACGCGGGCGGAGCTCAACCACGGAGCGCATAAGTAAAGCTGCTCAGCCGGCCCCGTGCCCTGCAGCCACTTCCTCGCCCGCTATCACCGGGCCTGGCGGAGTGCCGTCGCCGAAGGGGCTTCCGCCGAGGGATTCCCGTCCGTGATCAGTAAGCCATCCGGATAGGTCCGGGCCCACGGGGACAATCTTGGTGGGGTTAATATCCTCGTGCACCATGTAGTAGTGCTGCTTGATCTGCACGAAATCGATGGTGTCCCCGAATCCCGGTGTCTGGAACAGGTCCCTGGCGTAGGCCCACAATGCCGGCATCTCGCTGAGTTTGTTGCGGTTGCACTTGAAGTGGCCGTGATAGACGGCATCGAAGCGCGCCAAGGTGGTGAAGAGCCGGACGTCGGCCTCGGTGATCGAATCACCCACGAGGTACCGCTGGTTCGCTAGGCGCTCCTCCAGCCAGTCCAAGGCATTCCACAGACGGGTGTAGGCCGCCTCGTACGCTTCCTGGGATCCGGCGAAGCCGCACCTGTAAACGCCATTGTTGACCTCGGTGAACACGCGCTTGTTGACCTGGTCGATTTCCTCGCGCAGGTGCTCCGGGTACAGCTGTGGCGCTCCCGGGCGGTGGAACTCTGTCCATTCAGTAGAGAAGTCCAGCGTGATTTGGGGGAAGTTGTTGGTCACCACTGCGCCGCTGGGGACGTCCACCATGGCCGGAACAGTGATTCCGCGAGGGTAGTCCGGGAAACGGCGGAAGAATGCTTCCTGCAGTCGCTCGATGCCCAGCACGGGATCCACGCCATCCGGATCCAAATCGAAGGTCCAGGATCGGGCGTCGTGGGTGGGGCCGGGCTGGCCGAGGCTGATGACGTCCTCCAGGCCAAGAAGCCTGCGTACGATCACGGCACGGTTGGCCCACGGGCAAGCCCGGGCTGCAATCAACCGGTAGCGCCCCGGCTCCACGGGCCAGCCGGGCTCGCCGTTCGGTCCGGCGGCACCGTCCCGGGTGATGCGGTCCTCGATGTAGTTGGTGTCCCGGGTGAACTCGTCGCCGGTGACGTACGCCCCGCGGGTGCTGTGTTCTTCGACTTCGCTGGTCTTCTCACTCATGACTTCACACTATGCCGCGCTCCCCGAACCGCGCGACCTTGTGGGCCGTGGGCCCACGTAGACTGGCCTGATGCGGCTCGTAGCAAGCGATATTGACGGCACCATCCTCGGTCACGACGGCAAAATCAGTGACCGGACCATCAAGGCATTCCAGGCGTGCCGCGACGCAGGGGTGGAACTCGTCTTCGTCACGGGTCGTCCGCCGCGCTGGTTGTATCCGCTCCAGGAGCAGCTGGGTCACAGCGGAATCGTGATCTGTTCCAACGGCGCAGTGGTGTGGGATCTCGAAACCGAGAAGGCCCTGTCCTCGTGCGTTCTGGATGCCGAATCCGTCTTTGAAGCACGCCGCATCATCAAGTCCATCAGGCCCGATGCCCTGTTCGCTGTGGAGACTCTCACGGGCTTCCAGCTTGAGCCGGGCTTCATCGAGAACGAAACCAGCGAGCTGCTCGCTGAGTTCACCCCCGCGCCGCTGGCCGAGACGCTCACGGCGGATGACGCCGTCGTAAAGTTCCTGGCGATCACCCGCAAGGGTACGCCGGACGAGTTCCTGGCTGAAGTGCAGCCGGCCGTCGCGCATTTGGTGAGCACCACGCATTCGGCGCCACGGACGGCAATGCTGGAGATGTCCGTTCCGGGCATCAATAAGGCTGTCACGCTGGCCAAGTACGCCGAATCGCTGGGTATCGAAGCCGCTGACGTCGTGGCGTTCGGTGACATGCCCAACGACATCGAAATGCTGCGCTGGGCCGGTCACGGTTACGCGATGGCCAGCGGCCACCCGGAGGCCATCCTCGCCGCCGGGCAGCAGGCGCCGCATTTCGACGACGACGGCGTGGCCCAGATTCTCGAGGCGAAGCTCACGGAGCAGCGGGTCTAGTTTCCTCGGAGGCGCGGAATCCAGCAGCGCACTGAGTCGCGGTATCGCTGGAACTCGGTGCCAAACCGACGTTCCAGGTCGGCTTCTTCGTGTGGCCTCACAGCGTAATTCCACAGAAGCGAACCAATGACCGCGTAGGCAACCACCAGCCACGAACTCAGCATCAGCCCCACAGCTGCTCCTTGGGAGATGCCTGCCACGGCCATGGGATTCCGAACCCACTTATACGGCCCGGCGATGACCAAGCGGTTGGGCATGGCGGAGGGCAAAGGGGTTCCGCCTCCGGCAGAGGACATGGTCACCGCGGAAGCGATCCCGAGGGAACTGGCGAGCACCAGCACCATGAAACCGGCGGGCGGTGCGGCGGAGGGAAACGGCAAGGAAACGTTCCACCGCTGCTCGATCCACCAAATGGCTGACGGAAGAACCACCAGGAAGAAACCCCAGAAGAGGATCAACTGCCCCATGGTTGCCCCCACGTTGGCTGCAGTACTGCGACGGTTGGACGCCGGACGGAACGCAAAGGGTCCCCGCACGATCAACTCCGTAGGGACACGGCCCTGCACCACAAAGAACAGCGCAATCAGTGAACAAGCGGCGGCGGCCAACATGATCAGGACGCCCCACCCCGCTGCGGTAGTGATTGTTGCGTAGATGGCCAAGGCGACAGCAACGAGGCCAGTCCAACCAGCGGCCACCACGGCCGCAGCCCTGACGCCGAACGCTGCGACACCCGAGGCGATGACGAACAAGGGAATGTCGAAGGCGGCTACGGCGACCGGGTCCAGGCCGCCGAGAGTGGCCGTCCGAATGGCCGGTGACAGGAAAACTCCCACCCACCACGCCAGCCCGGCCACGGCTTGGACAGCGAAGTAGATCCGGCCCCACGCTTGCGCCCGCGCAGCGGTAGGAGCCTCGCGATTCACGGGTGCCGCACGCCCTCACCGGCCAGCAAAGCGCGGTAGCCCTCCTTGTAAGTGGGAAAGGTGAATTCGAAACCTGTCGCCCGCAGGCGTTTATTGGAACAGCGCTTGTCGCCCGGGCCGGCGTCGGACGCGTTCCCAGGTGCCGCCGTCGGGGGTTCAGGGCATCCCATTTCAGAGGCGAGGAACCGCATGACGTCGCCCATTTCCGCCGCGTAGTCATCGACGCCCACGTAGACGGGATCAGGAACCGCTTCCATGGTGGTGAGGTGCACGATCATGGCCGCGGCGTCGTCCCGGTGAACGCGGTTGGTATGCCGGGGCTGGGAAGGGATGACGGCCGTGCCGCTGCGGACCTGATCGATCAGCCGGGTGCGTCCAGGTCCGTAGATTCCGCCCAGCCTTAAGGAGATGGGCCGGGTTTTGGTCCCCAGCGTCCGGCTGAACAACAGGTCTTCGGCTTCCACCAGTACCCTGCCGCTGAACCGTGTGGGCTCCGTGGGCGTGGACTCATCCACAACAGCTCCGCCGGAATCCCTATACACAGCCGTTGAGGAGACGAACAGGATCCGCTGCGGCTCGATGGACTGCCGTTCCAGTGCGTCCAGCACGTTCTTCACGCCGTTCAAGTACGCCGCGCGATAGGCCTCTTCTGTGGACGTGTCTGCGGCGATAGCCACAACAACAATGTCCACGTCCTCCGGCAGTTCCGGCACTGCGACGGAGAGGTCCGCGAACATGCCCCTGATGTCCGCGGGTAGCTTGTCGGGGGACCGGCGCAGGCCAACCACATTATGGCCCGCAGCTGCGAAGCGCAGTCCAACTTCCGTTCCAAGGTCGCCGCAGCCGGCTATCAACACAGTCATGCCCCCAGTTTGTCAGTCCCGCAGTGTCATCTGGTTCCCAGCTTCCATACAACCGGCGTTCAACTTACGGCCGTAGGCTTCCAGCCAAGACCCGTTCGCACGGTTTATCTGTCTCATTGAACTTGTAGGGGGAACCATGGCTAAGCGTCGGATCAACAACGTCAATACCGCTCCATTGCGGCGCATCGAACCGGATCATCACTGGCGTTCGCTTCGCCAGGGCGATCGTGTCAACGTCACGCTGACGCCGGGTTTCGAGTCAGCTGGCGTGGTGGATGCCGTTACCGGCGATGCCACCGCGGTGTGGGTAGAGCTCGACGGCGGTCGCGGCCGGACATTGGTGCACGTCAGCGACGGCGTGACGATCGTTCCGCAATCGACGACGGCGGCGGTCCCGCAGGAGAGCTAACCGCGCCCCTGCCATGGGCTACGCTACGGGAGTGATGCTGCCCTATTTCCTTCGCAAGGACGGTTCGGTGGGGCCTTTGGCCTTCGCCCACCGAGGTTTCTCCTTGGATGGCTTGGAGAATTCCATGGCTGCATTCCAAGCGGCAGTGGAGCTCGGAACTGTCCATCTTGAAACGGACGTCCACACGACGTCCGACGGCGTACTGCTCGTTTTCCACGATTCTTCCCTGGACCGTGTGACTGATTCCATCGGCAAGGTTTCGGAGCTGACCGCCGCCCAAGTTGCGGCTGCCCGAATCGGTGGAGTGGAGCCCGTCCCCACCTTCGATGAGCTGGTTTCTGCCCTGCCCCAGGTCCGACTGAACTTGGACGTTAAAGACTGGAACTCCGTGGGCCCGATGGCTGCGGCGATCGAAAAGCATGGCGTCCATGACCGGGTTTTGGTCACCAGCTTCTCGGACAGGCGCCGCCGGGCAGTCCTTTCCAAGCTCTCCCGTCGTGTGGCTTCCTCTGCGGGCAGCTCCCTGACCGCGCTCTTCGTCCTTCTCGGCCCTGTGCTTCCGGTTCCTTTGGCTCGCAAGCTGCTCTCCGGCGTCGACGTCTTCCAAGTTCCTGTCCGCTACGGGCGGTTTCCCGTGGTGACGCCCGGTTTCATCCGGCGCGCGCACCGGTGCGACAGGCAGGTCCATGTGTGGACGGTCAACGATCCTGTGGAAATGGAACGACTGCTGGACCTTGGCGTGGACGGAATCGTGTCCGACCGGCTCGACCTTCTCAAGGAAGTCCTGGTGCGCAGGGGCCAGTGGGTTTAAACCCCGCGCCGAGTTGGCATTTAATGACAGTCCCAGGCGGAAACATTGGGGTTAACTGCCACCTCGGCGGGTCTCGATCGCGGCAGGCCGAACTTGGCTTGCGCGGATTCTCTCCAGATCGAACTTCTTGCTGCGGTCAAAGTTGAAGATGCCGTTCTTCTCCTGGAACACGTCCGTTAGCTGGGTGTAGCAGTAACCAAACATGTCCGGGTTATCCAGCAGTACTGAACAGAGGCCATCAAAGCGGGTGTAGAACTCTTCCTCGCTGCTGACGCGTTGGCCGTAGCCCCATGAGGTGGCGACGTCGCTTCCGTCCACAGCCTGACGGGCCTCAACTTCGTTCCACCAGATCCCGCCGAACTCCGAGACAAAGTAGGGCTGGCCCGCGTATGGAACGGAGTATTCCTCGCCGTCGGCCTTGCGGTTGATGTACGGCTTTCCCTCCGCCAACCCCTGTTGCTCGATGCGGAAGCGGTCCGGGTCCTGCTCATAGGAGTGGGAATCGTAAATGTCCGTGTCCCGGATCCGGTGTGCGTAACCGGAAGCATCAATGACCGGGCGTGTGGGGTCAGCGAGCTTGGTGGCCAGGAACATGGCCTCGGTGACGTCGTCCAGCACTGTCAGCCGATCGTGGAGAACTTGGTGCGTCTCGTTGAGGGGGCACCAGCCAATGATGGAGGGGTGGTTGAAATCGCGTTTCAGCACTTCCAACCATTGCGCCACGAAGCTGGCTGTTGGCTTTTGGTTGTGCCCCACAGTGCCTCCGCCGGAGACACCCCAGTCGCCGAACTCGCCCCACACCAGGTAACCGAGGCGGTCAGCGTGATAGAGGAAGCGCTCCTCGAAGACCTTCTGGTGTAAACGGGCGCCGTTGAAGCCTGCGGCCATGGACAATTTGATGTCTTTGATCAAGGCAGCGTCATCCGGTGAGGTCATCAGTGACTCGGGCCAGTAGCCCTGATCCAGAACGAGTCGTTGGAAGACAGCTTCGCCGTTAATGCGAACCACCTTGCCGTCCAAGGCAATGGACCGGACGGCTGCGTAGCTGCTGACCTGATCAACAACATCGCCGGACCCATCGTGAATCCTGACTTCGAGGTCGTAGAGGAAGGGATCTTCGACGGACCAAGGACGCAGGGATTCTGTGGGGATGGTGAGGCGGAGTGACGGCGTGAGGTCCAGGTCTGCTTTGGCTGTGGCCTCAACACGCACGTCACCTTTGTCGCTGAGGACGGCGGTGACCGTATGCCCGCTGCGGTTACGGCTAACGGGTACCTCCAGTGTGATGCTGGCGTCAGCAAGATTGGGAGTCATGCGGAGGCGTTTGATATGAACCGCGGGGACCGCTTCCATCCACACAGTCTGCCAAATTCCCGTGGTCCGGGTGTACTGGCAGTGGGTGTTGTTGTACCACGTGGCCTGCTTGCCGCGTGCCTGCATCTCGTGCCGTGAATCCCTGGCCCTCACCACAATTACGGCTTCCGTTCCGGGCTCGGCCACTCCTCCGAGGTCTGCAGTGAAGGGTGTAAAGCCGCCACGGTGACGGGCTACTTCAACCCCGTTCACCCATACGGTGGCGTCGTGGTCTACGGCGCCAAAGTGCAGCAGAATGTTCTGACCCGCCCACTCCTGAGGGATCGCCACCGTTCGCCGGTACCAGACGGCTTCCATGAAATCGACGTGCTCGATCCCCGAAAGTGCAGATTCCGGTGCGAACGGAACCAGGATTTCGCTGTTGAGTTCGCGCGTGGTGAGTCCGCGCTCCAAGCCGGAGTCGCCGGCGTCGATCTCAAATCCCCAGGTGCCGTTGAGGTTCAGCCACTTGTCGCGGACTAATTGCGGACGGGGATGCTCGGGTTTGGGCATGGCAGGGGTCACATTTTGGCTCACAATCAAAAACCTAACGTGCCACGGGGTTGAGTACCACCGGCCGCCGCGCAAGGATGAATACCGTGACCCGATTCCGTTTAGCGATCCTTGATGATTACCAGCAGGTCTCCGGCGATTATGCCCCGTGGGATTCATTGCTCGACGACGACGTGAAGGTCAGCGTCTTCAGCGCGCCTTTCCTTTCGGAAGAGCAAGCCGTGGCCGCGTTGGCGCCGTTCGACATCATTGTGGCGATGCGCGAGCGAACCCGTTTTCCACAGGACGTCCTTGATTCGCTGCCGAACCTGAAGCTGCTGGTAACCACTGGCATGGCGAATGCGGCGATCGACCTTGAAGCGGCGGCGGAACGCGGCATCGTGGTGTGCGGAACGGGCGGCTCACCGGCTGCGGCGCCCGAGCTGACGTGGGCTTTGCTTCTGGCTTTTGCCCGAAACCTGACTGTGGAGGAGAACTCCCTGCGCGCTGGCGGCTGGCAGACCGGCGTCGGGTTTGAACTCGAGGGCAAAACCCTCGGAATAGTTGGCTTGGGCAAGATCGGCAAGCGGATGGCGGGATATGCGAAGGCATTCGGGATGGACGTCCTCGCTTGGAGCCAGAACCTCACGGCGGAAACTGCTGAGGCTGCTGGTGCCCGCAAGGTCAGCAAAGAGGAGTTGTTCCGGGAGTCCGACGTCGTGACGCTGCACCTGCGGTTATCCGAGAGGTCGGAAGGCATCGTTGGCCCGGAAGAACTGCGACTTCTGGGCCCCGACGGCGTGTTGGTCAATACTGCGCGCGGGCCCCTGGTGGACGAGGCGGCGCTGATCCGAGCTCTGGAGGAGGGTTGGATCCGTGGCGCGGCCCTGGATGTCTTCGAGGAGGAACCCCTGCCGGCGCGGCATGCGCTGGTGCATTCTTCGAGGACCGTTCTCTCGCCGCATATCGGCTACGTGACGCACGAGAGCTACCGGCAGTTCTATGGCGGGGCGTTCGAAGATGTGAAGGCGTGGCTTGATGGGGCTCCAGTGAGGGTAATCGGCGGATAATTCCGGCTCTTGCTAGCGGCGCTCGCAACCGTGAGCACCGCTCGCACCTGTTGGGCGTAGTGGTCGCACCCGCTAACGCTTATCGCACCAGAGGTTACGGGGGCGTTTGGCGGAAGCAGGCGCGATGCCCGCAAGCACGCACTTAAGTTACGCGTTGGGCAAGCGCTTTCCCGGCGAAGCTGGCAAGATGGACCCATGCGTATCCTCATAGCCCCTGACAAGTTCAAGGGATCCCTGACCGCCGCCGAAGCCGCGTCAGCCATGGCCGAAGGTGCCCTGCGCGTCTACCCGGACGCCGTGACCACCCAGTTCCCCGTTGCCGATGGCGGCGAAGGTACCCTGGACGCCGCTATTGCTGCTGGTTACGAGGAACGGAACAACGCCGTTGTTGGCCCTATCCTCAAGCCTGTCGGAGCCTCATGGGCAATCCGCAAGGACTCCTTCGGCGGGGCAAGCGCCGTGATCGAGACCGCGATGGCCTCCGGCCTGGCCCACATGGAACCGACGCCGGAGAATTCATTGCGTGCCCACAGCTACGGTTGTGGCCAGCTAGTGGCAGCGGCCCTCGACGCCGGCGCCACCGAGATCGTGCTCGGCTTGGGTGGCTCTGCAATGTCCGACGGCGGCAGCGGCGCCTTGCGTGCGTTGGGGCTCAAACCCCTTGATGCGGCCGGCAATGTGGTGCCCCTTGGCGGAGGTTCCCTGGCCGACGTCGTTGCTTTGGATGTCTCCGAACTGGATCCGCGGCTGTCCGCCGTGAAGTTCCGCATCGCCGTCGACGTCCAAAACCCGCTGTACGGGCCGGAAGGTGCGGCGCATGTTTTCGGTCCCCAGAAGGGAGCGGGCGAGGACGCCGTTGAAAAGCTCGACGCCGGTCTCCGCAACTGGGCGTCGCTCCTTCGGGAGGCCACCGGCCGCGACGTAAACGTTCCGGGAGCTGGGGCGGCAGGCGGGTTCCCGGCGTCGTTCCTCGCATTCACTGATGCCACGCTGGAAGGTGGCTTTGCGCTGGTCGCCGGGCTGACAGGCCTTGCCAAGCACCTCGGCGAGGCAGATCTCGTCATTACCGGCGAGGGTTCCATGGATGAGCAATCGCTCACCGGCAAGGCGCCCATAGCCTTGGCTGACGCCGCAAGTGTGCACGGAATTCCCGTGATCGCTGTGGCCGGGCGCATCACCGTCACGCCTGAGGACCTGGCGAAGCACGGCATCGTTGCCGCGGCCCAGCTGTTGGATGTCGCGCAGCGCAAGGATGGTGTTCCGGACATCGCCGATGCCGTTGCCAACGCCGCCAAATACTTGGCGTGGGCGACGAGTCAGGTGCTTGAAGGGGCGTAGTGGAATGCGGGCTACTGTCGGTAGCCTTCCACTTCACTGATGGGGCGCGGCTCGGCCTCGTTGGGGTTCTCCCCGGCGTCTCTCTTCGCCCGGCGTTGGCGCAGCAGGTCCCAGCACTGGTCGAGCTGCGCTTCGAGCTGAGCCAGTCGTGCGCGGCTGCCATCGCCGTCGACGTCTTCCTCGGTTCCGCCGCCCCCTGACGTGGTGTCGCGGAGACGGTGCTCCTCCTCAACCAACGATTGGATGCGCTCCAGAAGGTCCTGCTCGTCCATGTTCTTTCTCCTTGGGTAGCGGGGATTGCGTGGTTACCTCGAACGTAGTCTTGCTGACGGGATGCGTCTACTGGTGGCCGACGGCATACTTGGGTCATGAAATTCACTGCGACCATCGTTGGCGATGGCAACAAGGCGGGCATCGAAGTTCCGGACGCGATTGTCGAGGGGCTCGGTGCGGGCAAGCGGCCCCCGGTGGTAGTGACCATCAACGGCCAGAGTTACCGCAGTAGCATCGCCGTGATGGGCGGGAGATACATGGTGGGTGTCAGCTCGGCGAACCGTGAACTGACCGGAACTGCGGCGGGGGACACCGTGGACGTTGGTCTTGAAGTAGATACCGAACCCCGGGTCGTCGAGGTGCCCGAGGACTTGGCCGCCGCGCTGGATGCGGAGCCTGAGGCAAAGGCCTTCTACGCCGCGCTGAACTACAGCAGCCAGCGGCGCTACGTCGAGCCGATCGGTGATGCCAAGACCGAAGAGACGCGTGCCCGGCGGATCGCGAAAGTAGTTGCGGATTTGAGGGCCGGCAAGAAATAGCACCTTCAGGCCTGGCAGTTCGCCATCACGGCCCCCCAATTATAGGTGACTAGAATCACGTCATATTCATCCGGCTGGCCCCACTACCAAGTAGTGACAGGCTGCAGAGCGCATTTCGGATGCAGAACAACAGCCACAGTCGATGAGGCAAGAGACCCCTCTTGTCGGCTGGTCACCGTGCGCGAGCAAGGCCCCCATCGTCGGCTGGCCGGCCGCGCACTTGTCCGCTTGCCCAGGCGGACAGTGTGGCCGGCCAGGACCTTGACCATCCGGGCCGGCCACACGCTCTTCGCGATTAAGCCGAGATTCTGAGCCGACCCCGCGGTCGTGCGTTGGCCGCTAGGCTGGACTTTTGAATCTTCGGGGGGTTGGCCGTGGTTTATGACCGGGAGCGTTATCGGCGTGAGGATGCCGTGTACGCCGAACACAAGCAGGCGATCGCCAATGGCGAGAAGCGAGTGCTCCGTAGGACCATTAGCGGTGAACTCCACAGTTATCCGGGCGATGAAATTGGGTTTTCGCCGGGTCGCGGCCAAGCCCAAGTCAGCACTTGGTGGGGGATGGCCATTCTGTCGACTCTTGGATGCGTGGGATTCATCGCCGCTGTAGCCATGTTCCTGTCCCCACTTTGGCAGGGAGAGGGTCTTTCATGGGGTGCTCTCTGGGTTATGGGGCTCGCAGGCTTTATTGCTTGGTACGGGTTCAAACTGGCCAGGGACGAGTACAAGGCCGCCCGGCTTCGCAAGAAACGCGGTTCTCCCAAACCGGGCACCGGTTATGTTGATGTGGATCTGCTCGAACTAGGAAGTCGTGAATGACTGTTTCGCCTGCGCCTGAAGGCTCACTCACAAACGTAAGGCGCTTTTCCGCGTAATGAATTATCTCCAGACGCCACAACCTACGCAGATAAGCGGGCCGCCGGGGCGAGTGCCGTCGTCGTAGGAGCCTCCCGCGCTATTAGCGCAATTCCCGCCGCCGACGCCAGGAAGACCGCGCCTAGGATGGCCCAGCCCAGCGTGCCATGTTCGACGACGGTGGCGGTCACCACCAGCGGTGCCAGCATGGCCCCCAGGGCTGATCCCATGCCGAACATCCCTTGATAAGCGCCTGCTTGGAGGGGGTTGGCGAGTTCGAAGCTGAGTCCCCAGGCCCCCGCCTGCGAGAGGATTTCTGCGAACGAGTGAAGGAGTGCCGCGCCACATAGGAGGGTGATGGCTGCGATGACCGGCACTCCGCCCGCCATTGCGTAAAGTGCGCAGGCTACCGCCATTAGTACACCACCGGTCATCACGATTTTTCCTGCGCGCCGAGGGTCGTCGGTGCCACGGGAGAGCGGCACCTGCAGCAAAACTACACACAGAGTGTTGATGACAAGGATGACGGAGATCAGGACGTCCGGCGCACTGGTGTCTTGTGAAATCCACAACGGGACGCCCATCTCGGCCAGCCCGAACTGCATGCCGAAAATGCCGGACAGCACGGTAAGCAGTACATAGCGGCGGTCCCTGAAGGGGGAGACGCCCCGCTTCGGGGCATGGCCGACGGGATCGTGACGCGGTGCGTCTACCCGGCCAGGCAGCCGGCGGAGGTGTAGCGCGCTTAGGATGTAGACCACGCCGGCGCCGATCATCATTCCCCGAAACGCGTCGGCGGTGCCGGCCAGCAGTGCGAGTCCGGCAATCATGCCTCCCACGGCGATGCCCAGGTTTGTGATGGTGCGGAGGACTGCGCGCGCATTCACGCGGTTCGGACCGTCGAAGGCCCGGGCGATGATCGCGGAGCGCGTGGCATTCGCGCCGCGGTTCACGCCCACTGCAATACAGGCAATGACGACGGCGGTGCCGAAGTTTCCGGCGAACGTATAGGTTGCGATCGCCAGACCTTCGATGGCGACCATGCCTACAAGGAGCCGACGTGCGGAGAAGCGGTCGGCGAGACGACCACCAATATAGGACGTCGCGACGCCCACCCCACTGGAAACTGAGAGGATCACGGCGATTTCCACGGCACTCAGCCCAACGAAGCGACTGAAGTACAGAACCGTTAACGTGAGGAAGATGCCGCGGCCCACCGTGGCCACGAGGATGGCAGAAGCGAGAATTTTGAGGGTGGGATCTGAGAGCGCGACGCGGAGGCTGTGCTTTTGGGATTGAGCGGTGTCTGCGGGGGATTTAGTCACACATGTAGTTCTGCCACTCCCTGCCGGTGGCTGGTATTGATGTAGCGTAATGCTTCATGTTGAGGTACGAGTTGTCAGACGCAGATCTGGGCGGCGTGCGTTTCGGAATCTCGCCTCTATGTGAACTGGGACTTTCCCTGAGGGCTATTCGCGACCCGAGCCAGTATCCACTTCAACTGCCATGGTTGCGTCGGACAGAAGAGGCCCGCTCACGCTTGGACCTGGATGGATTGCTGGCCTTGGTGGATGACCGACTGTGGACACCGGACTTCCTGAACCCGCGGCCTCAGTCACCGCTCACGAGGATCGATGACGAGTTTGATGCATTGGAACAAATTTCAGCCGAGCAGTTTCATGGCGACCTGATCCGAGTGCACGGAGCTGTTCCGGCTGTCTTTTCCGGCCCTGTTGGTCCAGCGACGCGGCGTATGGTCCGTATCCTCCGGGAGTTCTGGGACACCTGCTTCGCACCGCACTGGCTCCGCATGCGCACCATTCTGGAAGCGGACATCGTCTACCGCGGCCGGCAGATTGCGCAAGGTGGACTGTTCACGATGCTGAACGACTTGTCTGGTGCTGTGGAGTTCGACGGCCGCGTGATTTATGTGAGGTTAAAGAACCCGGCGTCCCGGACCGAGAGGACTGACGGCCTGGGGTTGACCCTTGTTCCCACAATGTTCACCCGCAGGGCCTCTGCTCCCGTGAACCACGGCGACCCGCCGCTACTGATGTATCCGGTTCGGGGCCAGGGTGCCATGTGGGAAACGGAGTGCGTTACGAATCCGGCTGCGATTGTGGCTGTGTTGGGGGAGGTTCGGACCAGCCTGCTCACTGCGCTGGCTGCCCCGGCGTCGTCCACCGAGCTGGGCCTGCGCTTCGGGGTCACAACGTCCGCTGTGAACCAGCACCTCAGGGTGCTCCGAGGCGCTGGACTCGTGACATCAACACGATACGGACACAGCGTGCTCTACTTCAGGAGCGAACTGGGAGCGGCGCTGCTGCTGGGGTGACCGTTCATGCAGGTCGACGGCGGCGGGTGACTACCGCCGTCGTGCGCTTTAGTCTTCGCGCAGGCTGTAGGTGCTGACCACGTTGCCCTTGCTGGTGGCGTATTGGTTTTCCAACGCGAGCCGGTGCAGCGGATCGCCATCTTCGAAAAGTCGTCGCCCACTGCCCGCAACTACGGGGTGCGTCATGAGGGTGAGTTCATCGAGGATGCCCGCGAAGAAGAGCTGGCGGACCAGGGAGATGCTGCCGCAGACGGCGATTTCGCCGCCTTCCCGCGATTTCAGCTCCGTGACGAACTGCTCCAGGTCGCCCTCAATCAGGTGGGAATTTTCCCATTCAAGGGGTTCGGACAAGGTGCGGGATGCAACGAACTTTTCGACAGGGTTGATGAAGGCAGCAAAGTCTTCGTCCCGCGGCGCGTTGGGCCAATAGCCGGCCCACTCCTGGTAGCTGACACGACCCAGGACCACGGTGTCCACCGTGTTGATCATCTTGGTGAGTCCCGTGCCCAGTTCGTCGTCGAAGCTGTCGAACTGGAACTTGAAGGGGTCCTGCACTACGCCATCCACGGAGTGGAACAAGCCGGCGGTGACTTTGCGCAATTGGTTCTCCTGTTAGGCGGCCGTGATGGGAAGCGATGTTAGGCAGCGCGGCTGGTGGTTTGGAGACCGCGGGAGGGGAGGACCGTCACGTTGGTGAGTTCCGCTGCGAGGCGCACGGGCACCTCATGGAGTGCGGCGTACCCCTGCAGTTGATCGAGCGCATCCTCGTCAATGGTCGCTTGGGATAGGTCCATCTCAACGCCGAGCCCGCCGCCGAGGCTCTTGGTGCGTTGAACCACCGGGTAGAGCCCTTGGAGGCTCAGGGTGGTTACTCGACCGGTCGCTGCGATCTGGATCTGTTCGCCGTCAACGTCGACGCGAACAACTACGGAGAGCTTGTCGCTGGCCAATGTAATGCCTTTCATCCTTGCTGCCACGCTGCAGCGACCCCCAGCGTATGCGTCGAGTGTGACCTGCGCAACATTACGACGGCGGAGCTGCCGCCCGCGCCGCAGTCACATAGCACGTATTTCTGCGAGGAAACTGTATTCTCTAGCGAGAGGCCTCTATCAGGCCATTCATAGCCTGAATATTGGGGGAGAAGTGCGTTCAAAAACCGCCGATAGTGTGTGGGGAAAACCGCGTCAATGTAGGTTGTTGTCGAAGCTTACGGCCTCGCTGGTGGCCGTGCTGTTGATGATGGTCGGACTCCCGGCCTCGCCAGCCAATGCGGTCACAGCGGCGAGTGAAGGCCCCAAGCTCACAGCCGTTGAGCTGGTCTCTGCAGCCCAACTAGCGCCTGGGCAAACCGCAAGGGTGCGTTTTACGCTAAGCCAACCTGCGCAACGCGTGGAGTTCCGGTACCGCGATGCGTCCTTGTCCGAGCCTCGTAGCCTGATCTGGACGGGCGACCCTGGGCCCGGCCCGTTCACAGCTGAGGCCACGGCAGTCATAGGCGCCAGTGACTTCTACGAAGGTCTGCAGCGGTTGTCCGACGTTCGTATTGTCTTCCAAAAGAGCGGGCAGTCCTACCCGGCCGAAACTGCGGCCCTAAGGAACAGCTCATCCGATTATCTGTTTAGCGACAACGCTGGAGATCCGCTGCTTCAAAATGTTGACTTCGCCATAAGCAACCCTTCGAGAGTTTTGCGGACCCCACAAGCCTCGGTTTTGCCTAAATTCCAAGCGGACCAAGATTTGTGGAGCAACTGGAACTACGGGGTAGACGGCACGATATCTCCCGGTACGTGGACCGCAGGCGTCACGAAGGTGCATGTGCAGTGGGTTTCGGGGGGAGTTGCGAAGCTCTATCGCTACGAATACGGAACGGAGCCTTTCGAAGGATCCGTCCAATCCACTGATGCGGGGAAGGGAGTGTCCTTGCGTATCACAACGGTGACCCCGGGGTTCAAATCGGTATCCGCCGAATCGGAGCCCTATCTGTTCGTCACGAGCGGCCCGATCGCTGTCTCAGGGAAGCCTTGGATCAACTCCGCATTGAAGGCAAGCTTTGACGTCTCGTCCATCAAAGGCATTCCGGTCGGCTCGACTCCCAAAGTGGAACTTTTTTGGCTTACTAAGTCCACACCATATCCCGCTGGCACAGGGCTTGCCCCTGGCGTGGACTACGTTGTCAAAGACGCAGACGGCGGAGGAACTGTGCGCGTCGCCGCCGTTGTTTCGCTTGAGGGCAAAGTTGTAGGCCGTTTCGTCAGTGATTCGACTGCATATGTGACTAATCCAGCCCCATCCCGGAACTACGTCAATCGGGAAGTCAGCGACTTTCTGATGGCCCGGACTACTGACGGCAGGCTCTGGATGTGGGGCAAGTACTTCGGATCGTTCCCCAAGGAGGTTGGAACGGGGTGGAATGTCTTTGACAAGATCTTCTCGCCCGGGGACTTCAATGAGGACGGGCACGCCGATGTGCTGGCCCGTAAGCCCTCCGGGGAACTGTGGATGTACCCCGCTGACGGTCAATATTGGTGGAAGCCCGCGTCCTTGGTGGGCGTCGGTTGGCAGGGTATGACCGAACTCATGGCTCCCGGTGATTTCGACTCCGACGGCCACGATGACGTCCTGGCCAAAGACCGGGACGGCAGGCTGCTCCTCTACCCAGGCAACGGTAAGGGTGGCTGGGTAGCTCCAAGACAAGTTGGGGCTGGCTGGAACATGTTCAACAGGGTCTTTTCAACTGGCGACTTTGACGGAGACTCGCACGCAGACATCCTCGCCACCAACGCGGGTGGCCAGTTGTTCCTCTATTCGTCCAACGGCAAGGGTGGTTGGCTCGGCTCGAAGGTGATCGGCTCTGGTTGGCAGTCCTTCAAGGGCGTGTTCAGCGCGGGCGACCGGGACTATGACGGCTGGACCGATATTTACGGAATAGACGGCGCGGGGTACATGTATCTATACCCCTTCAAGTCGGGAAGCTGGAAGCCCCGGGCTTTGGTCGGCGCTGACTGGGACGTCTTCACCGCACTGTTCTAATCAGCAGGGAACTCTACAGGGCGGGTGGGTGACCGCTAAGCGGTCTGGCCTGCTTGCTGCTGGCCCTCGGGTGCTATTCACAGCTGTTAGCCCATACCGAAGGAACCGTCACACTCCGCTGGATTCGAGTTAGAAGTCGCTGTCCAAGGTTCTTGGTTCGGTCAGGACGCCAGTGAACAGGCGGTTCTAACTTGCAATCCATGCAACGACACCGGGGTGCGAACGGAAAAGATGGACGCGCTTGGGACCCACGCAGCCATACCCCGAGAATCTAATGGAGGAAATTGATTCCGTGACGAAACCGATCCCCGAGTCCATTGCGCTCATCGAAAAACACATGACGCTGCTTCATCGGCCGACCGTGCAGTTGCTTAATCCCGGACTTGAGCCCGAGCTGATCCGTCAAAGATTCACTCATCAGGGACTGCACCTGGGCCCCGAACTGGCCGCACTGTACCGATGGCACGATGGTACGAACGTCACAGGAGGCGTGGTTTTGGATGACGCGCATCTGATACCTGGTTTTTATCTTTTGAGTGTGGAGGATTCATTCAAGGCTTTTGAGAGCTTCAAGGAACTTCCGGTGAGCCCGTCGTGGTTTCCTCTTCTGACAAACGGAGGCGGTGACTACTCTTTCGTGGACTGTTCGGAACCTGCTAGCCAACCTGTGTTCGACTTTCGTTTCGAGCAGGAGTTCCACAGGATGCAATTCTGTTCAATCAAAGAAATGCTTGCTACGTTCGCGGAAGCCTACGGTCAAGGCGTTTTCCATGAGGACGATGGCTGGCTTGAAATGGACGATGACGCCTATTGGGACCTCGCGCGCCGTCTAAATCCCCAAGCAGATTACTGGACCCATTGATTCAAACCGCTAGCTGAAGCTGATCCACACCACGCCCTTCAGATTGCACAGCAGCCACAGCGCGACCTTCAGGAAACGGTTGCAGGGCCGTTGAGGTCATGGTCAAGCAGATCCGTTATTCGTTTTTGGTAAGGATGTACTTGTCCTCCGCTATGCCGGGAAAACCGACGTGGATGACCCTGCCATCGTGCAAGCGTCTCTCCGACCTGCGCGAGCCGTGAGACGTCGGGTGTCGTCATCTCGGGCACAACTGTCCCTCCCCTCTTCGATTCGGATTCTACGGGCCCCCCGGCTATCGGAGCCATGGACCTTGAGTGATGGGACTTGCCCTACTTGGGACCCCGACACCTGGTCTGCGCTGACAGTTTGGCCGTATTCGTTCAGGGCTATTTGAGGAGAGACTATGAAGCGTCAAAAGACCAGTGCCGCCGTCGTACTTCTTGTGAAAGTACGACGGCGGCACTCGCCGTAGGTGGGTCGCTGACCGTTAGGCGGTCTGTCCGGCGTGTTGGCCTTCTGAGATCTCTTCCACAACCTTGCTGTTGAAGGCTGGGAGGTCGTCCGGGTTGCGGCTGGTGACCAAGCCCTGGTCCACCACCACTTCCTCGTCGGTCCAGTTGGCGCCGGCGTTCTTCAGGTCGGTCTGAAGCGTGTGATACGAGGTGACGTTGCGGCCCTTGATCACGCCGGCTTCGATGAGGATCCACGGTCCGTGGCAGATCGAGGCAACCGGCTTGTGCTGCTCAAAGAAGGCGCGCGTGAAGTTCTGCGCGTCCTTGTCTACGCGGAGATGATCGGCGTTGACAACGCCTCCGGGAAGAACCAGCGCGTCGAAATCGGAGGCGTTGGCGTGGGCTACCGCGAGGTCGACGTCGAAAGTGTCACCCTTCTCCACGCCGTTGAAACCCTGGAGCTTTCCCTTGGAGGGAGCCACGAGAGTAGGCTCGCCGCCGGCATCCTTGACAGCCTGCCATGGGCTGGTGAGCTCCACCTGCTCCACGCCGTCCGTCAACAGGAATGCGACCTTCTTGCCTGTGATGTTGTGTTCTGACATTGTTCCTCCTCCATTGCGCGGCGGGGTGCTTTTTGAGCGTGGTCCGCCGCTGTGAGAGTTGTTTGTCTGACCTGTCCAAGCCTAGGGAAAGAGCTTTTAGTAAGCAAACTGACTATCAGTGGAAACCGTAACTGCAGTTGCGTAACTATCGAATATCGATAGAATCAGGTTGTTGTTCGATAAAGGAGTTTCCATGGGAAAACTGACCATCCTCGCGCTACGGATAGTCATTGCGATGGTGCTGGCGGGTTCGTTGTTTGTGCAGGTGTGGATGGTTCCCCTGCTCTCAGCGGATCTGCTTGAGGCCGGGGCCCCGGATGGTCCTCGCATCGCGCTGCTGGCCATCGTGGTCCTGGGAATTCTGTGTGTCCAGGTGGTTGCAGTCTGCGTTTGGCGTTTGCTGACCATGGTGCGCCGAGGGACGGTGTTCTCCCACGGAGCTTTCCGGTACGTGGACATCATCTTTGGAGCCATCGCTTTCGCGGCGGTGCTGGTTTTCGGCATCGCGGTGATTCTGGCGCCCGGCGAGACCGCACCAGGGATCGTCATGCTGATCTGTGGAGCGGCGTTGATGACCGGTGGCGTGGCGCTGGTTGTGTTGGTGATGCGCACGTTGCTCGCACAGGCTGTAGCGCGGGACGTCGAAGCCGCACATCTCCGCTCCGAGCTCGACGAGGTGATCTGATGCCGATCATCGTGGATATTGACGTCATGCTGGCCAAGCGCAAAATGCCGGTTGGAGTGCTGGCCGAGAAAGTTGGGATCACGCCAGCCAACTTGGCTGTACTCAAGAACGGGCGAGCGAAGGCCGTGAGGTTTACTACGCTCGAAGCGCTGTGCGAGGTACTGGACTGCCAACCAGGGGATCTACTGCGGTGGGAGACTGAGGATCGCTGGGATAGCGCAGACCCATCTGCCGACGAGCCTCGTCCAGCAGTTCCATCATCGCAACCGACTCCCCAGGAGTCATGAACGGGCTCTCAGTCAGCCCAGCCTGAAGGCACCGTGTCACCTCGCGCAGTTCGTAGCTGAATCCGTGCCCGGTCACCTCGAACCTTTCCGTCCGCGGCGTGCCGCTGCGTGGCTGGATGATGAGCTCGGCCGGGTTGAAAAGGGGAGCGGAGGATCGCAGCCAACCTTCCGTCCCTCCGACAGTCACCACGCTGGGGCACTCCGCGCCGATCGACGTGATGAACTGCGCATGCGCTCCGCTCTCATAATCCAGGGCAAGGGAATTCTGCAGGTCCACACCTTCAGGAGTCAGGACTCCGGTGGCAAGCATGCTGCGGGGCTCACCGAAAACTCCGAGCGCCCATGTCAGCGGATACACGGCGAGGTCCAGCAATGCTCCGCCGCCAGCAGCCGGATCCCAGATCCGGGACGCGGGATCGAATGCTGGCACGAAACCGAGGTCAGCTTGGAGCCAGCGTGGCTCCCCGATCTCCCCTGATCGCAAAATCTCGACGGCGCGGCAGAAGCTCGGCAGGAACCGGGTCCACACCGCTTCCATGAGGAAAAGCCCACGATCCCGGGCGAGATCGGACAGCTCGCGTGCCTGCACGGCATCCATGGCGATGGGCTTTTCGCACAGGACGTGCTTCCCCGCGTTAAGCGCGGCAAGCGCGACGGCGTGATGCTGAGCGTGCGGTGTGGCGATGTAGACGACGTCGACGGCGGGGTCGGCCAGCAGCCGCTCGTAGCCCGGCGTCTCTCCTGCATCCGAGTAGGCGGTGGCAAACCTGAACTTTTCAGCAAAGCTCCGGGCCGCAACCTCCGAGCGGGAACTGACAGCTTGCAGGACGGCGTCCTCAAGGAGCGCAAGATCCTGCACCACGCGCAGGGCTATGGATCCCGTGGCCACTACTCCCCAACGGATGGGGCGGCCTGTTGCGACGGAGGGAGCCGTGGTGCTGACGGGGGCAGGAAGCATGGAAGAGCCTTTCAAGGCATGGCGCTAAACGGAATCGCGGATGACGATCGAGGTTGGCATTCTGGTGACGCGTTCCGCCGGTTTGCCCTCGATCAGGTTCACCAGGGTCTCGGCCATCTTCTTGCCGAGTTCAACAATCGGGTGATGCACGGTGGTGAGGGCGGGGGTCACTGAGGTAGCGAAGGAATCGTCGTCAAAACCGACGACGGCGATGTCCTCCGGGATGCGCAGGCCCCGCCCTTGGATGGCGGTGTAGGCGCCGGCGGCCATTTGGTCGTTCGCCGCGAAAACAGCGTCAATCGGCACGCCCCGATCCAGCAAACGGTGCATTGCTTTGGAACCGGATGCCAAAGTGAAGTCGCCTTCCTCCATCAAGCCCTCCCCAAGACCTGCCTCCCGCACGGCAGTCCTCCACCCGGCGAGGCGGTCAATGCCCGGGGGCATGTCTTGGGGACCCGCTATCGTGGCAACGTTCTTTCGGCCGCTCTCGGTCAGAAGCCGGGTGACATCGTATGCCGCTTGCTCGTTGGCCACATCCACGTAGTAGCTTTCCTTGCCGCCTACTAAGGGGCGCCCGGCGAACACCATGGGAAGTGATCCCGAAAGGTGCGTCCAGGAGTTGTCACCGCTGTGGTGCGACACCACCAGGACGCCGTCCACGTTGCCTCCGAGCAGGAAGCTGCGGGTTTTTTCCGGCTTCGACTCAGAGGAGATCACCATGTTCAGCGTGTACTCGGTATCGGTCAGGAACAGGGCAATGCCTTGGACCACCGATGCGAAGAAGGGGTCCGCAAAGACCTTGGATGTCGACTCCGGGACGATCAGTGTGACCGCATTCGCCCGGCGTTTGGCGAGGGAACGTGCGGCACGGTTTGGCGTGTAGTCGAGTGCAAGAATCGCTTTTCTCACGGACTGTGCCAGTTCCGGGTCAACACTAGGGCTGTCATTGACGACGCGGGACACGGTGGCCCGCGACACCCCGGCCAAGGCAGCCACCATCTCAAGGGTGGGTACCGGCCGGGGGCCGCTGGTGTCCTGCGTCATCGTCATCTCCGGAACGTAAGAAAAGTAAGCCTCTGAAGGCTACTTTAGGCGTTGACGGTAGCGGTCGCAGATGCCTTGGCTGCCTCGATAACGCGGGAGTAAGCGAGTCCGCTGTCCTTCACCGTCCGTTCAAAGGTGTCATAGTCCACGCGAACAACCCCGAAGCGCTTGCCGTAACCCCAGGACCACTCGAAGTTGTCCAGGAGCGACCAAACGAAGTAGCCGCGCACATCGGCACCTTGGTCGAGCGCCTCACCAACAGCTGTGATGTGGTCGAGGACAAACTGGGTCCGCTCGGCGTCGTGGACTGCTCCGTCAGGACTGACGACGTCGTTGTACGCAGCGCCGTTTTCCGTGATGTACAGCGGCGGCAGCGTCGGGTACTCCTCGCCAAGGCGCACCAGGAGCTTCCGCAGTCCATCAGGGTTGACCTCCCAGTTCATGGCCGTGCGTGGCAGGCCGCGGCTCGGGAAGGCGATATCCTCCGAACCGATCCAGCACGACGACGTCGGCCGCGTTGCGCCGCCCGAGTGGCCGTCTCCGTGTTCAGCAGTGGGGTGTCCGCTGATGAGGTCATCGTGGTAATGGTTGACGCCCAGGAAATCGATGGGCGCACCGATAGTTTCCAGGTCGCCGGGCTTGATGACGTCACGGATGCCGAACTGCCCAAGATCATTGAGGGTGTCCTCCGGGTAAGCGCCACGGAGGATTGGATCGAGGAAGATCCGGTTCTGCAGCGAGTCGAACCGGCGCGCCGCATCGAGGTCCACGGGATCGGAAGGATCCCGCGGAATGGAGTTGCTGAGATTCAGCGTGATCCCCAATTGCTGCGCGCCGCGACTCCGTAGTTCGTTGACCACCAGGCCGTGGGCCAGATGCTGGTGGTGGATCGCCGCTACGGCCGCGTCCGGTTCCTGCCGACCCGGAGCGTGCACGCCCGCCGCATAGCCAAGAAGTGATGAGCAGAACGGTTCGTTAAATGTCGTCCAGTGCTGGACGCGATCCCCCAACGCCGAGTAGACATCGTTTGCGTAGTCGACGAAGCGGTAGGCAGTATCGCGGTTGGCCCAGCCGCCCTTCTCCTCCAGCGCCTGCGGCAGGTCCCAGTGGTAAAGCGTCAACCAAGGGAGGATTCCGGCGTCGAGCAGTTCATCCACAAGGCGGGAGTAGAAGTCCAAGCCTTCGGCGTTCGCGGTACGGCCACCTGGCCGGACACGGGACCAGCTGGTGGAGAACCGGTAGGAATCCAGGCCCAGCTCTTTCATGATCCTGACGTCCTGGGGCATTCGGTGGTAGTGCTGCACCGCGTCCTTCAGCGTCTCGCCGTTGGCAATGGCACCCGGAACGCGGGCGAAAGCATCCCACACGGAATCTTCCTTGCCGCCCTCGTGGCTGGCGCCTTCCACCTGGGCTGCGGCGGTAGCCGAGCCCCAGATGAAGCCCTTGGGCCAAACCCTGTTAAAGGGAGTGGTCGCTGGGTGGGTTGTTGCTTCGAATGGCATTAGCCCTTCACTGCTCCTTGCATGATTCCGGATATAAGTTGACGTCCCGCTATGACGAAGAGGGCCAGCAGCGGAAGTGTTGCCATGACGGCACCGGCCAGGACGATCGAGTAGTCCACGTAACGGGCCGACTGCAGTTGGCTGAGCGCCGTCTGCAAGGTGGGGTTGCCGGCGTCGAGCACCAGCAGGGGCCACAGGAAATCAGTCCATGCCGTCATGAACGTAAACAGGCCGAGGATTGCCATGGCCGGGCGTGCGGCGGGGAGCGCCACGTGCCAGAAGGTGGAGATCATGGATGCGCCGTCCATGCGCGCCGACTCGATGAGCTCGTCCGGGATCACGTCCACCAGGTACTGCCGCATGAAGAAGACTCCGAACGCCGTGACAAGGGTAGGGATGACGACGGCGCCGATCTCACCTGTCCAGCCGAGCGTGCGCATCAGCATGAACAACGGGATGATGCCGAGCTGCGTCGGGATCGCCATGGTGGCGATCACTGCCACCATCAGCCAGTTGCGGCCGCGGAAGCGCAGTTTGGCGAACGCGTACCCGGCCAGGGTGGAGAATCCCACCACCGAGACGGTGATGATGCCCGAGATCAGGACGCTGTTGCCGAGCGCGAGCCAGAACGGGATGGTGTCGAAGACTTCGCCAACGTTGGTCCAGAAGTTGCCGCCCGGGAGCAGCGGCGGCCAGGTTTCCCCGAGGGCTTCGTTGGAGCGGCTGCCGATGATCACGGACCACCAGAGCGGGTAGGCCGATGCCAGGAAGAACGCGAGCAGCAACCCATAAGTGAGGAAGCCGGGCCGTCGGCCGTTGCCAAAGAGTGCCTTCCGTGTGGCCAGGGATCGGGAGGTTCGCTGAAGGGCCGGTGTTTGTGGCCGGTTTTGCGTGAGGGTCATTGCCCGCTCCTCGGGGTTGGTTCTGTTGCGGTGGCCGGTTCTGCCGCTGCCGCCTGGGCCGGGAGGCCGGCGTCGTCCGCTTTTACGTTCGGGGCGGAAGAACGCTTACGACGGCGGCGGCTGGCAGCACCGCGATCGTCGCCATTTGTGGCGATACGGCGTGAGATCAACCAGTTCACGATGCCGAAGAGCAGGATGATCAGGAACAGGAGCCAGGCGATGGTGGAGGCCTTGCCGAAGTTCTGCCGCTGGAAGGCCATCTCCCACAGGTACAGAACGGTGGTCTGGAACTGCCGTGCCGTTCCGCCGGCAGCCACGGGATCGAACAGTCGGGGCTCTGTGAAGATCTGCAGCCCGCCGATGGTGGCCGTGACAATGACGAACACCATGGTGGGTCGAATGCTGGGCAGGGTGATGCTGAAGAAGCGGCGGACAGAGCCGGCGCCGTCGATGGCTGCAGACTCGTAGATATCGCGCGGTACTGACTGCATGGCGGCCAGGAGGATCAGCGCGTTGTAGCCCGTCCAACGCCAGTTCACCATGGTGGCGATGGCGATGTGGCTGGGAAGGGTGTCGTTTTTCCACATGATGGGATCGATGCCGAAGCTCGACAGGATGTTGTTGATGAGCCCGTACTGCTCCCCGAACATGTTGGTGAAGATCATGGCGACGGCCACGGGAGTGACGACGTAGGGGAGCAGGATACTCATGCGCCAGAAGGTCTTGGCTCGCAGGTTCTGGTCCAGGACCGCGGCAATGATCGTGGCCATGATCAGCTGGGGGATGGTGGAAATCAGGAAGATGCTGACGGTGTTAAAGAGGGAGTTCCAGAAGAACCTGTCCTGCAGCACCTCAGCGAAGTTTTGGAATCCCACAAACTCTCCCTGGCCTTTGAGCAGGTGCCAGTCGAAGAGGGAGACGAAGAACGTGTAGCCCAGGGGAAAGAGGCCCACCAAGGCAAACAGGATGAAGAACGGGGCGATGTAGAGGTAGGGGGACGCCTTCATATCGAAGACGTTCAGGCGTTGACGGAACGTCGGTTTTGGTTTGTTGGCGGCCGATCTGCTGGCTGCCGGGCGGTTCAATGTGGTGGTCATGGACGGGTCTCAGACTCTGTGAGGGGGCCTCCGGTTATCCCGGAGGCCCCACGGCCGGGTTCTGCTAGTTGTTGACCACGAGGTCGTTGAGGAGCTTGACGGCTTCATTCCAGGCCTCATCGGCCGTACCCTTGCCCGAATCGAGCATCTTGAGGGCGGGACCGAAGACGTTCTCCTGGATCACAGAGTCATCCGGACCCTTGAACTGGGCGATGACACCCTCGGCGCGGGACTCAAAGATGGCGCCATACGGGGCGTTGTTGAACAGTTCGTTCGGCTTTGCTGCTTCCACGATCTTTGCCTGGGCTTCGAGGGTGCTGGGGAAGTTGTTCGCTGCAGCGGACTGCTTGATCTGCTGCTCAGGTGCGGTCAGCCAGGCTGCCAGCTTTGCTGCTTCAGCCGGATGCTTGGAGCTCTTGGGAACCGAGAGGAACGCACCGCCCCAGTTGGAGGCACCGCCCGGGAACACGTCCGCTACATCCCAGCCGCTTGCCGCCCCGCCGCCTGCGGACTCGAGCTGGCCCTTGATGGTGCCGAGCATCCAAGCCGGGCATACGTGTGTTGCGAAGGACCCGTCCACAAAGGCCTTGCCGTTACCCCAGTCGAACTGGGTCTGGTTGGAGGACAGGCCATCGGCAGTGCCGGCAGCGAGCATGTCGAACTTTGCCCGCATGTCCTTGTTGCCCTCAACGTTCAGCTTGCCGTCTTTGGTGTAGTAGCCCTCGTCCATCTGGTTGACCATGGAGTTCCAGACGAATCCGGACTGGTCATACCAGGCCTTGCCGGTAGCCTCTTTGTACTGGCGGCCGAGCTTGAAGTACGTATCCCAGCTTGCGTCCTTGCCGCCGAAGAGCTCGGCCACCTTTTCGCGGTCGCTCGGCAGGCCGGCAGCTTCGAAGAGCTTGCCGTTGAAGCACAATGCCTGCGGTCCGATATCCGTGCCATAGCCTATGACGCGCCCGTTGGGGTCAGTGCCCTGCTTGTACTTCCAGTCCACCCAGTTGCCTTTGATGTCCTCGGCGCCGTGTTCCTTGAGGTCAACGAACTGGTCCGAAACCTCCATGATGGAGCCGAGCCAACCTTCCTCGATGGCGGTGACATCGCTCAGGCCAGAGCCGGCGGCGAGCTTGGTGAACGCATCGGTCCTGGCGTTGGAACCGCGGTCGATGTTGGTGGCCTCGATGGTGACGCCGGGGTTCTGCTTCTCATATTCGGCATACAGGTCGTCGTATCCGAAAGTGCCGAAGGTGGTCACGGTCAGTGTGACGGGATTGTCGGCGCTCGCCGCTTTGTCGCCTCCGCCGCTGCAGCCTGCCGCCACGAGGGCAAGAGAGGCTACGCCGGCGAGGGCAGTGAATTTCCTTAGTCGCGAAAACTCCACGATCACTCCTTTGTGTGTTCGAGCGACCGTACGCCTAGGGCGAGAGAGCGCTCTCTGGGATGTGGGACCAATGTATGTGCTGCAAGTCACGTGCGTCAAGAGAGCGCTCTCTCAATGAGGCTGATATGTCCGAAAAAGACGGTCTAACTGCGCCGCGATGCTAGCGTTCGGAAGTGCATTCTGTTGAACACGGGGTGGGGACCCCGATCCTGATCATTCATGGCTTTTGCGTCGATCATCATCTGTTGTTGGGGCTCGACCCAGTGCTTGCTGAGCGTGGTGATTGGCGGCGGATCTATCTCGACCTGCCGGGAATGGGGCAGTCTCCGGCCGGACCGGAGATCGACAGCACTGACGCCGTTGCTGATGCGGTTTCTTCCTTCGTTCGAGACAATCTCGGGACTCAGAAGTTCGCAGTTTTGGGCAATTCCTTTGGCGGGATGCTGGCACGTCAGCTTGTGGCCGAATTTGGGGATCAGGTTTTGGGCCTGGCGTTGATTTGCCCCGTCGCTGTCGCGGACCAATGGGCGCGGGTCCTGCCCGCTAAGGCTGTCCTGCGGGCGGATCCGGCGCTGATGGCGTCCCTGACTCCGGAAGATGCGTCCGACTATGGGGAAATGGCCGTAGTCCAATCTCAAGAGAATTGGTTACGGTTCCGCGAAGCGGCTTTGCCGGGTTTGAGGGCGTTTGATCGGGTTGCCACTACGCGGATCGCCAACAACTACGCGCTCACTGCTGAGCCGGAAACTCGATTTCAGACTTATCAAGGACCCACTTTGATTGTGGCAGGGCGACAGGACCATGTGGTCGGGTATCAGGATCAGGTGGCCCTGGCCGGCAGCTATCCGCAGGCCACGGTT
The DNA here is from genome assembly GCF_056279165.1 of Paenarthrobacter sp. TE3676. Lineage (NCBI taxonomy): Bacteria > Bacillati > Actinomycetota > Actinomycetes > Micrococcales > Micrococcaceae > Paenarthrobacter > Paenarthrobacter sp. TE3676. Next base: position 263,503 of record NZ_JBWBQU010000007.1, read on the forward strand.
GCCGTCCTTGACCGTGCCGGCCACAACGCACACTTGGATCAACCGGAGCTGACTGCGGCGCTCCTTGGCGAGTGGTTGGAGCGGGTCCGCACTTCGACGTTGACCGTTGGCCGTCCCGGGGTGAGACCGGGGTGAGACCCTAAAGATGTGCTGGAGCGGCGCGCGGCGTTCATGGCGGAAGTGGGAGTGTGACTTTGGATAGTAGGCTGGGCTGAACCACGTGGGGGCGCCGGTTCCTCTCGAACGTCGAAGGAATCGTCGAATGAAATTCTCCATGTCCAGCCGCTCAAGCCTCCCGAAAACTTCAGCCAAACCGCTGACACGAGGGTTCGCCGGCGCTAAAACGGCCGCTGTCCTGCTCGCCACCATGCTTCTCGCCGCGGCTGGTGCAACGGCGGCCAACGCCTCCGAAGAATCGCCCGCAGCCCAAAACGACCACGCCATGGGATCGACCATTCGTGGTCATGAAAGTGCAGGCCAATTGTTCTCCATTCAGGCCACAGAGTCGGCTTTTGCAATGCCGGGCGTACCCGGAATGGACGTCAGTAGCCACCAAGGGGTGGTGGACTGGACCAAGGCTGCAGCAAACGGGGCCAAGTTCGCGTACGTCAAAGCCAGCGAGGGGACCGAATACAGCAACCCATACTTCGCTGACCAATACGCCGGAGCCGCTTCCGCCGGGATGCTGCGCGGCGCCTACCATTTCGCCCTCCCCAACGCGTCGTCCGGTGCCGCTCAAGCCAGCTACTTCCTCCAGAGTGGTGCAGCCTGGACGCCGGATGGAAAAACACTGCCTGCCCTGCTGGATCTCGAATACAACCCCTACGGCAGCACTTGCTACGGAATGACCCCTGGCGAGATGGTGTCGTGGGTCTCCGATTTCGCCACCACCATCCTGTCGCGAACCGGCCGCCTTCCTGCCATCTACACCACCACCGACTGGTGGAATACCTGCACGGGTAAGGCCAATGGCTTCGGGAACCACCCTCTGCACATCGCCAGGTGGGAGTCGACACCCGGGGCGCTGCCAGCTGGTTGGAACGCCCACACCTTGTGGCAGTACGCCGATTCCGGCGTGTTCCCGGGTGATCAGAATGTCTTCAACGGTACCGTCGGGCAGTTGACGGCCTTCGCCAGCAACCCAGGCCCCATTTTCTCCGACATATCCGATGGTTTGTTCAGCGCCGAAGTCAATTGGCTCGGGTCCCGTGGCATTTCAACAGGATGGACCGAGGCCAACGGAGCCAGGAACTACCGACCCTTGGCCCCCGTAGCCCGTGACGCTATGGCCGCCTTCATGTACCGGCTGGCAGGCTCACCTGCCTTCACAGCCCCCGGCAAGTCGCCCTTCACGGACGTAGCCACGACCAACCCGTTCTACAAACAGATCACGTGGCTTGCCAGCAAGGGCATCAGTTCCGGGTGGACCGAAGCTGATGGGACCAAGACGTACAGGCCCTTTGAACCGGTGGCCCGCGATGCCATGGCCGCGTTTATGTACAGGCTGGCCGGTTCGCCGGAGTTCAATGCCCCCGCGGAGTCGCCGTTTACGGACGTTGCCACGACCAACCCGTTCTACAAACAGATCACGTGGCTCGCGAGCAGCGGCATCAGTTCCGGATGGACCGAAGCCGATGGGACCAAGACGTACAGGCCCTTTGAGCCAGTGGCCCGCGATGCCATGGCCGCGTTTATGAACCGTTTCGACACCAAGTTTGGGGACCAGTAAGGGCTGCTCGCGGCTTAACGCCACATCCGAATTGCCCGGAAGGAAGCCCTACTTCCCCTTCTTCCCGTCCCTCTTGGCCGCAGCGTTCATCGCCGACTTCACCGCAGGAGGCAGGCCCGCCGTCTCGGTTTCCGGCTCGGCGACGGTCCCGCGCCAACGAGCCAGCCCCTTCATGCCGTGGTAGATCACCAGTGCAGCGGCTGACCCCAGGGCAATGCCAGTGAACTTCAGCTCGCCGATGGTCCACGTGTAGTCCGCGATGCCAATAATCAGGGCTACGGCAGCCGTGGTCAGGTTGATCGGGTTGGAGAAGTTGACCTTGTTCTGAACCCAGATCTTCACACCGAGCACGCCAATCATGCCGTACAACATGGTCGCAGCACCGCCCAGGACGCCGGCCGGGACCGTGGCAATCAGTTCGCCGAATTTCGGGGAGAAGCTCAGCAGGATGGCGAAGATACCGGCCACCCAGTAGGCCGCCGTCGAGTAGACCTTGGTAGCGGCCATGACGCCGATGTTCTCCGCGTACGTCGTGGTACCGGAACCGCCGCCGAAACCGGCAAGTACAGTGGCGGCGCCGTCGGCCATCAGCGCGCGGCCGGAGACGCCGTCGAGGTTTTGGCCGGTCATTGCGGCCACCGACTTCACATGCCCCACGTTTTCAGCCACGAGCACCAGCACCACGGGGACGAACAGCCCCACCACGCCAAGGTGGAATTCGGGCGTCTGGAACAGCGGCAGGCCAACCCACGCGGCGGCGTCCATCTTTTCGTAGGACACCTCACCGCGCATCATGGCCACGAGATACCCGACCACAACGCCCACCAGAATGCTCAGGCGCCCCAGGATTCCGCGGAATAGGACACTGACCAGGATGATCGTCACCAGCGTGATCAGCGCGGTGACGGGAGCGGCGTCGAAGTTTGCCTTCGCGGCTGGCGCGAGGTTCAGTCCGATCAGCGCCACGATCGCGCCAGTGACGATCGGAGGCATGAGCCGGTTGATCCATTCGGCTCCAAACTTCTGGACGATCGCACCAATAAGCGCCAGTACGACGCCGGCAAGCACCACGCCGCCCAAGGCGCCACTGACGCCGTACTGCTGCTGCGACGCCATGATCGGGGCGATGAACGCGAAGCTTGAACCAAGGTAGCTGGGCACCCGGCCCTTGGTGATCACCAGGAAGAGCAGGGTGCCGATGCCCGAGAAGAGCAGGGTGGTGGCCGGCGGCATGCCAGTGATGATGGGGACCAGGAAGGTGGCGCCGAACATGGCAACTACGTGCTGCATGCCAATGCCGATGGTCAACGGCCACGCGAGCCGCTCGTCGGGAGCCACCACGTGGCCTGGGCGAATGGACTTGCCGTTGCCGTGGAGCTTCCATTTGATGCCGAGCATGCTCATGGCGGGGCCTTCCTCAGAAGAGTATTGGGATTCGGTGCAACATTACCGCCAAATGCCCACCCATATGCGGCGACGAACGCCCTCTTTAGCGAGGAACCAGCCTGAACAGGAACTTGGTTTTCACCATCACCCAAAGTATGGCGAGCAAGGCGATGTACACGGAGGTGTTCAGCCAGAGGTTCCCGTCCCGCAGGGCAGGGATGTTGGCGATGGCCACAATGAAGAACACGTGCATGATGAACACGTACAGGGTGGCTTGGCCCAGAGGTATGAAGAACCAGCCAACGGCGCGTGACAGCGGCTTCCAAAAAGCGCTTAGCAATGCATACAAAGCAATGGTGATAAGGAAGACGTTGAGTACCCTTCCCGGCCCAAGATAAGTCCTGCTGAAGAAGGTGTCGTAGACGTACCTGAACGTCGTTTCGGGGATAAGCGCGAGCCGGAAGTCCAGTTGGTTGGTCATATAAGGGCCGCTCCAGGAGAAGACGGCACAGGCTGCTGCCAGAAAAATGCACACCCCAAGCAGCAGGCGCCGACGGGGATCGGCAAACCACTGGATGATCTGATGTCTATAGAACCCGGCCGTCATTCCCACAACGAACAGGAGCTGCCACACGAGAAGCGGGAATGAATCCTCGAACTGCGAAGGCAGCAGGCGGAAACGGAAGATCGACCCCGCGATGTAGAGGCCGACGCTGAGCGTGAGGACCAGCCAGGTAAACCCGCGGGAAAGCGCAACGAGGATTAGCGGGCTGATGAGCAACAGGACGACGTAGAGGCCCATGATGTTGAACTGCCACGGCCCAACCTGCAACAACAGGAGCGCCGGGATGAGCCCTTCCGGGACGGGAAACTGCAGCAACCCCTCCATCCCGGCGTAGAGGTCGTAGGTGGTGCCCGCAGCTGCCCTTCCTGCCCCGCCCGTTCCCTGATCCGTGAAGGTGGTGACCGCTGCGGCGTTGATGAAGGGGAGCAGGCTCAACCCGTACACGATCAGGACCACGGCAAGGGCTGTGAAATACAACTTCCAGGCGCGCTTGGTGGTTCCATCCACCACGTCACCGAGTTCTGTTGCAATCCGCGGCCCGTAGACCATGCCTAAAACCACTCCGGAGAGCATGACGAACAGCTCCGCTCCGGAAACTACTCCGAGGGTTTCTTGGCTCAGCAGTTGGAATACGGAGTTGATGCCCACATGGTTTACCACCACAAATACGATCGCCAGGCCGCGGAGCATGTCGATACGTGCATCACGCTTACCCGTGCCCGTGTAGGACCATTTGTTCGCAAAAGCCCGGGAGGACAACAGCCACAAAGCCGCAACAGCTACCAGCACTGACCCGGCGGAAGCCCACGCGGCCCAGCCCTGGATGACTGTGCCTGTCTTCGGCTGCGGTGCCTCGACACCAGGCACGTCCTCCAAGCCCCGCTCAGTGACGGGTCCAATGCTGAGGCCTGAGGTGTCCAACGACGTTCGGAAGGGGGCGGCAAGTGAGGGCTCGGCCGTGGCTCTCCAATCAATGGGCACCCGGCCCGGTTCGCGCACATCCGTGGTTTCGTTCCAGACCACTGCCCGGACGGACCCATTCCCGGGCTCCGCAACAGAGGCGAAAACCTGGTGCCACCACGTTTCCTTAACATCGAGCTCAGCAGCGCCACCGGCCCCGGGCGAGTAGAAAGCCCCGGTTTCAACCAAGAGGGGCTTGGTTCGGGCTTGGACGTAGGTGCTGTAGAAATTGTCGGTTCCGCCCTCGCCGCTGGAGCTTCCGCCGCTGGACGCGTGGAGGGCGTCATTGAACTCGCCCGCCACGGGCAGGGTATTGCTTGCCACGCCGGCGCCCGTTGTGTCGTGGTAGACGGACAGGCCTACCCAGTCCACCACGTCATCGCCCGGATAGTACGGTTCAAATGCGGAATCGTCCTGGTCCCAAACACCGTTCCCGCTGGTGTCCAGCGATCCCAGGGGAACGCCCTTGGGAGGGGTGGAGGTGGCGACTTGGAAGGGATAGTCCTTTTCTGCTGTCGGAGACCACACCATCACGGGATCCGGCAGGCTGGCCCTGAGCGCTGCAGCGACCTTGTCGAACGCAGCCCGGTAAGCTTCCGGCTCTTGTCCCCAGCTGACCCACGGCGCGTTCATTTCCGGTGCGAAGCGGACGAAGACCTTCCCCCGGAAGCCGGCCGCCGCCGTCGTGATTTGACTGGAAAAAGTGGCCGCAACGTCGTCGTTGATGTCCTTCAGGTCGATCGCGGGGCGGACCGTGAGCAGCGCGTGCGAGCCTTGGTCGGCGATTTGGGAGAAGTAACCCTTCAGGTATTCGCGGCCGCCTTCGTCCACGGGCATGGACACGTTCTGACCGTAGAGCGCCGCGGGCGCCCCGAGCCGCTGGGCGTAATCTGCTGCCGAATCCTTGTCCCAGTCCAACAAGGCACCGAAGAGCCGCGTTCCGGGATCCTCGACGCTGGGCTGTTGAACTGAGCCCCAGGCCTGCGCGGTTGGCATCAGGAACATCACCAGAAGCATGGCAAGAACAGCCAGCGCCCGCTGACGGGCCGCTAGGGGAAAGGTAGGCATCAGGCCCCTTCTGGTGTCGTCATTCCCACGGCTGAACGTCCCCGAAGCGGCGGCAGCTCGTATGCATGATGCTACCGACTTTCGTGCTGTGCCTAACGTCACGGTCCGTCATGGGAAGAGGACAACGGAAGTTGAAGTTGCAACCATGGAAAGCAGAAGTGCCCGGCCTGCTCCGGGCCAGGCCCAGCGAAAGGTTCAAGAAATGACGATCGCCCACGAAGAAGCAGTCATTGACGCCGCAGCAGTCGACGCCATTTTTGCCGAAGCCCGTACCGCCAACAGCTTCGCCGGTGAGGTCACCGACGAGCAAGCCCGCGCCATCTACGAGCTCACCAAATTCGGCCCCACGGCCTTCAACTCCCAGCCGCTCCGCGTGACCTACGTCCGCTCGGACGAGGCCCGCGCCAAGCTCGTCGACGCCCTCTCCAACGGCAACAAGGCCAAGACCGCCTCCGCTCCGTTGGTCGCCATCCTGTCTTACGACACCGACTGGCAGGGTCAGTGGGACAAGTTCCTCCCCGCCTACGGCGCGCCCAAGGCCATGTACGACGCCGACCCCGCTTTCGCCGCTGCTACTGGCAACAACAACGCTCATTTGCAGGCCGGCTACTTCATTCTCGCCGTGCGCTCGCTCGGTTTCGCTGCCGGCCCGATGACCGGTGCCGACTTCGCCGCCATCGACTCCGAGTTCTTCCCGGCCGGCGACCAGAAGAGCTTCCTCGTGGTCAACATCGGCCAGCCGGGCCCGGACGCCTGGGGCGAAGCCAAGCCGAAGTTCGCTTACGACGACGTTGTACGCACCGTCTAAGTTCGCCGCAGCAGAAACGCCCGCTCACGTTCCAGTGAGCGGGCGTTTTCCGTTTGTGGCGTCCCGAATACCCGTCGCTCTCTCACATCCCTAGGGCTTACGGGTGACCCTCTCTCATATCCCTCGGGCTTGAGCCCAACGCTCTCGCAGGTCCGCCCGGGTTACGGCCGACGCTCTTTCACGTCCCTCGGGCTTACGGGTGACCCTCTCTCATATCCCTCGGGCTTGAGCCCGACGCTCTCGCAGGTCCGCCCGGGTTACGGCCGACGCTCTTTCACGTCCCTCGGGCTTGGGGTCAATGGGGGTGGGCCGTGAGTAAGGGATCAAGAATTGGGCCGTGATGGAGGCGGCGGCATCTTTATCCAATGATTTGACTAAAGATGTCTCCTCTTTTAGCGTTCGACATGATGCCTCATGCGCGGGGCTAGCGCCTTGATTCCCAATGAGAGCAGAGTAGAGACAGTTGAAAGACAAGCAGAGGTCCGGCTATGACGGTCCAAAGATAAGTGTTCAAAATAGGGGAGAGGGTAGCTTCCAGGGCAACACCATCTCTGATCAGTCTGGTGTTCGCACCGCCGGAGATCACAGCCCGGTCGTGGCGGGCGACTTGATTATTACTTATGGGGCGGCCGAGGACGGCAAGAATACCCCGGTCGAATTGCGAAAAAGTCGCGCTAGCTGGGTTACTTCTGATCGTGCCAAATGGTTGGCCTTAGCGGCGACGGTCGTTAGTGCCGCCATGAGCGTATGGACAATTTGGGGTCCCGTTAACTGGAGAGCGTTCGCATCAGTTGCGGATATTCCGTCCTTTCTGCGTGCTCTGGCTGAAACTTGGGCTTGGGGCTTATCATTGATCCTTTTGACAGTAATTTCCATCATTATTTCGGTTAAAAGCTGGAGATTCTTTACCGCCCGGTCTCGTCAGTGGCCCATATATTACCGCCGAAAGTCTTGGCGTCGCGCCCTGATTCCATCTAAAGGTAAGCCCGGCAGCTTTTACCGGGCTAAGCCGGTCGCAGAGTGCATTCCTTGCCGTGAGGACAATCGCCCCGGAGTCAATGCGAAACTTTTCGGTGCCAAGGCTAACCGCGACGGGATCATCCAGTTTCGATGCAAGAACGGACATACTGGCGAATTTCGCGGCCGGTCAGTGTTCGGCCCCTAACAGTTGTGATTGATTGCTGTGATCCGAGAATTGTGCAGAGCCACGCGGTCCTATTGCAGACTCGCTTTGAGCTCGGATGTCGATTCGTTGACTGCTCCGGCTGCGTAAGCCCAAGGTATGGCGCCCTCTACTATCAAGCTCATCGGTCCCGGACGCAGGTTCTTCAGCCTGGCCCGGGCTTGGGAGGTGAAAGATGGTTGGCCGGAAGGGCTTCGGATGTGAGAGAGCGACCCGCTCAAGCCCGCGGTAGGTGAGAGATGGTTCGGGATTTAGGGTCGGGATGTGAGAGATGGTTTGTCCGGCGTGGTGGCAAACTATGCCTATGCGGAACCTCATCTGGGTGGCGTTCACGGAGCCCGTATCGCCGGGGCTGGTTTTTCCGCGCAGCGACTGGCCGCTTCACATCACGCTGTTAAGGTTCGACGTCGGCTCTGACGTGAGTGCCGACGTCGCCGGTGTCCTCGCGGCCTTGGCCGAAGCGCCCATCAAGGGCGCGCTTGGCACGCGGCTGAGAGTGGGTGAAGAAGCGGGCTTCGGGCATATGGGGTCCATTCCGGTGAACCTGATCGAGCACAATCCGCTCCTTCAGGGCCTCCATGAGGAGATCGTCGACGCAGCAAACACCGTAGGCGGGCGCATTGCCACTCCCAACTACGTCTTGGAACGGTATCGGCCGCACATCTCGCATCACGACGGCAAGCGTCCCAAGCCCGGAGACGTCGTCGTGCTTGACCAAGTAGCCCTGGTGGACATGGCCCCGGAAGGCGACCACGCCATCCGCCGCATCCTCAGGCTCTGGACCCAGGACGCCCAGAGCCACTGAGGAAGTTACGCGATAACCCCGTCCACCAGCGCCTTGGCCTCTTGCTGCACCTGCGCGAGGTGGTCGGCGCCCTTGAAGGACTCGGCGTAGATCTTGTACACGTCCTCGGTGCCGGAGGGACGGGCCGCGAACCACGCGTTCTCGGTGACCACCTTGAGGCCGCCGATCGAGGCGCCGTTGCCGGGAGCCTCGGTGAGCTTGGCCGAAATCTCCTCGCCCGCCAGGGAAGTAGCGGTGACATCGGCGGCGGAGAGCTTGCCCAGCTTGGACTTCTGCTCGCGGGTAGCCGCGGCATCGATGCGGGCGTACACGGGAGCGCCGAACTGGTCAGTCAGGCCCTTGTACAGCTGCGATGGTGACTGACCCGTGACAGCCGTGATCTCGGACGCCAGCAGTGCCAGCAGAATGCCGTCCTTATCCGTGGTCCACACGCTGCCATCGAGCTTGTTGAAGGACGCGCCGGCGGATTCTTCGCCACCGAAGGCACCTTCGCCGGACAGGAGGCCCGGAACAAACCACTTGAAGCCCACGGGAACCTCGACCAGCTTGCGGCCGAGACCGCCGGCAACACGGTCAATAATCGACGACGACACCAGGGTCTTGCCCACCACGGACTCCGGGTTCCAGCCACTGCGGTTCCGGTACAGATAATCAATGGCGACGGCGAGGTAGTGGTTCGGGTTCATCAGCCCACCGTCCGGTGTGACGATGCCGTGGCGGTCGGCGTCGGCGTCGTTACCCGTGGCGACGTCATAAGCGGCGGTGCCATCGGCCCCAACGGCCATCCGCTTGATAAGGGACGCCATGGCCGACGGCGACGAGCAGTCCATGCGGATCTTCTCGTCCCAGTCGAGGGTCATGAAAGCCCACTGCGGATCAACTGTGGGGTTCACAACCGTGAGGTTGAGCTGGTGGCGCTCGCCGATCTCGCCCCAGTAGTCAACGGAGGCGCCGCCCATGGGATCAGCGCCAATGCGCGCCCCGGCGTTGCGGATCGCGTCCAGGTTCAGCACGGACGGGAGGTCATCCACGTAGCTGGAAAGGAAGTCGAACTTGCCGGTGGTGTCAGCGGCCAGGGCATCGTTCAGCGGCATCCGCTTGACGCCGCGGAGGCCGTTCTCGAGGAGCTGGTTGGCGCGGTCGGCGATCCATCCCGTGGCGTCGGTGTCGGCGGGACCACCGTGGGGCGGGTTGTACTTGAAGCCGCCGTCGCCGGGCGGGTTGTGGCTTGGGGTGACCACGATGCCGTCAGCCTGGGGTGTGCCCGGCGCGGCTTCGCGGTTGTATTTGAGGATCGCGTGGCTCAGCGCCGGCGTCGGGGTGTAACCGTGGCGGGCGTCCACCAGGACGGTCACGCCATTGGCAGCCAGAACCTCCAGTGCGGAGTTCTGTGCAGGCTCGCTGAGGGCGTGGGTATCGCGGCCGATGAACAGCGGCCCTGTGATGCCCTGACGGCCACGGTATTCAACGATTGCCTGCGTGATCGCGAGGATGTGCGGCTCGTTGAAGGAGGCCTTCAAACTGGATCCGCGGTGCCCGGACGTTCCAAACGCCACGCGCTGCGCAGGGTCGCCCAAATCCGGAGTTACGTCGAAATACGCGTCCAGCAGGGCTGTGATGTCAACAAGGTCCTGGGGAAGGGCAACTGTGCCCGCTCGGCTAGCCATGGGGTCCAGCATGCCAGACCCTGGGGCCCGCTGACACGAAATGTCCGGGATCCGGCCCCTGTGACGCCGAATGGCGCCGATACTGCGCCCGTGCCATGGGCGAGGCGGCAAAGATTCACTTCGCGTTCACGAGCGGCTGCTAGCCAAAAAAAGATCGCCCCGCCCCGTTCCCGAAGCCCGAAAAGGAGCCAACGAACCGGGCGAAGCGACAACGGATAACGCTAGACGGCGGTGTAGCCGCCATCGACGAGTACGTACGAGCCGGTCATGAAGCTGGCCTTATCGGAGAGGAGGAACGTGGTGACGTTGGCGATCTCCTCAGCTTGTCCCAGACGGCCCAGCGGGTGCTTTGCTTCGAGCCCGCTGACAACTTCCTTCGGTGCAGCAGCCAACAAGGGAGTATCGATGTAGCCGGGGCCGATTGCATTGACGCGAAGTCCCTGGGCTCCGTATTCCGCCGCAGCATTCTTGGTCATGCCCACCACGCCGTGCTTGGCCGCGGTGTATGCCGCATTGCCGGGAGCTGCGACAGCGCCGTGGATCGATGCCATGTTCACGATGGCGCCCTCGGACGCGCCTGCGGCAAGGATGGCCGGGACTTGGTAGCGCATTCCGTAGAGGACGCCGCTTAAGTTGATGGCGATGACCCGGTCCCAGTCCTCGATGTCGATTTCTCCGATAGGAGCGCTGGCCCCGCCGATACCGGCATTGTTGACGGCGTAATTCAGCGCACCGTAGCTCTCCACGGCGAAGTCGACTGCTTTCTTGTTGTCCTCGGCCACAGCAGTGTTGCCTTGGAACGGGACTGCCTTGCCGCCGTCGGCCGTAATCTGTTCGGCCACGCGCGTGGCAGCTTCGAGGTTAACGTCCACTACTACAACGTTGACGCCGTTCTTCGCGAGGTCCTTGCTGATCGCTTCTCCGAGGCCGGAGCCTCCGCCGGTGACGAGCGCGGTTTTGCCTTCGAAGTTACCCATGATTCCTCCTTCGCGGGACAGCTCCCGCAGATTCGTAAGTGAGCGCCGCTTGAGCGCTACTCATGAAAACCGAGTCCGGCTCGAAAATATTCCATGCGTATGCATGAATATGACTTTCCTCGCATTTGTCGGGGTCACATACACGGAACCCGCGTTACCTTATATGGTGCCCCCGGCGGCGGTAGTGTTGGGATCAAAGACCAAATCCAGGGGGATTCCTATGTCAGACCAGCCATCCAAGGGCAACGAGGACAAGCCGGCGGGCTACGAACCGCCGCAGTACGTTCCGCCCGCACAGTTCAGCGCGCCTGAGTCGGGCACGCCCGCAGAAAGCTCGCCAGGTTATGGTGCGTCCGCCGAGAGTGCACCTGAGCACGGCGCCAACGCGACCCAGCCGCTCCCGCCCTACGAGCAGAGCGCACACGGGCAGAACCCGTACACGCAGGACGCCCAGGGGCAGAACGACTTCTACACGCAGCCGCAGCCGCCCGCCAGCGCATACAAGCCGGGTGACTACAGCCAGCAGCCGCCGTCGCCCTATGGTCAGCCACCGAGCCCGTACCAGCAGCAGGCGTTCAATCAGCAGCCTTATGGCCAGCAGCCCTACGGACAGCCGCAATCGCCTTACGGCCAGCCCGCGTACTACGCCATGCAGGCTGAGCCCAAGGGCCTGAGTATCGCCAGCATGTGCTGCGGCATCGCAATCTACGTTGGCTTCGGGTTCTTCATCCTGCCGCAGATCGCAGCCGTGATCCTGGGCCACCTCGCTTTGAAGCGCGAGCCCGCGGGCAAGGGCATGGCCATCGCCGGCCTCGTGATGGGCTACATCGGCGTGGCGTTGACGCTGATCTTCGGCATCATCTTCTTCATCGCCATCGGCGCCTCAAGCAGCAGTTATAACAACAACTTCTAAACCGCGTACGACGGCGACCCTTGCGTCAGGTGGGAATACCACCTAACGCAAGGGTCGCCGTCGTTGTCGGGGGAGTGCCCGGGGGAGCCGGAGCTACCGCACGCCGCCCATCAGCTTCTTGATCGCGGGCGATGCCGCAGCCAGGCCAACGGCCAGTACCACTGCCACGCCTCCGATGCCCAGGAAGTACGGGAGCTCATCCTCGGGGTTGTAGAGGCCCGCGAGGATGCCGGCCAGCGTGGTGCCGAGCGAGACTGACAGGAAGAACAGCGCCACCATCTGGGTGTGGAATGCCTGCGGAGCGAGCTTGGTGCTCACGGACAGGCCGATGGGGGAGAGGAACAGTTCCGCCAGGGTGAACATGAACAGAATGCCCACAAGAGCCAGCAGGGGAGTTTTGCCCTCGCCGGCCAGCGGGATGAACGCCAGGAATGCCAGGCCCATGATGAAAAGGCCCGCGGAGAACTTCAGCGGCGAACTCGGCTGCTTGGAGCCCAGCTTGGTCCAGAGGGCAGCCATGACGCCGGCGAAGATGATGATGAATACCGGGTTGATGGACTGGACCCAGGCGGCCGGCATTTCCCAGCCGAACAAGTTGCGGTCCAGTTTCTCCTGCGAGTACACGGCAATGAACGTGAACTGCTGCTGGAACAGCGCCCAGAACCCGGCAGATGCGATGAACAGAGGGATGAACGCGATCACGCGCTTGCGTTCCACGGCGGTGACCAGCGGGCTGCGGAAGATCAGGAACAGGTAGATCACAGCGGCGCCGATTGCGGCGTAGGCCATGCTCCGGGCCAGGTTGTTGGCGTTGACAATCCCTGTGCCGAGCAGGACTCCAATGACGATCAGGATGGCCAGGAAGATCAGGCCGTACTTTGTGCGATCCTTCGCGGGAAGGGGGTTGGGAACGCGGTGGGCTTCCTCCGGAAGGCGTTTGCGGCCCAGGGAGTAGATGACCAGGCCGATCGCCATGCCCACGGCTGCGGCACCAAAGCCGACGTGGAAGCCGTAGCTTGTCTGCAGCCAACCGGTGACCAGCGGGCCAATGAGGCCGCCGATGTTGATGCCCATGTAGAAGATGGAGAAGCCGGCGTCGCGGCGCTCGTCCTTCTCGCCGTACAGGCTGCCGACCAGTGCCGTGGCGTTGGCTTTCAGGCCACCCGAGCCGATGCCAACCAGCACCAAACCTGCGATCAGGCCCGGAATGCCCGGCAGGAGTGCCAGCGCGACGTGGCCGGCCATGATCATGATGGCCGAGCCGAACAGGACCTTTTCGGAGCCGAAGAGACGGTCGGCGAGCCATGCACCGAGGATCGTCGACAGGTAAACGCCACCACCGTACGCGCCCACCAGGCCAGCGGCGAGCCCCTGGTCAATGGAAAGACCGCCCTGCTCGGCGGTGAAGTACATGTAGTAGAGCAGGATTCCCTGCATGCCGTAGAAGGAGAATCGCTCCCACATTTCCACGGAGAAGAGGCTGGCCAACATCTTTGGGTGGCCGAAGAATGACGTATCGCCCGCTGGCTTTGCGGACTCAGCCGTGGTTTGAGGTGTGCTCATTTTCTCAATGCTGGCACTGACTGCGGGCATTGTCACATCGATGAATGCCCGGGGCAACCACTTTCCATATGCTAGACGCAACTGTCAGTGGGTCTCAGCGGGTCTCCAGGGCGGCCGCAAGCTGGAGCAGCAACAGTTCAGACCCGAACCGGCCAATCAGCTGAATCCCCATCGGCAGGCCACTGGGCGTGGTGTGCACCGGAATGGTGATTGCCGGGAGTCCGCACACGTTTACCATGGAGGACCATGGCGCGTACTGGCACTGCCTTTTGTAGTCCTCATCAGCGTCGCCGGCCCACTCGCTCGGCCACGGCTCACCGCTGTGTCCGCCGCCCGTGAACCATCCAACCGGCCTCGGTGTCTGCGCCAGGGTCGGCATGAGAATCACATCCCACCTGGCATACTGCGTGACGGTATCGTGCTCGAACTGCCGCAGGAAACTCAGGGCTTCATTGACCTTCAAGGCGCTCCGCTGTTGCGCCCGACGCCGGAATGTCCGGGTCAGCGGGGTCAGCAGCGCCTCGCGCCGGGGTGCTATCCGGGCACTCCCGACGCCGGCAGTCCAAGCTGTTGTGAACGCCTCGGGATAGCGGTTGTCGTAGCGGATTTCAGCTTCGGTGATGTTATGCCCGGCCTTCTCCAGCAGCTTGGTTCCGAGCTCCAGGGCGTCCATCGCTTCCGGCTCGATCTCGAACGGGTACACGCCGGCCCACGGGCTGTCCAGGCTCAGGCCGATTCTCAGGGGCTCCGGCGCCCGCCCCACGTTGGCGAGGTAACCGCCGTCGGGCGCATCACTCCGCGGGACCAGCGCGTCCATCAGCAGTGCCGCATCCGCAGCGGTCCGTGCCAGGGGTCCGGCAACCACCAACTTGGCTGCATCCCCCGCGCTCGCACCCGACGGCACCACGCCCCGCCCCGGTTTCAAGCCGACCAGTCCGCAGGCACCGGCCGGTATCCGGATGGACCCGCCACCGTCGGTCCCTGGTGCAAACGGAACAAGGCCCGCTGCCACGGCTGCCGCGCTGCCGCCCGATGAGCCGCCGGAGCTTCGCCCCAAGGCGTGCGGATTACGCGACGGCGGTGCCACGCGGTTTTCGCTATAGGCCGTGAGTCCGAACTCCGGAACCTGCGTCTTACCCAGCGAGATGACACCTTGGGCCTTCAAGGTTGCTGCGAGGGCCCCGTCCTCCGGGGCGGGCTTGTGCTCGAGGGCGGCGCTGCCGTGCGTTGTGGGCACGCCGGCCACATCGGTGAGGTCCTTGAATGCGGTGGGGACGCCGTGAAGGAGGGTGAGCTCGTCTTGTCGTTGCTCGCGGATCAGTCTGGCGTGCAGCCGATCCGCGGCCGTGGCGTCCTTGAGGGCCTGATCGACCGTGACGGTGACGAAGGCGCCCAGTTGCCTGTTCCGCGATTCGATCGCAGACAGGAAATGTGCGGTGGCCTCACGCGCAGAGAGTTCGCCCGAAGCCAGGGCATCGCGGAGCTCAACAGCCGTCATTCGCGAAATGTCATGCAGGTAAGGATCAACCAAGGAAACGCGACTCCAACCGTTCCTCCACAGCAACAGCGTCCACGCTCTCGCCGGCACCTGCGGTTACCCGGAAGGCTGCCTTGTTCTTCACTTCGGACACCACCTCCACAAGTTCCGTGCCCCGATAAACCAGCCCCACGCCGTCGTCCGTGCAGTGCGTCTCACCGAGTGTGCCGCTGGCCACCAGCTTGTGGATTGCCGGCGCACGCCGCACTTCAGAGTCGTAGTGGACGCCGTTTCCGTAGGGGAGGAAGCCCAGCGCGTTGGTGACGGGCTGCAGCTCAGGGCCAAAGGAGTCGGTCACGCCACCCTGGTACCAACAGATGGAGCCCGCTGAGACGCCTGCCAGCACCACCCCGCTTTTCCAGGCCTTCCGCAGGATCCCGTCCAGTCCGTGGGCGCGCCATACGGCCAGCAGGTTCACCACCGAACCGCCGTTCACCCAGATCACATCCTGCTCCAGGAGGTGCGCTTCCGGGTCCTCGATGTTGGGCATGGTGAAGAGGTTGAGGTGGCTGAAGTCGAACCCCGCGATGCGTGCTGCCTGATCCATTTCCGCAGCCCACCAGCGTTGATCACCGGACGCCGTACCGATGTGTGTCACGCGTGGGGCGCGGCCGGCCACGCCTGACAACTCCACGGCGTAGTGCATCAGATGGTTGAACTCGAGCCTGGTGCGATCGCCCGGCTTGTAACCGCCGGATGTCGCCAGAATGGTCGGTTGCCCAGTAGCCATGGGGTACTCCTAACGGGCCGAGGATCGGGAGCGCTTCCGTCCCAGTCTTAACGTCCGGCCGTCGGGAAGCAAGGGCGGTCCGCTCTTCAAGTTACGGTGTCACGCCTCGGGGACTAGGCTGGATGCTGGACTTAATCGATGGGAAGGGAACGCCATGAGCGACTTCGATACCGTGCCTGTGGGCGACATTCCGGCCAACGCCAGCATCCTGGACGTGCGCGAAGACTACGAGTGGGTGGCCGGGCACGCAGAAGGTGCACGACACATTCCCATGGACCAGCTTCCGGCACGCCTGGACGAACTCGATCCGGACGACGACCTGTTCGTCATCTGCCGCACCGGTGGCCGCTCCTTCCGCGCCGTGCAGTGGCTTGTGGGGCAGGGCTACTCTGCTGTGAACGTGGCCGGTGGCATGGATATGTGGTTTGAGGCCGGGAAGCCGATGGTTTCGGATAATGGCCTGAAGCCGGTTGTTCTCTAACCCGGTTATATAACCAGCAAGGAATATTTGATGTCAGCGGTTACCTATACATTCCTCGGTCCTGAGGGCACCTTCACCGAGGCTGCGCTCCTGCAGGTACCCGGCGCTGCTGACGCCACTCGAATTCCATGCACCAACGTCAACACGGCCCTGGATCGGGTTCGTGCAGGCGAAGCTGACGCAGCCATGGTCCCCATCGAAAACTCGGTGGAGGGTGGCGTCACAGCCACGTTGGACGCGATTGCCACAGGCGAGGAGCTCCGGATCATCCGAGAGGCCCTTGTCCCTATCACCTTCGTGCTCGTGGCGCGGCCCGGCGTCGAGCTCTCCGATATCAAGCGGATCTCGACGCACGGCCACGCCTGGGCACAGTGCCGTCTGTGGGTGGATGAGCACCTCCCGAACGCCGATTACGTTCCGGGGTCGTCGACGGCGGCCGCCGCCATGGGACTGCTGGAAGACGACGCCCCGTACGAAGCCGCAATTTGTGGTCCGTTGATTGCAGCCGAGCAACCCGGGCTGAACGTTCTGGCCGAGGACATCGGCGACAACCCCGAGGCGGTGACGCGGTTCATTTTGGTGAGCAAGCCAGGTCTTCTTCCGGACCGCACAGGCGCGGACAAAACCACCGTTGTGGTGCCGTTGCCTGAGGATCACCCCGGCGCGCTCATGGAGATCCTGGACCAGTTCGCCTCCCGCGGGGTGAACCTGAGCCGCATCGAATCGCGACCTACAGGACAGTACTTGGGTCACTACTTCTTCAGCATCGACGCCGACGGTCACGCCGCCGATGCGCGGGTTGCCGACGCTCTAGCCGGCCTCCACCGGATCAGCCCGGCAACCCGGTTCCTTGGCTCCTACGCGCGTGCCGACAAGCAGCCGGCCACGGTTGCCCCGCACACTTCCGACGCTGCCTTTGCCTCGGCGCACTCCTGGGTTGAATCGATCCTCAAGGGTTCCTAGACGCTATCCACAGCCGGGACGTCGGCCCCTTTCGTAAGGATGCTTCTGTGCGTATGCTTGCCTGATCCATAAACGATGGATGAATGTACCAACGAAAGGAGCGGTCATGTCTGTCCACCGGGATGACAAAGACGGCCAAGGCATGATCGTCAATCCGAAGCCCACAGGCGAGAACCAGGACGACTGGAATGGCGATGAAGCCGATCGTGCAGACCGGCTCCGCTTTGAAGAAGAACAAGCAATGATCAAGGAGCAAGCCGAGGCCCGCGCCGCTGCCAAGGCGGCTACCGAGGAAGCCGACAAGAACGCTGCCCAGCCGGACGTCGGCGCAGTCTAGTCCGTCATTGCCTTCGGTACGCGGACCAGCAGGGACCCTGGCTCCACTTGCACGGTGACCGTTGTCGCCTCACCTGAGGGATCGCCGTCGAGCTGGGTAGCCATGGGTTCCTGGCTGCGGATGACGACTTTCCCGGAGCGGTAGAAGCTCATCATGGGCAGGTTGGCCTTGTGCTTGAAGAGGACTTTTGTGTACATGGCGAGCCAGCCGAAGGCGCTACGCGGGCTCATCACCACAATGTCCAGCATTCCGTCGTCGATCATGGCTTGGGGGATGAAGTCGATCCCGCCGGGAATCAAGCCACAGTTGGCGAACAGTACGCTGCGGATCTTCCGTGCCTGCTCGGGCTGATCATCCATGGTGATGGTGACGCGTTTTCGGCGGCCAGGAAGATGGCGGACGCCTGCCTCCGTGTAGGCGAGCCAGCCGACGCTCTTTTTGAGGTCTTCTTTGGTGTCGCCAACAACTTCGGCGTCCAAGCCCATGCCGGCGATGACCAGGAAGGTGTGCTGGGCGGACTCGCCGGTGATGTCGTTGTCTATGCCCATGGTGGCCGTATCGATGAAGCGCTGATGGCCGAACAACGCGATCTGTATGCAGTCGGCGATGTCCGTGACGTCCAGGTCCACGTTGCGCGCCAACAGATTTCCGGTGCCCAGCGGAATGAGGCCCATAGCCACATTCTTGTGCGCCAGCGACTCGGCCACCACGCGCACGGTACCGTCGCCGCCGCACGCCAGAACGACGTCGGCTCCGTAAGCCAGCGCCTGGCGCGACTGACCGTATCCGGGGTCGTCCACGGTGGTTTCAAAAAACTTCGGCGCGTCCCATCCGGCTAGATCACAGGCGTCAATGATGGCTTGCCGGGCCTCTTCCGCGTTGTTTTTCACGGGATTGAGGATGACCGCGACGCGCTGGTCCCCGGGGCCGGGCTTGTGGGAGTCCTCCCGGACCGCGCTCCTGATGTGCCGGGCTTTCAATCGGCGCACACCCCACCAGCTGGAGACGGCAAACGCCACGCCCCCAGCGAGAATCAGGTACAGGATCCAGTCGCTCATGGTGCTCCAACACTATCCTCCTGGGCAGTGCCCTCTTGGCCGCGCCGTCGGGGCGGGCGACCTTTGCCCGCTGCGGGCCGGAAATTCGCGGTGGATTCGATACTCTTGTCTGGTGATCGACGTAAAAGACCTCAGCGAAAATCCGGACAAGTTCCGTGCCAGCCAGCGCGCCCGTGGCGCCGACGAGTCCGTTGTGGACGCGATCATCTCCGCTGATTCCGATCGCCGCGCTGCCCTGATCCGCCACGAAACCCTCCGCGCCGAGCAGAACGCTTTCGGCAAGAAGGTGGCGCAGGCCAAGGGCGAGGAAAAGCAGGCATTGCTGGCCGAGGTCAAGGAACTGGCCAACTCCGTGAAGGCCGCTTCCGCAGAGGCCTCTGCCGCCCAGGCCAAGCAGGAAGAGCTGCTCCGCGTCATCCCCAACCTCATTGTGGACGGTGTCCCCGAGGGCGGCGAGGATGACTACGTTGTGGTCAAAACCGTTGGTACTCCGCGCGAATTCACGGACTTCGAACCGAAGGACCACTTGGAAATCGGTGAACTGATCGGCGCGATCGACATGGAACGTGGAGCCAAGGTTTCCGGCTCACGCTTCTACTTCCTCCGCGGTGTGGGCGCCCGGCTGGAAATGGCACTCCTGCAGATGGCCATGGAGCAGGCCATCGATGCCGGCTTCGTTCCCATGATCACCCCCACCTTGGTGCGTCCCGAGACCATGCAGGGCACCGGTTTTGATGTAAAGCACGACGCCGAGATCTACCGTCTCGCTGAAGACGACCTTTACCTTGTGGGGACCTCGGAGGTGGCCCTCGCCGGCTACCACGCAGACGAGATTCTGGACCTCTCCGCCGGCCCCATCCGCTACGCGGGGCAGAGCTCCTGCTACCGCCGTGAGGCCGGTTCCCACGGCAAGGACACCCGCGGCATCATCCGCGTGCACCAGTTCAACAAGGTGGAGATGTTCATCTACACCACGGTTGAGGAAGCAGCTGCCGAGCACGAGCGCCTGCTCGCCTGGGAAGAGGAGATGCTGGCCAAGTGTGAGCTTCCCTACCGCGTCATTGACACTGCCGCAGGCGACCTCGGCATGTCCGCGGCCCGCAAGTTCGACTGTGAAGCTTGGGTTCCCACCCAAAACGCTTACCGCGAGCTCACCTCAACGTCCAACTGCACCACTTTCCAGGCTCGCCGCCTCAACATCCGTGAACGCGTGGTCAATGACGAAGGTGTTGCCAAGGGAACCCGTGCCGTAGCAACATTGAACGGCACGCTGGCCACTACACGCTGGATCGTTGCCATCCTTGAGCACCACCAGAACCCGGACGGCTCCGTCAACGTCCCCAAGGCACTGCAGAAGTACCTTGGTGGGCTTGAGGTTCTGCCGGTTCTCTAGTCTCAGCCGATCCCGCTCTTGTTCGCTCCACTCACCTTTGTACGGCTCGATTGGCGGACAAGGGCGGGATTTTTCGTAGGCACCTGTCCTCCACAGCCTTGGTTGTGCACATAAGAGTGTTCTCCGGCTGAACAATGGCCTGCGGCGGGGCAATGTGGAGTGATGGACATACCACCTGGCCTCATCGAAACCCCCGCCATTCTCCGTTCCGGGGGCCGGACGGATGCAATACACAGCAGCTTCATGGCAGGCAAGCTGGTGAGAATTCGTCGCGGCTTCTACGTTGAGACATCCCGGTGGCTCGCGGCTCAGCCGTGGAATCGCTTCGCTTGGACGGTTGCCGCGGCGGCCAGAGCTATTCCAGGGCTCGTCCTTTGCCGGGAAACTGCTGCCTTCGCCATAGGGATACCCGTCCTGCGGACCCCCTCCTTTGTGGAGTGCGTTGCTCCGAATCCAAGCCGCTCGGGACGACACAGGCCCACTTTGTCCATCGTGAGTGCGGGCAATGACAGCCAGCATGTCCTTAGGGATAGGGGCTTCCCACTGCGATACCACGTCAATCCTGAGGCGTCCCCCGAAAGGTTC
Organism: Paenarthrobacter sp. TE3676; assembly: GCF_056279165.1. NCBI lineage: Bacteria > Bacillati > Actinomycetota > Actinomycetes > Micrococcales > Micrococcaceae > Paenarthrobacter > Paenarthrobacter sp. TE3676. The sequence continues at coordinate 284,211 of NZ_JBWBQU010000007.1, forward strand.
GGGGAATTCATTGCTACGGGGCTCTTGAATACTGTTTTGGACGTGGCGTTCTCGTTGACGCTCAGCCAGTCCTTAGTGGTGGCAGACGGAGTAGCGCGGGCGCTCTGGAAGAAGGGGGCATTGGAGCTGGAGTCCAATCTCCTGGACATGGGCCAGGTTGCGGCGGCTGTCCAAGCTCACCCGCATGCTGCCGCACGGCGTCGTGCTGAGTTAGCGTTCTCACTTGCATCTCCTTTGGCCGAATCGGCCGGAGAGTCGTTCAGCCGGGCAGCTTTTCAATTTCTAGGCTTCGAACAGCCGGAGCTGCAGCACGATTTCAGCGATGCGGGCGGCTTCATTGGCCGAAGTGATTTCTGGTGGCCTGGGCGGGAGGGGCGGAAGGGCGTTGTGGGTGAGTTCGACGGGAAAGCCAAATACATCACTCCGGAATTACGCAACGGCGCCACAGCTGAGGAAGCCGTGTACAAAGAGAAGCTTCGGGAAGACCGGATTCGTGCCCTGGGTTTCGGATTCGCACGCTGGGGATGGGCAGACGTCGAGAACCCGGAGAGGCTGCGCCGGAAGCTGATCGGTGCAGGACTGCACCCGGGCGTCCGCCCACGATTGCTTGTGACGAGTCGTGGATAGCGTTCAAACCGGCTCTCTTTCGCCCCGCCCCCGTTGTACTGCGCGGCCTTCGAACCAGGGTGGGAATCTAGCTGGGCTTGTGGGCAATCACAATCAGTTCGCCCTGCCCGTTGCCCACCTGCTCGCCGTGCCAACCGCCGTACAGGCGGTCCACCGTGAAGCCGGCCGCCTTCAGATCCTTTCGCAGCTGATCTTCTGTTCGGAATGCGAGGACCGAGGTCTCGGTTTCACGGGTGCCCTTATTAACGACGCGGTGCTCGGTCAAAGTAACCAGCCCGTCGCTTTTCGGAGCACTTTCGGCCCATGTTTCAACGATGCAGCCGTCGGGAAGAGTGTGCCGACGTCTCGTGTTCGCCGGAACCCAGTGCTGCCAGGCCATGGCCGCAGGGTCGCGGGAATCGAAGACCAATCGGCCTCCGGGTATGAGCGCGTGGTAGACGTCGGTAAGCGTTCGGGACCAGTCGCCGTCGTCGTTAATCGCTTGGGCCACGTGCGCCGTCATGATCGCCACATCAAACATGGCGTCGTTGGGGATCGCCGCCGACGTGCCTTCAATCCACGTGACGGCATGAGCGCCGGGCTTCGTTCGGGCAGCTGCGAGGGAGCCAGGGTTTGGGTCGACGCCAACAACGGCATGACCATCCGCAGCAACCGCCAGGGTCATCCGCCCAGTGCCGCATCCCAGATCCAACACCCGCCCATTCGGCCGCTCATTTACGAAGGCCAGAAAGAAGTCGTCATCCTCGGCCCATTGATTTTCCGCGTCGTACAGTGCCGACAACTGAGCGCCGGTCATTTGTGAGAGCATCCGACTACCCTAGCCCCGCACCACCGAAACCTGCTCCTGTTCGGCACCCTTGGCGTTGCACGGCGGGGATTTCGAACAAGTGCGGGAAACAGGCACAACGACGAGGAGAGGGGTCACTATTCACCGTCCGTTAATCCACAGCTGTGGCGCCCGTCCTAGTTCAGTGTCTGGGGTGTCTGCTCTACTGTATGCATGACTATTTTGACTGATACTCCAGTTGCTGGCATCGATGACCAGCCAAATAACAACAACAAGCTCATGATCGCATTGGACGTCGACGGCACACTCGTGGACCACGATGGCCACATGTCGCCGGCTGTTCGATCCGCTGCGCAAGCAGTGGTGGCAAGCGGCCACGACGTCATGATCGCCACAGGCCGGTCGCTCAATGCGACACTTCCCATCATCCAGCAGATTGGCCTCGAGCGAGGATACGCCGTGTGCTGCAACGGCGGTGTGACCCTTCGCTTGGATCCGTTGTTGGAGAAGGGCTACGAGATCATCCACAAGGCAACTTTCGATCCCGCTCCAGCGCTGAAGGCCCTGCGGGAACGGCTGCCGAACGCCAAGTACGCGCTGGAGGATGAGGACGGGAACTTCCTCTCCACGGAGCGCTTCCAGGACGCCAGTTTCGGCGTGGAGTCCATCGGCGTCGACTTCCAGACCATGTTGGATTCCACGGCGGTCCGCGTAGTGGTCTTCAGCAGCGAGAACACTTCGGACGAGTTCAACGAGGCCATCAAGCACATCGGACTTTCCGGTGTGACGTACTCGGTGGGATGGACTGCTTGGCTGGACATCGCAGCCGAGGGCGTCACCAAGGCAAGCGCCTTGGAGGCCTTGCGCCATAAGCTCGGCACGGACTTGGCCAACACAGTGGCCGTTGGCGATGGACGCAACGATATCGAGATGCTCACCTGGGCTGGCCGCGGCGTTGCCATGGGTCAGGCCCCTGACGAGGTGATCGCCGTTGCGGATGAAGTCACCGCTTCAGTGCTCGACGACGGCGCGGCGCAGGTTTTGCGTAGCCTGCTGTAACTGCCACTCGTCTTAGCCGGGCGCATCGCTGCGGTCGGACCGGCTCTTGTTCGTTACCCTCACCGCTAAGCGCCGGGGGTTTCGAACAAGGGCGGGATCTGTGGCGGTGACCTGCCTAGACTGAGCCTGTGTTCTATCAAGAGTGCCCGCCACCGCCAGGGCTGCAGCCGTTCGTTACCCGGTTGTGGCTGGTCCGTGCTGAGCCGCAGGCAAGATACGAGAAAATTCTTCCCGGGCCCGAAGCGCATTTGATTCTGAACTTGTCCGACCCGTACCGCCTCATCAGCCCGCCGAACCGCGGGGACGGGCCGGACGGTTCCGGGGACCTGAACGGTTCGGGCGAGCAGGAAACCAGCAGGGAGACGGAAGTTTCCACCGGTTTCTATGCCGGCCTGCAGCGCAGCTACCTGATCAGCGAAAACCCGGACCAACTTTTCAACGTCGGTGCCCGACTCACTCCTTACGGCTTGGCAGCGTTCACCAGCCTGCCGCCGTCGGGTTTTCAGAACCGTGTGGTGGACGCCGAAAGTCTCTTACCGGGCTTTTCGGACTTGCGTGAGAGCCTCGCCAACGCGGAACCGGAGCAGGCGTTCGCGGCCCTGACTGCCTTCCTCGAACACCGTCTCAGACCCGATTACAGAGCAGATCCCAGGGTAGTAAAAGCAACTGAAACCCTTGCGAAAGAGGACGTGGAAATCAGCGTGCTTGCCAGGGATTCGGGGATCAGCACGTCCACGCTGGAACGCATCATGATGCGGGATTGTGGAACCACGGCTAAGGCGTACTCGGACGTGTGCCGCTTCAACAGGATCGTGAAGCAGGCGGCCGCCCTCCCGAAAGGGTCAGTCCCAGGCCGTGAGCTCCTCCACCTGGCAGATTACTATGATCAGCCGCACCTCATCCGGGCGTTCAGGCGGTTCAGCGGATTCACGCCGTCGGAGTACCTGCAGGTGGTGCAGAACTATGGGGCGGAGTACGCCACTTTTGTCCCGCTTGAGGAAGTAATCGGGTAGCGTGCGGGATTTTTACAAGACCGCGGAGGCTCACAGACGTACTGTCCATTCAGGAACTGCCCGCCCTTGAGAGGACACCGATGGACATTCAGATCAATTGGTTCGCCGTGCTTCTGGCCGCGCTCGCCACCTTCGTGGTGGGTGGGCTGTGGTACTCGCTGCTGTTCGCCAAGCCGTGGCAAAAGGCCGCAGGTGTCAGCGATGAGCAACTGAAGTCCGGAACGGCACGGGTGTTCGTGGGCTCATTCATCCTTGCCTTGGTGATGGCCGTGTTCCTGGCGGCGTTCATTGGCCGCGGTGGTTTCGCATTCGGAACCCTTGCCGGGTTGGCCGCTGGACTGGGATGGGTAGCAACAGCACTGGGCGTTAATTACCTGTTCGAACGCCGCAGCCTGACCCTGTTCGCGATCAACGCCAGCTACAACGTAGTCACCTTCACGGCCATGGGCGCAATCATCGGCGCGATGCAGGGCTAAGACCTACTTGAATACGGTCTGGATCGGCCCGCCGCCGGCTGACTCAACAATGGCCTGCGCTACTACCCGCAGCTTGACGTTCCGGTTGCTGGAGGCCTTCTTGATCAGTTCCATCGCGTCTTCCTGAGTGCAGCGGTTCTGCGCGATGATGATTCCAGTGGCGATGTCGATCACGGTTCGCGACTCCAAGGCCGCCCGCAGGTTGGCGGCGGTTTGGCTGTGCTGGGCAATCACAACGGCCAGCTGGAGACCCTTCGAGGCCTGCTGGACGTAGTCGTTTGCGCGTTGAACAGCGGCTTGGTCAAAGGCGTTGGGGCGGTCGGAATATAAGTTGAGGCCTGCCCGGGACGTATCATCCGGAAGAGGGAAGGGAACCGCCAGTACGGAGCGAAGTCCATGGCCGGTGATGGCCTCGTTGTATTCGGGCCAGGTGTTGTCTTTTTCGAAGTCAAGGATATGGACCTGGGTGCCTTCACGGCAGGCGTGGAGGCAGGGCCCGTCGGCAAATGCGTACTGGACCTCGTCCAGTTGGCGTGCACGTTCGCTGCTGCTGGCCACGGTGCCGGCTGTACGGTGACGCATCAGCGTGATGCCGCAGTAGACCTCGTGGTCAGGGCTGCTGAACATACTGGCCGAGTGCCGGGCCAACTCCTCGAGGAACGCCTCGACGTCCGGCGTGCTAAGCAGCAAGTCCTGGATATCGGCCACCACTGTAGTCGGCTCGGCGAGTTGGGGGTCTTCCATGTGGATCTCCGATCCGTGGATATGGCTACCTTTCGAGACTAACCCCGTGGACCCGTTGAAAGCTAATAGTAAGTGTGCTTCTCTTTTTAAGGAGTCTTGCCGTGGGCTCACCCCCATTTAGTTGGTTAAGGATTGAAGCCCCATGCGTCAAACCCGACCTCTCACCGTCCAAACCAGGCCCCCTGCCTGCAAACCGGAAGGCAGCATCCGGCAAAGCTTCCAGGACAGCCTGGTCCTGGACCACCTCAACCTGGCCAAGTCCATTGCCGCCAGATATTCTGCCCACACTCACGACCTCGACGACGTCAGGCAGGTCGCGTACATGGGCCTCATCAAGGCCTCGCGCGGCTACGACGAGTCCAAGGGTGTCAGTTTCCCCGCGTACGCCGCCCCTACTATCGCCGGGGAGGTCAAGCGCTACCTCCGCGACCATTGCTGGGTTGTGCGCCCACCCCGGACCATCCAGGACGTCCGCCGCCAGGTGCTGGCCCGGACTGAGGAGATGACCCAAACGCTGCAGCGCACGCCCTCTCCTGAGGAGGTGGCGGAAGATCTAAGCCTGGAGCCGTGCCAAGTGCGTGAAGCACTCATGGCCGGCACCAGCAAGCGCCCGGATTCCCTGGATGCTCCGGCATCCGAGGGGCGTGACGGCCTCCAGGGCTCGCTTTCTGCTTTCGGTTGCCCGACGGACCGGCTCGAGGACGTGCTGGCCCTGCGCAATGCCATCCGTGATCTGAGCGCCGAGGACCGGCACTTGCTCTACCGCCGCTACTACCGCGAGGAAACGCAGTCCACCATTGCCGAAGCCTTGGGAATGTCGCAGATGCAGGTGTCGCGCAAGCTATCCAAGATTCTGGTTTCCCTCCAAACGCAACTGCTGGATGAGGAGGCCCGACTTCAGGACGGGACAGCCCCCTCATGATGCTTTAGACGCCCAGCCCCTCCACTGCTGCCAAAACGTCACGAACGCTGACAGCCAACAGTGCGGGATCAGGATCGGCGGAAAACACATCACCACGGCGGAGTTCGACGGCGGTGAGCACCACGTGCGGTCCGGGCGGCGGTCCCCACTCTTCCGCGGGCGCAGGGCCGAACAGCACTACGGACGGACGTTCGTAGGCTGATGCCAGATGTGCCGCGCCGGTGTCGGCTGAGATCACCAGCCGTGACTCAGCGATGGTGGCCGCAAACTCGGCGAGACCTTGACGCCCGGCCAGTAGGCCGCCGTCGAGATCTGCTCCCCGGAGTTTCGCCAAGGCAGCAGTCTCCTCAGCGCGCCCGCGCTCGGAGGTGCCACCCGTGAGAACTATCTCGTGCCCCGCTGCAGCGAGCTCCACGGCAACGTCCGCGAACCGTTCCACCGGCCACAGCCGGCTGCCATAGGCCGCGCCCACGTGGATTACGGTGACCCCCGGGCGCGGCGAAGGAACGGCGGGACGGTTCAGCCGATAGTCCAGGGGATCGGCATCAATACCGTGCCAGTTGAGCAGCCGGGTCCAGCGTTCGCGCTCCGGGATGCCGGTGGTCCACTCAGGTCCGTCAGTGCTGGTGGAAGCGTGCGCCACTACGCGGTTGGCCTGCAGTTCTTCAATCCGCAAACGGCTTTCAGCGCCATTCCCATGGAGGTTCACCGCGATATCCACGGCGCCCCGCGGGACTGTCAGGGGGTCATCGAGCCCGGGGGTCGGCAGGTGATGGATGCCGCCCACAAGTTCTAAAGCCTCGGCGATCCACGCGGGCGCAGCATACAAAATACGGTGCTCGGGGAACGCCCGCCGCAACCCACGGAGCGCCGGGACCGCGACCAGGAGGTCGCCAAGTTTCAAAGCGCGCAGAGCAAGCAGCAAGGGCTGATCGTTGCTCTCGTGACTGTCCAAAGCTGCGTCCATAGTGGCCTCCCGCTAGGATTCTAGCTGCACGAAACTTCTCAAGGCCGCACTGTTTAGCGTCCGGAGAACTGGGGAACGTTGCGGGTATGGGAGGAACCGGAACGTTGAAGGCGGTCCTGTTTGACCGCGATGGAACACTCGTTGTTGACGTGCCATACAACGGCGATCCGCAGTTGGTGCGGCCCATGGATGGCGCCCTTGAAGCGCTGCAAAAAGTACGCCGGGCGGGACTGGCCACGGGAGTGGTAACCAATCAGTCGGGCGTGGCGCGTGGGCTGTTGACGTTGGAGCAAATGCACTCCGTCAATCAACGGGTGGAGCAGATGCTGGGTCCGTTCAAAGTGTGGGAATTCTGTCCGCACGGACCGGAGGACGGGTGCGCATGCCGCAAACCTGAGCCGGGAATGATCCTCGCGGCCTGCCGGGCTTTGGGCATCACACCCGAAGAGGTTGCTTTCGTTGGCGATATCGGGGCTGACATGGAGGCGGCCGCCGCGGCGGGTGCGAGGGCTGTGCTGGTGCCGACCAGCGTTACCCGGCGTGAAGAGATTGAGTCCGCCGGCAGTGTTGCCGAGAACCTGGTTCATGCAGTGGAGCTCCTGCTCTCCGGGGCACTGGAAGAACAGGATGCCCCTGTATGAGCCGTGTCCTGGTAGCCCGCTTGGACAGCATGGGGGACGTCCTCCTTTCAGGACCTGCCCTGCGCGCTGTCGCGAACGGAAGCAGGCCCGATGGCAGCCGACCCAACGATGTGGTCCTGCTCTGCGGCCCTGAGGGAGCCAGCGCTGCGGGAATGCTGCCGGGAGTGACCCAAGTGCACACGTGGACATGCCCGTGGATCGTGAACCCGGCACCTCCAGTCACGGATGACATGACCAGCGGGCTCATCGAGTTTGTCCGCAGTTCACGGATTCAGGAAGCGGTGATACTTACGTCCTTCCACCAGTCCCCGCTTCCACTGGCGATGCTCCTGCGCTTGGCCGGTGTCAAAAAGATCACGGGCGCATCAACGGACTACGCAGGCTCACTCCTGGACGTCCGGCTCAAACCGGGCGAAGACTTTCCGGAGGACCAGCCGGAAGCGGTCCGGGCGCTCACCATCGCAGAGGCCGGCGGCTATGTCCTGCCGAACGGCGACGATGGAAAGCTGCGCATCACCTCAGGCCCGGATCCTGAGGGGGTAGCCGACGAGTTGGCTGATGAAGGCCCTTACATTGTGGTCCACCCTGGAGCCGCCGCCCCAGCCAGGGCGTGGCCCGCACTGCACCATGCTGCCACCGTGGAACTTCTTGAAGCGTACGGGCACCGGGTGGTGGTCACAGGCGGCCCGGGCGAAACGTCACTCACTGCGACAGTGGCCGGCCCCTCCGCCATGAACCTCGGCGGCGGAACCAACCTCAGGACGCTCGCAGCAGTACTGGCGGGAGCCGCCGTCGTGGTGACCGGCAATACCGGTCCGGCCCATCTGGCGGCAGCCGTGGGCACTCCGGTGGTGTGCCTTTTCGCCCCGGTGGTTCCGGCCATCCGATGGGCGCCCTACGGCGTCCCCTTGGAACTGCTGGGAGACCAGGAAGCGGCCTGCAAGAACACCCGCGCCCGCGTTTGTCCGGTCCCCGGGCACCCCTGCCTGAGCTCGGTAACCCCTGAGCAGGTTGTCGAAGCTGTTGAAAGGCTCCTGGGAGGCGTGTCCTCCCTGTCCACGCGACGAAAGGTCTGGAAACCATGAGGATCCTGGTGTGGCACGTCCACGGGGGATGGATGGAGGCATTTGTCCGCGGCAAGCATGAGTACCTGCTCCCTAAGTCGTCCGACGGCGGCGCGTGGGGTTTGGGGCGAGGCGGCCGTGAGTGGCCTGCCGCCGCACAGGAAGTGAACCTGGAAAGCCTCGATCCGGACAGTGTGGACGCCGTGGTCCTGCAGCGGCCCGAGGAGATCGCAGCGGTGGCCCGGACACTCGGCCGCCGCCCGGGCGTAGACCTTCCCGCCGTGTACCTCGAGCACAATACCCCCAAGGGCGACGTCCCGTTCACGCTGCACCCGTTGGCAGACCAGACCACCATTCCGGTGGTGCACGTAACCCATTTCAACCAGCTCTTCTGGGACACGGGCACGGCGACCACCACGGTGATCGAGCACGGTATTCCGGACCCGGGGCACCTGTACACCGGTGAGCGGGAAGAGATGGGCGTGGTGGTCAACGAGCCAGTCCGGCGCGGACGGGTCACCGGGACGGACCTGCTGCCGGGGTTTGCCGGTGTGGGCCCACTGCGGGTGTTCGGCATGGGTACCGAGGCTCTGCCGGAGGCACTGAACCTGAAAGGCTTTGGCCTCAGCGAGGAACGGCTCCGCATCTCCGGCGATGTCCCCGCCGCCAAGCTCCACCAGGAACTGGCCCGTTGCCGCCTGTACCTTCACCCGCTCCGCTGGACCTCGTTGGGGTTGGCCCTGTTGGAAGCCATGCACCTTGGCATGCCCGTCCTGGCACTGGCCACCACCGAGGCGAGCCGCGCCATTCCGGACAGCGCAGGCTTGGTCTCCAACGACGTCGGCGATCTCCAGAAGTTCGCCCGGCGGCTGCTGGACGACCCCGACGACGCCCACGCCATGGGCATCGTCGCGCGCGAGGCTGCGCTGCAACGCTACGGACTGGACAAGTTTCTCAGGGCCTGGGACCAACTCCTGGCCGAACTCCCCAAGAGCACGCCTCGGGGAAGCCATCCGCTACCCGGTACAGCTTCCGCTAGCCATGACACAGAGAGGACGCATCCATGAAGATCTCCATGGTCTCCGAACACGCCAGTCCGCTGGCTGCCCTGGGAGGCGTTGACGCCGGTGGGCAGAACGTCCACGTGGCGGCGCTTTCGTCAGCTCTGGCAGATCGCGGCCACCAGGTCACTGTGTACACACGCCGCGACGGCCCCGGTCTCCCCGCAAAGGTGCAGGTTGGTCCGGGACTCACGGTGGTTCACGTGGACGCCGGTCCCGCCCGACGCCTCCCCAAGGACGATCTCCTGCCCTTCATGGGAGAGCTGGCAGACGGCATCTGCGCGCATTGGGAAGGCCAAACCCCGGACGTCATGCACGCTCACTTCTGGATGTCCGGCCTCGCTGCCATCCAAGCATCCAGACGAGCAGGAGGTCCCGCCCCTGTTCCTGTGGTGCAGACCTTCCACGCCCTCGGCTCCGTAAAACGCAGGCACCAAGGCGCTGCCGATACCAGCCCTCCAGCTAGGGCATGGCTGGAACCGTGGGTAGGACGCACCGCTGACTGGGTCATTGCCACCTGCCCCGACGAGGTCTTCGAACTCAAAGCCTTGGGCATCAGCCGATCCAAGATCTCCATTGCACCCTGCGGCGTGGACCTCACTCTGTTCCCCGGAACGTCCGACGCCGAACCCAAGTCCCGCACGCATCGGATCCTGAGCGTGGGACGCCTCGTGCAACGCAAGGGCGTGGACCTGATCATCCAGGCTCTGCCCCTCTTGGCGGAGGCGGGCTTCACCGACGTCGAACTCCTGATCGTTGGCGGCTCCGGGGATACCCTGACCCTTGAGGAAGACCCGGAGGCCCAAAGGCTCCATGCCCTGGCGAAAGAGCTCGGCGTCGAGGACAAGGTGATCATGCGCGGGCAAGTCCCTCGCGACGCCATGCCCGGCATCTTCCGGAGCGCGGACGCCGTAGTCTGTGCGCCTTGGTACGAGCCGTTCGGGATTGTCCCGCTGGAGGCCATGGCTTGCGGCGTGCCGGTCGTGGCAGCCGCCGTCGGCGGACTGCGGGAGACGGTGGTCGACCAGAAGACCGGCCTGCACGTCCCGCCACGCCACCCCGAAGCCCTCGCTGAGGCTCTCGCAAAACTGCTCGGCGACCCGGAGCTCCGGGCCGACATGGGCCGCGCCGGAGCACGCCGGGCACGCTCCCGCTACTCCTGGGAACGCATCGCAGCAGACACGGAGAAAGCCTACCGATCCGTCCTGGCGGCCGGCCTGTCCCGGCAAGCCGACGAAGGCCTGGAACCACTGGAAGGAACGGCGCTGTGACTATCAACGGCCCTCTGACCATCAAAGGCCTCGCAGCCAATGAGTCCGCCGTCCCGGACACGTTGCCGGCCCGATGGTCCCCGGACACCGGTAATTCCACCCATCACGCCGAGGTCACCACCCACCTGGACAACGTCCTGCCCGCGCTGGAGTCGTTGCGCTCGCAGTCGGGGCGCTTAGCCGAATGGGGGACCGAACTCGCCAAGCGGCTGCTCTCCGGTCAACGCCTGCTGGCTGCCGGCAATGGCGGCTCAGCGGCTGAGGCGCAGCACCTCACTGCCGAGCTGGTGGGCAGGTTCGACGAGGAACGCGCACCGTTCTCTGCCATCTCGCTCCACGCAGAATCCTCCGCCGTTACCGCCCTCTCCAACGACTACGGTTACGAGGAAGTCTTTGCCCGACAGGTACGTGCCCATGGCCGCGCAGGTGATGTCCTCATTCTTCTCTCCACCAGCGGCCGCAGCCCCAACCTGCTCAAAGCCGCACGTGCGGCAAAGGAACGCGGCATCATCACCTGGGGTCTCACCGGTACCGGCCCCAATCCGTTGGCTGACGCCTGCGATCAAGCCATCACCGTTGACGCCATCTCCGCAAACGCCCAGGAAGGCCACCTCATTGCCATCCACGCCGTGTGCCGGGCCTTCGATGCCGAGGTCGCCCGGCGGGCGGGATCGTACGGCGCGGCTACCTCCGGAGGGGGTCAACCATGAGGATCACGGTAGTGGGCGACGTCCTCCTCGACGTCGACATCAACGGGACCGCCACCCGGCTCAGCCCCGACGCGCCGGTGCCGGTAGTCAACGTCGCTGATGTCCGGCGTCGTGCAGGTGGTGCCGGACTGGTGGCTACCGTCCTTGCGCAGGACGGTCACGACGTCGCGCTGGTCACCGCGGTATCGGACGACGACGGCGCCAGCCACCTCAGGCGCGCACTGGCTGGACTATCGGTGCTCACCGGAGCCCCCCTCGCCCCGACGCCCACAAAGACCCGTGTGCGGATCGGGACGCATCCGATGGTCAGGTTCGATGAAGGATGCGCGCCGGCCCCTGTGCCGTCCAGTACGAGGGAAATGCTCACTGCCATTGCCATGGCAGACGCCATTGTAGTGGCCGACTACGGTCGCGGAATCACCGCCAACACTGACATCCGTGCCGCCCTGAGCGAAGCCGTCCTTCGCCTCCCGGTGGTGTGGGACCCCCATCCTGCCGGTTCCGAGCCTGTGGAGGGCGTCGCCGTCGTGACGCCCAACCTGGCCGAGGCGCTGGCCTCCGCGAAGGCGGGTGGGCTGGAGCCGTCCCGCACAGGTGCCGAAGAAGCCGGCCGATACCTGCGCGAAAAATGGGGAAGTGCTGCAGTTCTGGTAACCATGGGCGAGGACGGGGCGCTCTTGCTGTCAGCCGGTGACCCGGCACAGGGCATTCCCGCGCCCAGGACCACCGTCAGCGATCCTTGCGGAGCCGGTGACCGCCTGGCCGGAAGCCTCGCGGTGCACTTGGGGCTCGGACTGGACCTCGCGCAGGCAGCCACCAAGGCAGTGGAGGATGCATCGGCCTTCCTGGCTGCTGGAGGAGCGGCAGCGCTCGCGGTGGTGGCTGAAGCACCTGAGGCGAGTCCCGTCGTCGAACTTAAGGGCTTGGAACTGGTTGACACCGAAGACCTGCACCCGGACGGCGTCCAACTAGCTCAGGCTGTGCGGGCCAGGGGAGGCACGGTGGTGGCCACCGGTGGGTGCTTTGACCTCCTCCACGCCGGCCACGCCCGGACGTTGGCTGCTGCGCGCGGCATGGGCGATTGCCTCATCGTGTGCCTGAATTCCGACGAGTCGGTAAGGCGGCTCAAGGGCGCACACCGGCCAATCGTCAGCGTGGAGGACCGCGCGGAGTTGCTGCTGGCACTCGAATGCGTTGACGCGGTAGTGATCTTCGGTGAGGACACTCCCGAAGCCTGCCTGACCCAAATACAGCCAGATATCTGGGTCAAGGGTGGCGACTACACCCCCGAAGAATTGCCGGAAGCCCGCCTGGTTGCGGGTTGGGGAGGGCGGTGCGTCACTGTGCCCTTCCACCCGGCACGCTCCACCAGCGGCCTGGCTGCAGCACTGGCCAAGGTCAGCTGACAACAAGACCGATCAACCGAGAGGAACCGCATGAACACGCAAACACCCGGCCGCGTCATCGTCACTGGAGGCGGCTCCGGCCTTGGCGCTGCGATCGTGGAAGCCATCCGCGACGCCGGCGGCACACCCTTCGTCTTCGACCGCGACGTCAGCAACGTGTCCGGGGCCAAAGCCTTGGAAGTGGACGTTTCTAACCGTGAAGCCGTGGAAGCTGCCGTCAAAGAGGCAGCCGAAACTCTTGGCGGACTGGACGGTGTGGTGACGGCGGCCGGCATCGACCGCTGCGGCAAGTTGGGCGACGTCCCGGCGGAGGAATGGGAAAAGGTCATCGGAGTGAACCTCCTTGGCACGGTATCCGTGGTCCGTGCGGCGCTGCCGTACCTGAAGGGATCCCGCGGCCGGGCCATCACCATCGCCTCCACACTGGGCCTCAGGGCGCTTCCGGACGCAACGGCGTACTGCGCCTCGAAATTCGGAGTGATCGGCTTCAGCCGTGCACTGGCCGCGGAAACCGGCGGCGTCATCGGCGTCACCACCATCATCCCGGGCGGCATGAAGACCCACTTCTTCGACGACCGGGACGAGCAATACAAGCCTCAGGACGATTCCAAGCTCAACGATCCCGCCAACGTGGCACAGGCTGTGGTGTTCGCCCTGTCCCAGCCATTCGGCAGCGAGGTCCGCGAACTCCTTATTTGCCCCGCAGAAGAAGGCTCGTGGCCGTAAGGTCCAGCACGTCCTGAACAACGTCGGCCACGGCGATGCCGCTCACCACGGTGTCGTCGTGGCCGCAATGCGGTGCCGTCCATCCCACCTGCGTGATATCCACTCCGCATCGTGGGCACTGCGTCGCCCACGACATATGGATGCGGTGCATGCTCCGGCCGCGCGGTCCTGCATTGAAGACGTTCCCCACCCAGAAAATACCCACTGTCGGAGTCCCCAAGGCCTGGGCCAAATGCCGGGGGCCGCTGTCGCTGGCCAACATCACTGTTGCCTCCGCCAGGAGCGCGGCCAGGTCTCCAATCTCCAGCTCTCCAGCCACGGAACGCACAGCATGGCGCTCTGCCTCCGGGAGGTGGCGAACCGCGAGTTCCGCCACCTCCTGGGCCAGTGCCTTCTCCGAACGATCACCCACGATCAATACTTGGGCTCCTTCCGCTGCTGCCCCCGCGGCGGCCTGGGCAAAGTTCGACGCCGGCCATCGCCTCCTCGGATCGGTGGCACCCGGGTGGACCACCACCAGCGATGCCCGCTGTGGATCCCTTAGTCCAACGATGTTCTGCTGATGCTCAGGCTTGGGGAGCAGGGGAGGGGAAATGATGGTGGGAGCTCCCGCAAGGCCCGCCACCTCCAGCCACCGGTCCGGCTCGTTCTGGTAGTAGACGTAGTCCAGGTTGCGTTCCAGCGGCTCCGCGTCCTTGGTGCGGGTACCTACAGTGTGCCGCGCCCCCAGACGGAGCACGAAAGGGTTGGAAAACCGGCCGCCACCGTGCATCTGGCACGCAATATCGAACCCCCTGGCCCGCATTTTCCCGAAGAAGGCCTCCTGTGCCGCCACGTCCTCAGCGTCATCCTCAAAGCGCTCGCCATTACGGGGACCGTCGTGGACGCCGCGCGCCACGGGGAGCAGTTCGACGTCGTCCACGGGACCTTCCGTCGCAGCCACCACTGCCGCGTGGATCGGGGTGCCCAACAGCGTGACTGTGGCACCAGGGTATGCAATCTTCAACGCGCTAAGGGCGGGATAGGTGTAGATCAAGTCGCCCAATCCGCCACCCCGGAGGACCGCTATCCGCTTCACGTCGCTGAACTTTTGCAGTACTGGTCCAACTCCGAGGTTCACGTTCATCAGCGGATTCTCCATGGGATGCTTCCTTTCGCTGCCAACGCTGCCCTGCGCTGTTCCGGGCCCGCTCTTTGCCGTGAAACTCCCTGGCCCGGCGTGTGAAGCGCGTGCCGCGGGGTACCTGAGGGGAACAGGAAACTGTTGCCCAACCGGAAGGTACCCCATGGCACGCCTATCCAATCAAGAAGGTCTGGCTGACTGGTTGCCGGGTCGCTTGGCCGAGGAACGACCTGTTGTGACGGTCATCGGGGATTCCATCCTTGACGGCTGGTGGGATGGAACCATTGAGCGGTTCTGCCGCGAAGCCCCAGCCCCCGTGGTCCAAGTCCAGCGCAGGGACTTTGCCCCGGGCGGTGCCGCCAACACGGCGATGAACCTCGCCGCGATGGGGGCGGACGTTCGTTTCGTTTCTCTGGTGGGCGAGGACTCCGGCGGCCACACGCTCCTGGAGCAGCTCAGATCGGCAGGAGTGGACGTATCGCACGTCGTGTCCCATGCCGGAATGACCACCACCACAAAATTCCGTGTGAGCAGCGGCGGGCAGGTGATGCTTCGCTTGGATGATGCCGCCCATGAGGTCCCCGTGAGTGGCATGCGCGAGATGGCCGCTGCCCTTCCGCAAGCACTTCCCGGCTCGTCAGCCGTAGTGCTTTGTGACTACGGTGCCGGCGCCTTGGAAGGTGCGGTGCGGGACGCCATATTCGAATATCTAGGACCCCAAAGTGAGGGCTCGGAAGCCGGCTCCGCCAAGGCCCGGCAGGACACCCTGGTAGTAGTGGACGCCCACTATCCGGGACGCTGGGCCCAACTTAAACCGGACCTTGCTACCCCGAATGCGCAGGAAGCGGCCAGGTTGCTCGGGGCCGAGTTTCCCGGCGGTGCTGCCAGATGCCCCTTCGTGGAAGCCCACGCCGACCAGCTCCTGCGCGCCTCAGGTGCGGCCGCCGTCGTCGTGACTTTGGACCGGGAAGGGACACTGACGATCCGGCCCAGCGGCGATTCCCGGAAACCGGCCACCCACCGCACCTGGGCGCGACCGCAAGCGGAAAAGCAAGCCTCAGGTGCCGGCGATACTTTCGTGGCGGCGCTGACTATGGCCCGTGCTGCCGGATTGCCCCTGACCACCAGCGTGGACCTGGCTCAAGCTGCAGCCGATGTTGTTGTGCATCGGCCAGGTACGTCCGTGTGCACCACTGACGAATTAGCAAATCATCTGCGAGGGTTCGCCGATACAGCACTGACGGATTCTGAGTTGGCCCGGCACGTGGAAGAGCACCGAAGCGAGGGCAAGCGGATTGTGCTAACCAACGGGTGCTTCGATGTCCTGCACCGCGGTCACACCCGCTACCTCAACCAAGCCAAGCAATTGGGCGACGTATTAGTGGTGGCGCTGAACAGTGATTCGTCCGTGCGGAAGCTCAAAGGCCCGGACCGGCCGGTCAACCACGAGGCCGACCGCGCGGCAGTCATCGCCGCACTGAGCTGCGTGGACCATGTCACGGTGTTCGATACACCGACCCCCATTCCGCTCATCGAGCTCCTGCGCCCCGACGTCTATGCCAAAGGCGGCGATTACACGCCGGAGATGCTCCAGGAAACTGAAGCGGTGGAACGTTGCGGCGGCACAGTCACCATCCTGGATTATGTGCCCGAGCACTCCACTACAGCGGTCCTGGAACGCATCCGTTCCACGGGCGAAGCCCCGCAGACCTGAGGAAGCAGCAATGCGTATTGCGATCATCGGTGCAACAGGACACGGCGGCACGGAACTGCTGAAAAGGCTCCAGAGGGCACGATCTGAAGAAGGCGCGGATCTGGAACTGGTGGGCGTCGTCCGGCGGCAACCGGATCCGGACGCCGCTCCGTATCACGGCGTGGAGTGGCACACCCTGGACATCAGCGACACCGAGGACCAACCCGCGCTGGAAGCAGCTTTGGCGGGAGCCGATGCCGTGGTTCACCTGGCGTGGCTGATCCAACCGAACCATGACCGGGAGATGCTGCGCCGGACCAATGTGGCAGGAACAGCCCACGTGTTGGCCGCCGCGCGCAAAGCCGGAGTGGGGCACGTCGTGTGCGCGTCATCCGTAGGGGCGTACTCGCCGGCTCCCAAGGACCTACGGACCAAGGAAGACTGGCCGACGGATGGCATCCGCAGCTCGCACTACAGTGTGGACAAGGCGGCACAGGAAAGGCTCCTGGACGGTTTCGCTAAGGAGAATCCGGACATAGTGGTGTCCCGGCTCCGCCCCGCGTTGATGTTCAGTGCAGGTGGCGGGAGTGAGGTTGGCCGCTACTTCCTGGGACGTGTCCTGCCTCGACTCGTTCCGCGTAAGCCGTGGCTCCCGCTGCTTGCCGTCCCCAAGGAGATGGTGTTTCAAGCCGCCCACACGGCCGACGTCGCTGATGCTTACTGGCGTGTGTTGGAGCGCAAGGCGGAAGGCGCTTTCAACATCGCCGCCGAGCCGGTCATAGACCCCAACGCCTTGGCGTGGATTTTCAACGCCCGGCGGGTGATGCCGTTCCCGCTGCCGGTGCTGCGCGCCGTCGTCGAGGTCAGTTGGCGACTCCGTCTGCAGGTGACCGACGGCGGCTGGGTGGACATGGCGGCCAACGCGCCCATCATGGACACGGCCCGGGCGCACGCACTGCTGGGTTGGTCGCCCAAGCATTCCTCGTTGGAGTCACTGGCGGAAATGCTGGACGGGATCGGTGCAGGAAAGGGCCGGAAGGGCTCGCCGCCGCTGAAACCGCGCTAGCCCTCACTCGGACGACAACACCACCGTCAGGATCCGGCGCAGGCTCATGGCCACTGATGCCGGAGCGTTCACCGGGGATTGGTCAGCAGCCGCCTCGGCCACGGCATCGCTGAGGGCGTTGATGCTGTCCTTCGCCCGTGCCAAACGGTTGGCAAGCTCACCGGACTCCGCGTCCCGCCAGTGATCCACCACGCCTGCCACAGACTCCAAGGCATCGGAAAGCGGACCCACCACGGCATCCGGAATGACCGTCCCGGCGCCCTCTTCCCAAATGGCGCTAGCCAGGACATCGGTGATGTCCTGGACGTGGAAAGTGAGCCGTTCAAGGGTTCGCAGGCCAGCGAGGTCGCTGGGCAGGCGGGTCGCACGACGGCGGGACCTGGGGTTCGCTTTGGCGCTCAGCTCAGCTTGGTGGACCGCCGTTCGCACAGCTGCCGCGGTGAGCGAGAGTTCGTCGCTGCGGCTTGCCCAAGCCTTGTGGTCGGGCGGCCAGGACTCCTCCATGGCCCGGGCCATGTCTTTGAGCTGGCGGGATAAGGCACCTTGGTGCCCGGCGATGGCGGGATCGATGTCGTCCAGGTGCAGGGGTGGAAATATTAGCCAGTTCACCGCAAATCCAACGGTGACGCCCAAGGCCATTTGAAGGACGTAGGCGAACGAGAAACCTTCGGCGTTCGAGTCACCCAGCACCAGCACGAACAAGGCTGCCATGGGAATCCATTCGGACGCAGTGCCCAGCCGGGGAAGGCCGCCGATGAGCACGCCAAGTCCCACCACCACTGCAACAGCCAGTGCAGTAGGTGCGGCGACGGTGGTGATGGCGAAGGCCATGCCGATGCCCAACACCAGCCCTGCCAGGCTTTGCAGTCCGTGCTTGGCGGAGTCGGCCACGGTGGGGTGCATGCTCACCAAGGCACCCAGCGGGGCATAGTACGGATAGGCCGCGGCAGGGCCGGGCATAAAGGGTGCAAGGTACCAGGCGAGGCCTGCTGCAACAGCCGTTTTGGCAGCGAACAGGAGTCGGTGGCGGGTGACGGTTTTTCGAAGCGCGGGAATCAGCCGTCGCCTCGCGGGCAGTTGGCTCATTAAACCTACGTTGGCAGGTAAGTCCTCCCGTGTCGAGCGGGAAGAGGTGAAAGTGGGGCACGCCATCTTTTGGAAATTGGGGTGATTAGAACCGGAGCAAGCGGGTACACACCCATTGATAGTAACGATACTTACTATCCCGGCTGCTGTCCGCAGCCTGCCAACTGTGGAAAGAGAGCGATAATGACTGAGAGCAAATCGCCGCAGGACGGAAGCTTCGCGGCGCCAAACACCGGTGCCCATGCAGGCACCGAACCGTTCACGGGAAACTACTTGGACTCGGCCGATGTTGAGGCTCAAACTGCCGGAACCACGGGAATCAGTGGAACCCACACTGTTTCGGGAACCGGCTCCGACAGGTCCGGCAAGGTGGACACCGCCAAGGAGGAAGCTGCGGGAGTAGCTGGCGCCGTAGGCGACGCCGCCGGCGGAGTCGTGGACACCGCCAAGACCGAGGCCGGGCACGTGGCCCACGAAGTCAAGGTGAATGCCCGCCAACTGCTTACGCAGACCAAGGGTGAGCTGTCCGATCAGGCCCAAGCCCAGCAGCAGCGTGTTGCCGAAGGTTTGCGGTCCATTTCCGACGAACTCTCCACCATGGCCAATTCAACTGAAAACGGTGGCGTCGCCACGGACTTGGTCCAGCAGGCAGCACAGCGCTCCTCCTCTGTTGCCCAGTGGTTGGAAGGCCGGGATCCCGGCTCGCTGCTGGATGAAGTCAAGGGCTTCGCGCGTCGTAAGCCGGGAACCTTCCTGCTGCTGGCAGCTGGAGCCGGTGTCCTCGCCGGTCGTCTCGGCAGGGGCATGGCAGGCAACGCCTCCGATGCAGCCTCCGCAAGCGGCACGCCGGCCACAACAGAAACGCCTCGCGCCGTGTACTACCCGACTCAGGGCGGCGCGGTAACTCCTCCGGCAGTGGACCTCCCCGGACCGACGGCAACCACTGCCGGATACGGTTCGGCCACCACCACCGGCGCGGCAACCACCGGCTACGACGCGGGTACCACGGGCGGCTACGACGGGTCCACGCTCCCTTACCCGGAGACCGAGGCCGGCGGCGTCAAGGCCCAGGGCGACCCGCTTGCAGGACCGCTCGATCCCGATGACCCCCAGTATGGAGGTCACCGATGAGCAGTCCCGCCGATCTGCCTCCCACAGAAGCCCACGTCAAGGCGGAGACCCTTCCCCTCGGTGAGCTCCTGAGCGACCTGACGCGCGACGTTTCCACGTTGATGCGCCAGGAAGTGGAGCTGGCTAAAGCGGAACTGAAGGAGTCCGCCACCAAGGCCGGCAAGGGCGCGGGAATGCTGGGCGGGGCTGCATACGCCGGTCACATCACCGTGCTGTTCCTGTCCATTGCCCTGTGGTGGGCATTGGGTCAGCTTGTTGGCTTGGGATGGTCCGCTGTTATTGTCGCGGTCATTTGGGGCATCGTCGCAGCAGTTTTGGCTGCCAAGGGCCGCAAGGAACTTAACACCATCAAGGGCATGCCGCAGACCGCTGAGACGGTCAAAGAAATACCCCCCGCTTTGAAACCGAACACTGAGGAGACACGATGACGCAGAACCCCGACGCCCTGCGCGCCGATATCGAAGAAACTCGCCGGCGGCTCAGTACCAATGTTGATGCCGTGGCTGACAAGGTCACGCCCTCGCACATTGTGAATCGCAGGGTGGACAAGATCAAGACCGCTGTGTTCGGCGCCCGCGACGACGTCAGTGACGCTACAGGCAACGTTGCCCACCGGGCAGGGGACGCGGTCTCCGGCGTGGCCAGCAACGTTTCCGGTGCCGTCTCAGACCTCGGCGATGCCCCGCAGGTGATCACGCGGAAGGCCCAGGGCAGCCCGATCGCCGCCGGCCTTATTGCGTTCGGCGCAGGCTTGCTGGTGTCCTCGCTGTTCCCGGCCTCGGAAAAGGAGCGCGAAGCTGCCCAAGCCGTCAAGGAAGCAGCCCAGCCCCTGACCGATGAGCTGAGCCACGCGGCCCAGGAAGTTGCGGAGCACCTGCGCGAGCCTGCACAGGACGCAATGCAGAACGTCAAGGACAGCGCTACGGAAGCCGCAGCCAACGTCAAGGATGAAGGCCAGGCAGCCGCGGCCGACGTTCAGGACCGCGCCCAGACGGCTAAGGACAACGTCAGCAACCAGTAAGTTGCCGCACTGACACAACCTAAGTGCGCGCTGACCCAACTGAGTCGCAGCAGAGGCCGTTTTGAGCGTTCAAAACGGCCTCAACTGCGACTCAGCTGGGTTTGCTGCGCCCGGTCTTGGATCAGCGCACTTCGAGGATCAGTTGCAGCAAGCGGGCGGCGGCTGGACGGGCGGCGTGTTCCTCTGCCCACTGCGCACGTGCCAAGGCTTTGCTCACGGCTTGGGTAGTAATGCCGAGCTCCTGGGCTACGGCTTTCTGTTGGCCCCGGACACCCGGAGTAAGCAGATCCAGTACCCGCCATTCCGCCGCGCTCCTATGAAGCACGATGTGCCCGAGGAGCCGCAGCACGGCTTCGGCTTCAGAAGCCAGTGCCGGGAGGGGGCCATCAACGGCTACGGGAATACGTTCCTTGCCGCTACGCAGTCGATCGACAGCCCGCCGGGCGTAAACGAGGCTATGCCCCGAGGCATCCTTGACCAGGTTGGGCAGCGGCTCATTGATGGGCCCCACGCCGATTCCCACGTACCACTGGCCTGTCCGGAGTGCGATCAGGGCCGTCTCCACAGCTTGGTGGCTGCATTCGACGATTCCCTGCACCTCATCCTCAACCGAGCGGTCAAAGTCGAGCCTCGCGGGAATGTGCCGCAGGTCCTTGAGCAGCTGCGGTACGAGGTCGCCGTCGCGGCGGCTATCGCGTTGGTTGATGGTGAGAGTGAACATAGTTGATCACATGCTACCGGCTGGTAGCAGCTCTGCAAGGGCAAAATTCGCCTGCTGTTCAGTCAAGCGCCGTACGTCCGGTCAGTACGACGGCGGGCAACGCACCTGATGTGGCGCGGACGGCATCGGCCATTCCTGCCTGACGAAGACTTTCCTGGACTGCCATGACCAAGGGCCGCGGATCCTCGTCGGAGGCGAAGACCCAGAAGGTTTCCCGGGCTTGGAAAACCAAGGCATTGCGCCCGCCGGCACCCAACGAAACCTTCTGGCGAGCCACCACTCGGCGGTCGGGATCACTGCCGTCAGCCGTGGTCAGCGCTTTGAGGCTCCCGGGCGCGATGTCACTCCAGGGAAATAGCACCTGTGTCTGCTTCTGGGAGTACTTGGCCACCATCCCGCGGTCAAAAACCAGCAGTTTCCGGAAGCTCCCAAGAAAAGTCATGCCCCACAGCAACAAGCCGGTGAGGACGCTTGCGGTGACGAACAGTACCGGATCGTTGAAGTGCCCGGCCTCCCTGGTGGAGCGAATTGGGCTGACGAATTCGGCAATGGTCCCGAAGACGAAGCCCACTACCAAGCAGGGGATCAATGCCCTCCAGAAGATCCTGCGAGAGGATGCAACATAGCGAAGCTGGCCAAGCTCAGGCTCGAGCCTGCGCTCCACCCGGCGAACCAGCCAATTACGGCCGCGCATCCGGACGCTGGCCGTAGAGGTTGGGCAGGTTCCGCCGCTCCGCTTCGGCTGCCTGATCTGCGGCCATCACCTTGGGGTCCGGGACAGGTGGCTGGCCTTGGGCGATTCCCGAGCGCCGGTCAATAGCTGCGAACTTCGGGTCCCAAGTGTCGTCTCCGCCGCCGCTTAGTGCGGAGGCAATGAGCATCACCACGAAGAACGGGAAGAAGGACCAGCAGATGGCACGCCAACCGCCCAACCAAGCTCCCGCCGTCGTGCCGTTCTTGATCCGAACTGAGCGCATGCCGGCCGCGGCGTCGCCAACGCTGCCCGCGGATCCCCAGATCATGCCGTAAGCGAATAGACCTACGAACCACAGGACAACATACAGCGTCAGCCACAAACCGTCGTTGTACCCGAGCGCCGAGCCGCTGTTCATCATGGCTTCACGGACCACAGCAGCGATGACGGCCAGAACCATGTAGCCAACCAGGAACACCACCGCATCCAAGGCGCGGCCCCAGAAGTGGGCGCCTCCCGAGGCCTTGACGAAGTACGCGCCGGTTTCAGGATGGCGGCGAACGGGGCGGCCGTTGACAGCGTCAAGCAGGCCTGTGAGGGTGGTGGTCTTCGAAGTGCTCATGAGGGGCTTTCAGCTCGACGGCGGTGTACGGCTTGGGTGCTTAGCGTCAGGCCAGTCCCGCAAGCCCACCGAGGACGCGGGCCAACGATGGTGCTGAGGTTTCCTGCAGCTCGAAGGACACCGATTCGGTCTGCTCCGAGGGCCCGGATTGCGGGGAACCCTCCACACGCGGTGTCAGCACGTGAACGCCGGAGGGGCCGGTGTACACGGTAACCGTGGGGAACTCGTTGGTATTGGAGTTGAAGGCCACTACGTTGCTGGCGGCCTGGGTGTCGGCCAAGGCCGTGGCGGCGTGCGCCTCGAACTGGGCTTCAGTGTAGAGGGTAGGTTCGGTGTCGCGGGCTGCAGCCTGCTGGGGGTCTACGAACTCGGCCAGGCGCGGAACCAGCTGATCGCGGGTGACAACGGTGAAGCCGTGCAGGCCACTCTCGTCCACTTCTTCGAGCAGAACGCCTTCATCGTGCAGGTAGCCGTAGAGCCAGCGCTTGCCGGTGGACACGGTGCGTTCCACGGAGACTACGCTGCTGCCGCTGCGGCGCAGGGTGAGTGCGCCCGTGATTTCTTCGGTGGCGTGCAAGCGCGAGGGCTCGGTTTCACCCTCGAAGACCACCGGGTAAACGAGTTCCTTGGCGAGCAGGCCGCGCAACGCGATAGCGCACATCAGTTCCTTGCTTGCGTCCTGGGCAGAAAGCCACGGCAGGACAACAAGCTGCTCATGCTGAACACCGTCCAGGGCCACAACTTCTTCATCGGTCAGCGTTGGCAAAGGCGCACCGATCGCGCTGGCCGAGGCAAGGACCTTGGCCGCGGCCTCAATGTCCCGCTGGGTCCATTTCATGGTGCTGGTGGTCATCCGAATATCCCTCCGACAAAGTTTCCGACTGACTTGGCGGCGTCACTGACCCCGTCTGCCACCTTACTGCCTACGTCCTTGGCGAAGCCTGCCACCTCTTTGGCCCCGTCAGCGATGTAGCTGCCGGGGTTGCGGGCGAAGTTGCTGATGGAGTCCCAGTTGTCGGCTACGAGGTTACCCAACGCCCAAGCGCCCGCAACGATGCCGGCGCCGATCACGATGGGAGCACCGATCGGCCCCAGGAGTGCCGCGCCGCCGGCTGTCATGAGCATGATGCTGCCAACGCCGCCAACTACGGACAAGCCGCCGGCGACGCGGTCACCAGTGCCACGCCAGCCTTCGTGCTCGGGGTTGATCATGTCGCTGATGCCGCCCACGATGTTGAGCGGCGCCGCCAGGGCTCCGGCAATGCGAAGGCCTTTGGAGAACTTGCTGGCCTCCTGGAAGGCCTGGCTGTACGGGATGTTGGCTTTGAGGTCGGTGAGGACATCAGTGACTTTCTCACCGTTACGCAGCGCGGTCATGGCGTCACGGACCACTGTCCCGCCGGCCCGCCAATTGGTCAGGACTTCGCGGGTCTTCACCCATTCTGCGTTGCCGAGCTTGAGGTACTTGTACGCCGTCCACAGCGGAGCGGCCAAACCCTTGACGCCCATAGCGGTGTCGTAGACGTCCTTGAGGACACCAACCGAGGTGCCTGAACCATCATTGTGGCTGGCGAACTCCTGCTGGTTGGCGTGCTTCTTCAGCTGGCCCGCATTTTCGCGCAGCATGTTGGCGGCCTTCATAAGGCTCTGCCGGTGCTGGCTGTTCCAGTCGCCCTTGAATACCGTGGCATCCCGGCCTTGCCACGCCGTGGTGGAGTTGATTGCGTTGGACAACTGCGTGCTTTGCAGGCTGATGGCGTCGGCGGCTTTGCCCATCACACCCGCCAGACTGCGAAGCTGCGCGATGTCCGCGCCGTAGAACCCAGCCATATGGAACCCCCTGTGAACATGCATCGAAAAGTCTGGTCCCAGCCTAGGCGGACCCGCAAGCTGCCGCGATGGGGAGACATGCCCATGTGCATAAACCGTTAAAGAACGACGGCGGCAGGTGGGTCCCTGAGGAACCGCACCAGCCGCCGTCGAGCGTCAGGCGTTTAGAGCCTGTAAATCAGTGGCCTTCGGCCGAGAAGCGCTTGATGGAAGCTTCCAGCTCGGCTTCGGCAGCGGCGCGGTCGCCCCAGCCTTCAGCCTTGACCCACTTGCCGGGCTCCAGGTCCTTGTAGCGCGTGAAGAAGTGCTCGATTTCCTTGACCAGGAATTCGCTGACATCGCTGACTTCCTGGATGTGGTCGAAGCGTGCGTCAACGGGGACGCAGAGCACCTTGGCGTCTCCGCCTCCATCGTCGGTCATGTTGAAGACGCCGATGGGGCGCGATTCAACGATGACGCCCGGGTGCAGGTCGAAGTCCTGCAGGAGCACCAATGCGTCCAGCGGGTCGCCGTCTTCGCCCAGGGTGTTCTCAAAGAAACCGTAGTGCGTGGGGTACTGCATGGAGGTGAACAGGACGCGGTCCAGGCGGACACGGCCGGTTTCGTGGTCAACTTCGTACTTGACGCGCGATCCCTTGGGGATCTCGATGGTCACGTCGTGCTTCATGGAATGCTCCTTGACGGGTGTGGGTGGGGCGCGGCAGGCAAAAACGCAGCCGGCGCCGCCGACTACTATTGAGGATATAGCGAGAGGCCCGGGTTTCTTGAACCGGCGGGGACATTTCAGGACTGACAGGACCAAGCAACTTCCATGATGGGCGTTAAAAACGGGGGTGCCCGCAAACGGGTGCCCGCGGTGTGGGGGCGCTTTACATGGCCGGTGCTACTGACCACCGTTTTGCTGTGCCTCGGCGCCGTTGTGGCTGCGGGGATGTTTCCGAATCTGCTCAGTTTCCCCAAGCCCCCACCACCCATTCCCTCCTGGCAGCAGGTGCCGGATCGCCTCTCGGGGGCTGAAAGTGTGCTCCCGTTGGATGCGTCAGCGCCTATCCCGGTTGAGGGTGAGGTCGCAAAGCTGCTCGACGCCACGCTCAAGCCGGACGGTGCGGGCAGTATCAGCGGCGTGGTGATGGATGCGTCCACAGGCCAGATCCTTTTCGATCGCGAAGCCAACGCCAACCGCATCCCGGCCTCGAACATGAAGCTGTTGACCGCAGCCGCTGCGTTGAAGGCGCTCGGTCCCGAGTCGCGGTTCACCACCCGCGTGCTCGCCTCTGACAATCCCTCCACAGTGGTGCTGACCGGGGGAGGAGACGTTCTACTGGGCGCTTCCGCTTCCGAGCCCACAGCTGTTCTTGGCCGCGCCGGACTCGCGTCTTTGGCTGCGGACACGGCTGCTGCTTTGGCGTCGGCCGGAGTACAGGGACCAATCACAGTACAAGTTGACGACTCGCTTTTCAGCGGCGCGCCCCTTAACCCCGCATGGAGTCTGGACGATGTTGCCGCCGGCGAAACCGCGCCATTGTTTTCCCTGGCGTTGAACTCCGGCCGTTATGCCCCGGACGTCCTGACCGGTCCCCGACCGCAGGATTCCGCAGTCACCACCGCCCAGGCCTTCGCCGAGCAGTTGGCGGCGGCCGGCGTAACGGTGACTCCCGGCGTCGAACGCGGTAAGGGCCTCCCCGCCAAAGAGTTGGCTGCTGCCGAATCCGCCACTGTGAACGAGCAAGTGGACCTCATGCTTGAGTCCTCGGACAACTTCCTCGCCGAAGCGCTGGGACGGATGACCGCTTTGGCGTCCGGACAAAAGGCCACGTACGACGGCGCTACTGCGGCCGTGCGGCAAAGGCTGGCGGAGTTGGGGATCGCCACGGATTCGATGCAGTTGGCTGACGTCTCCGGCCTTGCCTTGGAGAATCAGGTCACGGCCCGCCAGTTTGCCGAGGTTGTCCGGGCTATCACCAGCGGGCCGGACCTTGCCTTGCGCGCCGCCCTCGACGGTTTCCCCGTGGCTGGACTCACCGGGACCCTGAATGACCGGTACGGCGAGGCAGGTACGTCGGAGGGCGCAGGACTGGTGCGCGCCAAGACCGGAACATTGAATACCGTGATCGCGTTGAGTGGCTACGTGGTGGATTCAGATGGCCGGTTGCTGGTGTTCTCCTTTATAGGCAACGGCCTGGACCCGGGAGCCGCGGGCAACAAGGTGGCCATGGACCGTTCGGCGTCGGTGTTGGCCTCGTGCGGGTGCCGGGCCTAGCCCTCCGCGTGGAGCGAACTTAAGGCACACTGTCAGCCTCGTGTGGTGTGATGGACCGTATGGTGTCTTCTGCCCGAGAATCGTCAGCAGGGGCCCCGTCCCTGATCAATTGGGACTTGGCCGCCTCTACGGCTGCCCGGCTTGCCCCTCCCGGTCCCGAGCTTAGCGCCGGGGAGATCGGCAAAGCCGTGGACAATCTGCGCTTCAACGCGGATATCTCCGTCCCGCACGTGCACGACATTACCGGCCTGGATGCCGCGAGGGACCTGCGGGATTCGCACGTTCTGGTGGTGGATCGTGCCTCATGGTCCAAGGCGAATACCCAGAGCTTCTCCGTGATGCTCCAGCCCGCGCTGAAGAAGATGGTGGAGAGCCGCAGTGGAGTCGCGATGACCCCGGCCGCGGCCGCTGCCAGCGGTGCCATCACCGGCACCCAACTTGGCGCCGTGCTCGCGTTCCTCTCCAGCAAAGTTCTCGGCCAGTACGACCCCTTTGCTGCGCTGGCCCCGGATTCCACCGTTCCCGCGGGCGGCCGGCTCCTGTTGGTGGCGCCGAACATCATCTCCGTGGAGCGCGAACTCAACGTTCACCCGGACGACTTCCGCCTCTGGGTTTGCCTGCACGAACAAACCCACCGGGTACAGTTCGCCGCCGCACCCTGGCTCCGGCACCACATGCTGGATGAAATCGAGAAGCTCAGCGGCAATCTCCTGGGCAACATGGATACGTTGGTTGAACGCGCCGGCGCTGTAGCCAAGTCCCTGCGCGACCGTGACCCCTCCGAGAAAACTCCGGGCCGTGGCGCCATCCTGGACCTCCTCCAGAACCCGGAGGAAAAGGCGTCCCTGTCCCACATCACGGCCGTCATGAGCCTCCTCGAAGGTCACGCCAACGTGGTGATGGATGCCGTGGATTCGAGCATTGTTCCCTCCGTGAAGACCATCCGCCAGCGCTTCAACGAACGTGGCAAGGACCGTGGCGTAGTGGAGAAGTTCATCCGCAACCTCCTCGGCCTGGACGCCAAGATGCGCCAGTACACAGATGGCGCCAAGTTCGTCCGCGAAGTTGTTGCCGTGGCTGGCATGGAGGGCTTCAACCGGGTGTGGGAATCCGCCGACTACCTGCCCACCGAGGAAGAGATTCACAACTCCAGGCTTTGGCTTGAGCGGATGGGGCTTTGAGCGTACCTGCCGGTTCCGCCGTCGGTTCTTCAGGTAAGGGTCGACGGCGGCCCGGGCGTTTGGCCCCGGTCGTCGGCAAGGCCCGCAAGCAGTTGCAGAACGGGTTGGCTTCTGCGGGTTACCCATCACATGTGCTTGTAGCCTGCAGCGGAGGCCCGGATTCCTTGGCTTTGGCCGCCATCGCGGCCTACTTCGCCAGACGAGGCCATGTGGACGGACACCCAGTGTCTGTGGCAGGCGTAGTGGTGGATCATCAACTGCAACCTGGTTCCGGGGAAGTTGCTTCCCGGACTGCTGCCGTCTTGCGCGAACTGGGACTATTTCCGGTGGAAGTGCGCACTGTGGAAGTCGCTGCCACTGGATTTGGGCCCGAGGCTGCGGCCCGGGATGCCCGTCATGCTGCCTTGGAGTCCGCCGCCGACCAGTTGGGTTGTGACGCGATCCTGCTCGGCCACACCCTGGACGACCAAGCCGAACAAGTACTCCTGGGCTTGGCTCGTGGGTCCGGAACGCGGTCCCTTGCTGGCATGCGGCCCGTTCGCGGACGCCTGCTCCGGCCCTTCCTCGGCCTTCGTCGGGAGGAGACCTTGGAAATCTGCCGGGTGGAGGAGTTGTCTCCCTGGCATGATCCCAGCAATTCCGATCCCGCGTTCGCCAGGTCCCGAACGCGTGTTGAAGTGATGCCCGTGTTGGAAGAGAAGCTGGGCCCCGGCGTCGCCGAATCTCTGGCACGGACCGCTGCCATCCTGCAGCAAGATGCCGATTTCCTCGAAGATCTGGCCAAGGAGACCTATCTCTCACTTGTCCAGCGGGAAGGCGGTGACGCCTGGCTTCCCGAGGACGCCGTTCGTGAACTGCCCGCAGCGCTGAGGTTCCGTGTCATCGCTAAGGCGGCGGCCGACGTCGGGGGTCAACAACCCGGCTACGGACGCCTCCAAGCTGCGGAAGCCCTGCTTCGCCGGCAAGGATCGGCAGGGCCCGTTGAGCTTCCCGGCCACGTGAGTGTGTACCGTTTGTCCCTCAGCGATTTGGAGCAGGAACGGTCTGTTCCATCAGGTGGTTCAGCTGCAGATGCGACTGGAGATCCAGCCAAGGGCGGTCCCCGCGAAGCCGCGCGCTGTGGGAAGCTAGTATTCCGGCATCAGAAACCGTCCCAACAGTAGCCGCACCCGAGCATCAAAACAGGAGCCATTGGTGGATTCAAACGACGTCCAGGCAGATCTCAAGCACGTTCTTTACACCAAAGAGCAGATCCAAACGCGTATCGCGGAACTCGCGGCGCAGATCGACAAGGACTATGAAGGACGCGACATCCTCATCGTCGGTGTCCTCAAGGGCGCTGTCATGGTCATGGCCGACCTCGCCCGTGCACTGCACAGCCACGTCAGCATGGACTGGATGGCTGTCTCGTCCTACGGCTCGGGCACCCAGTCCTCCGGTGTTGTCCGGATCCTCAAGGACCTCGACACCGACCTCATGGGCAAGGACGTTCTGATCGTCGAGGACATCATTGACTCCGGCCTCACCTTGTCCTGGCTCAAGTCCAACCTCGAATCCCGTGGCACGGCCAGCGTCGAAATCTGCACGGCTTTCCGCAAGCCGACCGCTGCCAAGGTGGAAATCGACGTCAAGTACGTCGGCTACGACATCCCCAACGAATTCGTCGTAGGTTACGGTCTCGACTACGCCGAGAAGTACCGCAACCTGGACTTCGTGGGCACCCTGGCCCCGCACGTTTACGAGTAAGCCCGCTCTTTACGTTTACCCGTACACGCCGCGCCCTTTTCCGCCATTTGCACCTGTAACCTCTGGTGCGTTCGGCGGGAGTGGGTGCGGCGTTGGTGCTTAAGGGGTGCGCCGGGCGGGAGTGGGTGCAATCGATGGGTGCCGGATGAGCCTGCCGTTGCGCCAACCCTCCGCGCTAAACTTGACCATGACCGGTGCCCCTGCCCGTCTTCTGGCGTGGCTCGCCGTCATGGCGACTCTTCTCATGGCTTGCACTCCTGCCGTCGATTCCACTGTGCTCGATGCAGGGCAACCAATCGCGTCCTCGTCCGCCGTGCCGCCTACGGGTGACGCCGCCGGGGTCCCGTCAACGAGCGCCAGTCAGGCTCCTTCGCCCGCACCGCCACCTGCACCTGTGCCGCCACCGCCGCCCGCACCACCTGCCGTGCCCCAGGCTTTCGCCATTAACCTCTACCAAGAGGGGGATTTCGTTCCGCAGTACACCTTTGACTGGTGTGTTGCGGCGAGCATTCAGATGGCGCACAACCTCATCGACGATACCGGGGGCGGTTCGTGGGCATCCTCGGCGCAGCAGAGCGAACTGTGGGAGATGGCCCGTGCTCGGTCATCCAATTCGTTCAACGGAGCCAACCCGCGAGGTTGGGCGCAGGTGCTGACCGAAGTGGGAATGGGGCCATACACAGTGGTCAGCATCGCCACCTATGAGGACACGCTGCAGACGGCGGCGCGTGCCATAGCCGAAACCGGCCGACCGGTGGGGCTGGTCATGTGGAGCGGCCGTCACGCATGGGTGATGAGTGGATTCGAATCGATGGGCGACCCCTCACAGTTCCCGGAGTTCCAAGTAACGGGGATCCGCGTCCTGGATCCTCTCTATCCGCATGGAAGTGGACAATGGGGCCCGTCACCGGAGCCCAACAGCCTTCTCACCCCGGAGCAGCTGGCCACTCAGTTCGTGGTCCGTGAACCACGACGATGGAGCGCTGACCTGCCCACGGGTTACCTGCTGGTGCTCCCAGTTGCCGCGGCCTGACGCAACCTATCCAGTCAACCCGCCTTCTCCCCGATGGAGACCGGTTGGGCTGACCGAAACAATCAGGCCACACGCAGAGACCGGAGCCCGCCGTCGTTCAGGATTCGTGCGAACATGCGCGGATTCATCATGTCGGACCAGTCCCAGCGAATTACGGTAAGGCCCAGTGCCCGCAAACCGTTTTCTCGGGCCTTTTCCTCCATGACTGCTTGCTGGATGGTCTGGGTACCCCGCAATGTGCTTCTCAGGTACTTCCCGTAGCCATCGAATTCCCCCACCAAGTCGAGTTCGGGCCACCAGAAATCCGTTCGGGCGGTCCGTCCGGTCCTCAAGGTAAAAGATCCTTGAAGGCTTGGGGCGGGGAAGTTGAGCAATTTCATTTGGGCTCGACTCATGGATTCCCCCACCGATTCGGACTTGTCTGTGGACAATTCGAGAATCGTGCCAGCGCGTCGTTTTCTCGACTGACTGGTAAAAGCGGGGACAGCGTCACCCAGCTCGTCCAGGCCCGACGGAGGACCCCAGGCCCTGTCCTTGTTCCAATCGTCAACCTCAAGAGCGTCGCCCCACCTTTGGTTCCGCCGGCTGGAGTCTACGATTGCCAAGGCCTCAGCAAAGTTCAGGGCGGCGGCCAGCTCCATCGTTGTGCGAACTTTGTCCGTGACACGGAAGGCGCCGAGTTGGACTACCCCGGTGTCAAAGGCCCCGAAGCTTCTCCGGACCCCGTGCTTTGACCGGCCACCTGTTGGGTCTCCAGTGACGGTATACAGGTGTTTCGGCACGCCCACTACGCCGAGCCCCCAGAGGAGTGCAGCCGTCTGCAAATTGAAGATGGGCGTGGTCCTGGTCGTGTTGACCAACGCAGCTGCTTGAAGTCCGTGCCGCTGGCGGTCGTTCAATTCCGCCCAATAAGCAGAGCGGACATATGAGCCTCGTCGTACCCGGACCAGTTCGCCACGCTTGGCCCGCTTGGCGAGTTGGCGGGCATCCTGTCCAATACGTGTCGCGTCCGAGGCGAGGAGGAGTTCTTGAAAAGCCATAAGTTCTACGCTCCGCCGTTACGAGCGAAGGCGAAAGCTCCAGCCTCAACTATGTGGAAAACGGCCGAGAAATGGCCGCCCCCTTTTCCACCATTCGCACCCGGTAGTGGCCTCGTCCGCACCTTTTGCCGCCCTTTGCACCAGTGGTTACGGGGGCGATTGGCGTGAATGGGTGCGCGGGTGCGTGTTTGGACTGGGACATGGGGGCATGGGCCGCGGTCAGTTGCCGAGAAACGACCGCACCCTTTTCCGCCGTTCGCGCCCGGTAGTGGCCTTGCCCGCCCCCTTTTCCGCCCTTCGCACCAGCGGTTACGGGGGCGGATGGCGCGAATGGGTGCGCCTGCCCACGCCGCACTAAAGCCCGCACCGCAGCACCAAACCCTGTTCCAGCACGCACAACGCGAGTATCCTGTGTACGCCCAGAGGGAACTTTTGGACTTTCCGATGCGTGAATTACTGGGAACGGTGTATAGCTTGAAACTGAAGCAGCACCACTCGCGCGCAGAAGTTGCGCCTTGCAGCACTACCAGGAGGGACGGGGCAAAACCCCGATCAGATGAAAGCTAAGAGTTTCTTCAAGGGCCCGGGCATCTGGATTGTTGTCGTCGTTGGCTTGCTCCTGGTGGCATTCGCAACACTGGCTCCGGGCGGTTCCACGCGCATTGACACCAAAGACGGCCTCGAGCTCCTTTCCCAAAGCGGGAAGGTTGAGCAGGCCAAGATTTTCGACGCCGAGAACCGCGTTGACCTGGTGCTTAAGGACAACCTGAACCTGGACGGCCAGGACAAGGGCAAGAACGTTCAATTCTTCTACGTCACGGATCGTGGTCCGGATGTGGTGAAGGCTGTCACCAACGCCAACCCGGACAAGGGCTTCACTGACCAGCCGGTGGAGAACAACTGGTTCTCCGGCCTGTTCTCCCTGCTGATCCCTGTGCTGCTGCTCGGTGTCCTCTTCTGGTTCCTGCTTTCCCGCATGCAGGGTGGCGGCTCCAAGGTGATGCAGTTCGGCAAGTCCAAGGCAAAGCTGGTCAACAAGGACATGCCCCAGGTGACCTTCTCCGACGTCGCCGGTGCTGACGAGGCCGTGGAAGAGCTCCAGGAAATCAAGGAGTTCCTCCAGGAACCGGCCAAGTTCCAGGCCGTTGGCGCCAAGATCCCCAAGGGTGTGCTGCTCTACGGCCCTCCAGGTACCGGTAAGACGCTGCTTGCCCGCGCTGTCGCCGGCGAGGCCGGCGTTCCCTTCTTCTCCATCTCCGGCTCGGACTTCGTTGAGATGTTCGTCGGCGTCGGTGCTTCCCGTGTTCGCGACCTCTTCGAACAGGCCAAAGCAAGCTCGCCAGCCATTATCTTCGTTGACGAAATCGACGCCGTTGGTCGTCACCGTGGTGCCGGTATCGGCGGCGGTAACGATGAGCGCGAGCAGACGCTGAACCAGCTCCTCGTCGAGATGGACGGCTTCGACGTCAAGACCAACGTCATCCTCATCGCGGCCACCAACCGCCCCGACGTCCTGGACCCCGCGCTGCTGCGCCCGGGCCGTTTCGACCGCCAGATCACCGTGGAAGCCCCGGATATGATCGGCCGCGAACAGATCCTCAACGTCCACGCCAAGGGTAAGCCGATGGCCCCGGGCATCGACCTCAGGGGTGTTGCCAAGAAGACTCCCGGATACACGGGTGCGGACCTGGCCAACGTCCTGAACGAAGCTGCCCTGCTGACTGCGCGTTCAAATGCCAATCTGATCGATGACCGCGCACTGGACGAAGCAATCGACCGCGTCATGGCCGGCCCGCAGAAACGCAGCCGCGTCATGAAGGAACTCGAGCGCAAAATCACCGCTTACCACGAAGGTGGCCACGCCCTGGTTGCTGCTGCCCTTCGCAACTCCGCCCCGGTCACCAAGATCACCATCCTTCCCCGTGGCCGTGCGCTCGGCTACACCATGGTGATCCCGGAAGACGATAAGTACTCGGTCACCCGCAACGAACTGCTCGACCAGATGGCCTACGCCATGGGCGGGCGTGTTGCTGAGGAAATCGTGTTCCATGATCCCTCCACGGGTGCCTCCAACGACATCGAAAAGGCCACCTCCACGGCCCGGAAGATGGTCACCCAGTACGGCATGAGCGAGCGTGTTGGCGCCGTGAAGCTGGGCCAGGGCGGTGGCGAACCGTTCCTCGGCCGCGACGCCGCGCAGGAGCGCAACTTCTCCGACCAAATCGCGTACGTTGTGGACGAGGAAGTACGCCGTCTGATCGACCAGGCTCACGATGAGGCCTACGCCATCCTCACGGAAAACCGGGACGTTTTGGACCGCCTGGCGCTGGAACTGCTGGAGCGGGAAACACTGAACCAGACGGAGATCGCCGAGATCTTCCACGACATCCGGAAGCGCGATTTCCGCGAGATCTGGCTGTCCAAGGAATCCCGTCCGGTCCAGTCCATCCCGCCCGTTGAATCCCGCGCTGAAAAGGCGGAACGCGAAGCCCAGGAAGAGGCCAAAAAGGCCCGGCTGGACGAGCCTTTGGACGTAGTAGCACCCCACGCCCAGGGAGTCAGCAGCCAGGAGTCATTCCAAGCCCCGCAACCCGACGGCGGCAACGACCACCCGCATCACGGCTAAGCTTTCTGCTGTGACTCATTTCGACGACGACGACGACCTCGCCGCCGCCCACGGTTCCGCCGCGGGCTCCAAGCACGGCCACAAAGTGGACCGTCCGCGCATTGAAGCGGCTGTCCGCGAGATTCTCCTGGCGATAGGTGAAGACCCTGACCGCGGAGGCCTCCTGGACACGCCAAAGCGCGTGGCCAAGGCTTACGCCGAGGTCTTCGCAGGGCTGCACCAGCACCCTGCGGATGTCCTCTCCACCACGTTCGACCTCGACCATGAAGAGCTTGTCCTCGTGAAGGACATCCCCTTCTACTCGACATGCGAGCATCACTTGGTGCCGTTCCACGGCGTCGCGCATGTTGGTTACATTCCGTCACATGACGGAAAAGTGACCGGCCTGAGCAAGTTGGCGCGGCTGGTCGATATCTACGCGCGCCGGCCGCAGGTGCAAGAACGCCTCACCACACAGATCGTCGAGGCGCTTGTGAAGCACCTCAACCCCCGCGGTGCGATTGTCGTCGTCGAATGTGAACACATGTGCATGTCCATGCGCGGCATTCGCAAGCCCGGCGCAAAGACCGTCACCAGTGCGGTGCGCGGTCAACTCCATGACCCGGCCACCCGCGCCGAGGCCATGAGCCTCATACTCGGAAGGTAAGCACTATGGACTCCCTCGCTGCAGCACCTGGAACCGGCCCGGCCACAAGCCCGTTGCCGATTCTCCGCAAACCGCGACCCGCTGCCAGGTTCGAGGACCTGCCAACGGACCGCACGCTCGTCATGGGAATCCTCAATGTCACCCCGGATTCCTTCAGCGACGGCGGCACCCATCGGACACCGGACACCGCCATCGCGCTCGGCCTGCGCATGTTTTACGCAGGCGCAGACATCATCGACGTCGGTGGTGAATCCACCCGTTCGGGCGCTGAACCGGTTTCCCCCGAAGAAGAACAAGGCCGCGTCATCCCGGTGATCCAGGCACTGGTGAAGGCCGGTGCGCTGGTCAGTATCGACACGATGCACACGTCCACTGCGGCCGCTGCCATTGAGGCGGGTGCGGCCATCATCAACGATGTCTCCGGCCTGACGATTGAACCGGACATGCCGGAGCTCGTTGCCCGGACCAAGGTTCCGTACATCCTGACGCATCGCCGTGGCGACGCCCTGACCATGGACAGCCTCACGGATTACAACAACGTCTCAGAGGACGTGGTGGCTGAGCTTAGCGGTGTCAGAGACAAG
The DNA here is from genome assembly GCF_056279165.1 of Paenarthrobacter sp. TE3676. Taxonomy (NCBI): domain Bacteria; kingdom Bacillati; phylum Actinomycetota; class Actinomycetes; order Micrococcales; family Micrococcaceae; genus Paenarthrobacter; species Paenarthrobacter sp. TE3676. The sequence continues at coordinate 319,788 of NZ_JBWBQU010000007.1, forward strand.
CTCTATGCAGCTGGTGTTGCGCCGGAGCAGATCATCGTCGATCCCGGTATTGGTTTCTCCAAGAACGAGGACCAGAACTGGGAGATCCTCAAGAACCTGGACCAGCTCTTCACGCTGGGCCACAAGGTGATGGTTGCTGCTTCCCGCAAACGGTTCCTCGGTTCCCTCCTCACAGTGGCCGGTAAGTCCGCTGCGCCGTTGGAACGCGACGCAGCCACCGCCGCCATCACCGCTTTGAGCGCCGCTAAGGGCGCCTGGGCTGTCCGCGTTCACGACGTCGGCCCCAGCCTTGACGCCGTCAAGGTCGCCGCCCGCATCTCCCGCTGATTGGATACCGCTGTGGACAGGATCACGCTGACCGGCGTCACCGCCGTCGGCTATCACGGAGTGTTCGATTTCGAGCGCCGTGACGGCCAGCCTTTCGTTGTGGATGCCGTGCTGTACGCGGACTTCACCAAAGCGGCTGAGACGGACGATCTCCAGTACACAGCCCACTACGGTGAAGTGGCCGAACTGATCACCAAGCACATCGAAGGCGAGCCCTTGAACCTCATTGAGGGCCTGGCCGTCAGGATCGCCGAGGGCATCCTCGAGAACTACAACGTGGCCGCGGTCGATGTCACCGTCCACAAGCCCAAGGCACCCATCGAGGTGCCGTTTGGCGACGTCACTGTCAGCGTCCACCGGGAGCGATCATGACGTCCGGCTATACCAAGGCCATTCTGGCTCTTGGCAGCAATCTGGGGGAGCGGAACGACACCCTTTCCACGGCCGTCGCGGACCTGGTGGACCCGCCGGAGGTGCGCCTCCTGGGTGTATCGCCGGTGGTGCAGACCAAGGCCGTGGGCGGTCCGGAGGGCCAACCGGATTTCCTGAACATGGTCATGGCTGTGGAGACTACCTTGACCCCTTTGGAGCTTCTGAAGCACTGTCACGCGGTGGAACAGAAGCATCACCGCACCCGCGAGGTGCGCTGGGGCCCAAGGACGCTTGACGTGGACATCATCGTCTTCGGTGAGGTGCTGAGCGACGATCCTGTTCTGACTATTCCCCATCCGCGGGCAGCTGAGCGCGCTTTCGTGCTCTACCCGTGGTCCTTACTGGAGCCGCATGCCACACTGAACGGCCAAAGCGTGGCTGAACTGGCCGCCGTCGCCGCTGACATGCCGGACATCCGGCGCTTCGACGGCTTCGGCGACGTGGCCGGTGTGCCCGCGACGGGGGCAGTGGAGCAGCCATGAAAGCAATGCGCCCCATAGTTCTGGTGCTCATCGCCGCCATCGCTGCCGTCATCGGATGGTTGGCTACAGTCACTACCAACCGTTTCAGCATGCCCACACCGGTTTTGCCGGTCTCTGCGCTGGTGACCATGGCCGTCATCGCCGTGCTCACGCTCATCATGGGCATCCGCGTGCTGCGTTGGCGCAACGGCAAGAAGAAGAACCTGCTCAATCCGATCCTCGCGGCAAGGACGTTGATTCTTGCCCAGGCCTGCGCCTACGCCGGGACGCTGCTTCTTGGCTGGCATGCGGGGATCGCGGTGGATCTTCTCCGTATTGGTGGTTTGCGCGGCGGCGAGGGCATTCTGTGGAATGCCCTGCTGATGGGCGGCGGCGGTGTGGTGATGGTGGTGGTAGGACTCGTGGTGGAGCGCTTCTGCCGGATCCCGCCGGAGGACCTGGAAGGTGGTACCGCCGGACCGGAAACCCGTCGAGGCGAAACTAAAGGTGAAGGCGAGTATGCATACCGAGGCGATTGATCCTCCCGGCGTACAGTGGCTGAGGGTATCCCCGAAGTACGTCACGGTTCGCTTGGTGGAGTGGGCTATCGGCAACGTAGTGATGCTGGCGGTCCTCAGTTTGCCCCTCATTTTCGTGCTGCTCGGCTGGTGGAGGTGGCCGCCGTTGTGGCTGGCCATCACGGTTCCCGCGGTGATGCTGGTGTTGGCGTTGTGGCGGCTCTTGCTGATTCCACGCCAAGTTCGTGCGATCGGCTACGCCGAGCGCGACGACGACCTCCTCATCCGTCGTGGCATCTTCTTCCAACGGACCATGGTGGTCCCTTACGGGCGAATGCAATATGTGGACGTTGCGGTTGGTCCCGTTGAACGCAGTTTGGGGCTGTGCACGCTCAAACTTCACACAGCGTCAGCGGGAACCAATGCGCAGCTGCCTGGCCTTCCCTCAGCGGAGGGGGCACGCTTGCGCGAGCAGCTTTCAGCTCGCGGAGAAGCCAGGTTGGCCGGGCTGTGAGCCTGGAGAACAACGCAACTGAGAGCCTCCCGGGCAAGCCGGAACCAAAGGGCGACGGCGGCTGGAACCGCGTCCACCCCGCGTCACCGTTCGTTCGCGGCTGGGTGGCGCTGGCCGCCGTCGGCTTCTTCTTTGGCCGGGACGCTTTCGAGCGGATGCTGCAGGGCCGGGATTTCCTGGATCCGAACCTCAGCGGCCGGGTGCCGTGGCTCTTGGCCGGCGGTGCGGTGGTGTTGCTGCTGACGGTGGGCGGTTTCATCCTCAGCTGGTACTTCACGCGCTACCAGGTGGCCGAAGGGTATGTCCGCGTCAACACCGGCTTCCTGTTCAAGCAGCAACGTCAGGCCCGTTTGGATCGTGTCCAGGCAATCGACATTGTGCAGCCGCTTTTGGCGCGGATTTTCGGGCTCGCTGAGCTCAAGTTTGAAGTGGCCGACGCCGGCGAGTCGGCAGTGCGGCTCGCTTACCTCCCGCTTGACCAGGCCAAGCAGCTGCGTGCCACCATCCTTGCCCGGGCGGCGGGTGTGGTCAGTGGGCCTGAGACGACAGAGGAAATTCCGGAAGCTCCCGAGCATGTTGTGTTGTCAGTCCCGCCGTCCCGGCTCATCGGTTCCTTGCTGCTGAGCGAGCAGACCATCGGAATCCTGGCCGGCGCCGCCGTGGTTGTTGTTGTCTCCGTTTTCACGCAGAACCAGACACTGTTCCTGGCACTCATTCCAGGCATTCTGGGAATCGGGGCCGCGTACTGGAACTCCTTCAACAAGGGTTACAACTTCACGGCTGCAATCTCGCCGGACGGTATCCGCCTTCGATACGGCCTCCTGGACACCCAGGCGCAGACCTTGCCTCCCGGACGCATCCAAGCGCTCATGGTGACGCAGCCACCTCTGTGGAGGATCTTCGGCTGGTATCGGATACACGTGAATGTTGCGGGTTACGGGGTTTCGGGCAGTACCGAAGGGGCTGCCCGCACCATGTTGCTTCCTGTTGGCATGAAGTCCGATGTCCTGCGGATGATGTCGTTGGTGCTGCCTGATCCGGGAGTTGAGGATCCGGAACGCGTATTCACCGCTGGGCTGGATGGACTAGGGCCGGTAGGAGCTGGCTCGGCACCGGGCGACGGCTTCATCACCACTCCCCGCCGCGCACGTTTGTTGGCCCCGCTGGGCTGGCGGCGCAACGGATTCTTTGCCACCAAAACCGCGCTGCTGATCCGATCCGGCCGCTGGTGGCACACGCTGGTCATGGTTCCGCACCAGCGGACGCAATCCATGGCACTTCACCAGGGCCCGTGGGCGAGGCGCTTCGGAGTAGCTGATCTTGTCCTCCACACGACGGCAGGTCCCGTATCTCCACGAGTGTTCCAAGCCGGAGTAGAGCAGGCTGTAGACCTCTTCGATCAGCAGGCCGCCCGTGCCCGGGCAGCACGGAAGAGGCAAACCAGCGAACAATGGTTGGCGCAGGTGGCTCCGCAGGCCCCGGAGGTCGCGGCCACGATTCCAGGGCAAGCGGCTCAACCGCAACAACTCGCTGATCCCACCCAACCCCAGACTTCACCGCAACAGGAGGACCGCCACGATGGCTAGGCCAGGACGACTCGGCGTCGGCATCATCGGCGCAGGCAAGGTGGGGGCCGTGTTGGGTGCCGCTTTGCGCGCAGCCGAGCACGCCGTCGTCGGGGTTTCTGCTGTATCCGAGGTGAGCCTCGAGCGGGCAGAAAACCTGCTTCCCGGCGTCCCGATCCTGGAGATTCAGGACATCGTGGAGCGCTCCGAGCTCGTTTTGCTTGCCGTCCCGGACGACGCCCTCGGCGAGTTGGTCGCGGGGCTGGCCAAGCTCGGAGCCTGGCAGCCCGGTCAACTGGTGGCGCATACGTCAGGCCGCTTCGGCGTCGGAATCCTGAACCCGGTCCGCTCGGTGGGCGCGATTCCTTTGGCGCTTCACCCAGCCATGACCTTCACGGGCATGAGCCTGGACCTGACCCGGCTCATGGACTGCACCTTCGGGGTCACCGCCGATGCTGCCATGCTGCCGATTGCTCAGGCGCTGGTGGTGGAGATGGGCGCAGAGCCGGTGGTGATTGCTGAAGCCGACCGCACCCTCTATCACGCAGCCCTCGCGCACAGTTCAAATCACATGGTCACGCTGGTGGCGCAGGCATCGCAGATGCTGCGGGAGATCGGCGTCGAAACTCCGGAGGCCATGCTTGGTCCGCTGCTGCGCGCGACGCTCGAGAACGCTCTCGCGTCCGGCGAATCCGCGCTGACCGGTCCCGTAGCGCGTGGGGACGTGGGTACGGTTTCCGCGCACGCCCAGGCGCTGAAGGAGTACGACGGCGGCGCTGGCGGGGATGTTCTTGCGGCCTACCAGGCCATGGCGTGGGCCACTGCGCGCAGGGCGGGAAATCGCGGACTGCTGCGCCCTGAACAATTGACCGAGATAGACGAGGCCTTGGGCGCCGAACCCAAAGCGCCGGAAGGAAACTGAACAGCATGGCCATCAAACTCGTGACCACCGCGACCGAACTGCGGGCCGAGAGCGCCAGACTCCTGGCCGCCAAAGGTGGAAGTTCGCAGGGGCTGGTGCCCACCATGGGTGCCCTGCACTCAGGTCACGCGGCACTTGCCCGGACCGCAGCGGAAGAGAATGACGTGGTGGTGGCCACCATCTTCGTGAACCCGCTTCAGTTCGGCGACGCCGTGGACCTGGACCGCTACCCGCGCACGCTCGACGCAGATATGGCATTGCTTGATGCTGAGGGTGTGGACCTGGTTTTCGCGCCGTCCGTGGAGGAGGTTTATCCCGGAGGACAGCCTCTGGTTCGGGTGACGTCAGGCCCGCTGGGCGACAAGTGGGAAGGCGCCTCGCGTCCCGGACACTTCGACGGCGCACTCACCGTAGTGGCCAAACTGTTGCACTACGGACTACCCGGAGGTGCTTCAGCGGACGGCACGACGGCGGCCTACCGGGCTTACTTCGGGCAGAAGGACGCGCAGCAGTTGGCGTTGGTGAAGCGCATGGTCTCGGACCTGAACTTCCCTGTGGAGATTGTTCCTGTGCCGATCGTTCGTAGCCAGGACGGCTTGGCGCTCTCAAGCCGCAACCGGTTCCTTTCTGACGAGGAGCGCGACGCCGCGTTGGTATTGTCGCGTGCTTTGCGCCTCATTGAATCCCGTGCAAACGCGCACGAACCGCTCGACCTCGATTCCGCTGTGGCGCTTGTGGAGTCCCAGCCGCTGGTGGAACTGGACTATTTCGACGTCGTCGATCCCGTCACGTTGGAGCCGCTCGCTGAGAACTGCAAGGAGACCCCCTTCCGCGGTGAGGGGTTGGCGATCATTGCCGCCAAGGTGGGACCGGTGCGGCTTATCGACAACGCTCCGTTGTTCTCCTAACGTTTGGAATTTTTCTGCTGACGGGAATTGGATGGGCGTTTAGACTGTTTTAGTCTTCACCGGCACAGATCGCCGGACACCAAAACCAAACCTTGGGGAATCCTCATGTCTACCGACGTCACGTCCGACGCCAACGGAAAGCCTGAATCCGGCGCTTCCGGCACTGTCATCTCTGCAGATGCCGCAGCCCCGCAGGCTCCGGTGTCAACGGCCCCGGTCTCGCACGCCCCAGTGTCCGGGAAGATGTCACGCGAATCCGTGACCGTCATTGTCACGCTGCTGGTGGCAACCTTCGTGGTGATCCTCAATGAGACCATCATGAACGTCGCCCTCCAGCGACTCATGACGGACCTTCAGGTAAGCGCGTCCACTGTGCAGTGGCTGGCCACCGGCTTCATGCTGACCATGGCCGTCGTCATCCCCACCACTGGGTTCATCCTGCAGCGGATGAGCACGCGCGGGGCATTCATGCTTGCCATGGGACTCTTCAGCGGTGGAACGTTGCTGGCCGCATTGGCGCCCGGATTCCTGGTGTTGCTGCTTGCCCGCATCGTCCAAGCAGGTGGTACTGCCATCATGCTGCCCCTGCTGATGACCACTATTCTCACTCTGGTGCCCATGTCCAAGCGCGGTGCCGTCATGGGCAACGTCAGCATCGCCATCTCAGTCGCGCCGGCCATGGGACCCACCGTTTCCGGCATCATCCTGGATCACTTCTCCTGGCGCTTCATGTTCGTGTTCGTGCTGCCGGTTGCCCTGGCCGCTTTCGCCATCGGCGCCAAGTACCTCACCAACGTGGGGGAGCGCGAGAAGACCACTTTGGATGTTCCTTCGGTGATCCTTACCGTGCCCGCGTTTGGTGGCTTGGTTTACGGCCTGAGCCAGATCGGTGGCGCCGAGGCAGGCGTTGTTCCCGTCATCGCACTGGTGGTCGGTGTTCTTTGCCTGGCACTGTTCGTCTTCCGGCAGCTGAAGCTTCAGAAGTCCGACGCCCCGCTGCTGGATCTCCGCGCCTTTAGGTTCCGCATGTTCACGGTTTCCACACTGCTGATGGTCGTTGCGATGATGGCACTGTTCGGCGGCGTCATCCTGTTGCCGCTGTACCTGCAGAACACCCTGCACCTTCAGCCTTTGGAAACCGGGCTGGCACTGCTTCCGGGTGGTTTGGCCATGGGCTTGCTGGGTCCGGTCATCGGGCGGATCTTCGACAAAGTCGGTCCGCTCCCGCTGACCGTCTCCGGTTCGGTACTCATGGTCCTGACACTGTGGCAGTTCTCGCGTCTGGATGAGGGAAGTGCCCTCGGTTGGGTTATTGCCCTGCACGTCACCCTGAGCCTTGGGCTGGCCCTGCTGTTCACGCCGGCATTCACCACTGGCCTCAACCCGCTGCCTCCGCACCTCTACTCCCACGGTTCGGCGATCATCAGCACCGCTCAGCAGGTCGCAGGTGCAGCCGGAACGGCGTTGCTCGTGTCCATCTATGCTGTGGTTTCTGCGTCTTCGGGCGAGGTAGCCGGCATGCAGACAGCATTCCTGGCAGCGACCGTCATCGCCGTGGCCGCTGTAGTGCTCGGCGCCATGATGCGCAAGACCGACGGTGCCGGAGGGCACGGGGGCCACTAACCCATCTTTCGACGCTCTCTCAGGTCCCTCGGGTTTGAGCTGGACGCTCACTCAGGTCCCTCGGGTTTTAGCTCGACGCTCTCTCACTTTGGTGGGGGAGCGTTGTTGTTTTAAGGGTTCGACGGCGGTAGTTGGTTTTTGGGTTTGGCGGCCGCGGCGTGGTGGCTGGGTTGTGTGACGGGCTTCACTGGGATGTGTTGTCGCTGTTTGTGGGTTGTTCTGGGGTGTTGCGGGCGTGTTTTCCTTGTGTTTGCGGGGTTTTTGAGTGGTGTTGGGGTGGATTTGGTGTGAGGGTTGGGCGCGTGTAAAGTTATTCGAGTCGCCGCCGCTGATGCGGAAAGATAGCGACCGACTCCCTTCAAATTACCGGTTCCGGTAGCGCTTTT
>NZ_JBWBQU010000008.1:0-277148 GCF_056279165.1 Paenarthrobacter sp. TE3676
CACGGGGGTGCATAATGATCCGGCCATAATTTCAACCAATTGAAAAACAATCGGTATCAACAAACTTGGCACACTATTGAGTTCTCAAACAACAGACACACCCGGCACCACCAAACCCCACACAAGGGGCCAGGATCGCTCCGGAGCAACTTTTCAAACTTACCCGAACCAGCCGCACAAAGCAAACCAGAACCCGGGCCTCCCCCACCAACCAGAAGCACACAAAAGCGCTACCGGAACCGGTAATTTGAAGGGAGTCGGTCGCTATCTTTCCGCATCAGCGGCGGCGACTCGAATAACTTTACACGCGCCCAACCCCCACACCAAATCCACCCCAACACCACCCAAAAACCCCGCAAACACAAGGAAAACACGCCCAAAAGCACTCCAATCAGCTCAAAGAGACATTTGTGAAGCGCGTCACGCGGACGAACCCGTGGGATGTGAGAGAGCCATGCCCCCCCCAAATCCGCGGGATGTGAGAGAGCGTCGGGAGGAGGCGGCACCCAGCCATCCCAGCACTTCCCCAACCACGCTCAAACGCAGAAAGGGCCGGCAACCATAACGGTTGCCGGCCTTTTCGGAACTGGACTACTGATGAAAGCTAGGCCGAAACCTCGATGGTTGCCAGGTTCTTCTTGCCGCGGCGGAGGAGCAAATAGCGTCCGTGAAGCAGTTCGTCGCGGGCAATGACAGCGTCGGGATCGGACACCTTGGTGTTGTTCACGTACGCACCGCCCTCGCCAACTGTTCGACGAGCAGCAGACTTGCTGTCCGAGAGCCCCGAAGCGACCAAGAGGTCGATGATGCCAAGTCCGTCGGCGCCAATGGTGGTGGAGGGAAGTTCCGCAGTGGCTGCCGCAAGGGTGCGCTCATCCAGTACCGTGAGGTCGCCGTTGCCGAAAAGCGCAGCCGAAGCGGCGATGACTTTCTCGGTTGCGTCGACGCCGTGCACCAAGGAGGTCACTTCGAAGGCAAGCTTCTTCTGGCCTTCCCGGGCAAACGGGCGCTCCTCCACAGACTGACCAAGCGCCTCGATCTCGGCGCGCGACAGGAAGGTGAACACCTTGAGTCGATCAACCACATCAGCATCGGCGGTGTTCAGCCAGAACTGGTAGAACGTGTACGGGCTGCACATGTCCGGGTCCAGCCAAATGGCGTTGCCTTCGCTCTTGCCGAACTTGGTGCCGTCAGAGTTGGTGATGAGCGGCGTGCCCAGGGCATGGACGCTCTTGCCTTCCACTTTGCGGATGAGTTCGGTACCGCTGGTGAGGTTTCCCCACTGGTCCGAGCCGCCGGTCTGCAGGGCGCAGCCGTAGTCACGGAAGAGCTGGAGGTAGTCCATGCCCTGCAGGATCTGGTAGCTGAACTCTGTGTAGCTGATGCCTTCGTCTGAGTTCAGACGTGACGCCACGGCATCCTTGCGAAGCATGGTGCCTACGCGGAAGTGCTTGCCGATCTCCCGGAGGAAATCGATGGCACTGAGCGGTGCTGTCCAGTCCAGGTTGTTGACCATGCGGGCCGGGTTCCCGCCCTCGAAGCTGAGGAAGCGTCGCACCTGGCCCTGAAGGTAGCCAACCCACTCCGCGACGGTGTCCTTGGTGTTCAAGGTGCGCTCCGCCGTCGGACGGGGGTCACCGATCAGGCCGGTGGAACCACCCACCAAACCGAGCGGTTTGTGGCCGGCCAACTGCAGGCGACGCATCACCAGCAACTGCACCAGGTTGCCCAGGTGCAGCGATGGCGCAGTGGGATCGAAGCCACAGTAATACGTGATCGGGTCCCCGGCGAGCAGCTTTTCCAGTTCAGTTTCATCAGTGGAAACGTGGACAAGGCCGCGCCATTTGAGCTCCTGCCAGACGTTGGCAAAGGCGGGATCGTTGTGCTGGGACTCGAGGTTGTTTACGTGTGACACGAGATCTAAGTTAGCAGGATTGCAGGGTCCGTTTTTCCTAGCGCTCGATGCCGGCGGGTACCGGCGCGGCCGCGATGAGGCGCAGGCGTTGCGTGGCACGGGTCATGGCGACGTAGAGGTCGCCTACCTTGCCGTGCTCATGGTTCAGCATGGCGGCCGGTTCCAGGACCACAACACCGTCGAATTCCAGGCCCTTGGCTTCCTTGGGGCTGATCACCACGATGTCTTGCTGGTAGCTGCCTGCGCCGCTGCCGATGCGGCGTCCGTAGACCTCACGCAGCGCGGCGGTGGCCTGCGGCAGCAGCGGTCCGTCGGCGATGACAGCCAGCAGGCCGCCGTCGATCGCTTCCACTTCCTCCGGCAGGACCTCTACCAAGCGCTTGACGATGTCGTCCGCCTCCACATGGTCCACGATGGGCGACCATTTGCCTTCGCGTACGGCCTTGGGTGCCGAGACAACCAGGCCTGCGCGGTTGGCCATGCGGACAGCCGCCTCGGCAATCTGCGACGGCGTGCGGTAGTTCACGGTAAGTTCTTCCAGCGTCCAGCGGTCACCGAACGACGGCGCCAGCGCGCCTTGCCACGAATTGGCACCGGCCGCTGCACTCGTTTGTGCGATGTCCCCCACTATGGTGAAGGACTTCAGCGGGCAACGCCGCACCAGGAGCCGCCATTGCATGGGCGAGAGTTCCTGGGCCTCGTCAACCACGATGTGGCCGAAGGCCCACGACCTATCGCTCGTGGCGCGTTCGGCAGCGGTCAGCCGACCTTCACGTTCCTGGTTCTGCTCGGCAAGCTCTTCAGCAGTCACCAGTACGTCCACGCCCATCGCTTCCATGTTGGCGAGGGTCTGCTTGGCGTTGGCGAGATCGCGGGCACGGTCGGCTTCCTGCTGTGCCAATCCCCTCCCGGCGGCTGGATCCAGTTCACCCAGCAATTCTGCAGCCTCATCCAGCAACGGAACATCCGCTTCCGTCCAAGGCGCATCCACAGGACGCTGCAGCAGGGCGCGCTGTTCCGACGTCAGGTGCGGCGTGCAGGCTTCGAGGATGGCCGGCTTGCTGAAGAGCTCAGAGATAAGTTTCTCGGGCGTCATGGGCATCCAGCAGAGGTTCAGTGCAATACGAACATCGCGGGCAGACCTAACGTCTTCCGCCAGGTAGGCGCGATCGGCGTTGTTGCCGATGTTGCCTTCCTCGACCAGGTCCGTGAGTTGTTCCGTGAGCTCGCGCAGGAGGATTTTGACGAACGTGAGTCGGGCTTCGTTGTGGGGCTTTCCTGTGGCGCGGGCTTTCTCCCGGGCGCGGCGCACCTGGCGGACCGTCAGCGTCAGCTTCCGCGAATCGACTTCGAGGATGCGGTCCTCGGCGGGCGTCCGTTGCCGGTTGGCCACGGCATTTGCCACCACGGTTGCCATGTCCAGCTTGCCTTTGAGGGCGGCAACATCCGCATCTTCCTCGGGAACGGCGTGAATCCCGGGCATGAGGCGTCCCAGGCTGGCCATGACCACACCCGTCTCGCCGAGCGATGGCAACACTCGTTCGATGTAGTGCATGAAGGAGGACGACGGGCCCACGAGTAGGACGCCGGCGCTCTTGAGCCGCTCACGGTGCGTGTACAGCAGGTAGGCGGCACGGTGCAGGGCCACGGCGGTCTTGCCTGTTCCGGGACCGCCCTGCACTACCAGTGCTCCGGAGATGGAGGAACGGATGATCCGGTCCTGCTCGGACTGGATAGTGCCCACGATGTCCGACATGCGGCCCGTGCGCTTGGAATTCAGCGCAGCCAGCAGGGCGCCTTCGCCCTGAAGCGAGTCGTTGTCCGCGAGCATCCCTGCGTCCAGGACGTCGTCTTCAATCGCTTTTACGTCCCGCCCCTGAAGGATCAGGTGGCGACGACGACGCACGCCTTGACGGTCGAACGCGGTGGCCTGATAGAAGTGGCCTGCTTCCGGCGCACGCCAGTCGACCATAAGGCGCTGCAGATCGGCGGTGGACAGCCCGATGCGGCCAATGTACTGAGCCTCACCGGAGTCGAGGTCAAGGCGGCCAAAGACCAGGCGATCGTCGACGGCGTCGAGCTGGGCCAGACGGTCTTCGTACAGTGCCGCGAACGCGTCACGTTCTGAGACGTTCTGCATGGTTCCCACCGCGCCGGCCTTGCGCACCTGCGCCAGCTGGGCGCGCTTTTCGGCGCGCAGCTCATCAAGCCGGGCATACAGCCCGGCAACATATTCCTGCTCGTGGACCAAATCAGCGTCGTGCATCGAACCGTAACCCCTATCGCAAAAGACAGACCGTCCATTCTACAGCGATTTTGGTAAACGTGGGGGGTCCACGTCATACGGCGGACTGCGTCACAGAAAGTTCATGTTTCACTGATCCACCAGCGTCGAAAGTCACCCGGCAGCGCTACGGGTCCGGGGCCGGGCAGCCTTGTACCTGGACACGGTGGGATCGTCCTCAATCCAAAACCGCCAAGGATATTCGGTGCTTCCACCTGGACCCGCTACGCCCACCCGCGGTCCGCTGGCGACGGCAGCTGCGGGCGTCGTCGGCAACCACAGGCTGAACGGAGAGGCGAGGGCGTCACGGCCAGTATCCGCCGTCGTGAGTCCCAGCGCGGAGGCGAGCCTGGCAGGTCCACTAGCCAGTTCCTTGTGCGACTTGGAGGCCGGCCTGCGAAGGGCAGCGAGCTCATCCCCGTCAACAATCTCTCCTGCCCGCAGAAGCAGCGCAGACGCGGAGCCGTCAGGACCGCAGACGATGTTGGCGCAGTAGTGCATGCCGTAGGTGAAGTAGACGTACAGGAAACCCGGAGGCCCGAACATTGGTGCATTCCGGGCGGTAGGACCACCGAAGGTATGGGAACCGGGGTCGGGATGCTCTGAATCGCGCGGGCCCATATAGGCCTCCACCTCTGTGAGCCTGACCGAGACTGGACCGGCTTCTGAGTCGTGGGTAAGTACCGCGCCAAGTATCAGCGGGGCGATGACACGTGGATCACCCCCAAGGAACTTGCGCACTTGGGACGGGCTGCTGACTCCGTTGTCCATGGACGGGCTCATGAGCAGACCCTAGCAAAATTTCCTGCCACGGCTATGTCCGATTTCCGCTAGCGAGGGCTTCGGACGACTGGCAGGATGAAGCCATGGACTTCTGGCAGCGATACCGGGCGATCGACGCCCGCGACACCCGGTTTGATGGTCAATTCTTCACTGCCGTCAGCTCCACAGGCATTTACTGCCGGCCGTCGTGCCCTGCCCGAACGCCCAAGGCTGAGAACGTCACCTTCTACGAAACCTCTGCGGCCGCCCATGAGGCCGGGTATCGCGCCTGTAAGCGGTGCCTGCCCGAAGCTGTGCCCGGAACGCCCGCGTGGAACATCCGTTCCGACATTGCGGGCCGCGCGATGAGATTGATTAACGACGGCGTGATCACTCGCGAAGGCGTCGACGGCCTCGCGAACCGCCTGGGCTACTCCGCGCGGCAACTCAACCGCATCCTCAGCAACGAACTCGGCGCGGGTCCCCTCTCACTGGCACGGGCAAGCAGGGCGCAGACCGCCAGGACCTTGCTGGTCTCCACCGACATGCTCCTGGCCGACGTTGCGTTCGCCTCGGGGTTCAACAGCGTGCGGCAATTCAACGACACCATTGGCGAGGTGTTCGCAATGACCCCGACGGCGGTGCGTGCCACCGGGGCGAAGTCCGCTAATCGCCGAGGTACCGTGGCGGTTGGGCCGGCGCCATCCGCTCTGACGCTGAACCTGCCCTACAGGGAACCCTTCGATCCGGGCATTTTCGACTTCCTGGCAGTTCGTGCGATACCAGGCATCGAAAAAGCAACGACTGACAGCGACGGAAGCAGGAGCTACGCCCGCACGCTGCGGCTCCCCCGAGGCAGCGCATCCTTTTCGGTTACCTACAGCCCCTCAACACCCGGCAAACCCTTGCAACTCACAGCCACGGCCGTGGACCTGCACGACCTCCCGGCACTGTTGAGCCGGGTCCGCAGGCTATTCGACCTGGACGCCGATCCGCAGGCGATAGATGACGCCCTGGCAGCGGATCCGAGGCTTACGGCTAGCATCGCCGCGCTCCCGGGGATGCGCGTGCCGGGTGCTGTGGATCCCCAGGAATTGCTCATCCGGGCAATGATCGGACAGCAGATCACCGTCGCCGCTGCCCGAACTGCCCTTACCCAGTTGTCTGCGGCCGGATCCGCCGTCGATGGCTTTGCGCCAGACCTTGATCGACTATTTCCTACAGCAGCAGAACTCGCCGAACACGGACGTGCCTTACTCCGAGGACCACAGCGCCGCATCGACTCCATCGTGGCCGCCGCCGAGGCCATGGCCAGCGGGGAACTCGACTTCGGCTACGGCGACGATCCAGGCAGCCTCGGCAGCAAACTGCTTCCGTTACCAGGCGTTGGGCCTTGGACCGTGGGGTACGTTGCCATGCGGGTGCTTGGCGCTCCGGATGTGTTCCTGGCCAACGACGCGGCAGTGAGGAACGGCGTGAAGGTGCTGCCCGCGGGCCTTGGACTCAGTGCCGACTTCAGGGAGGTCAGCCCGTGGCGTTCGTACGCCACCATGCACCTGTGGAGGGCAGCGGCCGTGAAGACCAAGAGCAAATTGCTCCCTGAAGGTGAGCGAGCATCCAGCTCGAGCCCGAGGGACATGAGAGAGCGACCGGCTCAAACCCGAGGGACATGAGCGAGCGACCGGCTCAAACCCGAGGGACATGAGCGAGCGACCGGCTCAAACCCGAGGGACGTGAGCGAGCATCCAGCTCAAACCCGAGGGACGTGAGCGAGCATCCAGCTCAAGCCCGAGGGAAGTGAGCGGGCGACCGTGCGTCAGCGGGCCGCCGGTTGCGCGGCCGGCCACGGCAGCAGCTCCGGCAGGTCCACTCCGTCAGCGGCTGCAGTAGCCCTGAGGCTCCCAAGGCTTGGCTCGCGGCCCGCTAGCCACGCGGCGATGTCGGTCAGCATGCCGGTAATCGCGATGGAGGTGCCGCCGCCGCCGATCGTCCTCTGAGGCAGACCTGTGGGCTGCAGAACGAATTTGTACGAGTCAGGAACGCGAGCGGCCAGGAAGCCGATCAGATGTTCGCAGAAAGGCCTGTTCCACGTCTCCGGACCGTAACCCAAGCCAAGGTCGGCAGCATGAATGGTGAGTTCGCGCCACAGGGCCAGGCCGCCGTCGAACACTGTGCCGTCCCGGTACGCGATACGCGCCTGCCAGTCCTCAGGGCCCAAGGCATCGAACGCGGCAATCGCCGCATCCAAGGCGGTGGTGACGGCCTCCGTGTGCTGCGCGAGGCTGTGCCCTGCAGCGAGTGCGATGGCCTTGTTACGGCCGTCCATGCCGCCGTCGTACAGTTCCCCGGTTTCGCCGCGGCTCGCGTACGCAAGTTGCCGAGCCATGGCGTTGGAAATACCTGCAAGGTGGGCAAGGACGTGACCCCGGGTCCAGCCTGGAAGCTCTGACGGTTCAGCGACGGATGAGTCGTCCAGTTTGGCGAGGAGGCGGGTGACGGTGCCGGCGGCTTTGTGAAGCTCTGCGGGCAACGTCTCGGGGGTGATCTGAGTCATAGCGCCATGTTAACGCACTGCGGGACGGCACCTCGCGTTGCCCTGCCCGAAGGCATGGCCGCGACGTGCCGTCCCGACTGGTCTAGCCGGCGTAGGAACGCGCTGCGTCCAGTTCCGCTTGGAGCGCAGCCAATTGGCGTTCGACGGCGGCCGGTGCTGTGCCGCCCTGCGAGTTGCGGCTGTTGAGCGAACCTTCGGTGCTCAGAACGCTGCGGACCTCGGGAGTGAGGTGTCCCGAGATTGCTGCGTATTCCTCGTCCGTCAGGTCCCACAGCTCCACGCCGCGGCCTTCAGCTTGCTTGACGGCAGCACCGGACAGTTCATGGGCCTCACGGAACGGAACGCCCTGGCGGACAAGCCACTCAGCAATGTCCGTGGCCAACGCGAAGCCCTGGGGAGCCAGGGATTCCATGCGCTCGGTGTTGAACTTCAGCGTGGCGATCATGCCGGACACGGCCGGAAGCAAAAGCTCCAGGGTGTCGGCGGCGTCGAAGACCGGTTCTTTGTCCTCTTGCAGATCGCGGTTGTACGCGAGCGGCAGGCCCTTGAGCGTCGCCAGCAGGCCAGTCAGGTTGCCGATGAGGCGACCTGCCTTGCCGCGTGCGAGCTCGGCGACGTCCGGGTTCTTCTTCTGCGGCATGATCGAGGACCCCGTGGAGTACGAATCATGCAGCGTGACAAAGGAGAACTCCTTGGTTGCCCAGAAGATGACTTCCTCGGAGATCCGGGAGAGGTCCACGCCAATCATGGAACACACCCAGGCGAACTCGGCGAAAACATCGCGTGAGGCGGTGCCATCGATCGAGTTGTGGACCGCCGAGAAGAAACCAAGGTCCGCGGCAACAGCCTCGGGGTCCAGTCCCAGGGAGGAACCGGCCAGCGCACCCGAACCATAGGGCGAAACACCGGCGCGCTTGTCCCAGTCCTGGAGTCGCTGCACGTCGCGAAGCAGTGCCCAGGCATGTGCCAGAAGGTGGTGGCTCAGCAACACCGGCTGGGCATGCTGCAAGTGTGTCCTGCCCGGCATGGCAACGCCCTGGTGGGCCTTTGCCTGCTCCACAAGGGCGTCGATGGTGGCAAGGACACCGCTGGCGATAATCCGGGCGTGGTCGCGGAGGAACATGCGGCCCAAGGTGGCAACCTGATCGTTGCGGGAACGGCCAGCGCGGAGCTTGCCGCCCAAGTGGGTTCCTGCGCGCTCGATCAGGCCACGCTCAAGTGAACCGTGCACATCCTCGTCGCTCTCAGCCGGGAGGTAGGCGCCGCTCGCGACGTCCTCGTCCAGCTGGTTGAGGGCGGCGAGCATGCCTTCGAGCTCGGCGTCGTCCAACAGTCCGGCCTTGGCCAGCACGCGGGCGTGCGCCTTGGAACCGGCGATGTCATAGCGGGCCAGCCGCCAGTCAAAGTGTGTGGACTTGCTCAATGCGGCCAGCGCATCCGCGGGGCCGCCGGCGAACCGGCCGCCCCACAGTGCACCTTCGTTCGTTGCCGACGTCATTATTCGCCTGCGACCCGCAGGTCGCGACCCGAGGCAACCTTGGAGGACATGCCCCACAGCTCGATGAAACCGCGTGCCATGGACTGGTCGAAGGTATCGCCGGTGTCGTAGGTGGCGAGGTCGAAGTCGTACAGCGAGGTCTCGGAGCGGCGACCGTTGACAATTGCCTGGCCACCGTGGAGGACCATGCGGATGTCGCCGGAAACGTACTGCTGCGTGTCTTCGATGAAGGCGTCCAGGGAGCGCTTGAGCGGGGAGAACCACTGTCCGTCGTAGACCAGCTCTGCCCAGCGCTGGCCAACAGTTGCCTTGAAGCGGGCCTGTTCGCGCTCGATAGTGATGTCCTCGAGGTGCTTGTGCGCGGTGATCAGCGCCATGGCACCCGGGGCTTCATAGATTTCGCGGGACTTGATGCCGACGAGGCGGTCTTCAACGACGTCGATGCGGCCAACGCCCTGAGCGCCTGCACGGCGGTTCAGCTCCTGGATGGCCTGCAGCGGGGTGACCTTTACGCCGTCGATCGCTACCGGAACACCGGCCTGGAAGGAGATGGTGACCTCATCGGGCGCCGGCGGGAATTCCGGGGTGGCGGTGTAGTCGTAGATGTCCTTGGTGGGAGCGTTCCAGATGTCCTCGAGGTAACCTGTCTCGACGGCGCGTCCCCAGACGTTCTGGTCGATCGAGTACGGGTTCTTCTTGGTTGTCTCGATCGGCAGTCCCTTTTCCTCGGCGAAGGCGATGGCCTTGTCGCGGGTCAGGGCGAGGTCGCGGACGGGTGCAATGCACTTCAGGTCCGGGCCGAGGGTCTGGATGCCAACTTCGAAACGGACCTGGTCGTTGCCCTTGCCGGTGCAGCCGTGGGCAACGGTGGTGGCACCGAATTCGCGGGCAGCCTTCACGAGGTGCTTCACGATGACCGGACGGGAGATAGCCGAAACCAACGGGTAGTGGCCCTGGTAGAGGGCGTTGGCCTTCAGGGTGGGCATGGCGTACTCGTTGGCGAACTCGTCACGGGCGTCGGCCACGTAAGCCTCAACCGCGCCGCAACCGAGGGCGCGCTGGCGAATGGTCTCCAGCGACTCGCCGCCCTGTCCGACGTCGACGGCCACGGCGATGACCTCGGCGCCGGTGGCTTCACCGATCCAGCCGATGGCTACGGAAGTATCAAGGCCACCGGAGTAGGCCAGAACAATGCGCTCAGTCACGAGAGTGCTCCTTTGTTATTGCTTGGTTCATTCGAATCAATGCTGTGTGAATCAATGCTGAAAAAGATCAATTAGTTGCCAGGCCCGGCTTCTTCGGCCATGCGCAGGAAACGCGCTGCCAGTTCCGCCCCGCCGTCGGGATCCCGTGCGACCAGCAGCAAAGTGTCGTCGCCTGCGATCGTACCCAATACCGACGGCATCACCGAGTGATCAACGGCCAGGGCCAGGAAGTTGGCTGCTCCCGGTGGAGTGCGGAGGACCACGATGTTGCCCGATGCCTCAGCTGTCACCAGGAGTTCGCCGCAAAGCCGCGTCAGCCGCGCATCCAGGATTTCCTGGGTGACGCCGCTCTTGGCGTTGCGGTCCCCGCCCTCCCCCGGGACAGCGTAAACAAGTGCGCCTTCCTTGCCCCGGACCCGTACCGCGCCCAGTTCCACGAGGTCGCGGGACAGGGTGGCCTGGGTGACCTGGACGCCGTCGTCCGCCAGCAGGGCTGCAAGCTCTGCTTGTGAACGCACGGACTCACCCGTCAGGATCGCGGTGATACGCGCCTGGCGGGCAGTCTTTGTGGCTGGGCTGGCGCCCGGCACGGACGGATTGGTGGACACTAGAACGTGCTCTCCCCGGTTCCCTCGACGGGAGAAAGACCATCCACGAAAGCAAGCCCGGAGCGGTGCATCAGCCAGGCCATCAGCGCCTTCTGAGCGTGGAGGCGGTTCTCCGCCTCGTCCCAGACAATCGACTGCGGGCCGTCGATCACTCCGGCGGAAATTTCGTAGCCGCGGTAGGCCGGGAGGCAGTGAAGCACGACGGCGTCCGGCGCGGCCTGCGCCATGGCGGCCTCATCCACGGAGTAGTCGCGGAAGAGCTGCAGCCGGGCTTCCTTTTCGGCTTCCTGGCCCATGGATACCCACGTGTCCGTTGCTACGACGTCGGCGCCCTTGAGGGCTTCTGCGGCATCGCTGGTGATAAGCACTGAGCCGCCTGTCTCGGCCGCACGCTCCTCGGCAGCCGCCACGATCTCCGGCGCCGGAAGATAGCCTTCGGGGCCGGAAATGCGCACATGCATTCCAGCCGTCACACCGGCAAGGAGGTAGGAATTGGCCATGTTGTTGGCGGAGTCACCCAGATAGGCCATGTTCAAGCCGGCAAGTTCACCCTTGTGCTCCTTGACGGCCAGGAGGTCGGCCAGGAGCTGGCAGGGGTGGTAGTCGTCGCACAAGGCGTTGATGACGGGGACCTTGGAGTTTTCCGCCATGGCCACCAGGCCCGAGTGGGCACCTGTCCGCCATACGATGGTGGACACCATGCGCTCCAGGACCTTCGCCGTATCCTCCACGGATTCCTTGTGGCCGATCTGGGCTTCACCCGGGTTGATGATCAGTGCGTTGCCGCCCATGTCCGCGATGCCGGTGGCAAAAGAAACACGCGTGCGGGTGGAGGTCTTGTCAAAGATCACGGCCACCGTCTTACGGCCGTTGCCCTCGGCGGCGAAGGGCTGCACGCTGTACGGCGCTGCCTTCATCCGTGCGGCGAGTTCCAAAACCTCAGCTTGCTCGGCGGGACTCAGGTCCGTGTCCTTGAGGAAGTGACGGGTGGTGTTGGTAGTAGTCACTGTGCGTCCTTAGCGGTGTTGGCTGTAGCCGTAGCGATCAGGGTGGGTAATGCATCCAGGAAACGGTCCGCTTGATCGATGGTCAGGATCAGCGGCGGCGCAAGGCGGATAGTCCTCGGGCCCGGGCTGTTGATGATGAAGCCGGCATCCAAAGCTGCGGTAACCATGGCAGGTGCGATGTCGGCATTAACATCGAAGCCAATCAACAGACCCTCGCCGCGGACTTCGGTGACAGCCTCGATGGCGGCCAGTCCCTCACGAAGGTGGGCGCCGACAGTGACCACGTTCTGCAGCACACCTTGGCTTTCGATGGCGTGCAGCGTGGCCAAAGCGGCGGCCGTAGCCACTGGGTTCCCACCGAAAGTGGTGCCGTGCTGCCCGGCGGTGAGCAGGGCCGACGTCGCACTTCCGAACGTGACCAAGGCACCCACCGGGAAACCGCCGCCGAGCCCCTTGGCGAGGGTCACGGCGTCGGGAACAATTCCCGCGTCTTCGCTGGCGAGCCATTTACCGGTCCGGCCGATGCCGGTTTGTACCTCATCCAAGATCAGCAGGGCACCCGCTGCGGTGGTCACCTCGCGGGCTGCCTGCAGGTATTCGGCGCTGAGTGGGCGGACGCCCGCTTCGCCTTGGACGGGTTCAAGGAAGACGGCCGCTGTGGAATCGTCGACGGCGGCACGCAAGGCTTCGATGTCGCCGAACGGGATGTGAACCACGCCACCGGGCAGTGGTTCGAAGGGTGCACGGTAGGCCTCCTTGGCCGTGAGCGCCAAGGCACCCATGGTGCGGCCGTGGAAGGCGCCCTCCAGGGCGATGACCTTGGTGCGCTTCCCATCGGAGTTATTCCGTCGGGCCAGCTTGAACGCTGCCTCGTTGGCCTCAGTACCGGAGTTGGCAAAGAAGACCTTGGACCCCGCCGGAGCATTGGTGAGGGCGAGGAGCTTTTCAGCCAAAGCAATTTGCGTGGGGCTCGTGAAGAAGTTCGAGACGTGCCCGAGCGTGGCCAACTGGCTGGAGATCACTGACGTGACGAAGGGGTGCGCGTGGCCCAGTGCGTTCACAGCGATGCCACCAAGGAGGTCCAGGTATTCCTTGCCGTCGGCGTCCCACACGAGGCAGCCTGCGCCGCGAACCAAGACCCGCTGCGGGGTGCCAAAGACACCCATGAGGGACGACGAGTAACGGGCAAGCCAGTCAGCGCCATTACTCACTCCAGTAATGACGGAAGCTTTGGCCTCCGATCCGGCGATGGACCCCCGGGTGTGGTCGGGCACCGCGATGGGCCCACTGCCGCCGGGGTCCCCGTCCGAGCTTGCGAGGATGGGGAGCGGCTGGGGACGGGCGGGGGGGCCATCGCCGGTCGGGTTGAGGCCAACAGTTTCGCTCATGCGTTCACTTCCTCATTGGGTACTACCTGCGTGCCGATGCCGGCGGTGGTGAAAGTTTCCAGCAGCATTGAGTGCGGGAGGCGGCCGTCAACGATGTGGGCGCGTTCCACGCCTTCGTCGATGGCTTTGAGGCAGGCGGCCATCTTCGGGATCATCCCCGACTCGAGCTTGGGCAGCATCTCGCGGAGTTCCGATGCGGTGAGCGAAGAGATCAGCGACGATTTGTCCGGCCAGTTGGCGTACAGGCCCTCGACGTCGGTCAGGATGACAAGCTTGGTGGCGCCCAAGGCGGATGCGACGGCGGCAGCTGCAGTGTCCGCGTTGACGTTGAGGACCTGTCCCGTCGTAGGACCGGAACCGTTGCCGTCGTCGAGAATTTCCGGGGCGACCGTTGAGATGACCGGGATGCGGCCGGCGTCGAGAATGTCCTTGATTCCGGCAGGATCCACGCCCACCACTTCTCCCACCAGGCCGAGGTCCACCTCTTCGCCGTCAACAACAGTGCCCGTGCGGACGGCGCGCAACAAGCCGCCATCTTCGCCGGACATGCCCACGGCATAGGGACCGTGAGAGTTGATGAGGCCGACGAGTTCGCGACCGACTTGGCCCGTGAGGACCATGCGGACCACGTCCATGGCTTCAGGGGTGGTGACGCGCAGGCCGCCCTTGAACTCGGACTCGATGCCGAGACGGCCGAGCATGGAGTTGATCTGGGGACCACCGCCGTGGACCACTACGGGGTGGATGCCTACGTGGTGGAGGAACACAATGTCCTCCGCGAAGGCACGACGAAGGTCGTCGTTGACCATCGCGTTGCCGCCGTACTTGATCACCATGGTGGTACCGGCGAAACGCTGGATCCACGGGAGGGCCTCGATCAGTGTCCCGGCTTTGTCCTGGGCGTCACTCATGGAGGTGGTTTCGCGGGTGTGCGCAGTCATGGTCATCCGCTCAGCTCGAGTATGCGCTGTTCTCGTGCACGTAATCGTGCGTGAGGTCGTTGGTCCAAATGGTGGCCTCGGCATCGCCGGCCTGCAGGTCGATTTCGACCAACACTTCGCGCGGCTCCAGGTCCACCAGGTTGCGGTCCTCGCCGATTGCGCCGTTGCGGCAGATCTGCACACCGTTCATTGCGACGTTGAGTTGGTCCGCCTCGAATACGGCGTCTGTTGTTCCCACAGCCGAGAGCACGCGGCCCCAGTTCGGGTCCTTGCCGAAGATGGCGGCTTTGAACAGGTTGGAGCGGGCAACACTGCGGCTGACGATTTCGGCGTCGCGCTCGCTGGCGGCGTTGAACGTCCGGATAGCGATGTCGTGGCTGGCGCCCTCGGCGTCACCGATGAGCTTGCGTGCCAGTTCGGCGCAGACCTGGGTGACCGCTTCGCTCAACTGTTCGGCAGACGGCAACGCCTCGGACGCCCCTGATGCCAACAGCACCACGGTGTCATTGGTGGACATGCAGCCGTCCGAGTCCGCCCGATCAAAGGTGACGCGCGTGGCGTCCCGGAGGACGACGTCGAGCTCATCCGCAGGAACCTCGGCGTCGGTGGTAAGGACCACCAGCATGGTTGCCAGGCCCGGCGCCAACATCCCGGCACCCTTGGCGATGCCACCCACGGTGAACTGCTTGCCCTCGGCGTCGGTGCCCGTGAAGACGGCTTCCTTGGACACGCTGTCCGTGGTCATGATCGCCGTGGCGGCAGCTGAGCCGCCGTCCTCCGACAGGTCGCGGAAAGCGGCCTCGACGCCGGGAAGGATCTTGTCCATGGGCAACTGCTCGCCGATCAGCCCAGTTGAGCAGACCACGACATCGGAAGCAGATACTCCCAGCACGTCTGCCACTTTCTCGGCCGTGGCGTGGGTGTTCTGGAAGCCCTGCGGACCGGTGCAGGCGTTGGCTCCGCCGGAGTTCAGGACCACGGCATCCACTCGTCCGTCGCTCACCACTTGGCGTGACCAGTGGACCGGTGCAGCAGCCACGCGGTTGGAGGTAAAGACGGCGGCGGCGGACTTTTGCGGTCCGTCGTTGACTACAAGGGCCAAGTCCGGGTTGCCCGAAGCCTTGATGCCGGCTTTGATGCCTGCGGCGCGGAATCCCTTGGGGGCGGTAATGGTCACGGTGCAACTCCCTGCAGGTTCAGGCCGGCGGTTTCATCCAGGCCGAGGGCAATGTTCATGGACTGCACGGCTCCGCCGGCGGTCCCCTTGGTGAGGTTGTCGATAGCGCACGTCACGATCACGCGGCCCGTGTGGGCGTCGAAAGCCAACTGCATTACGGCGTGGTTGGAGCCCTGGACCGACTTGGTGGTGGGCCACTGGCCCTCCGGAAGGAGGTGCACGAACGGTTCGTCGTCGTAGGCGTCTGTCCAGGCTTGGCGCAGTTCGGCTTCAGTAACGCCGTGACCGACCTTGGCCGTCGCCGTCGTCAGGATGCCGCGGCTCATCGGAACCAGTGTTGGCGTGAAGGAGACTGTTACCGGCTCGCCGGCAGCGTTGGCCAGTCCCTGTTCGATCTCAGGCGTGTGCCGGTGTCCGCCGCCGACGCCGTAAGGGCTCATGGAACCCATGACTTCAGCGCCAATCAAATTGACTTTGGCAGCCTTGCCCGCGCCTGAGGTCCCTGATGCAGAGACAATCACGACGTCGTCCGTCAGGAGGAGGTTGTTGGCGAACCCGGGCGTCAAGGCGAGCAGGGCCGACGTCGGGTAGCACCCGGGAACGGCGATGCGCGTGGCACCTTTGAGGGCTTCGCGCTGACCAGGGAGCTCTGGAAGACCGTAAGGCCAGGTGCCCGCGTGGGCGGAGCCGTAGAACTTTTCCCATGCCGCAGCGTCCTGCAAGCGGTGGTCGGCACCGGCGTCGATAACTACGGTGCCTTCAGGCAACTGCGCAGCGATCTCGGCTGAGGCACCGTGCGGCAGGGCAAGGAACACGACGTCATGGCCCGACAGGTTCTCCACGGTGGTGTCTTCCAGAATCCGGCTGGCCAAACCGTGGAGATGCGGCTGCAACTCCCCTAGTCTGGAACCGGCGTTGCTGTGCGCGGTGATGGCACCGATGGTGACGTTTGGATGGCCTGCCAGCAAGCGCAGCACTTCTCCCCCGGCGTAGCCGCTGGCACCGGAGACGGCAACTGAAATAGTCATGACCCTACTGTACAGCAAGAATATTCATGCTGTCCGATATTTATGCATGCAGTTGTGAGCAGTCTCATTATTTAGGGGATTGCACGTATGCTTAGTGGAGGGTGATCCAGACCGTGCAGTCCGAACGTCGGCTGCAGCGTTGCCCGTTAGCGATACGGGGCACATTTATGTCACCCACGTCCACCGCTGAGCGCCCCAAAGCTCGCGCAATTCAACCAAATCCCGTCGTCCAGAGCTACTCAGAGCTCCTCAAGAGCGTCAAGGCTGCAGGACTCCTCGAACGCCGTAGCGGCTTCTACATCTGGGTCTTCGCGGCCTTGGTACTGCTCATGGCCGGCACCTGGCTCGGCTTCGCACTCATAGGCGATTCCTGGTACCAGCTCCTGATCGCTGCGGCCGTTGGCATCCTGTGCACGCAACTTAGCTTCCTTGCCCACGAGGCAGGTCACAAGCAGATTTTCGCTTCACGGCGCGCCAACGACTGGTCGGCCCGCCTCCTGGCCACCGGCGTGGCCGGCATCAGCTACTCCTGGTGGGAGCAGAAGCACGGAGCCCACCACAACCACCCCAACGTCATTTCCAAGGACCCGGACATCCGGAACAACGCCTTGGTCTTCCACGAAGAGGCAGCAGCAGAGCGCAAGGGCCGCCTCGCGTTCCTCACACGCAGGCAGGGCTGGTTCTTCTTCCCGCTCCTGATGCTCCTTGGCATCAGTCTGCAGTTCGACTCCCTACGCTTCGTTTTCGGCAAGCAGAACGTGCGCCACCGCTGGGTTGAGACCCCCATCCTCGTGACCAGGCTGGCCGCCCTTCCGATTCTGGCTTTCACGTTCCTGCCCATCGGCATGGCATTCGCCTTCCTGGGCGTACAGATCATGGTTTATGGCTTCTACATGGGCGCCTCGTTCGCCCCGAACCACAAGGGCATGCCGGTCCTTCCGAAGGACAGCCGCGTGGACTTCCTCAACCGCCAGATCCTGACCTCGCGCAACATCTCCGGTGGCATCTTCATGGACTTCCTCCTGGGTGGGCTAAACCGTCAGGTTGAGCACCACCTGTTCCCGGACATGGCTCGCCCCCATTTGTACAAGGCCACAAAGATCGTGCGCGAGTTCTGCGCCAAACACTCCATCCCGTACACCGAAACCACGCTGATGCAGTCATACGGCATCGTGGTCAGGTACCTCAATGAAGTAGGCCTGGCAGCAGGCCGTGGCTTCGACTGCCCCGTCGCGTCGACGCACGGACGCCGCTAGGCGTTCGACACCGGAGGCCCCAACCTCCCTAGGATGGATTCTGAAACCGGGCACCGGAAGGACCGCCCCGGAGTAAGGAGCCACCATGACGCACGCCATCGTTGCCAAGCAGTCCGGAGGACCTGAGGTCCTCGAGTACGTATCCGTGGAAACGCCGTCGCCTGGCCCCGGCCAGCTGTTGATCAAGGTCGCAGCTGCCGGGGTCAATTTCATTGAAACCTACCAACGCAGCGGCACTTACAAGGTGGACTACCCCTTCACGCCAGGAGCCGAGGCAGCCGGCACCGTGGAGGCCGTCGGAGCGGGGGTTGAGGAATTTTCCGTCGGCGACCGTATTGCCACGGCCGAGGGAACCAGGACCTACGCGGAGTACGCCCTCGTTGACGCGAGCAAGGCTCTTCCGGTTCCTGCCGGCGTCGATGACCACACCGCCGCAGCCCTGCCGCTGCAGGGAATCACCGCTCACTACCTGATGAATTCATCCTTCCGGGTAGCGCCAGGCCACACCGTTCTGCTTCACGCGGGCGCAGGTGGCGTTGGTCTGCTGTTGACACAACTGCTGAAGGCCCGCGGCGCCCGCGTCATCACCACCGTCTCCTCCGATGAGAAGGCGGACCTCTCCACGCTGGCGGGCGCCGATGAAGTGCTCCGGTACGAGGACTTCGCTGACAAGGTCCGTGAACTCACCGATGGCGAGGGCGTCAACGTGGTGTACGACGGCGTAGGCAAGGACACGTTCGACGACTCCCTTAAGAGCCTGCGCATCCGCGGTGCCATGGTGCTCTTCGGCGCAGCGTCCGGGCCTGTGCCGCCCTTCGATCCCCAGCGTCTAAATGCCGCAGGTTCGCTGACGCTGACCAGGCCCACCATGGCGCACTTTGTCCAGAACGCCCAGGAACGCCGCTGGCGCTCAGCCGAGATTTTCGACGCCGCCGCCAACGGCACCCTAGCTGTCAGGGTAGGTACAACGTACCCCCTCGCGGAAGCCGCCCAGGCGCACAGGGACCTTGAGGGTCGCCGCACAACCGGGAAAGTCCTGCTGGTTCCCTGACCCTCTTGAACGCCATCTGTGCAAAAAGCGAACAACGGTGCAACAAAGTGTGACGAGTGGGAAGCGGCGGACACCTTTTGTTCATCTTTCTGAGGAAAGCTGACAGACGTGAGCACAGAACATCCCGCTGGGGCCGGTACGACGCCTGCCCTGATGACGTACCGTCCCCAGCTACCGGGAGGGGCCGCGGCTCCCGCCGAGCGAACTCTCGTTGACATCCTGGAAGAAACCGCTTCATCATTCCCCGAGGCGTCGGCCCTGGATGATGGCCAAAAGTCGTTGAGCTACACCGAGTTACTCAAGGCCGTTCGCGCTTTTGCCACGCAATTGAATAATGCGGGGCTTGGCCGAGGAGACAAAATCGGCGTCCGGATCCCGTCCGGCACCAATGAGCTCTACATCGCCATACTTGGAATCCTCATGGCTGGTGCTGCCTACGTTCCCGTGGATGCGGACGACCCCGAAGAGCGGGCCCGGCTGGTTTTCGGCGAAGCCAGGGTGGGGGCAGTCATTGCCGGGGGCCTTGACATCCAGCTCTCCGGCCCGGCAAAGGAAGCTGTCTCCCCGCCAGCCATCCCCGGATTGGACGACGACTCCTGGATCATCTTCACCTCCGGGTCCACCGGGACGCCCAAAGGCGTTGCAGTCAAGCATCGTTCATCAGCAGCGTTCGTCGACGCTGAAGCCCGGATCTTCCTCCAGGCTGAGCCCATCGGCCCTCAGGACCGGGTACTCGCCGGCCTTTCTGTGGCCTTCGATGCTTCCTGCGAGGAAATGTGGTTGGCCTGGCGGCACGGAGCCTGCCTGGTACCCGCACCACGGGCGCTTGTTCGAACCGGCATGGACCTCGGTCCCTGGCTCATCAATCACGGCATTACTGTGGTTTCAACCGTGCCTACCCTGGCTGCGTTGTGGCCCGCCGAAGCACTCGAGAACGTCCGCCTCCTGATTTTCGGCGGGGAAGCATGCCCGCCTGAATTGGCCGAGCGCTTGGCAGTAGACGGTCGTGAAGTGTGGAACACCTACGGGCCCACTGAGGCAACCGTCGTTGCCTGCGCCGCTCCCTTGGGCGGACGCGGCCCCGTACGGATCGGCCTGCCGCTGGACGGTTGGGACCTGGCCGTCGTCGATTCCACCGGGGTTCCGGTCGCCGAGGGTGAGATCGGTGAACTAATCATCGGCGGAGTGGGGCTGGCCCGCTACCTCGATCCCGCCAAGGACGCCGAGAAGTACGCCCCGATGACAACACTTGGCTGGGCTCGAGCGTACCGTTCAGGTGACCTGGTGCGATTTGAAGCCGAGGGCCTGATCTTCATGGGTCGCGCAGATGAACAGGTCAAGCTGGGTGGACGCCGGATCGAACTGGGCGAAGTGGATTCGGCACTGCAGTCCCTGCCTGGCGTCGCCGGCGCGGCTGCTGCGGTGCAAACGACGGCGGCAGGCAACCAAATCCTGGTAGGTTACCTGGCTCCCGTTGACGGTCACGAGTTGAACATGGACGAGGCCCGCAAGCTGCTTGGCGAAAGCCTCCCGGCGGCCCTGATCCCCCTGCTGACCACCGTTGATTCCCTCCCCACCAAAACCAGCGGCAAAGTGGATCGGCACGCACTCCCCTGGCCTCTGGCAGGAGCCGGCGCCACCGAGGCCGGCAACGCACCGCTGAACCTGCCCGACGACGCCCGATGGGTGGTGGACCAGTGGGAGTCCGTGCTGGGGAGCCCCGTCAGTTCGCTCGACGCCGATTTCTTCGCCTATGGCGGCGGGTCCTTGGCGGCGGCCCAACTTGTTTCTGCCCTCCGCGTCCGTTACCCCACCATCACCGTCGCCGATATCTACGCAACGCCCCGCGTGGGGGCGCTGATTGACACTGCAAGGCAGTCAATTCCCGACGGCGGATCGCCGGGGCCCGCTGCTGAGCGCACCGTCCGCCCTACCGCCTTGAAGTCGCAAATCTTCCAGGTCCTCATGGGCGTGCCGTTGCACATTCTCGTGGGAATGCGCTGGCTGACCTACCTCATGGCCGCCAACAAGCTCCTGGCAGACTTCGCCGGATTCGCGGCGGCCCCCGTGGTCTCCTGGTGGTGGATTGCAGCGTCGTGGCTGGTCTTCGTCAGCCCCTTGGGCCGGATGGCGATCTCCGTGGTTGCAGCCAGGGTACTGCTTGGCAGGATTCAGCCCGGTACCTACCCGCGGTCCGGCAAAACCCACCTGCGATTGTGGTTGGCCGAGCAAATACAAGACCTGTCGGGTGCCATCGGCCTAGCCAGCGCCCCGTTCGTCCCCTACTACGCCCGGGCCCTCGGAGCCAAGATCGGCAAGGATGTCCACCTGCATTCGTTGCCCCCGGTCACCGGCCTCCTGTCCTTGGGCAGCGGTGCCAACATCGAACCCGAGGTGGACCTTTCGGGCTGGTGGGTTGACGGAGACTCCGTCCACATCGGCCAGATCCATGTGGGAGCCGGTGCAGTAGTAGGCGCCAGAAGCACCCTGATGCCAGGAGCCACCATCGGCGCGGGCTCCCACGTCGACGCTGGATCCGCTGTGCTGGGCAAAGTGAAAGCCGGACACCTCGTGGCCGGCTCCCCCGCGGAGCGCCGCGGAAAAGCCAAGCACGAATGGCCGGATACCAGCAGCCGACGGCCAGTGGTTGACCGACTCTGGTTCTCAGCGTTTGCCAGCGCTTCGGCCCTGCTGGCCCTGATCCCCTATGTTTCGGCGTTCGCCGGAGCCCTGGTGGTCCTGGCTTTCATCCAGGGTCATGAGTCGTTGGAAACAGCTCTTCCGCAGATCGCCCTGGCCGTTCCGCTTGCGGCCCTGGTGTGGTTCTTCGGCAATCTGGTGCTCATCCTGATCGTTGCAAGGCTCTTGGGCCTGGGCCTCAAGGAGGGCTACTACCGGGTTCGCAGCCGTATCGGCTGGCAGGTTTGGGCCACGGAACGCCTCCTGGACATGGCTCGAGACCTCCTCTTTCCGGTCTATGCGAGCCTCTTCACCCCTGTGTGGTTGCGTCTCCTGGGCGCCAAAGTGGGGAAGAACGTTGAGGCGTCAACGGTGCTGCTGGTTCCCAAAATGACCACCATCGGCGATGGCGCCTTCCTTGCCGACGACACCATGGTGGCCTCGTACGAACTCGGTGGGGGCTGGATGAAAATCGCTCCGGCCAAAATCGGGAAGCGTTCCTTCCTGGGCAATTCTGGCATGACCGCCGCGGGACGAAACGTACCCAAGAACTCCCTCGTCGCTGTTCTGTCTGCCACCCCTGCCAAGGCGAAATCCGGCACGTCATGGCTGGGCAGTCCGCCCGTCAGATTGCGCCGCACCGCCGTCGATGCCGATCAAACCCGGACGTTCCGCCCGGCCCTGAAGCTGAAAATCGCAAGGGCGCTCTGGGAACTGTGCCGTCTGTTCCCTGTCATCCTCACAGTGGCCATCGCCGTGAGCGTGATGCTTGTGCTGGACTGGATGGCGCGCGGATGGGGCTATTGGATAGCTGCAGTCCTGGGCGGTGTTGTCATGTTGGCAGCGGGGGCTGCGGCCGCGCTCAGCTCCATCGTGGCCAAGTGGGTTCTGGTGGGGACCATCCGCTCCGGCGAACACCCGCTGTGGAGTTCGTTCATTTGGCGCAACGAGGTTGTGGACACTTTCATTGAAATGGTCAGTGCGCCGTGGTTTGCCCGGTCGGCTGCCGGAACTCCCGCCCTGGTGTGGTGGTTGCGCGGACTCGGAGCCAAGATCGGACGCGGAACGTGGTGCGAAAGCTACTGGCTCCCCGAAGCCGACCTCGTGACCTTGGGCGAGAACTCCACGGTCAACCGTGGCTGCGTGGTCCAGACGCACCTCTTCCACGACCGTGTCATGAGCCTGGACACCGTGACGCTCGGCAACGGTGCCACGATGGGTCCGCACGGCGTCATCCTCCCCGCGGCGAGCATCGGCGACGGCGGTACTGTTGGGCCGGCGTCGTTGGTCATGCGTGGCGAAACTGTCCCTGCAGGGACGTACTGGATGGGCAATCCTGTAAGCCCGTGGGTGGGTCCGTCTGCACAAGCGCCGCGCCTCAAGTAGATTGGACGGATCATGACCGCACCAATCACCACTCCCCTGACCGAAGCCGACCCCTACGCCCTGAACCACGGCAGCAGCAGCTACCGCGTGGACAGGTACGAGTTGGATCTCGACGTCAGGCTGGGCAGCAACAAGCTGATGGGCAAGGCGGTCCTGCGATGCACGGCTTTGGAACCCTCCACTCAGCTTGTCCTTGACTTAGTGGGCCTGCGGGCAAGCAAGGTTCAGCTGGACGGCAAGAAGCTGCAGAAGTTCAGCCACAGGGCCGAACACCTCGTCCTGACGCCGGCATCCCCGCTTAAGCCCGGCCAGCAGTTCTCGTTGGAGATCCGCTACGACGGAAATCCCCAGCCGCGCCGCGGCCTCTGGGGCGATGTCGGCTGGGAGGAACTGAACGACGGCGTATTGGTCGCCGGACAGCCCAACGGTGCGGCGTCCTGGTTCCCCTGCAATGATCATCCACGATACAAGTCGACGTTCCGCATCTCGGTGACCACTGACGATAATTACCGGCCAGTGTGCAACGGGAGCCTTGTCTCGCACTCCCGCAAGTCCAGCCGGGAAACGTGGGTCTACGAACAGGCTGAACCCATGGCAACCTACCTCGCCACTGTGCAGATCGGGCGCTACGCCAAGGTTCCCCTGCACGTGGACGACACCCACCACAGGGTCCCCCAGTTCGTGGCAGTCACACCCGAAATGGCAGTGGACGCCCTCCAGGGCCTGCGGCGGCAGCCGGACATGATGCGCACCTTCGAGGACTGCTTCGGCCCCTACCCTTTCGCCGACTACACCTCGGTTGTCACTGAGGATGAGCTGGAAATTCCCCTCGAGGCCCAGACCGTGTCCATTTTCGGCCGAAACCATATGCGCGAGTCCTGGGAAGCGCAGCGCCTGATCGCGCACGAGCTTTCCCACCAATGGTTTGGTAATTCGCTGACGGTGAGCAGCTGGAAGGACATCTGGCTGCACGAAGGCTTCGCTTGCTATGCAGAGTGGTTGTGGTCCGAGGAATCCCGCACCATGACTGTCGCCGCCCGGGCAACGGCGGCGTGGAAAAGGCTCGACGCCGGGCCGCAGGACCTTCTGGTGGGAGACCCCGGCCCTGAGCTGATGTTCGATGACCGCGTCTACAAACGCGGTGCGCTTGCTGTTCATGCAGTCCGAATGGCGGCCGGCGATGAGGCGTTCTTCGGTTTCCTTCAGCATTGGACGGCGGCTAACCGTCACGGGTCGGTTTCAACGGCGACGTTCGTTGAGGCTGCGGATTCGTACATTCATGGATTCGATGCCGCGGGAATCCTCCGGCCGTGGCTCTACGAAACTTCCCTGCCGCCATTGCCATCCGGGCGTTAACCGAGGGCCAGAGCGGCAACCAATCTGTCAGGCAGTTTCGCATCGGTGACATCCCGCAGGCCTGGCAGGTCCAGCACCTCCAGCTCTGCGGGGTTGTTCCGCAGGCCTTCACCAGTCATCTTCAGCCACGCTTCTTTGCGCGCCCAGAGTCGGGCGCGCTGTCTGGTCTGCTCACTCTCCGGAACTGACGCCAGGAAACGCTGCTCGTTTGAGGTCAATGCGACGTCGTCGAAGCCGCCAAAGCCAACCCCGTCAACCGATTCAAGGTCCACACCCAGCCGGAGGCCATCCGTAGGATGCACGACGGCGGCCAGCAGCACCCAGCCCGACGCCCGGGACGCGCTGAGCGCCAGAGGTGCCGGAACGCCGTCGAGCATGAAGCCGGGACGGCCGTGGTCTTGTCCAGGGCCGCATTGCGGGCAGCGATAGTCAGGGACGAGTCGAGCAGGATCCACGTCGAGGAGCGAAGCGGCAAAATTCAGCAAGGCCAGCCGGCCGGTGATGAATTCTTCCCGGTCTGCGGGGTTGGTGAATCTGTCGGCACGATCCAGGGCTGGTTGGCCGAGGGCTTCGACACGGATGTCCGGAACCAGCAAGTCGTCAAGCTTCCGCAGCTGAAGTATTGGGCTATGCATCAAGACCCCTCTCACAGCTTTGTCCCCAGCAAACTCTAGCCTGGTGCTGCTGCGTCCTGCCTCAGACAGCAGTGTTCCCCGCAGCTAAGGTAACGCTGCGGGGAACACTTTAGGCGGCTTAACCCAGCCGGGCTACTTCACCGAGGTCAGGTAATTCGCCAGCGTGGGTGTGATGCGCGTGCCTGAGTTGGAGCTGCCACCGTTGGTGTGGATGGCCATGATTGTGTTGGAGCTGTTGTAGACGGGCGCTCCACTCTGGCCGCCGTAGGTGTCCATTTTGTAGTAGACCTTTTCAGTGGTTGTGCTCTCAATGGGGCCGGTCATGGACCACATGGTGCCAAACGCTTTGTCCCCCGGGTAGCCACGGACCGTCGTGCTGGTTCCGTTCAGGCTGGCCGTGGTGCCGGTGTAGTTGAGCCAGCCGGTGGTGTTGCCGATGGTGCAGTCCAGTTTGATGACACCCCAGTCGGCGTTGGTGTTTGCGGAGTCGATCCAGCGCTGGTCCGTGAAGATCTCTGTTGCTCCGCAAGTGCCGTAGGGGTCGGTTGATCCGTTACGCCCCGGAGCCACTTTGACGCCCCAGGAGTAGTCGGCTTCCGATCCGGTGCCGCCCTCGTGCACGCAATGGCCTGCGGTCAACACGGTGTCGTCGGAAATCAGGGCGCCGGAGCAAATGTATCCACCATTGAATTCGATCTGCACGATGGAGCGGTTGGGGGCAGCGGTGGTGTTGGTGATCCGAACCCGGCCATCCGCGCCGATGACCGAGTCCGTGGAAGCCCCTCCAGCCTTGGACGGCGCGGCGATGGTGTATTTGTCCGCTAACGGCGATGCTGTGGAACCGGAGACCTGCGACTGGTCGACGGTGTGCGACACGGGCTGGACCTCTGCTGCAGCCACTTGTGACGTCGACTCTGACGCTACTGCGGCTCCGCCAAGCGAGGACGTCAAAGCCATTACTGCAGCCCCGACAAGCAAAGCAACGTTCTGCTTCTTCATGGGTACCTTTCAAGGGACGGCTCTCAGGGAACCGTGCGAGGGATGTGATACACATGCTTCACATGTGTATGACAAAACTGTCATACACATGTGAAAGGTCTGTCAAGATGCTGGGAGTGCAATCTCGTTAAATAAAATCCCCGGGACCAACAGGTCCCGGGGATCTTGATCAGTTGCGGCAGGGATCAGCGCTGGACTGCACCGAAGCGCTCAGTAGCCACAGCCACCGCTGCTGCGCGCGCCTCAGAAGCCTCGTCCGCCGTCAGCGTACGGTCGTCTGCACGGAAGCGCAGGCCGAAAGCCAGCGACTTCTTGCCATCCTCGATGCCCGGACCAACGTAGACGTCGAACAACGAGACATCCTCAAGAAGTACCCCTGCTCCTTCGCGCAGTGCCGAAAGGACCTGATCTGCCGGGACATTCTGCGGGACAACCAAGGCAACATCCTGTGTCGCCACGGGGTACCCGGAGATGTGTTTGGCCACGATCACGTCAGCGGCCGCCTCAAACAAAGCTTCCACGTTGACCTCAACAGCTACAGAACGCGCAGGCATATCGTGGGCAGCAAGGAGCTTCGGGTGAAGTTCCCCGGCGTAACCCACAACGTCGCCGTTGCGCAGCGCAAGCTGAGCCGCGCGTCCCGGGTGGAACGCCTGGTGGCTACCCTGGCTAACGACCAGTTCCACACCCAGGACATCCGCCATGAGGCGTGCCACATCCAAGGCGTCAGCCCAGTCCCAAGCACGCGGGCTATGCGTAGCAGCGGCCGGAGAATCGTGGCCGGTCATAACAGCGGCGATGTGCAGCGGCTGGTGCGGGACGCCGTCGTACAGTGCATCCAGTACCTCGTCGGCCGGCTTGACGCCCAGCGGCGGAATGGAATCCGTGCCCAGCTTGTCGCCAGGGAGGAAGACCGAACCGGCTTCGTACAACGCCAGATCGCGGAAGCCGCGTGAGTGATTGCGGCGGGCAACCTCGATCAGGCCCGGCAGGATGGACGTACGGAGGAAGCCGTGTTCTTCGCTGATCGGGTTCGCCAGCTTCAACGCCGGACGCGGTTCGCCTTCACCAGCAACACCGAAAGTGTCATTGGCAGCTTTGGAGACGAACGGGTAGGACAATACCTCGGTGAGCCCCGCATCTGCCAGCGCCTGGACAACCCGGCGCTTCTGCTGTTGGCTCCGGCTGAGCCCACGACCCGGAGGCGCAACCGGAAGAGTGGCAGGGATGTTGTCGTAGCCAACAAGCCGGGCGATTTCCTCGGACAGGTCTTCCTTGGTTTCGAGGTCGTTGCGCCAGCTCGGAGCAGTAACCCGGTAACCGGTGGTTGTTTTCTCCACCGCAGCGCCAAGGTCCTTAAGCGAAGTGGTGATCTGCTCTTCCGTGAAGTCAATGCCGATACGGGCGGCAGCGAACTCAGCAGGCAAGTCGATAGTCACGGCATCAGGTGCGGTTCCGACGTCGGTCCCTGCCTCGTCCGCCGTGCCACCGGCGAGCTCTACCAACAGATCCACTACGCGCTGGGCAGCAATGTGGGCCACATGCCAGTCCACGCCACGCTCGAAGCGCTTGGAAGCTTCGGAGGGCAGCTTATGGCGGCGACGGGAACGCGCGATTGAGACCTCATCGAAGTGCGCCGCTTCCACCAGGATGTTCGTGGTGGAGTCGGAAACCTCGGTGTGGGCACCGCCCATTACACCGGCAATGCCAATGGCACCGGAATCATCGGTAATCAGCAGGTCCTCGACGTCGAGCGTGCGCTCTTTGTCGTCCAGGGTGGTGATCTTCTCCCCAGCCACTGCGCGACGCACCACGATGTCGCCCGCGAGCTTGTCGAGGTCGTAGCAGTGGTTCGGCTGGCCGAGCTCAAGCATGACGTAGTTGGAGATATCAACCGGCAGCGAGATGGACCGCACGCCGGCCAAACGAAGGCGGGCGGACATCCACGGCGGCGTGGGACGGGAAGCGTCCACACCACGTACCGTGCGGACCACAAAGCGGTCGCAGCCGGGTTTGCCGTAGATGGGAGCGTCGTCGTTGAGCTTGACGCCGTGGCCGCCCTGCAGGGTGGCCGGAGCCGTGACCTTCGAAGCCGGATCCACGAAGGTGGTTCCGGTTGCGTGGGCGTACTCGCGCGCTACGCCACGGATGGAGAAGGCGTAGCCACGGTCCGGGGTGACGTTGATTTCCGCTGCCTGATCGTACAGACCCAGCAGTTCCATCGCGTCGGTGCCGATTTCCGGGTCCAGGCCGATGCGTGAGAGCACCAGAATGCCGTCGTGGTCATCGCCGATGCCGAGCTCACGGACGGAGGCGATCATGCCCGCGGAAAGGTGACCGTAGGTCTTCCGTGCGGAGATCTGGAAGTTTCCAGGCAGCACGGCACCGGGGAGGGTGACAACAACTTTGTCGCCCTCCACAAAGTTGTGCGCACCGCAAATGATGCCTTGCACACCCGAAGGATCGATACCCTTGCCGGTGAGGGTCTGCTCCTGGCCTTCCGGAACAACGCGAACCTGGCACCAGTTGATGGTCTTGCCATTGGTCTGCGGTTCCTTGACCAAGCTCAGTACCTGGCCCACCACAACGGGACCGGTGAGCTCGTCCGTGGGACGGTGGACTTCCTCTTCTTCGAAACCGACCTTGACCAGGTCAGCCATGACGTCTTCGGCCGTAGCATCGGCCGGAACCTGCGCGAATTCACGCAGCCAGGAAAGTGGGATACGCACTGTTAGATCTCCATCCCGAAGTGCTCGCTGAAACGTACGTCGCCTTCGATCATGTCGCGCATGTCGCCGACCTCGTTGCGGAACATGAGCGTGCGCTCAATGCCCATGCCGAAGGCGAAACCTGAATAGATGTCCGGATCGATGCCGGCTGCCCGGAGGACGTTGGGGTTGACCATGCCGCAGCCGCCCCACTCAATCCAGCGGGGACCACCCTTGGCACCCGGGTGCCAGATGTCCAGCTCAGCGGAAGGCTCCGTGAACGGGAAGTAGTTGGGGCGCAGGCGAATGGAAGCTTCGTCGCCGAACATCTGGCGGGCGAAGTGCTCCAACGTTCCACGAAGGTCCGCCATGCTCAGGTCCTTGTCGATCGCCAGTCCCTCGAACTGGTGGAAGACAGGGGTGTGCGTAGCGTCCAGTTCATCCGTGCGGAAGACCTTGCCGGGGCACAGCACATAGATGGGCACTTCGCGTTCCAGCATGGAACGGACCTGCACCGGGGACGTGTGCGTCCGCATGAGCAGGTGCGCTTCGGGAGGCTCCACAAAGAACGTGTCCTGCATTTCGCGTGCGGGGTGGTCAGGCTTGAAGTTCAGGGCATCGAAGTTGAACCATTCGGACTCCACCTCGGGGCCTTCGGCGATCTCCCAGCCCATGCCAACAAAGATGTCCGAGACGCGGTCTTGCAACGTGGACAGCGGGTGGCGGGCACCGGCGCGACGACGACGCGGAGCGGCCGTCACGTCGACGGTTTCTTCCACCAGGATGCGGGCGTCATTCTCGGCCTCGAGAACTTCGGTCCGGGCTGCGAGCGCCTTGTTGACCCGGCCACGGGAAGAACCCATGAGCTTGCCGGCGGCAGCCTTGTGCTCCTTCGCCAAGCCACCGATTTCACGGTTGGCCAGGCTCAGGGGCGACTTCTCACCGGTGTGGGCGAGGCGGACAGCCTTGAGTTCTTCGAGGGAGGAAGCAGCCGAAATGGCGGCAATGGCGTCCTCGACGGCGGCGGTGATGGCGGCTTCATCCAGCGGATTCGGGATGGCAGCGCCTGGCAAAGTGTCAGTCATCTACTGTTCTTAGCTACGAGTAGGGAGCGGCCCGGCTAGGCGGACCTGCAAAACGAAAGGGTAGTGCTCGCCGCGGACGGCAGGCACTACCCTTCAGTCTAGTTGAACCTCACAGGCCGTCGTCGCGCGTCTGGCCCGGCTGCTGTACTGGGGGTTGCTGGACTGGGGGTTGCTGTACTGGCGGCTGCGGCGAGTAGGGCGGCTGCTGAACCGGTGGCTGCGGCGAGTACGGCGGCTGCTGCGGTGCGTACGGTTGCTGCGGGTTGTAAGCCGACTGCTGTTGAGGAGCGTAACCTGCCTGCCCCGGCTGAGGCGCGTAACCCGGCTGACCATACGGAGCTGCACCGACGAGCGCCGGCTCCTGCCGGGCAGACCTCTTGCGCAGCAAAACGAACAGCAGGACCAGCGCACCGGCAATGACCAGCACAGCTACGAGGATCCAGATGATCCACATCGGAATTCCAGCGTTGGCCTCGGCCTTGGCTTGAACCACTGTCCCGTTGAGGGCCAGCATGTCAAACGTGGCCGTGTTGCCATCCACGGTGGCGCCGTTGGCCTCCACCACCTTGCCCGGGAAGGTGAACTTGACGGAGGCTTCGTCGAACATGGACTTCGCCATGGCCGATGACGATGCGTCACCGCTTTCAGCACCGGTCACTCCACCCATGGAGATGACGTAGTAGTCCCCTTCCTTCTTCAGTTCGAAGGGGTTCTCGGAGCTGGACGAGTCAGCAAGCTTTGCAGGGTCGAGGTTGGCGGCGGTGATCCGCTTGCCTTTGTACTTCTCGTCCTCGTAGTCCACCACGGTAGCGCCGTCGGGGATGTCCATCCCCCGGCTTCCGGTACCGTTCGACTCCATGAATTCGTCGAAGGACTTCTCGCCCAGCACGGATTTCTGGATGGCATAGACAACCTCGTAGTCCACGCTCTTTTCGTTGTTGACCTTCACGGACATGTTGAGCTTGACGCAACCCGTCAATGCCAGCATGAGTGCGATCAGTACACCGACTACGCCCAAGGCGCGTTTCGAGTTCATATCCCTCGTCCCCCAATCTTTATTTTTGGCACCAGCGGGTGCTCGAACAGCGTATCTCTACTAACGCCGGGCACACACTACGGCGCTAGCATGGCAGCATGACTCCGGCGCAACGCTTTCGGCAGATCGCAAACGTCCTGAACCTGTCCACCCCGCTGGGGCTGGCGGTAGCAGCCGCGTCCCGTTCCACCGTTTCCCACGGCCCGCGGGGGCTTCTGATCGCTG
Source organism: Paenarthrobacter sp. TE3676 (assembly GCF_056279165.1). Lineage (NCBI taxonomy): Bacteria > Bacillati > Actinomycetota > Actinomycetes > Micrococcales > Micrococcaceae > Paenarthrobacter > Paenarthrobacter sp. TE3676. Next base: position 30,784 of record NZ_JBWBQU010000008.1, read on the forward strand.
CCGGGTACAACTGGAAGCTCCCCCATGCAGGCGCGTTTACGCTGGGGAACGTAGTCCTGTACCGGGCGCCGCATGGTGTAGCCGGAACCAACGCAGTGCTCCTGGGGCATGAGGAGCGGCACAGCACCCAGTACGCGTACTGCCTGGGGCTTCCTTTCCTGGCCCTTTACGGCGTCGCCGCCGGCTGGTCCATGCTTCGCAGCGGGAATCCGGCGTCGCGGAATTTCTTCGAACGGCAGGCCGGCCTTGTGGCCGGCGGTTACATTGACACTCATCCCCGCCGGCAGGACAGCCCTGCAGGCAAGCGAATCGAGGCTTGAACATGAACCGATCCATCACTGTTACCGGGACCGCGATCGCAAAGGCCGTCCCGGATCTGGTGACATTAACGCTCGGTGTGGAAACGCGTCGGGATACAGCCGCGAAAGCCTATGACGACGCCGGCAAAGCAGCTAACGCTGTCGCAGCCAGTTTGCGGGCAGCGGGTGTTTCCGACGTGGACCTCCGGACCAGCGGACTGAACCTTCGTGCCGATCTGGCCTGGGTGGAAGGGCAAGGGCAGAAGGTGACTGCATACGTGGCATCCACCAACCTGCAGGTGGGAATCCGTTCCCAGGCGGGTGCTCCTGCTGCTATCGCCGCGGCTGTTGCGGCTGGCGGAGACGACATCCGGATCAACGGGATCGAACAAGGATTTGCGGATGCCGCTTCGGTCACAGCCCGGGCTCAGGAGGCTGCGTGGCAGGACGCCGTGGCCCGGGCCGAACAGTACGCTTCGTTGGCATCTGCCCGGCTTGGGCAGGTGGTGTCCATATCCCAGGAGCCCCTGCACGGCGGACCCATTCCCCTGGGTGGCATGGTGAGGGCATCCTTCACTGCGGAGGCGTTGCCCGTGGAAGCCGGAGAGTCTTCAGTCTCGGCCAGCATCAAAGTGGAATGGGAACTCGTTTAGCGAATAGCTCCGGCTGACATTTTCACGTCCGCCTGTGTGTGCAGCGTCGTCCGGACAATGACGGCAAGACCCTCCGCCATTAATTCCAAAGGCATGGACGGAGTTGGGCTGCCATCGGGCAGCTGTTCCGGCAAATAGGGAATATGGACGAACCCGCCACGAATATCCGGCCTGGATGCGAGGGCATGCATCAAGGCATAAAAGACGTGGTTGCACACGTAGGTTCCCGCGGACTGCGAAACCTCTCCCCTGATTCCCGCGACTTGGAGGGCCCTAAGCGCGGCCTTAATAGGCAGGCTTGAGAAGTATGCTGCAGGCCCGCCACGGATGACTTCCTCATCGATGGGGCGCTGGCCTTTGTTGTCCGGTATCCGGGCGTCATCGCAATTGATGGCGACGCGTTCCAAGGAGATCCGTCCACGGCCTCCCGCCACGCCGGCACAGAGAACTATGTCCGGGTTCACGCGGGTTATGGCGTCGGTGAGGACTGTCCCCGACTCACCAAAGACGCACGGCAGCTGCACGGCTTCAACGGCGATGCCTTCCGAGTCGAGCAACCCTGCCGCCCGCCGCGCTGCAAGCCAGGAAGGATTCACATCGTCCTCGCCAAACGGTTCGAAGCCAGTCAGCAGAATCATGGCCCAACCTTAGCAACGCTCCAGTCCCGGTTATCCGCAGCTTGCCTTCCGGGGCCTTGACATTCGTTCGAACATACATTCGAATGGAGTCCATGAGATGGGACGCACAAGCACTTTCACCTACACGTGTACCGGCGTCAGAACCCCGTGGTTTCGAGGCGCCAGGCCCTGCCCCGGCCTTGGACGCCTTGCTGCCGCTTGCCGGGCTTGTGCGTTCCATCTCGACACCCGAATTCTCCGGAGTCACCTTCCATGAGGTCACCGCAAAGTCAGTGCTCAACAAGGTGCCTTCCGGTTCCAACATGCCGTTTGAGTGGACGGTGAACCCGTATCGCGGATGCAGTCATGCCTGCGTGTACTGCTTCGCGCGCAAGAGCCACACGTATTTGGAATTCGACGCCGGGCGGGACTTCGATTCGCAAGTTGTGGTCAAGATCAATGCCGCCGAAGTTCTCCGAAAGGAACTGGCCAAGCCTTCTTGGGAACGGCCCCAAGTCGCCCTCGGCACCAACACGGATCCCTATCAACGCGCAGAGGGCCGCTACATGCTCATGCCCGGAATCATCCGGGCCCTCGCAGATTCCGGCACGCCTTTCTCCATCTTGACCAAGGGCACGCTGCTGACCAGGGACATTCCCCTCCTCAAGCACGCCGCCACCCAGGTCCCCGTGGACCTTGGCATCTCCCTGGCGATGACCAACCAGGACCTCGCAGAGCTTATTGAGCCTGGCACGCCTTCACCCAAGGCCCGGCTCAAGCTCATAGCCCGGCTCCGCGACGCCGGCCTGGGCTGCGGCGTCATGGCCATGCCCATCCTGCCATGGCTGACGGACTCGGACGAAGCCCTCGATTCACTATTCGCGGAACTAACCAAGGCGGGCGCCACAGGAGTCACCGCCGGCGCCCTGTACCTTAAGCCAGGAACCCGTGAGTGGTTCATGAAATGGCTGGCAACCCAGCACCCGGAGTTGGTGGGCAAGTACCGGCGACTCTATGGACAAGGCTCCTATGCTTCCAAGGAATACCGTGTGTGGCTCACTGGCAGGATCACCTATTTCAAGGCGAAGTACGGCTTCACCGGAACATCGGGATTCAGCCACCGGAACGCTCGCACCGCCACTGGCTCGGCGGCCGCAACCGTGGACGCCTCCGCTCCCCTTCCTGGACAGCAGCCGCTTTTCTAGGCTGAAGGCCACCGGCTAAGGGAAGCACCCTTCTCTTCCATCCAAGCGCCCGGTTCTCAAGCGGGAGCGGCCACCCGGCTAAGCAACGCCCGGACTATTGGAAGGTCCGCCGGAATCCATGGCAGGCCGAGAGCTTCGTCACTGTCAGCCAACGATACCCAACGCAATTCGTCGTGATCCTCCAGCGGCCGCGGCTCTCCCGACGTCAGCTCGGCGAACCACACACGCATGGAGGCACGCTCATTGAGCGTCCACCCAGTGGTGTTGCCCGAGTCCAGCTCGGGCCCGAGTTGCACTTCAATGCCCAGTTCTTCCGCGAGTTCACGGTGCAGGGCAGCCTCTGCGGTCTCACCGGCTTCCACCTTGCCGCCCGGAAATTCCCACATGCCCGCGAACTGGGGCGGCGCAGTGCGGCGCGCAACAAGAAGGCGGGTGGGGGCTTCCAAGGAGTCGACGACGGCGGCGCCCACGACGTTGATCAGTGCAGTCACCGAAACAGTCTATGGGGCCCGATGAATGGGCATCGTCACATAGCAGCGACAAGTCACGGGGCCCCGGACTAAACTTGTTATCGGATTTTCTCCAATTTCCCCAGCCCACAAGGCATCCTCAAGAAGCAGGCTTATGACTACCACCGTGTCCACCCCCGCCACCGCCAAAGCAGGCAGGAAACACCTTGGCTTGGCCATCCTGGCCTTGGCCATGGGCGGGTTCGCCATCGGTACCACCGAATTCGCCATGATGGGCCTGCTGAAGGAAATCGAGGAGGGGCTGGGCATCAGCACCCCCGAAGCGGGCAACCTCATCTCGGCTTACGCCTTGGGCGTCGTTATCGGCGCTCCCCTCTTCGCTGCGTTCGGGGCAAAGCTTCCCAGAAAGCACCTTGCGTTGGGGCTCATGCTGTTCCTGTCCTTGGCAAACCTGACGTCCTTCATCGCACCGGATTACGGCTTCATGCTGCTCTCCCGTTTTGCTTCCGGACTCCCCCACGGAGCTTTCTTCGGAGTGGCAGCCGTCATCGCAGCCGGACTCGTCGCCCCAACCAAACGGGGCTGGGCAATCTCCATGGTGATGGCAGGACTCACGGTCTCCAACGTCATCGGGGTTCCTTTGGCCACATGGGTTGGGCAGACCTTCGGGTGGCGGCTCCTCTTCGTCATTGTGGGCGCCATCGGATTGCTGACCGTCGCCATGGTGTGGAAATTCGTCCCCTTCGAGGCAGCCCACCCCGAGGCCAGCATCCGACGCGAACTTGGAGCCCTCAAACGGCTCCAAGTTTGGCTGGCGCTCCTGATCGGCATCATTGGGTTTGGTGGCTTCTTCGCCGTTTACACCTACATTGCACACACCATGACCTCTGTGGCTGGCATACCGGAGAACCTGATCCCCGCCGTTGTGGCCCTCTACGGACTGGGCATGGTGGTGGGAAACATCTTCGGAGGACGCCTTGCCGACAAGTCCGTGATGGGCACCATCTACTGGGTCATGCCGGGAATCGCCGTGGCCCTGGTGGTCTACGCCATTGCTGCGCACTGGGCCTGGGCCGCCTTCATCATGGCGTTCGTGGTGGGCGGTGTGGGCTCCATGCTCACTCCCGCGCTGCAAACCCGCCTCCTGGACGCTGCCCCGGGCGCCGCATCGCTGGCATCCTCGCTGAACCACTCCGCCCTCAACATCGCCAACGCGCTCGGCGCCTTCCTGGGCGGCACAGTTATTGCCTGGGGTTGGGGATATGTGGCTCCCGCATTAGTTGGCGCGGTCCTTGCCATTCTGGGCCTCGGAGTGGCCCTGGTCAGTGGTCTGCTGGAGCGAAAAAAGCCGCTGTCCTCCTGATCCACCAGAAGAGCGCTGGTTGGCCAGCAAACCACACACAACAAGCATGGGCTCCGCCACGGCGGAGCCCATGCTTGTTAAGCACATATCGAACTTACTAATCCGGAAGGAACATTTCCGGAACGGCTAAGCCTGCGGCGCCTGGACGCGTTCTATGTCAGGTTCGAGGTAGATGACCCGCGCAATGGGGACTGCCGCACGGATACGCTGCTCGGCGGCGTCGATCCCCTTCGCAATCTCTTCGCCCGTCTCAGAGGCCTGCATGGAGATCTTCGCAGCTACAAGCAGCTCTTCCGGACCCAGGTGCAGGGTTTTGAGGTGGATGATGCGGGTGCCGTCAGCTTCCAGTGCCTCCGTGATGCGCTGGACATCTTCCTTGGTGGCAGACTCCCCCAGCAGCAGGGACTTGGTTTCCAGGGCAAGGACCACTGCGATGGCTACCAGCAGGAGGCCAATCATCGCTGTGCCGAGTGCATCCCAGACCCCGTCACCGGTGACCAGCGTCATTCCCACACCGAAGAGCGCGAAAATCAGGCCAAGCAAAGCGCCAAAGTCCTCCAGCAGGATCACTGGCAGTTCCGGCTGCTTGGCGTTGCGGACAAACGTGACCCATGATTGCTTGCCGCGGATGTGGTTCGACTCAATGATGGCCGTGCGGAACGAGAACGACTCAGCAATGATGGCACCGACCAAGACGGCCAACGGGACCCACCAGAAAGCCCCCTCGATACCGTGTGGGTGCTGGAACTTCTCCCAGGCCTCGTACAGGGCAAACAGGCCACCCACACTGAACAGCACGATGGAGACGATGAACGCGTAGATGTACCGCTCACGGCCATAGCCGAACGGATGCTCGGGGCTGGCGGCCCGCTTGGCCCGTTTGCCTCCCACAAGCAGCAGGATCTGGTTTCCGGAGTCCGCCACCGAGTGGATGGCTTCAGCCAGCATGGACGATGACGCCGTCAGGAAGAATGCAATGAACTTCAATACGGCAATAGTCAGATTGGCGGCCAGGGCCGCCACAATCGCTTTGGTACCGCCACCTGCAGCCACGAAAGCTTCACCTCTTTGGGTTCGGGGAAAGAATGGGATGTGCCAAGAAGAGTCGTCATCGTCCGATCTTGCATCCAATACCGTACCCGGCGATGCGCTGTTTACACATTCTCCAGTCGGGCGCCCTGCTGGGAACGCGCGCTGGCGTAAAGACACACAGTGGCGGCGGTACCCAGGTTCAGGCTTTCAGCTGCCCCATAGACAGGAACCGCCACGCGATGATCAGCCAGTGCAAGCTCCGTCTCCGACAAACCCTGCGCTTCGTTGCCGAACAGCCAGGCCGTAGGTGACTCAAGGGCATAGTCCGAGGTCACTGCTTCATTCCCAAGTCTCCGCGCCGCATTCTCGTCCTGCAGTTTGTCCAAGTTGACGGTTCCATATCCGTCAGCAGCCAGGACACCGATACCGCGATCCCGGCAGCGTGCCACCAACTCCTCAACATCGGCACCCAGCACCACCGGCAAGTGGAAAAGGGAGCCAGCTGTCGACCGGACAGCCTTGGGGTTGTAGATGTCCACGCTCGAACCAGTAAGGACAACTGCGTCGGCGCCGGCAGCATCCGCAGCGCGGAGAACAGTCCCGGCGTTACCGGGATCGCGCACCTGGCACATGACAGCGATCAGGCGTGGACCGGCGTCGAGCACTGACTCCAAGCTGACGTCCACAAAACTGCACACAGCCACAATCCCCTGCGGATTGACGGTATCCGCCATGGCGGCAAGGACTTCGTCACTTGCAAGCCGGAGCTGCGTTTCCTGCGCCAGATCGGCAAGCTCAGGGAGGCGCTCAAGGCACGCTTCGCTGGCAAAAACTTCATGCACGACGGCGGGTCCTCCGGCCGCAGTGCGCTCACGGTGCAGGGTCAAAGCCTCACGCACCGCTTGCGGACCTTCAGCAAGGAAGCGTCCGCGTTTTAAACGCGCCGGGCGCCCGGCAAGCCTGGCGACGTCCCTCACCCGATCAGCTCGGGGGTTGGTCATCGTAAAGTCTTGCGGGCGCCCGGTTTCGTTCATATAAAGAACTTTAGTGGCAGTTGCGACTAGTTCTTGATCTGCTGGCGGGCTTCGCCACCTGCAGGCTCAAAGCCAGCGGCCTTTGCAGCCTCAACGGTGGAGAACCAGTACTCAGCAGCAGTGGTGTTGTACCAGGTGGAACCCGGAACGTGGTACTTCTTGGACTCGGCGTTGCCCTTGATGGCGTAGCCTTCCGGAGCTTCGTCGCCATCAGCAGCAACTGCGCCGTCGATAGCCGGCTTCTCGGAAACAACAGCCTTGACAGCCGTAGCGGTGGCAGCAGCCGGAGCAACCTTGGCGGCCTTGGGAGCAGCAGCCGCGGCCGGCGCGGAGGTGTCAGCCGGAAGTGCAGCCTTGGCAATGTTTACCAGAGCGGCGAAAGCGTTGGCGTCAGAGACAGCCAGCTCGGCCAGCATGCGGCGGTCAACCTCAACCTCAGCGGCCTTGAGGCCCTGGATCAAGCGGTTGTAGGTGAGGCCATTGGCGCGGGATGCAGCATTGATGCGCTGGATCCAGAGGCGACGGAAGTCACCCTTCTTCTTGCGGCGGTCGCCGTAGCTGTACACAAACGAGTGCAGCAGCTGCTCTTTGGCCTTGCGGTACAGGCGCGAACGCTGTCCGCGGTAACCCTTTGCGCGTTCGAGGACAACCCGGCGCTTCTTGTGGGCGTTTACCGCCCGCTTCACACGTGCCACGTGCGTACTCCTTCAGAAATCTTTATCCCAAGCTGCTACTGCCGGAAACCCGGCCGGCCTGAGAAGGCTTTTGGTGTAGTCGGTCCCTGCCGGATGGCAGTAACCAAAGAACTTGGAACTTAGACGCCGAGCATCTTCTTGATGACCTTGGCATCGCCCTTGAAGACGAGCTTGTCGCCGGCGAGGCGACGGGTCAGCCTTGAGGACTTGTGCTCAAGGTAGTGACGGCGGTTGGCCTGCTGACGCTTCAGCTTGCCGGTGCCGGTCAGCTTGAAGCGCTTCTTAGCACCGCTGTGGGTCTTCATCTTCGGCATGGGAACCGATCTCCTTACGTATCCACGGACGAGTCCGCGATTCTTTCGCGCAGCCGGCCTACGAGGGCCGGCGTGCTGGTTGCTTGCCGTTGGAGGCGGGCCTCCGAGGCGTTGAACTAGTTGGTCTTGCGTGATGCAGGCTTGGGCGCAGCCTTGGGGGCCGCGGGCCGAGCTGCCGGCTTGGGAGCTGCCGGCTTGGCGACGGGCTTCGGAGCCGACGGAACTGCAGGCTTCGGGGCGGCTGCCGGAACAACTGGCTTCGGAGCCGTTTCTGCCGGTGCTGCCTTGGCGGCCGGTGCAGTTTTCGCCGGCGCAGGCGCTGCCTTTGCCGGAGCTGCCTTGGCTGCAGGAGCCTCGACCACGGGTGCTTTTTCAACAACCGGAGCAGGAGCTTCCTCAGCAGCAGGAGCTTCTTCAACAACCGGAGCCTCTTCAACAACCGGCGCTTCCTCAACAACCGGAGCTTCCTCAGCAACCGCTGCCTGGGTCTCGGGGGCTTCGACAGTGTCCTGCTTGGTCTCCTCTTCGGTGACCTTGAAGCCCTCGGGAAGAAGGTCGGCGAGGCTCTGCGTCAGCGGAGCCTGTTCGCCCGTGGTGTCTACACGTCCGGATGCCTTGGCCTCATTCTGAGCCTTGGCTTCAGCACGCTGCGTAGCGCGACGGGCTTCGGCCTTCGCTTCAGCCTTGTTCTTCAGCGGTCCGATCACCATGACCATGTTGCGGCCATCGATGCGCGGGCTGGACTCGATGATGCCAACCTCGGCAACGTCTTCAGCAAAACGCTGCAGCAGGCGGATACCCATCTCGGGACGCTGCTGCTCACGGCCGCGGAACTGGATCATGGCCTTGACTTTGTCACCGGCGCCCAGGAACCGAAGTGCGTGACCGCGCTTGGTTTCGTAGTCGTGCTTGTCGATCTTAAGGCGGAAGCGAATTTCCTTCAGAACCGTGTTGGTCTGGTTCTTGCGGGCCTCGCGGGCCTTCACGGCAGCCTCGTACTTGTACTTGCCGAAGTCCATCAACTTGCAAACAGGAGGCTTAGCCTGCGGGGCAACTTCAACGAGATCGAGATCGGACTCGGCAGCAAGACGCAGGGCGTCCTCAATGCGGACAATTCCTACCTGTTCGCCGGCAGGACCGACCAACCGCACCTCGGGGACGCGGATACGCTCATTGATTCTTGGCTCGCTAATGTTAAAGCTCCTGTGGTTGTGGTGATGTCACCGGCAAAAAGAGAAGGCCCCCAATTGCTGGTGCAATCGAAGGCCTCGAAGATCGGCTGCACCTCCCCGCGGGAAGTACGCACCCCCGGAAGCAATGCCTCCGAAAGTGTCCGACCAGGTACCCGGCAACCTCTTGTCCCGAAAGGGATCCTGTCCCCGAAGGGAACGGTTGACGCGGGTGGGAGAGAACTCCGCTTGCAAACTGAAAGTCAATTCTACAGAAACAACCCGCCAAGCGCACATTGCGGAAGGCGGGAGCAAGAACTGCAGATGTTGACTGTGAATAACGACTTCCAGTCGGTCTGTGACAAGCTTACCAGTATGAGCACTGAAGACAGCAATTCCCGTAACTCCTATGGGGAAGACGCCTCCCCCGCCGTTGATGCCGGAGTGTCCCAGCAGATCCGTGACATCGCTGAGGTCCCCGCAGTGGAAGTCATTACCACGGGCGCCGTTCACCTCATGAGCGCGGCCGCCGTCAAGGTGGGCCTGGCCGATGATCCCAATGCCGAGGACCTCAAGGACTTGGACGAAGCCCGCAAGCTCATCACGGCCCTCGCCGGCTTGGTGTCAGCAGCTGCCCCGGAAATCGGTTCACAGCACGCCGGCCCGTTGCGCGATGGCTTGCGTTCACTGCAGCTGGCATTCCGCGAGGCTTCCCTCATTCCTGACGCCCCGGGCAAGGGTCCGGGCGAAAAGTTCACCGGACCGGTGAACTAGCCCCAACTTCCGCAATAGTCAACGACGGCGGGTCGACCACGTGTGGTCGACCCGCCGTCGTTGCTTGTTTGGTGTTGATGGTTCAGCGTTTCATGGTTTTAGACGCGGGCGGCGCGACGGCGCAAGGACGTCAGGATGAGTCCCGCAGCGCAGAGAGCGACGCCAGCGACGCCGACGGCGGCAAAGCCACCCGACGGACCTACGGTGTCGATAAAGACCCCGGCCAGAGGCGCACCCAAGGCAACGCCTGCAGTCAATGCCGAGCCGTACCAGCCCATCGCTTCACCCCGGCGCTCCTCGTCCACAAGGTCAGCCACCTTCTCAGACGACGCCGACAAAACCGGGGCGCACAAAAGGCCGGGCAGGAGCGAGAGGAACGCGAGGGTCCAGGTGTCTTGGGCAAAACCCATGGGAATGGTGAGGGCGGCCATGCCCAGGAGCAAGAGCATTGGCGAAATGGTCCGCTTCATTGACCCGTAGATGAGTCCACCGACCACGGACGCTGCGCACCAGAAGAAGAACACGATGCCGATTTCATTCTCGTGCCCACCACGTTCCAGCAGCCCGACGATGCTGACATCCGAACCACTGAGCACCATCCCGGATCCCGCGGCTACGGCGAAGAGTGCCGCAACGGAAACCGTGAACCAGGTGAAGTTCTTGGCGACGCGACTACGGAAGGCTGCTTTGCGCGAGGTCGAGGACGCCATCTCCGAGGCCGCCTCCTGGACGTGGGCAGGCGCTGAGGCCACCATGGCAGCCTCCGCAGCAGCGAGGTCAGCCGCCGCCCTGTCCGCGGTCTCCTGCGGGGTGCAGACCACTTCGCTCCGGGTTGGCGGGTTGAACCACATAAGGAACAGCCCGGCAACGGAGACCGAAATTCCTACTGCCGTCAGTCCGATCGCCGAGAAGCCACTGGTTGCCACGATGGCGCCGACAGCCGGGCCGATCATGAACACCAGCTCGGTGGCGATGGAATCGAGGGCAAAGGCCGATCGCCGCTGCTCACCATCCACCATGACGCCCAGCGACTGGCGGACAACACTGAAGATCGGCAGCGTGAACAGACCGCCGACAAACACCAGCGGAAGCAGCCATTCATACGAAACGTGCGGGACTATCGACCAGATGACGGTTTCGGACACAACCGAAGGGATCAGGGCCTTTCTCAGTCCCACCATGTCCACCCGGCGACCACGCCAGGGTGCACCCAGCGCAATGCCGATGGTCATGACAGCGGCTGCTGCACCGGCGGCGGCGTAGCCTTGGTCCAGCGTCAGCACGATGTGCAGAGTGAGGAGCACGCCCGCCGCCGAGTGTGGAATGCGCGCAATCATGCCCACAACCAACAGACGCCGGACAGGACGGATGGACAGCATCTCTTTATAGAGAGCGAAGTTCACTGGCTAAATCCTCTTGTTCCCCAGGGCAGCCCCGGGGAACCGGCACTGCCATTAATGCCGCGCGGGCTCCTGTGCTGCGCGCTGCAGTTTTACTTCCATGGAATCAACGCCCTCGGCAAAGGAATCCATCCTTGCCCACGCATCGTTCAGTTGGGCAAGGAGCGTCTGCACAGCAACGGCGTCGAGTCCATCTTCGAGGAAGAGCACCACACGCAGTTCCGGCCCTGCACCGCCGCCGGATACCTGGCGACCGTCGGCCGTCAGGGACGCAACACCGCCACCGGGTTGCGTCTCTAAGCGACGAACCGTCCGAAATGCCGAGACTGTTGAAACGAGAGCAGCCTCCAGTTGATCATCAAGGTATGACGGCGTCCAGTCCTTCTGCTGGGCAAGGGCCCACATTGCCGGGCGCCGAACAACAAATGCGAAGTCGGAGCCTGGGTCCATCACCAACAGCTGCGCGCCCTCGGATACTGCAGAAAGCGCTGCGCGCGCTGCGTATACGGCCACGGGCCGCGCCTCCGAATGCCATGCCTCGAGGGCAGCTGCCGAGGTGAAGACCGGCATGGCCGTGCGTCCATCGGGGGCCTTCAGTGTGACCAAAGCCATATCGGCCTGCTTGTCTGCATGGAGGCCGTCGACGCCTTCTGCTTCCTCAGCCAACCGGGCAACTACCGGAACGAAAACCCTTGCCGTCGCCAAGGAGGCAACAACGTCTTCCTCGCTGCCGGTTCCGTTGATCAGTGCCGCGATGGCGGCTACATAACCAGCGTCCGCCGAGCCGTCGTCGTCCTCAAAATTGTGGATTTTGGCGTTGTCGCCACTGAGGCTCCGCCCGGACCAAGGCTGGCCGGCAGAGTCGGTAGCTCCACCGGCGCCGGCCAAGGCGGCCGCTATGTGACCGGGAAGCTCTCGCCTGCCGTGGCCATGATCGTCGTGCTGATGTCCTGCGTTGTGGGGCATCAGCGGCGGCCGGCAACGTCCAGCGCCTCGGGCAGCGTGAAGGCACCGGCGTAGAGAGCCTTGCCTACGATCGCGCCTTCAACACCCAGCGGTACCAGTTCGCGCAGAATGCGCAGGTCTTCCAAGCTGGAGATACCGCCCGAAGCGACAACGGGCTTGCCGGTCTTCTCCACCATCTGGCGAAGGAGTTCCACGTTCGGGCCCTGAAGGGTTCCATCCTTGGTGACGTCTGTGACAACGTAGCGGGCGCACCCTGCGTCCTCAAGGCGTGCCAGAACCTCCCAAAGGTCACCGCCCTCCTTGGTCCAACCGCGTCCGGCAAGAGTTGTCCCGCGGACGTCAAGGCCGACGGCGATCTTGTCACCGAAGCGGTCGATTGCCTTTCGGGTCCACTCCGGGTTCTCCAACGCTGCCGTTCCGAGATTCACGCGCGCGACGCCCAGCTCCAGTGCACGCTCCAGGGATTCGTCGTCCCGCAAACCGCCGGAGAGTTCCACCTTGACGTTGAGCTGCGCTACGACATCGCTGATCAGCGCGGCGTTGTTTCCACGGCCGAAAGCGGCGTCCAGGTCAACCATGTGCACCCATTCGGCGCCGGCTTCCTGCCAATTCAAGGCTGCTTCCAGGGGGGTACCGTAGCTGGTTTCCGAGCCGGCTTCTCCCTGCAGGAGGCGGACTGCCTGGCCGTCAACGATGTCGACTGCGGGCAGGAGTTCCAGAACGGACTGGGCGGAGGTGGTCATGTGTGTCCTTGGAGTTCGAAGGTGACGCGGTTTGTTGAGCGACTGTTTTAGTTACCCAGCGTCAAAAGATAGGCGGCCAACAGGGACATCCCGGCCAGCACGTAGAAAGAAATGGAAACCCACCGGGGCTTTTTCTGCTGATGGAAGGAGATACCTCCACCCACCAGCAGGCCGGCAAGGCCCATCAGTATTACCGACCACCACATCTAGGCGGCACCGCTTCCGGATGCTTCCGGAGCAGGCTTACGGAGGCTGTCCACCCAATTTCGCAAGAGCCGGGCTCCGGCATCGCCTGACTTCTCCGGGTGGAACTGGGTAGCGCAGAGCGGGCCGTTCTCGACGGCAGCAATAAAGCGTGCACCGTGCTCGGACCACGTGACCATGGGAGGAGCCATACGGGGCTGAACGACGTCGAAGTTCCACTCCTGGACACCGTAGGAGTGCACAAAGTAGAAGCGTTCCTGTTCGACGCCGGCGAACAGCTTGGAGCCCTCAGGTACGTCCACGGTGTTCCAGCCCATGTGCGGCACTACAGGAGCGGGAAGGAGTTCAACCTTGCCCGGCCACTCGGCCATACCCTCGGATTCGGTGCCGTGCTCTACGCCGGCTTCGAAGAGGACCTGCAAGCCGACGCAGATGGCCAGCACAGGGCGGCCACCAGCAACCCGGCGTCCAATCATGCGAATGGCATCGACGGACTTAAGTTCCTTCATCACCGTCTCGTAGGCACCCACGCCGGGCACCACCAGGCCGTCAGCGTTGAGAACGTCCTCAGGCTTGGAGCTCAGAACCACGTGGGCTCCGGCGCGCTCAAGGGCACGGACGGCGGACCGTACGTTGCCCGATCCATAGTCCAGCACAGTGACAGTGGGCTTGCCTTCGGGCGACTCCGGCTTCACCGATGCAGTGGCGTCAGCCACCGCTCCGTTCTTCAGAACCTGGCCGCTCACAGTGCGCCCTTGGTGGACGGGATGCCCTCCACACGGGGATCGGATTCCACGGCTGCGCGAAGCGCGCGTGCAAAGGCCTTGAACTGGGCCTCGACGATGTGGTGCGGGTCCCGGCCGGCCAGGACATTCATGTGCAGGCAGATCCCGGCGTGCAGTGTGATGGCTTCAAATACGTGGCGTGTCAACGAGCCCGTGAAGTGTCCACCAATCAGGTGGTACTCCTGCCCGGCCGGCTCACCACCGTGCACCAGGTAAGGACGCCCGGAAACATCCACGACAGCGTGCGCCAGCGCTTCGTCCAAAGGAACAGTTGCTTCGCCGAAGCGACGGATGCCGGCCTTGTTGCCCAATGCCGTCCGCAGGACCTCGCCAAAAGTGATGGCCACGTCTTCCACGGTGTGGTGCGCGTCGATGTGGGTGTCGCCCGTGGCCTTCACCGTCATGTCGATCAGGGAGTGCTTGCACAGTGCCGTCAGCATGTGGTCGTAGAACGGAACCGAGGTACTGATGTCCGAGACACCGGAACCGTCCAGGTTGATCTCCACCAGAACTGAAGACTCGCTGGTGGTGCGCTCCATGCGCGCGGTGCGGGCAGCGGTCGGCGTGGTGCCGGTTTCGCTCATTGGGACGTCCTTATACACGGAGGGTGGGTTGGGTCTAGAACAAGTTTAGGCGCGCTGCGGCGCCGTGCCGTCCAGCAGTGCTTCCAAGGCCTCAAGGAAGGCGGTGGTTTCCGGTTCGGTTCCGGCGGTGACACGCAAGTGCCCAGGGATGCCGACGTCGCGAATCAGCACACCGGCATCGAGCAGGCCCTGCCAAATCTTGTGTGGCTCCTCGAGGCCGCCAAAGAAGACGTAGTTGGAGTCGGAGGCCGCGGGCTTGAGGCCCATGCGAAGCAGCTCAGTCACAATCCGGTCGCGTTGTACCTTGATGTCCTCGACGTCGGCCATCAGGGCTTCGCGGTGGTTGAGTGCAGCCAGCGCCGTTGCCTGCGTGACGGCAGACAGGTGGTAAGGAAGGCGGACCAGCCTGATGGCGTCTGTGACTTCCGGGGCTGCCGCCATGTAGCCGAGCCGGGCACCAGCAAGGGCGAACGCTTTGCTCATGGTGCGCGAGACGATCAACCGCTCGCGTCCTGGCAACAGCGTCAAGGCGCTCGGAGTATTGTCGTGCGCGAACTCGTGATACGCCTCGTCCACGATCACGATGGCTTGGCTCGCTTCGCCGGCCTCGTAGACGGCCTCGACAACGTCCAAGCCCAACCCTGTACCGGTTGGGTTGTTCGGTGAGCACAGGAACACGATGTTGGCGCCTGTTTCCCGAACCTGCGCGGCGGCCGATTCGGCGTCCAGCCCGTAGTCGTCAGCACGCACTCCGCGGACATACTCCGTGTCAGTGCCACTCGCCAGAAGGGGGTACATGGAGTACGTGGGCGGAAAACCGAGCGCTTTGCGTCCCGGTCCACCAAATGCCTGGAGGATTTGCTGCAGGACTTCATTGGATCCGTTGGCGGCCCAGATGTTGTCCGGAGAAAGTTCGTGGCCAAGGTACTCCGCGAGGGCTTCCCGTAGTTCAGTGAACTCACGGTCCGGATAGCGGTTCAGTCCTGTGGCCGCAGCGGCGACAGCCTCGGTGATGGCGGCCTGGACATCCGCGGGGACGCCATGGGTGTTTTCGTTGACGTTGAGCAGGATGGGGACGTCAAGCTGCGGTGCGCCATAGGGGCTCAGTCCACGCAGGTTGGTCCGGAGGGGAAGTCTGTCAAGTCGCTCAAGCTGGTCACTCACCATCACAGTTTAAGGGGCGGCCCGGACTGCCGACTAACTGTGACGCCGGGCGATCGGTTCCCGCGGATGGTGGACGACTTTAGTTTGCAGGGACGAACAGCTGCTGGCCGGGCAGAATGCGGCCGCCGCGGAGGTCGTTCAGCTGGATGATCTCCGCGATGACATCACGCGGGTCCCGCTCCGGAGCGGCCGCGCCGGCAATGCCCCACAGTGATTGGCCCGGCTGGACCGTGACAGTGACTGCAACGGGCGGTCGCAATTGGGACTGGGAGTCCGACGCCTTGGCCGGGGAGTTGATGAAACCGGCAAGGGTCAGCAGCGCCGCCACCAACAGCATTGCCGGGATGCCGAAGAAGACAATCCGTCCCCGCCGGGTGAGACGCAGGCGAGCGGGTGCCTGAGTGGTGCGGAAATCAGCGAACGTAGTGACTGCGGACATGAGCTGAGCCCTTCTGAGCTAGTGCCGGTTTCCGGGGTGCCCGGAGCCTGGCGGCCAATTCTTTGCGTTCCCGTCCTCTGATCCCGGATGTTCGAACACTCTGTTCGAACATCCGGCTTCAGCATCAGGTTTATAGAACACATATTCGAACCTTGCTATGACATTTTTAGCACTTATCAACGAACGGTGTCGAGACTCGCTAGAACAAATGTTTGATAAACGCCTGTGCCTGCCCTACGTTTGAGTGAAGAAACAGCACTGTTTCAGTGGAACAGGAGGGTCTGACATTTTTTGCAGACCCAACGACCCCGGGCTCGCTTCGGGCGGAATGGAAAGGCATTGGCGAACATGGCAGCGAAAGCCACAGGCGGCGGGGCACCCCTGCGGAGCCAGCAGCCTCAAAAGAGTCCCAAGAGCCTGACTGTGCGGCAGAAAAAGATCCTGGAGACCATCCAGCGGTCGGTCAATGACAACGGTTACCCGCCCAGCATGCGAGAGATCGGTGACACCGTGGGACTGGCCAGTTTGTCCAGCGTTACTCACCAGTTGTCCCAATTGGAGAAACTTGGCTACCTGCGCAGGGACCCCAAGCGGCCCCGCGCCATGGAAGTCCTGATGCCGCTGACGCTCGATGGTGGCACCATTCCGGGCGTGGAAGCGCCCACCACCCTTCGCAGCGCGGGCGGCCTTGCCGTAACGGAGCTGGCCAGTGCCAGTGATACCGCCATGGTCCCGCTGGTGGGCCGGATCGCCGCCGGCGGACCGATCCTGGCTGACCAGACGGTGGAAGACGTGCTTGCGCTCCCCCGCCAACTCGTTGGGCATGGCGAACTGTTCATGTTGAAGGTGGCCGGCGATTCCATGATTGACGCCGCCATCTGTGACGGTGATTGGGTTGTGGTCCGCCGCCAGAATGACGCCATCAACGGCGACATCGTTGCTGCCCTGCTGGATGACGAAGCAACCGTAAAGACTTTCCGCCAGCGGGATGGCCATACGTGGCTGCTCCCGCAGAACACCCAGTACGAACCCATCCTGGGCGATCAAGCCACCATCATGGGCAAGGTAGTTTCGGTACTGCGGTCCCTCTAGGCGACCTACGAGGCTTTAGCCGAGCCCAGCCGCTCCAGAACGCCACGGACCACTGCCCGGTCCGTCGTTGCCCAGAACGGCGGCAGGGCGGCCCGCAGGAAGCCTCCATAGCGTTCCGTCGAGAGCCGCGAGTCGAGCACCGCAACTACTCCTTTGTCTCCTGTCGAACGGATCAGGCGGCCAGCACCCTGAGCCAGTCGAATGGCAGCATGCGTAGCCGATACGGCCATGAAGCCATTCCCACCTGATTGCGCCACTGCCCGGGAGCGCGCAGTCATCAGGGGATCATCAGGCCGCGGGAAGGGAATGCGGTCAATGACAACCAAGCGGCATGAGCCACCCGGAACGTCTACGCCCTGCCACAGTGACATGGTTCCGAAGAGACAGGTGTCTGGCTCATCCGCGAATTGCTTTACGAGGGCCGCCATAGTGGATTCGCCTTGGCAGAGGATATCCACGTCCAATCGGTGCCGCATGGCATCGGCTGCTTCTTCGGCCGCACGCCGTGAGGAGAACAGGCACAGGGCTCCCCCGCCGGACGCGCGAATGAGGTCTTCCAATTCGTCGAGCGCCTCGGGGGACGTACCACGACCGGGTTTTGGGAGGTGCTTGGCCACGTACAGGACACCCTGTTTGGGATAATCAAAGGGCGAACCCACATCGATCCCGGTCCAGCTCGGGGCGCCGTCGCCGATGAGGCCGAGGCCACCTGCTGCCGGTTCGAAAGCCGAGCCGATGGCCAGCGTGGCGGAGGTCAGCACCACCGTGTGGCCGGCGAAGAGACCTTCGCGAAGCCGTCCGGCAACGCTGAGCGGGGCGATGTTGATCAAGGCGGGAGCAGTCTCGTCCGGTTGGGAATAGCCCTGCTGCGGGTCGAACGTGCTGTTCCTGGAGAACCATACAACTTCGCGGTTCTCCCTGGCGGCCAGCATGCGTTCGCACAATTCCAGGATCAGCATGAGCCGTGAACGCGCCAGCTGCCGTCCGCCGTCGACTGCGTTTGATGAATCTGTCTTCGAATCCGAGAGCGCAGCGCGGGCGGCGTCCCTTAACTGGTCCAGGCAATCCAGCTGTTCGTCGTTGAGTCCGTTGGGCAACAGCCCGTTGGGCACCCCGGCGATGGCCATATCCAATCGCTCCGCGGCCGCGTTGAGCGCGTCCACTGCAATGGCCGTGTGTTTGCGTGCACTTGATGCCGCCGCGTGAACCATGGCCACCGACAACTGGCCTGAAACAGCACCGGTCACGCGGTCCTGAAGTTCGTGCGCCTCGTCAACCACCACGACGTCGTACTCAGGCAGCACGGCCAGGCCTTCAAAAGCACTGACGGCCAGCATTGCGTGGTTGGTGACCACGACGTCGGCTTCACCCGCCCGTGAGCGTGCCAGCTCGCTGAAGCACTCTTCTGCTACGGGGCACTTCTGGGCACCCAGGCACTCCATGGACGTCACGGATACCTGACGCCAGGCCCTGTCGGTGACTCCCGGCATGAGTTCATCGCGGTCTCCGGTAGCGGTCTTCTCAGCCCATTCCCGAAGACGGACTACTTCCTTACCCAGCTGTGATTGCGGACCGCCCATGGAAGCAGCAAAGTGGGGCACGCTGGTGTCCTCGCCGAGGGAGAACAGCTGCCCTTCGGAGGGCTCTTCGCTGGGGAACCCGCCTTCGAGCTTCTGCAGGCACACATAATTTGCCCTGCCCTTGACGAGCGCCACATTGACCGGGCGCTCAAGGGCAGGGTTGATGGTCTCCAGCAGCCTGGGAAGGTCCCGCCCAACGATTTGGGTTTGGAGTGCCAGGGTGGCGGTGGACACGAGAGTCGGTTTATCGCTGTCCATGGAATGGGCGATCAACGGAATCAGGTAAGCCAACGACTTACCTGTTCCCGTTCCCGCCTGGACCAGCAGGTGCTCCCCGGTCTCGATGGCCCGGGTGACATGCTTGGCCATTTCGTGCTGGCCGGCACGGCTTTGTCCGCCCATGCCGGCAACAGCCCGATCCAACAGTTCGAGGGTGGTCTTCTCCCCCACCGATTCGACGGCGTCCGCCGCCACCTTCTCAACCATTACTGACGAATGACTCCAGTTCAGCGGCCAGGCCTTCGCGCACCATGACAACTACCCGGGTCCCGTTCTCCTCGTGCTCAGTGCTGAGGATTTCCGAGTCGGAACTGTGCAATTTGCTGATCATTTCCCCGCGGTCGTAGGGAATGAGCAGTTCAAGGCGCACGCCGGGCCGGGGAATGGACCGGCTGATGTCTTCCAGCAGCTCCGCGATGCCCTGGCCCGTGCGGGTGGACACAACAGCATGGCGGGGCTCTTTCTGCTTGAGGCGCTCCACCACGAAGGGATCCGCGACGTCCACCTTGTTGAGGACGATGATCTCGGGAACCTTGCGGGCATCAACCTCGGTGAAAACGGCCCTTACCGCTGCAATCTGTCCCTCAGGATCGGGGTGCGATGCATCCACCACATGGAGGATCAAGTCCGCATCCGCAACTTCCTCCAGCGTGGAGCGGAAAGCCTCAATGAGCTGGGTTGGGAGTGAACGAACGAACCCAACGGTGTCTGCGAGGGTATAGCCGATGCCGTCCGGGGTTTGCGCCTTACGGACTGTGGGATCCAGGGTGGCGAACAGGGCGTTCTCCACCAGGACACCTGCGTCAGTAAGGCGGTTGAGCAGGGACGACTTCCCAGCGTTCGTGTACCCGGCGATGGCAACTGACGGAACCGCATTACGACGGCGGTTGGCACGCTTGGTCTCACGCGCAGGCTTCATCGCGGCGATTTCGCGACGCAACTTGGCCATGCGGGTGCGGATTCGGCGCCTATCAAGTTCGATCTTGGTTTCACCAGGACCACGCGAACCCATTCCAGCGCCTGCTCCACCCACCTGGCCACCGGCCTGGCGGGACATGGAGTCGCCCCAACCGCGAAGCCTCGGGAGCAGGTACTCGAGCTGTGCGAGCTCCACCTGCGCCTTGCCTTCGCGGCTCTTTGCGTGCTGGGCAAAGATATCCAGGATCAGCGTGGTGCGGTCAACTACCTTGACTTTCACAATGTCCTCGAGGCCGCGTCGCTGCGAGGGCGCGAGCTCAGTGTCCACAACCACAGTATCTGCGCCCGTGGCAGCGACGATGTCCTTGAGCTCCTGGGCCTTACCGGAACCAAGGAAGGTCCCGGGGTCCGGCTTCTGCCGGCGCTGAACCAAACCGTCCAACACCTCGGATCCGGCCGTCTCTGCAAGTGCCGCCAGCTCGCGGAGGGAGTTCTCAGCGTCCGCGAGAGTCCCCTCAGTCCACAGACCGGCCAGCACAACGCGTTCCAGGCGCAACTGTCGGTATTCGACCTCAGTGACGTCTTCAAGTTCGGTTGACAGTCCTGCGGTACGGCGAAGGGCACGGCGTTCAGCCAAATCTTCCTGGTCGCCGTCGTAGATACTGTGTTCACGGTCCAGCGTGGAAATCGCCTGCGCCTTGCCGAACACACCGTTGGCGTCGTTGTCGTCGGATGCCTGCGCAGGTACATCCTTGGAAAGAATCCGGTCGATGACGGCCTGGATTTGTTCAGGACTCATGTCCTGGGCGTCGGAATCGGATCCGGAGTGCTTCTGGGTGGTCATGGTCTCCTTAGACTGTTCGGCAATTCCAGAATAGTGCGGTTTCGTGCTCGATGGGGCGCTATTCGCGCTGGGCTGACGGACATCGGCCAAATGGGCCTCCTGTGTACTGGGCAGTCGGTGCCTTTCGGAGGCAGGGGCTGCTGGAATGTGGCGTGAATGACTCCCCGGGGAGGGTCCTCTGGCCAACGTGAGGATGCTCTGCCTGCCCTACGCGTTTAGCCGGATGGATACAGCTGTCCACTAGGGTGCGGGGCGGAATCTTCAGAGCGCCCGGCGCCAAATACTGGAGTTGCCGGACTGAGCCAGTGGGACCTGCCGGGCGGAAAGGCCGGCCGGGCTGAAATGCCAAGCGGGCCTGCGTCGCGGGCGGTACCGTCAAACGCCGGATGACTCCGGTGTCTGTGGGCTGATTACTCGAAGATCAAGAACATGCGTTCCACTTTAGCAGCCATTGTCAAACCTGCTGCGGAAGGAGGCGGTTTCCCAAGCCGACGATAGCCAACTAATCTGGCAAATTATGGAGTCTGCACACTATTTCACTGCCCAACCGGCCGGACCGTTCACCCGCAAGCCACTCACGGTGGAACTCGCAGGAGCCACGCGCCAGCTGCAGACCTCGTCGGGAATCTTCAGTCCCGACGGCGTGGACAAAGGCACGGCAGTACTTTTTTCCGAGGTTCCGCCGCCGTCACCGAAGGGTCACCTGCTGGACATCGGCTGCGGCTGGGGTCCGATTGCCCTCACCTTGGGTCTGATGGCGCCACATGCCAAGGTCCATGCGGTGGATGTGAATGAGCGTTGCATCACGCTGACCAACGAGAATGCGGCGGCGCTCGGCCTCACCAACGTCACTGCCAGCCTCCCGCACGAGGTAGATCCCGCCGTCGAGTTCGACACCATCTGGTCCAACCCGCCCATCCGCATCGGAAAAGACGAATTGCATGCCCTGCTGCTGACGTGGCTGCCCCGGCTGGCACCGGGCGGTAACGCCTGGTTGGTTGTCCAGAAGAACCTGGGCTCCGATTCCCTCCAGCGGTGGCTGGCCACCGAGCTGGACAGCTCCTACACAGTCTCCCGTGAGAGCACATCCAAGACGTTCAGGATCATCCGTATCAGGAAAGCGTCCCAGTAGCCACGATGACGGCTGGGCCACTAAGTTCAACATGCTCGCGGCCTCCCGCACCAGGGAAGAACTTCACACCTACGACGCCGCCCGGTACCTTCACGTGCCAGTCGTTGGGAGCCGTATCACCCGCCCAGTGACGAATCGCGACGGCGGCGGCGCACGCGCCTGTGCCGCAGGATTGCGTCTCCCCCACGCCGCGCTCGTGGACGCGCATGGTGATGGTTCCTACGCCGTCCTCCACCAGGGGCTCGGCGGGAACCACGAACTCAACATTGGTTCCGTTTGCGGGCTTGGGATCCACCACGGGGGGCTTGAACAATTGTGTGGCTGAAAGCTCGCTGAGTTCAGCGAGGGCAACTACCGTGTGGGGGTTGCCCATACTGACTGACAGACCGGGCCTTGCCACTTCCAGGCCGTCAGCGCTTACCAGCGCATCCATGGCCTTGCTGGTGGCCTCTTGGGGGAAGATGAACTCCCATGGGCCCATATCCACGGCATAACCGTTGACTGTCCTTACAACCTTCTTTACGCCGCCACGAGTGCCGATGGTGAGCGTCTGACCGGGCCCCAGGTTCACCAGGTTCTCCGCAATCAGGAAATGGACGAAAACGCGTACGCCATTGCCGCACATTTCGGAGAGCGAACCATCTCCGTTGCGATAATCCATGAACCACTCGGCTTCGGGATCCTGCTCAAGGGCGACACGACCTTCCGGGAGAAAACGGGAAGGAACTGCCCGGATGAGGCCGTCACCCCCGATGCCCACATGGCGGTCGCACAACTGCGCGACCTGCTCGGCCGTGATCTCGTGGGCGTCACCGGGATCAGCGATGAGGACAAAATCATTGCCCGTTCCGTGACCTTTGGAGAACTCCAGGCCGGCGAGGCTGGAAAGTGGCACTGGAGCACCGGCAGTTGCGGGCTGCGGGGCGGGAACTGCGGCGGTTTCGTCCATGGATCTAGGCTACCTGCCACGGCTCTTTGGCCAGAAATTGCAGCGGTTAGGTCGTGGACGCGCTGGCCGCATTGACAACATTGGCTGCCTTAGCCACAAGCTCCGGATCCTGCCAGTCCAGCCAAGTGATTCGTGGATCCGCCCGGAACCATGTCAGCTGGCGCCGCGCAAACTGCCTGGTTGCCACGATGGTTTCCTCGGCGGCGGCGTCCGCAGTCATCCCGCCGTCCAGCACCTTCAGGAATTGGGCGTATCCCAAAGCGCGCGAAGCTGTCTTGCCGCTCCTCAAACCGACGGCGTCGAGTCGTTCGACTTCCTGCTGGAGCCCTGCATCTACCATCCGATGCACCCTCAGTGCCAGACGTTCCCGCAGTTGCTCTCGATCAACCTCCATGCCGATCTGGAGTGCCGGCTGAAAATACTCTCGCTGAGGCATGAATGAGCTGAAAGGGCGGCCAGTGAGCCCGTGCACTTCCAAAGCCCGGATTACGCGTCGTGCGTCTCCAAGGCGGGCAGCCGAGACGGGATCGACTTCCTCGAGGCGGGCTCGCAACGGCGCAAGCCCGTTGGTTTCGCATTCTTCTTCCAACTGACTGCGGAGCACCGGATCAGTACCCGGGAATTCCAGCACATCCAGTGCCGCCCGCACATACAGCCCGGATCCGCCCACAAGGATGGCGCGCTTTCCCCGTGAATGGATGTCATGGATGGCTGCGCGGCATTCACTTTGGAAGTCGGCCACGCTGGCTTCCTGCGTGACGTCCATGGTGTCCAGTAAATGGTGTGGCACACCCCTGCGCTCTTCCACTGTGATCTTGGCAGTACCAATATCCATGCCACGGTAGAACTGCAAGGCGTCGGCGTTGATCACCTCGCCGTTCAGGGCCAGAGCGAGGTTGACGCCCAGATCCGACTTACCGGAACCCGTGGGACCAACAACGGCGATGACAGGCTGAGGAGGTTCCGAACTGGCAAACGACATGCGGTCCTGGCTCACGGACTAGGCGCGGCGAACCGGCAAGGCCGGCATGCCCAACAACACGCCCGTCTTGCCCGACGCCGATCCTGCAGCCGGGACCCCGCACGAATCAGCCTGCGAGCGATCCCAGGCATCGCCTGCACGGGAGCGGCGCAAGAGGTAATCCTCTGTTGTTGCCGGGTCAGCTACAAGATGGAAGGCAGCGGCCGCGGTAATGGTCACGGTGACGAAGTCACCCGGCCGCGGGGTCTCAGCTCCGGCCGGCAAGGAGAAGTGCACCAGCCTTTGGTCCTTCGAACGGCCGGACAACCGGTGTGTTTCGCCGGCTTTCCGCCCTGACTGCGCTGTAACCAGGACTTCAACTTTCCGCCCCAGCTGCTTGGCGTTCTCTTCTGCGGCAATACGGTCCTGCAGCGCCGTGAGGCGTTCGTAGCGCTCCTGCACCACGGCCTTGGGGAGCTGCTCTGGAAGGTCTGCAGCCGGCGTGCCGGGCCGCTTGGAGTACTGGAACGTGAAGGCGGAGGCAAACCGCGACTTCTCCACGACATCCAGGGTCGCCTGGAAGTCTTCCTCGGTTTCACCGGGGAAGCCGACGATGATGTCGGTTGTGATGGCAGCATGCGGGATGCGTTCCCGCACTTTGTCCAGAATTCCCAGGAATTTGCTGGAACGGTACGAACGGCGCATGTCTTTCAGTACCTTGTCCGAGCCGGACTGCAGTGGCATATGCAACTGGGGCATGGCGTTGTGTGTTTCGGCCATGGCGTCAATGACATCATCCGTAAATGCTGCGGGGTGGGGGCTGGTGAAACGAACACGTTCCAGGCCTTCGATTTCACCGCATGCGCGGAGGAGTTTGGAGAACGCCTGGCGATCACCAAATTCCACACCGTAGGAATTCACGTTCTGGCCAAGCAACGTGACTTCCACAGCACCGTCATCCACGAGAGCCTGAATTTCCGCCAGAATTTCGCCGGGACGCCGGTCTTTCTCCTTGCCACGAAGCGAGGGCACGATGCAGAACGTGCAGGTGTTGTTGCAACCCACGGAGATTGACACCCAACCTGCATACACAGAGTCACGCTTGGTGGGGAGCGTTGACGGGAACACATCCAAGGATTCGAGAATCTCGAGTTGCGCCTCATTGTTGTGCCGGGCGCGGTTCAGCAGGGCCGGGAGGGCTCCCACGTTGTGCGTTCCAAACACGGCGTCCACCCACGGCGCCTTCTTCACAATGGTTTCCCGGTCCTTCTGGGCCAGGCAGCCGCCAACAGCAATCTGCATTCCGGGGTTTGCTTCCTTGACCTGCCGAAGCTGGCCAAGGTTTCCATAGAGTTTGTTGTCTGCGTTCTCCCGCACAGCGCATGTATTGAAGACCACGACGTCGGCCACTTCACCTTCAGCGGCCACATAACCGGCTTCTTCGAGGAGTCCCGCCATGCGCTCTGAATCATGGACGTTCATCTGGCAGCCGAAAGTACGAACCTGATAGGTCCTGGGCTCGGCAGAAGGAGTGGCGGCAGCTGTTGGGGAGGGAATGGTCAAACTCACTACTCAAGGGTACCGGCTTCTGCCAGCACCTCACCGACGATCCTGAACGCCATGGAGGGGGCGTACCCCTTGCGGGCCAACATTGATGCAAGCCGGCGGGTGTACTTGTCCCGCTCGGCCCGATCTGACAGATCCATGCTGGGCCGCAGTTTGCGCTGAACGAGCTCCCGGGCAGCCGATTCCTCGTCCTGGTCGCTGAGTTGCGACAGGGCTTCCTCTGCCGTATCCAGCTCTATGCCTTTGTCTGCCAGTTCCCGACGAATGGCGCCTTTGGCAAGCTTCTTGCTCTGCGAACGGCTGCGGACCCACATCCTGGCGAACTCAGCATCATCGATCAACTGAACTTCTTCGAAGCGGTCCAGAACTGCCTCCGCCACGTGCTCGGGAACGTTCCGTTCAGCGAGTTTCCGGGACAGTTGCAGCCGGCTCCGCGGCGCCATCGTCAACTGCCTCAGGACGATGGCACGCGCCACGGATTCGGGATCAGGTTCGGGATCGGCCGCAACGGAAGAATCCGGCTCCGGCCCTCTCCTAGCCGTCAACGGCCTTCAGCTTCGGGGAATCTTCTTCAGTTTTTACAACGCCCACGCCAAGCTTTTCCTTGATGAGGCGCTCCAGTTCCTGGGCGAGCTCAGGGTTGTCACGCAGGAATCGACGCGAGTTCTCCATGCCCTGGCCCAGCTGATCGCCGTCATACGTGAACCACGAGCCCGACTTCTTGATGATGCCGTGCTCCACACCCATGTCAATGATGCCTCCCTCACGGGAGATGCCCTGACCGTAGATGATGTCGAACTCGGCGATCTTGAAGGGCGGAGCCATCTTGTTCTTGACGATCTTTGCCTTGGTGCGGTTACCGACGGAGTCAGCACCTTCCTTGAGGGTCTGGATGCGACGAACGTCGATACGCACTGAGGCGTAGAACTTCAAGGCCTTACCACCGGTGGTTGTTTCCGGGGATCCGAAGAAAACACCGATCTTTTCACGCAACTGGTTGATGAAGATGGCGGTGGTCTTGGTTTGACTCAGGCGGCCCGTGATCTTACGCAGGGCCTGGCTCATGAGTCGAGCCTGGAGGCCAACGTGGGAGTCGCCCATTTCGCCTTCGATTTCGGCGCGGGGTACCAAGGCGGCTACGGAGTCAATGACCACGATGTCCAGCGAGCCGGAGCCCACCAGCATGTCCATGATCTCCAATGCCTGCTCACCGGTGTCCGGCTGGGAAACCAAGAGTGCATCCGTGTCCACGCCAAGCTTGGCGGCGTAGTCCGGGTCAAGTGCATGCTCGGCGTCAATGAACGCTGCGATGCCACCTGCGCGCTGTGCGTTGGCAACAGCATGAAGGGCCACGGTGGTCTTACCCGAGGATTCCGGACCATAGATTTCCACCACGCGCCCCCGGGGCAGGCCGCCAATGCCAAGGGCTACATCCAATGCAATGGAGCCGGTCGGAATGACCTCAATCGGGGCGCGGGTGTCATCACCCAGGCGCATGATGGAGCCTTTGCCGAACTGCTTGTCGATCTGGGCAAGCGCTGCTTCGAGCGCCTTTTCACGATCCGGGGTTGCCGCCATGGTTCACACCTCTGATGCTTTCTCGCTGTGGAGTGGCCCGAAAGGCCGCTTTCCTGTCATGTCTGACGCTATTACGGTGCTCTGACATTTTTAGTAGCCGGCACCGGCTATGTGGATAACCCGGGCTGCCGGAAGCTCTGGAATGCGTCTTTCGAGATCAATTTTCCTCTCACAGGAGCATATCCCCATCCGAACAGATATTCGAACAATGTTCCGGCGTGTCCCCCCTCGGACGGCAGTTCGCATCGCGTGCCGGAGTTCAGTTGGAAGCCGGCTTGATGTCCCTGCCCAGCCTGCGTTCGGGGGGAACGTCCTGGACCTCGCACACGGCCAACCAGACTTCGCGGGGCTGGTGACCGGAGGCCAAAGCCTCTACGGCAGTTCGCCCGCCAACGCCGGCGAGTACCAGGGAGTTGGCCAGGACCCGGGAGTAGCCTGCCCCGAATTCGTCGTCCATTAATCGCCAAAAGTCACTTGCCCTCACGGATAGAGTCTCTCATGGCGCCGGACTCTAGAATGGTTGCCATGAGCAATCCTCTCCAGAGCACGCCAGGTCCGGCCGTGCCAGGCGACGCCGCGGACGACGCCCTCCAGCAGGTGGAACACCAGCTGAGCCTGCTCTGGCGGCGCGCCCGTTCCATCTCGCATCAGTTGTCACGCCAGGTGCATCCGGACATGGAACCGGCCGCCTATGGGCTCCTCACGGTCATCCGCAGGGAAGGTCCCATCCGACTCACCGACCTCGCCACCTGCATCGGAGTGGGCAAGCCTTCCGTGAGCCGCCAGATTGCCTTCCTGGAAAGCATCGGCCTCGTCTACAAGGAAGCCGATCCCCAGGACGGCAGGGCGCAGTCCATCCGTTTGACGGAAAAGGGCGAAGAGAAGATGCACCAGGTTCAAGATGCCCGCAGGCAGGTCTTCCGTGAACGGCTCGGCGAATGGCCCCTCGAGGATGTCCAGACGCTTGCTGACTACATGGGCCGCCTCAACGCCATTTACGGGGACGGCGTGCTCAACGTGAAGGAACCGGAGATCGACGTCGAGGACAAGCCCGCAGCCGTTTGAGCAGCACCCTCCGCAACTGACACCCCAAATTCAACGAAAAAGGTCCCCAGCCTGAGGCTGGGGACCTTTTCCATGGTTTGCTGGAACGCTTACCGGGCTCCGGAGAGCATTCCTTGCGGGAAATCATCCGTGAGGTCCAGATCGCGACCGTAACGCTGGGAGAATTCCTGCGGAACGGTGTCCGGAACTGCAACACCTTCTGCGACGGCCACGCGGTCGCTGACTTCGCGAAGCATGTGGGACAACGGAACATCCAGGGCTGTGCAGATAGAGGACAGGAGCTCGGAAGAAGCCTCCTTCTGGCCGCGTTCAACTTCACTCAAGTAACCAAGTGAGACGCGGGCGCTGTGCGAAACCTCGCGGAGGGTACGGCCCTGACGCTGGCGGACATCGCGCAGTACATCACCGATCTCGTGGCGTAGTACAACCATTTTGCGCTCCTTCTGTTCGCTCTGTGCCTGATCAGCCAAGCCCACATCCTTCCAGCGGACAACGCCGTTCACGGATACGGGCTGCTTTACCATCTGTATCGCCTTGCTCCCTCATTCATCCGGTTCGCTGGCTGGCGGACCGGGTTGGTTTTTACATCCTAGGCGCCCCGGCTCTTCCGAAGCGACACAATGACACAACTATTGGCAATCAGTTTTTGTTCCCGACTACTTTACGAACGGTAACCAACGTCACTCAGTGCAGCAAGCAGACGCGCCAAGGCGGCCTCACAGGCCTGCTCCCTGATGGACTGCCTGTCCCCCGAAAAACTGTACTTAAACGATTCGGTTCCGGATCTGCCGGCTATTCCGATGAACACGGTTCCTACTGCTTTGCCGTCGTGCGGCTCGGGTCCCGCCACACCCGTGGTGGAAATCCCGAGATCGGCGCCGCAGACGCGCCGGGCGCCGTCGGCCATTGCCTCGGCCACCTGCCCGTCCACTGAGCCGACGTCCGCAAGTAGTTCCTGCGGAACTCCCAGCACACCGGCCTTCACTGAGTTCTGGTAGGCAATCACGCCGCCTTGCAGCATCCCTGATGCTCCCGCTGTGTTGGCCAGCGTTGCCGCCACCATCCCGGCTGTCAGTGACTCGGCTGTAGCCACAGTGAGCTTGTTACCGATGGCAATAGCTACTGCCGCCGTCGCCGTTTGCGCAGCGGCGGAAGCGCCGTCATTCAGCGTCATGCACGCCGCCCGGCCGCGCGAAGCTTCAGCGCTTGGATGACATATTCGACGCCGGTCCACAAGGTGATGGCCAGCGCCACCATCATCACCCAGAAGGCGACGTCGCCCAGCCAGGGAGCGATCGCCTTCAGCGGCAGGATGTAGAGGAATATGGCCACGGTCTGAATTACTGTCTTCAGCTTGCCACCGCGGGAAGCCGGCATGACGCCGTACTTGATAACGACGAACCGAAGAGCGGTAATCCCCCACTCCCGCACCAGGATGAGGATGGTGACCCACCAGGGCAACTCTCCCAGGATGGATAGGAGAACCAGCGCGGAACCGATAAGCAGCTTGTCGGCGATGGGATCGGCAATCTTGCCGAAGTTGGTGATCAGGCCACGCGCCCTGGCGATGTCGCCGTCGAGCTTGTCCGTATAGATGGCCACCGCGAAGGCGACAACAGCCGCCCAGCGCCAGATCCCGTACTCGCCGTCGTCGGCCACAAGGAACCATACGAAGAACGGAACCAGAACGATGCGGAGCATCGTCAGGATGTTGGGCAGGTTCCAGACGTCGGAGCTGTTGGAAGTCGCGTTATCACCCTCGGCTGTAGTCACCCCACAAGGCTACCTTCTTTGGGCTACCTTCCCGTGAGCGACCAGGCGTCCTCTCCGCCCTCTTCATCGTCGGTCGGGCCGTCAGCGCCGTCGTAGTATTCGATGGCCTGCGTCCGGTTGTCCAGGTCCGCCTGGACAAGGTCTTCGGCATAACCTCCGACGGCGATGTTCGAGTTCGCGTTGTCGCTCAGGGCTGCCGTGTGCGCGTCGGGCGCCGCGGGTGACTCCTGGCCCTTCATCGCGGCAAGCACCGCGGCGAGGTCATCGGGCTTGACCAGGACGTCGCGCGCCTTGGAGCCCTCCGAAGGACCAACAACACCACGGGACTCGAGGAGGTCCATAAGGCGGCCGGCCTTGGCGAATCCCACACGAAGCTTTCGCTGGAGCATGGACGTTGAGCCGAACTGCGTGGTCACCACAAGCTCTGTTGCCTGGAGCAGGACCTCGAGGTCATCTCCAATGTCGTCGTCGATCTGCTTCTTGGGTGCCTCGGCAGCGACGTCGTCGCGGTAGACGGCCTGCAGCTGTCCCTTGACGTGCTCCACGACCTTATGGATCTCGGATTCGGTAACCCAGGCACCTTGGACACGCATGGCCTTGGAAGCACCCATCGGAAGGAACAGGGCGTCACCCTGTCCAATGAGCTTTTCAGCGCCAGGCTGGTCCAGCACAACACGGGAGTCAGTTACGGAAGACGTAGCAAACGCCATACGGGACGGGACGTTCGCCTTGATCAGACCGGTCACAACGTCCACGGACGGGCGCTGCGTTGCAAGTACAAGGTGGATGCCGGCGGCACGTGCCAGCTGGGTGATGCGGACAATCGAGTCTTCAACATCCCGCGGGGCCACCATCATGAGGTCGGCGAGCTCGTCAACGATCACCAGCAGGTACGGGTAAGGCTTCATGACACGCTTGGAATCCACCGGCGGGACAACCTTGCCTGCCCTGACCGCTTTGTTGAAGTCGTCGATGTGCTTATAGCCGTAGTTTGCGAGGTCGTCGTAGCGGGCATCCATCTCGCGAACCACCCATTGCAAGGCTTCGGCGGCCTTCTTGGGGTTGGTGATGATGGGCGTAATGAGGTGCGGCACGCCCTCGTAAGCCGTGAGTTCCACGCGTTTGGGGTCCACCATGACCATGCGCACTTCATCCGGTGTGGCGCGCATGAGGATGGAGGTGATCATGGAGTTCACGAAGCTCGACTTACCAGCACCGGTGGCACCGGCGACGAGCAAGTGGGGCATCTTGGCGAGGTTGGCCACCACGTAGCCACCCTCAACGTCCTTGCCGACACCCATGACCATCGGGTGGTCGGTCCGGCGTGCGTTCTGGCTGCGCAGCACATCGCCCAGCGACACGGTCTCGCGGTCTGTGTTGGGAATCTCGATGCCGATGGCGGACTTGCCGGGAATCGGGCTCAGGATGCGGACATCACTGGACGCCACAGCGTAAGAGATGTTCTTGGACAGGGCGGTGACGCGCTCCACCTTGGTGCCCGGAGACAACTCGATCTCATAGCGGGTCACAGTGGGACCGCGGCTGAAGCCCGTCACAGCTGCCTCGACATTGAACTGCGTGAGGGTGTCCGTCAGTGCGGCGACGACGGCGTCATTGGCTTCCGTGCGCTCCTTCGGAATGGATCCGGGCGTCAGGTAGTCCGATGCCGGCAGGGTGTAGGTGACATCGCCTGCCAGGGACAGTTGCTCCGTGCGCTGCGGGATGGGCGTCTGTGGGAGGGGCGCCCCTGCAGGCTTCGCCGGAACCTGGGCTACGGGAGCCGCAGGTTCGGTCATCTCCGGAGTAAGAATCGGAATGGCTTCGGTGGGGTTCTCGATCCCTGGCGTGGCGCCCAGGCCTTGGGCGGCCTTGATCTTCCCGACGGCGATCTCTGCCTGCGTTGGACGACGTACACCCGGCGGAACGCGCGGTGCGGACGCACCTGGAGTTTCGTCGTCGTCAACTATTGCATGCTCGAAGGCTTCGTCCCCGACATAACCCTCCAGGCTCGTATCTGTTTCCTCATCCTTGCCAAAGAAGCGCATACGCTTCTTCTTCCCGGGCTTGGCGGCAGCGTCGTTTTCATAAAGGTAGCTGCGGTCGTGGGCGTCCTTGCCGGACTCGTCCATAAGGTCAACGCCCATAAGGTGTTCATAGGCACCCCTGATCCGGGACGGAATGGCACCAAACGGCGTGGCCGTGACGATCAACACGGACACGAACGCCAAAAGCCCATAGAGGACTACGGGGACAGCCACGTGGATTGCGGCCAGAGGTGCGGCTGCGAGGAAGCCCAGCATTCCACCGGCCTTGCGCAGGCCGTCGAAGCCTTCTGCAACGGTGGGGAGGCCACCAATGACGTGGGCCAGGCCCGAACCGGCCAGGGTCATGATCATGAAGCCGATGCCCACGCGGTTGTTCCCACGGCCGTCCTGTGGCTTTCGGAAAAGCCGGAAAGCACAGACGAACAGCATGAAGGGCAGGATCAGGGACATCCAACCGAACGTGCCGTTGACCACGCTGTAAACCATGTCCGGGAGCCACCCGGTCAGACCCCACCAGGCGAAGGTGGCGATCGCGATGCCCAACACCAAATTGAACAGGGCTGCACCATCCCGGCGATCGTCGGGGTGGAGATCGCTGACGTCATAACCGATTCGCCGGACCCCGGCGCCTACCACATGGCCGATCCCCTGCCAGAAACCTGAGAGCATCCGCAGCGGCAGAGGAGCCTGGGGCTCGACGGCGGCCGTTTGCTTGGTACGGGCAGTGCTGCCACGCCCGCTCTTGGTCGCGGCTGCGCTGCTTTTCGAAGCAGCTCCGCTGGTTTTGGATGCGGCTGTGCTCCGGCCTGTGCCGCCGGACTTACTGCTGGAGCTGCCTCGTGGCGTGGAGGTAGTACGGGTCGCCATAAGTGCCACGCTACCCCAAGGGGGCCCGAAATCCGCGGATTTCAGGCCCCCTTGGGCATGCATGTTGCTGGCTGGCTACGCTTCCAGGACTACCGGGATGATCATGGGACGGCGGCGAAGCTTGCGGTTCACCCACGTGCCGATAATCCTGCGGACCACCTGCTGCAACTGGTGGTTGGTGTGATCAGTGTGGTTAAGAACAGCTTCTTCGAGCGCGGCGTTGATCTTGGGAATGATCTCGTCAAAGACGGAGTCATCCTCGGCCACACCACGGGCGTGGATCTCCGGGCCGGACACGATCTTGCCGGTGGTGCGGCTGATGACCGTAATGACGGAAATGAAGCCCTCATCCCCCAGGACGCGACGATCCTTGAGGTCGGCATCGGTGATTTCGCCCACGCTGGAACCGTCGACGTAGACGAAACCGACTTCCACCTGGCCGACCACATTCGCTTTGTGGTCCTTGAGGTCGATAACTGTGCCGTTGTCGCTCAGGATGATGCCCTCGGACGGAACGCCCGATTCGAGCGCGATGTTGCCATTGGCAATCAGATGGCGGGTTTCGCCGTGGACGGGCATCGCGTTCAGGGGCTCGAGGATGTTGTAGCAATAGAGCAGTTCACCGGCCGCTGCGTGCCCGGACACGTGGACCTTTGCAGTGCCCTTGTGGATCACATCGGCACCGAGCTTGAGCAGGCCGTTGATGATACGGAAAACGGCGTTCTCGTTGCCCGGGATGAGGCTGGAGGCAAGGATCACGGTATCGCCCTTGCCCACGATCACACGGTGGTCACCGTTGGCCATGCGGGAAAGTGCAGCCATAGGCTCACCCTGCGAACCGGTGGACATAAGGACCACGCGGTCATCCGGCATGTTATCGATGTTCTTGATATCCACCAGGATGCCTTCGGGGACATCGAGGTACCCGAGCTTGGCTGCGATGGCCATGTTGCGGACCATGGAACGGCCAACGAATGCCACCTTGCGGCCATGCTTGGCTGCCGCATCCAGAACCTGCTGGACGCGGTGCACGTGTGACGAGAAGGAAGCCACGATGATGCGCTTCCTGGCCTGTCCGAACAATCGATCCAAGGTGGGGCCGATTTCCTTCTCGGCAGTGGTGAAGCCCGGTACGTCCGCGTTGGTGGAGTCTGCCATGAACAGGTCCACGCCTTCTTCACCCAAGCGGGCGAAGTGCCGGAGGTCCGTGATACGGCCGTCAAGCGGCAGCTGATCCATCTTGAAGTCGCCTGTGTGAAGGACATTTCCACCCTCTGTGCGGATGAAGACGGCCAACGCATCCGGAATGGAATGGTTGACTGCAACGAACTCGCACTCGAAGGGGCCGAACTGCTCCACCTGCCCCTCCGTCACGGTCAGCGTGTACGGCTTGATCCGGTGTTCCTGAAGCTTGGCTTCCACCAGGGCCAGGGTCAGCTGGGATCCGATCAGGGGAATGTCAGCCTTAAGGCGCAGGAGGTAGGGCACAGCGCCAATGTGGTCCTCGTGGCCGTGGGTCAACACGACGCCGACGATGTCCTGCAGGCGGTCCTCAATGTAGGAGAAATCAGGCAGGATCAAGTCAACGCCGGGCTGGGTCTCCTCGGGGAAGAGCACGCCACAGTCAACCACCAGCAGTTTGCCGTCGATTTCGAAGACCGCCATGTTGCGGCCAATCTCTCCCAGTCCACCGAGCGGGACAATCCGCAGCGTGCCTTTCGGCAGTTTCGGCGGAGTAACCAGTCCGGGAAGGGCGGTTTGGGTCATGTTTTGCTACTTTCCGGCGGAACCGTCCTGGACGTCGAAGTCCATTCCGGCTTCTGCCAAATCCCCGCGGATGATTTCGATCTCGGCCGCGTCCGGCTCCACGAGGGGCAAACGGACAACCGAGTTGGGCAGGACTCCCTGCCACTTGAGAATCTGCTTGGCGGCTACAGCGCCTTGGACCCGCGTCATGGTTGCGCGAATGACGGGTTCCAGTTCAAAGTTGATGGCCCTTGCCTTGGTGAGGTCGCTGGCGTTGACGGCGTCGATAAGCTCACGGAAGCGGCGTGTTGCGACGTGGGTGGTAACGCCCACCAGGCCGACGGCGCCCAGCGCCATCCACTGCAGCGTCAATCCGTCATCACCGGAGTAGAAGAGCAGGTCCGTCTCAGCCATGACCCGCGTTGCGGCAGCGAAGTCCGCTTTGGCGTCCTTGACGGCCACGATGTTCTGGTGTTTCGCAAGCGCAACCATGGTCTCGGGAGCGATCGCAATGGAGGAACGGCCCGGGATGTCGTAGAGCATAACGGGCAGGTCCGTGGCCGACGCAATCGTCTCGAAGTGCGCGCGAACGCCTGCCTGGCTGGGCTTGTTGTAGTACGGGGTGACGATCAGGAGACCATCGACGCCCAGTTCTGCCGCGCGCTGGGAGAGGTGCACGGAGTGGGCGGTGTCGTTGGTGCCGGTCCCGGCAATGATGGCGGCCTTGCCGCCAACGGCCTCTTTGACAGCCCGAAACATGCCGAGGTTCTCATCGTCCGTGAGGGTTGAGGTCTCTCCAGTGGTACCGGTGACCACGAGTCCGTCGCAACCGTCCTGAACGAGCTTTTCCGCCAGCGCCGCAGCCTGGTCATAGTCCACCTTGCCGTCCTCAGTGAACGGGGTGACCATGGCGGTCAGCAGGGTACCAAGGGCGGGAACGGAGGCGCGCAAGTCAGACATACGAAAAACGTTACCCTGTGAGAGGCTTGTTGGAAGAATGGGCCCCGCGTGATGGTCCTCATTCACCGGTGGTGGACCTGTACCAGTCAAGGCGGGACCGCTCCAACGTTGCCGCAGTAATCTCCGTGCCGACGCCTTTCACTTGGACAGCCGACGCACCATCCGGACCCCACGTGCCGCTGAGCCCGCACGATGTGCCCAGCGGGGTTTCTCCCCCCAGGTTCGCCAGGAGCCCAAACATCCTGTGGTCCATTGATCGGGCACCCATATGAAGTCCAAGACGAAGTTCCTCACCACGGGTATACAGGGCGGAAACTGCATAAACGTCCGCCTCGGCCGCGGCCGCGGCCGCAGCGTGAGTGGGATGGGCCGCGTCAGCGCAGATTGCGAGCGCGATCCTCCACCCGTCAACCATGACCATTCCGGGTCCCGATCCGGGGACGAACAGCTCGCGCTCAGCTCCATGCAGATGAGTCTTGAAGACGGGCCGCATGGTCCCGTCCGGGCCGATAACCAGCGAGGCCAATCGGGGCGTGAAGTCTGCCTCCCGCCAAGCAACCCCGGCGACGACCGTTGTTTTGGTTCGGGCGCAAGCTTCCTGAAGTGGCCGTAACCTTGCATCCTGTTCGGCCAGCCATGGACTTGGACGGCCTGGGGAGCCGGCCGCGGCAAGCGCAGTCAGTTCGTATCCCGTTAGCGAGAGCTCGGGAAACAGCACCAAGCGCGCTCCATCCGCATGGGCACGCTCCACGAGCTCAATATGGGCCGCCACGTTTACGGCCACGGCCTCCCCCACGCACTCAGCATGGAGTGCTTCGTACTGCACGACAGCAACCAGCAGCGTGTCCGAGGTCGGCGTTCCTTGAACTGGCTGGGGGCGGGAGGCGGGACGCTGGGCCGTTTGCGGTGGATTACTCACCCCGCCATCCTATTCGGCGGTTATCACGCGGGTTCGGCGGATATCACGCGGGTTTCGGGGCCGCCGCTGGTTCCTCAGCACAGTAGCGCGCCACAGCCCGGTCCTTGAGTTGCTCCGCCCACGCCACTAGACGCTGCGAGGCCCGGACGTATTCGAAGAGTTCAAGGGGCGTCAACGATGCCAAGTCCGTCTCGGATAACCGGCGGGCCAGCTCGGCTCCCGGAATCTGCTCAGCCAGGGCAGTACCTTCGCGGCGCCACTGAGTGTCTTCCGGAGGCTCGCCGGCCACGAGCTGCCTGAACAGGAAATCGACGACGCCGGGGCTCATCGCTTTCATGGGTCCTTGAAGGCCTTCCGGCGGCTTTGGAACATCGTTCATGCGGCAATGCTATTCGAACATATATTCGAATTCAAGGGGTTTGTGTCACATCACAGTTGCCGCACAGAGCCTTATGAGACGATCGCTGCATGACTTCGCAAGAGACGGCCCCGATGCGAAAAGCACCCGGCGGCCGACCGATCTCCTCCCGGCTTACCGGGATAGATGCTGCCAGGGGTACGGCATTGTTGGGAATGATGGCCACTCACGTGATGCCGACGTTCGGACCTTCCCCACAATGGGAGCCAACGTTTGTGGGGCTGATGTTCTCAGGCCGATCCGCCGCCCTTTTCGCCGTGCTTGCCGGTATTGGGCTGGCGCTAAGCACAGGCAAGCAGGAGCCCAGGAACGGCACGGAACTGTGGGCGGCACGAGGTGGTGTTGCCATGCGCGCCTTGGTGATCGCCGTCGTCGGGCTCATGCTGGGCGGCCTGGACGTCAACGTCGCCATCATCCTGGTTCACTACGCCGTCCTGTTCCTGTGCATCCTGCCGTTCCTTGGACTCCGGCTCAAGGCGCTCTGCTGTTGGGCGCTTGGCTGGGTCCTGCTGTCCCCGTTGTTGGCGTATCTGGTACGGCCTCTACTACTGGAAGCGAACCCTCCCCTGACATTGGGTCACAACCCCAACTGGGAGGATTTCGGGACGCCTGGACGCCTCGTCGCCGACCTCTTCTTCACCGGGTATTATCCCGTCTTCCAGTGGATCTCGTACCTGCTGATCGGATTGGTGATCGGACGGTTGGCGCTGACGACGGCGAGGGTTCAGGTTCTGTTGCTCACTTGCGGAATAGCGGTGGCCGGCTTGGCAAAGGTCGTCGGGATCCTGGCCATGGAGGCGTGGGGAGGGCGGGCTGCATTGTCGGCCCTCCCGGTCACCAGGGGCTACCCCTTGGAGAGCATGCTTGAGGTCAATGTCACCGGCCTGGAACAGACCGGTTCCTGGTGGTGGCTGGCGACGGCAGCCCCGCATGCCGGGACCAGCCTGGACCTGCTGCATAGTGGTGGCGTGGCTGCGGCTGTGGTCGGCTTGTTCCTGCTGCTCGGCACCCTGGCGGAGCGGATCAAGGTCAACTTCCTGATCCTGCTGAGCGGGCCCGGGGCCATGACGTTGAGCCTCTACTCAGCCCATGTCTGGGTAGTGTCCGGGTTCACCAACCAGCCGTTGCCCTCGGGGTGGACGGACGAAGGCATGTACTGGGCCCAAGCACTTACTGCGATTGTGATTGGCGTCTGTTTCGCCGTTCTACGACGCCGTGGACCACTGGAATGGGTCGCCCACACCGCATCAACCCTGGGCAGTCACCGGCCTGCTGCAGTGGATTGAGAGCGGAAAAGCTTCACGGCATCGCGCATGGAGGCACGGGCACGTTTGCGGTCGCCTGAGGCATCGTAGGCGCAGCTCAGGCGGAACCAGGAGCGCCAGTCCTCCGGAGCGGCCTCGGCCTCTGCCCGGTACTTCTCAAACTCGGCGTCAGCGGCAGCCCGGACTATTCGCCCGCCCGGAGTGCGCGGAAGGTCATCCACCGGCAAGCCGCCCTCGGCCTCCAGGACCTTGGCCATCTGCTCGGTACGGGCACCAAAAAGCAGCTCACGGATGAGTGCCCAGGCTCCAACCACGGGCAGGACCAGGTAGGCCGCACCGATCCCCTTGGCTACCAGGTTAGGGTCGGCGAGCAAGAGGAACGAGCGCTGCACGGAAACCACCAGGTAAAGCACCAACAGCAGGGTAATGGCTCCTACCCAGATTTTGGTGCGGTTTTTCTTCAAGGAAGTCCAGAAATTCCCCATGGTCCTAGAGCCCCAAGTCCAAGTAGCCGTCCAGGCCCACGGTGAGGCCTGGGTTGGCTGCAACTTTCCGAAGCCCCAGCAGGACGCCGGGCATGAAAGAGGCGCGGTCGAACGAATCATGGCGCAGCGTCAGCTGCTCGCCTGGACCGCCAAAAAGCACTTCCTGATGAGCCACCAGGCCGCGGAGGCGAACGCTGTGGACACGAACCCCGTCCACGTCGCAGCCCCGGGCACCGTCCAACGATGTTTCCGTGGCGTCCGGGCTCGCCGGGACGCCGGCTTCCTGACGCGCTTCGGCGATCAGCTGTGCCGTGCGCACTGCCGTGCCGGATGGAGCGTCCACTTTGTTGGGGTGGTGCAGTTCGATGATCTCCACGGACTCGAAATATTGCGACGCCTTCGCAGCGAACGCGGACGCAAGAACCGATCCAAGGGCGAAGTTCGGGGCGATCAAAACGCCGGTGTCCGGCTTTTGCTCCAAGAGGCTCCGCAAGGAATCAAGGCGGTGGGCATCCCAACCAGTGGTACCTACAACGGCGTGGATGCCATGCTCCACGGCGAACCGGACGTTGGTCTCCGTGATGTCGGGAACGGTGAGGTCGACAACGTACTGCGCACCGGCGTCGAGCAGTTTCTCCAGGGAATCGCCGCGGCCGAGAGCGGCTACGAGCGTCATGTCGTCGGCTGCGTCAACAGCCTTAACGGCTTCAATTCCCATACGCCCGTGGGCGCCCAGCACTGCAACAGCAAGTTGTTCGGTCATGCCGTTAACCCTACCGCCGGGCCGGAGCCCGGCAGGAACCGTTACTCCGGCCTACTCCCCTGCTCCAACCCACTCCACGGTGCCGTCAGTGAAGAACTGTTCCTTCCAAATGGGGACTTGCTCCTTGACGCGGTCCACGAGCTCAGCGCACACAGCGAACGCCTGGCCGCGGTGCGCAGCAGCCACAGCACATACCAGCGCGGGGTCACCGATCTCCAGCATGCCGATCCGGTGGGCAGCCCAGATCCGAACGGGCTGCGCAGCTTCACCGGAGTGCTCGGAGACCAACTGCGCAACGACATCTGACATCACCTGGTGTGCCGTGGGATGCGCGCTGTAGCTTAGGCGGTCCACCGCCTTGCCGCCGTCGTGATTTCGAACAACGCCGCTGAAGCTGACCACTGCCCCGGCGGTATCGGATTCGACCGCCCTGATGGCTTGGTCCACGGAAATGGGTTCGGCGCTAAGGACAGCGCTGACCACCTCAAAGTTTGTTTCAGTGCCCATGGCTTCCTTCCAATTGCTCGCAGAGGTGCCCGATCACAGGGTCCAGGACAGCTAAACCGTCCATGACGCCCTTCGGGGATCCGGGCAGGTTGATGACGAACGTCTTCCCCGCTGCCCCGGCGTGGCCACGGCTCAGCATGGCCATGGGGGTTTTGGCGGCGCCGGCGCGCCGGATTCCCTCCATGATGCCCGGAATCTCACGTTCGAGCAGCGGCAGCGTCATTTCGGGTGTGCGGTCATCCGGGCTAAGACCCGTTCCACCGCTGGTGATGACCACTGCGGGTTCCTGCGTCAGGAGGGCCCTCAGGGCAGCACCAACCGGCTCACCGTCCGGCACCACCATGGTGGGGAAGGTATCGAAGCCGTGCTCGCTGAGCCAATCGAGAATAATCGGACCCGTTTCGTCGGCATACACGCCTGCGGCTGCACGGGTGGATGCTATGACGACTCCGGCCTTCCGCTGAGCGTTCGGCTCGCACGCGCTCATGCGCCGGCCCCCTCTACGGTTGATTCTTTGGAAATGTCCCAGTCGCCGCTTTTGCCGCCGCTCTTAGCCAGCACGCGGATATCGGTCAGCACTGCGTGCTTGTCCACGGCTTTGATCATGTCGTAGACACTCAAGGCCGCTACGGAAGCCGCCGTCAGTGCTTCCATCTCGACGCCGGTCACACCCCGGGTCTTGACGGTGGCCAGGATTTCAACCGAGTCAGTGCCCAGCTCGAAGTCGACTGTGACCTTGGAGATCGGCAACGGATGGCACAGCGGAATCAGCTCAGGAGTCTTCTTCGCCGCCATGATCCCTGC
Organism: Paenarthrobacter sp. TE3676; assembly: GCF_056279165.1. NCBI lineage: Bacteria > Bacillati > Actinomycetota > Actinomycetes > Micrococcales > Micrococcaceae > Paenarthrobacter > Paenarthrobacter sp. TE3676. The sequence continues at coordinate 71,210 of NZ_JBWBQU010000008.1, forward strand.
AACGCGAGCCACGGCGAGGGCATCGCCCTTGGGCAATTCGCCGGCACCAAGGAGGGCCAGTACGTTGGGGGTGCTGCGGACAGTGGCTGTAGCAGTTGCAACACGGGTAGTGACTGCTTTCTCGGAGACATCCACCATCTGTGCAGTGCCGTCCTGCCTGAGGTGGGTCAGTCCGCCGGAGTGTTCTGTAGTCGCGGGAGTTTGCTTCACAGCATCCATACTTCCACTTCGTCTCCGTCGGTGAGTTCCGTGACGTCGCCGGGTATCTGAACCAGGGCGTTCGCCCGGGCCAAAGCATGGACGAGGTGCGAACCCGCACCACCTTCCATCCGGACCGTTCCGTCCGCGTCCACGGTCCCCCGACGGACCTGGTGTTTGCCTTCCGGCGAGGCCAGGGATTCGGCCAAGCGGGCCTTCAGCACCGGCCTCGGCGCGGGCGTTCCCAGTACCTGCGAAAGGGCCGGCCTGAGAAACATCTCAAATGACACCAGGCAGCTGACCGGATTTCCCGGAAAGCCAAGGAACGGAACACCGTCAAAGGTGCCCAATCCCTGCGGTCCTCCTGGCTGCATGGCCACCGGAAGGAAATCCACCGGATGGTTCGCCATGGCTTGCCGGACCACTTCATAGGCTCCCTTGCTCACTCCCCCGGTGGTAACAATGACATCGACGCGGCTATCCGCTTGCGCGGTGTGACGGCGGAGCACCGCCAGCAGCCTGGAGGGGTCGTCATCGGATACTCCAGTGCGGACCACGTCCAAGCCGGCCTGTCGTAGGGAGGCTTCGAGCAGTGTTCCGTTGGAATCGAAAATCTTGCCGGTCGTGAGTTCTTCCCCCGGTTCCACTACCTCGTCCCCGGTGGTGACCAGCAGGACGCACCAAGATTCGCGGACTTCGACGGTTGTCAGCCCCAACGCCGCCAAAAGCCCCAACTGCGCGGGTCCCATCCGGGTACCGGCGGGCAGCGCCAGTGTGCCCTTCCCGATGTCGCTGCCGCTGTCCCGCACGTAGGTGCCGGGAGCGACCGGAGGCAGTTCCACGACAGCCTCCACTGCGGCAGGGTCCGGAAAAAAGTTTGGCCTCGCCTTTTCAATGGGCACGACGGCGTCGGCCCCGTCGGGGATCATGGCCCCGGTCATGATGGGGGCGGCAAAGCCGGGCTTCAGTGCTTCCGGCGCCGCGCCTGCAGGAACCGGCTCCGCTACCTTGAGCTCCGCACCGCCGTCGGGAATATCTGCTGAGCGGACGGCGAAACCGTCCATTTGGGAATTGGCGAACGGGGGCAAGGAGAGCGGCGCGTAGACATCGACGGCGAGCGCTTTACCAAGCGCCTCAAGCAGTGGCAGGGTGATGTTGCCCTTGCCTGCAGAAACGTCGGTGAGCAGTTCCACCACTGCCTGGCGGTGGACTGCAACAGATCTGGGCACGGACATCCTCCTGGGTGGACACGCTGGCTTCCGGGAAATTCTCCGGACGTACCCAGACTAGGGCCTCAGCCCACCTTGACGTTGATGGTGTGATAGCCCGTGGCGCCATCGGGAGCTACTGGTGCCTTGTCTTCAGTTTGCGGTTCACCTTTGGAATCGGTGGCCCGGACCTGCACTTCGTACTCACCTGGCGTCAGGTCGATGCCGCATTGCCACTGGTACCAAGTGTCGGTGGAGATCGCGCCGGCCAGCGCAGCCTGCTGCCATGGTCCGCGATTGACGCGAAGCTCTACGCCGTTGATGCCCCTGTGCTGGGCCCACGCCACGCCGCCGAATTGGACCCTGCCTGCTTGGACGCTTCGGCCGTTGCGGGGGACATCGATGCGCGATTGCGTCTTGATGGGTCCGTGATCGCTCCAACCCCGAGTCGTCCAGTACGCGGTGTCGTCGGAAAAACGTGTGACTTTCAGTTCGGTTAACCATTTGGTGGCAGAAACAAAGCCGTAGAGTCCCGGCACAATCATCCGCACCGGGAAGCCATGTTCCAGCGGAAGCGGTTCACCGTTCATGCCGACGGCCAGGAGCGCATCACGGTCGTCGGTGAGGGCCTCCAAGGGAGTGCTGGCCGTCCAGCCGTCGTTACTGGTGGACAGGACCATGTCAGCACCGGCTTTGGGCCCTGCCATTGCCAATAGTTCTCTCACGGGCCAACCCAGCCATAGGGCGTTGCCGATGAGGTCACCACCGACGTTGTTGGACACGCAGGCGATAGTGACATGGCGTTCTGTCATGGGCTTGGCGAGGAGGGTAGCAAAGTCGATTTCAACCTCGCGTTCCACCATTCCAGTGACTCTCAGTTTCCAAGCAGGCGGGTCGATGGCCGGGACGGTCAATGCTGTGTCGATCCTATAGAAATCGGCATTTGGTGTAACCAAAGGGCTGATGCCATCCACGGACAGGGACGCGCCGGCCGGGATGGTTTGCAGCGGTGTGGCGGGTTCCGGGAGCGTCATGGAGCCCCGGAAGCCTGAAGCCACCGCTGTGGCCCGGGTAAGGACGGTGGTCACCGTTCCGGCTACGACGGCGGCAAGGGAAGTTCCAGCCAAGGCGTTCAGGAAGCTCCGCCGAGCCAGTGGCGCTTCCTCACGGCCGGGGGTTTCTTCCGACGGAGCCCAGGTTGCCAGCCGACGCACGAGGTTTCGCAGCAGCACCATGGTGAGTACCGCGGCAACAATCGGCGCAAGCGCTGCCTGGGGACTGGCCTGGGCCCGGGTCACGACGGCAGTCAGCCCTGCGACACCCGCCAGTCCGGCGAGGGCCAGGCCCCAGCCATTGCGGCGACGCTCCAAGATACCGGCGAGCGCTGCAAGAATTCCTGCCACGCCCACGATGCAAGCGACCAACACGATCTTGTCGGCGGTACCGAATAGCTGCACTGCCAAGTCTTTGACCCCTGGCGGCACGGCGTCGATTACCGCTCCGCCAAGGGCCGTGACGGGCGAAACCAAAGGGCTCAAGAGGCCGGCGGTCAGTTCGCCTGCAGCGATCCCGGCTGCGCCGGCAGCCACACCCGCGGCGGCAGCCCACAGCGCAGGCTTACCCGTGAGGCGCCGCTGCTTGGTGGTACCGGGTGCGAGCGTGCTCATGTCGTGCCTCCGAGGCGGTTGTCCATTGCGATGGGTTGATGGTCGGGAGGCATCGAAGACCCGGGTGGGGTTGCCCCGGCCGGAAGTGACAACGCAAAGCGACAGCCGTCCTCGACGTTGTCCACTGTGACCGATCCCCCATGAGCTTTGACGATGCCGGCCACCATGCTGAGACCGATGCCGGCCCCGCTGTAGCTGCCCTGTAATGCTTCGCTGGTGCGGCGGGCGGGATCTTTCTGCCAGCCCGTTTCGAACAAGTGCGGGAGGTCCTCGTCCGGGATGCCGCCGCATTGGTCCTGGACGGCGATAACCGCATTTCCAGCGTTCTTCCCTTCAGGGCCGTCCCGTCCGACGCCGTCCCGTCCGACGCCGTCCCGTCCGACACTGATATGGACGTCGCTGCCTGGCTCGCTGTAGATGATGGCATTGAGGAGTATGTTCCGCACTGCCCGGGCGAGGCTTGGTCCGTCGGCGACGGCCATGCACTCACGTTCCCCGCCGCCGTCGAGCCTGATGCCGCGTTTAGCGGCCAGCGGCGCCAGGTCCGAAAGGGCATCGCTGACGAGGTCGTAAAGGTCCAAGGGTTCGGAGCGCATGCGGAGGGTGCCGGCCTGGATCTTGGACAGTTCCGAGAGGTCGTTGACCATGGCCGTCATTTGTTCGGTCTGCCCGATGATCTTCCGGTAATAACCTTGCACATCTGATGCCATGCCGTCCTCAAGGGCTTCGGTCATGGCGCGCATGCTGGCCAGGGGTGTTCGGAGGTCATGGGAGATCCACGACACAAGCTCGCGTCGCGCAGTCTCCAGGGCGGCTTCGCGTTCCCGGGACCCGGCCAGGCTACGGCTGCTGGCCTCAAGTTCCTTGGCCAGTTCTGCGAGTTCGGACGTCATGGCCGGAGCGCTCCCCCGCCCCTGACCCGCTGTGTGTTCCAGGGTTTCGCCTCGGCCCAGTCGCCGGGCGGCGTCAACCAAGTGGGCAGCGTTCCTGGAGACACCGGCACCCAGCATCAGGGACAGTGCAACGGCAACTGCCGAGGCAGTGGCCAGGATGTACCACATGACTTCGAGGTCCCTCGCGGAAATAAACATCGCGTTGAAAGCACTGACCATGCCCGCCACCAGCACGGCGACAGTAGCCACAACCACCAAGCAGATCTGGGTGAGTACCGAGGCCCGGCGAAGCAGCCGGAGGAGCACCCAGGTGGCGGCCCCGATGAACACGGCCCAGAACAGGACCCATGCGAGGATGGTCCACAGCTCACTGCCCTCCATGCTCACCTTCTTCATCGTCCAGGCTCTCAGGCCCGGCGGCATACCGCTTGCCGTCGAAGCGGTAGCCGACGCCCCATACGGTTTTCAACAGCTCGGGTTTGGTGGGGTTGGCTTCGATCTTCTCCCGCAGGCGCCGGACGTGGACCGTGACCGTGGACAAATCGCCGAAGTCCCATCCCCACACGGCCTTGATCAGTTCTTCCCGGCTGAAGACCTGGTGGGGCCTTCGCATCAAAAAAGCCAGCAGGTCGAACTCGCGGACGGTAAGTGCCAGGGGAACTCCACCATGCGTGACTGTCCGGGAAGCGGGATCGAGCTCAAGTCCTGCGGCTTCAACCGGCGGTTCCGGCGCGAATTCCTTGATGCTCCGGCGCAATACCGACCTCACCCGAAGGACCAGCTCCCGGGGAGAGAAGGGCTTGGTGACGTAGTCGTCAGCTCCCATCTCCAAGCCCAGAATCCGGTCGTCCTCGGTTCCCAGGGCCGTGACCATGATGACGGGCACGCTCATGCTTTGGCGGAGTCGGCGACACACCTCAACACCGTCCAGTCCCGGCAGCATCCGGTCCAGGATCACTAGATCAGGTTGTCGCGAGGCTGCCAGCTTGAGGGCGGTGAAGCCGTCCCCCGCCATGTCCACTTGGAATCCTGCTTTCAGCAGGTAATCGCGGACAACGTCGGCTATGGTCTGTTCATCCTCCACCAGGAGGATGCGACGATTCCCGGGCTCCGCTGATGATGCCGTATTAGTGGTCACGCTTTCAGCATAGGTTTGCGGACGTTGCGCAGCACCCGATCCGGGCCCTGAGGGCACAAGTGTATGGAATCCGTAAGAACTGAATGACTGTAATGGGTGTCACTGATCCAGCCGCGGTGGCGTAGCCTGAATTTATGAGTGTTCAGCTGGGCATGCCGGTACCCCCTTCGGGCGGTGCTGTAGGCAGCACGGAAAGCGGCGTGGCAGTTCCGCCCCCACGTCCCGCAGGTACGCCCGCCGGGCTGTGGGACCGCTATGGTCGGCGAGCGACGGATATGCGCCTGTCCCTGACGGACAAGTGCAATCTGCGCTGTACCTACTGCATGCCTGCCGAGGGGCTTGAATGGCTTTCGAAACAAGCCGTGATGACCAGGGACGAAATCGTCCGCATTGTCCGCGTCGGCGTCAATGCCCTGGGCGTTCGGGAGCTCCGGCTCACCGGCGGTGAGCCGTTGGTCCGCGCTGACTTGGTGGACATTATTGCCGGCATCCGGAACGACCACCCGGACCTCCCCATTTCCATGACCACCAACGGTGTAGGACTGGATAAGAAGGCCGCTGCGTTGAAAGCGGCGGGCCTCACCCGGATCAACGTCTCGCTCGACTCCCTCCATGAAGAGACATTTACCAAACTCACCCGACGCCCCTTCCTGGACCGCGTCCTGGCCGGCGTAGACGCCGCTTGGGCAGCCGGGTTGGGCCCGGTGAAACTGAATGCTGTGCTGATGCGCGGGATCAATGACGCGGAGTCACCGGACCTTCTGGCGTGGGCCTTGGGCCGCGGCTACGAGCTTCGCTTCATCGAGCAGATGCCGCTGGACGCCGACCACGGGTGGACCCGGCGCAACATGATCACGGCCGCCGAGATTCGTGAACTGCTTTCCCGCGACTTCGTGCTGGACAACGACCCCCGTGAGCGGGATGGCGCACCAGCCGAGCGCTTTGAAGTACGACGCCGGGACACGGCAACGGGCGTGGCTACGGGTCCGGTCCTCGGTACAGTGGGCATCATCGCCTCCGTCACTGAGCCGTTCTGTTCCGACTGCCGCCGTACCCGGATCACTGCTGAGGGCAAGATCATGAGCTGCCTTTTCTCCCGCGAAGAATTCGATCTCCTGGGCCTCCTCCGTGGGGGCGCCACGGATGACCAACTGGCATCGCGGTGGCAGGACGCCATGTGGGTCAAACCCAAAGCCCACGGCATGGATCACACAGGTCTCGGCGCAGCGGACTTCGTCCAGCCGGACCGCAGCATGAGCGCAATCGGAGGCTAAACCCTTGCTTGTCCGTTACTTCGCTGCCGCACGCGCGGCCGCCGGTGTGGAAGAAGAACTTCACGTCCTCCCGGAAGGCACCAGCCTGGAGGCGCTGCTGGAAGCTGCGCTCGCCGTCGAACGTCCAGTGCCTCCTGAGGGCACCCCTCCGCTGGCCAGAATCGTGGCCCGCAGCAGTTTCCTCCGCAACGAGGTGGCTGTCCGGGATCGTGCGGCTCCCCTGGGAAGCGACGACATCATTGACGTCCTGCCCCCCTTCGCCGGGGGCTAGGCCAAGTACAGGCCCACCCACCAAAGACGGCCCGGGCATATCTTCTCCCGCAGCGCAGTCCTACTCTGGAAGCGTCATCAGGCAACGTCCGGGAAGGAACGCCATGTACACGCTCCAGATTGAGCACGGCATCAAAGATTTTGACATGTGGAAGGCAGCCTTCGACCGCGATCCTCTGGACAGGGCCGGTTCCGGTGTTCAACAGTTCCGTGTCAGCAGGCCAGCGGAAGACTCCGGGGTGGTTGTTGTGGAACTGGACTTCGACACGTTCGAAAAAGCCGAGGACATGCTTGGACGCTTACAGTCCACCGTATGGAATTCGACTGAACGCGCCCCTGCCCTCATCGGCGATCCGAAGACGCGCATCATGGAAACGGTTTACACCGGAAGCTATTAACCCGGATTACCGCCAGATCATGCCTTCCGGAACACACTTTTCAACAACGGGCTGAACTCGGCAGTTCCTTCGAGCCTCAAGTCAGCGGTGTGCACCAATACGCCGTCTTCGACGCGGAACGTATGCCTGGCTACGCCGTCGGCCGTTCTCCGGTCCAGGGTCAGCGTTCCTGCGTGCCATGTCCCGCGGACCGGGCTGGCTGGCGGCCGTCCCATGCTGTCCACGTAATACCACAGAGTGTCGCCGTGGTCCCGGTCAACCGTGAACATGCCGTGGCCTTCGAAGTGCGTGCCGTCGGCTTCGCGGTGCCTGTAGCTCTGGACCACGGCATAGCCGCCGGCGGCCTTGGTGAAGACCGCTTCGGCCTCAGCTGTCCGCGCTGTTCCCCACGGTGACGCAGCAATCTCCGTAATGCCCCGCCAGTGACCGATGAAGTCCCGCAGCATCTCCGCAGCATGGCCGCTTGAGGGCAGATCCATCAGGTCTCCAATGTAGTCAGGGCAGCATCATCGTGTGATCATGCTGCCCTGTTTACAATGCGCGAGTCCAGAGATTCCGGACGGAATCTACTAAAGTCCGAAGGTCTCGGTTTCTTCGAAGGGACCAACAACGGTGATGGTGCGGGGCGCCGCTGCGAGTTCGCGGGCAAGTTCCTGAACGTCCTCCACCGTGACGGCCTTGATGCGGCCGAGGGTCTCGTCAATGTCCTGGAACTCACCGGACACCAGTTCCGCCCGGCCAAGCCGCGACATCCGCGAACCGGTGTCCTCGAGCGCGAGGACAATCCCGCCGCTGAGTTGACCTACAGCCTTCCGAAGCTCTTCGTCCGTGATGCCTTCCTTGGCGAGCTTATCCAGCTCGAGGCCCAGGAGTTCCAATACCTGGCGAACCTTGGAAGGCGTGCAACCGGCGTACATACCGAAGTATCCGGCGTCCGCATACGCTGCCGTGAACGAGTACGTGGAGTACACCAGGCCACGCTTTTCCCGAATTTCCTGGAACAGGCGGGAGGACATGCCACCACCCAAAACGGCGTTCAGTACGCTCATGACAAAACGGCGGTCATCCGTGGCAACGATCGTGGGGCAACCCATGATGATGTTGGCCTGCTCCACGGGACGCTTCACCACGTGCAGCCCTGATGTACCTGTGATGACTGCCCGGTCAGTACCCCGGCGCTCTACAGGCGCAGCGCCATCGTCAAGGTGCCACCCGGCAGCCTTGAGGGCATCAAGGACGAGCTGGCAGACGACGTCATGATCGAGGCCGCCGGCCGCGGTGATGACCAGTTCCTCCGGGCGGTAGTAACGCTGATAGTGCGCCCAGACTGAATCCCTTGCCACGGCTTTGATGGCATCCGGGGTTCCACCGATTGGCCGCGCCAGCGGGTGATTGCCGAGGACGGCCGCTACGAATTTCTCGTGGGCTACATCCGTGGGGTCATCGCTGTCCATGGCGATTTCCTCAAGGATGACGTCGCGTTCCTGCTCCAATTCCGCAGGATCGAGCACCGCGCCGGTGATCATGTCAGCGATGACATCAATGGCCATGGGAAGGTCCGTATCCAAGACCCGGGCGAAGTAGCAGGTGCTTTCCTTGGCGGTGGCCGCATTGGATTCGCCTCCTACCTCGTCAAAGGCGGAAGCGATCTCCAGGGCTGTGCGCCTCTTGGTGCCCTTGAACAGCAGGTGTTCAAGGAAGTGTGTGGAACCGTGCTGGCCGTCAGCTTCATCGCGTGAACCCACTGCCACCCAGAACCCGATGGTGGCCGAACGCTGACCGGGCATTGCCTCGGTCAGGACGCGCACGCCGCCGGGGAGGACGGAGCGCCGTACGACGGAACCGCCCTCGGCACCATGGATCAGTTCGCCACCGGGAAGGGTTCGCTCCAGCGGCAAGGGTACGACAGTCATTAAGGCCTTTCAGGTTAAGGCCGGAAGGGCCGGTGGAGCTTTTTCAAGCCCACCGGCCCTGCCGGGTGTACTGCTTACAGACTACTCTGCGGACTCTTCAGCGGCCTCGGCCGGAGCGTCCTCGGAGGCTGCTCCTTCTTCCTCGGCAACTACCGGGGAGAGGGAGAGCTTTCCGCGGTCGTCGATCTTGGTGATCTCAACCTGGACCTTCTGGCCCACGGAGACAACGTCATCAACGTTGTCCACGCGCTTGCCATTGGCCAGCTTGCGGAGCTCGGAGATGTGCAGCAGGCCGTCCTTGCCCGGAGTGAGGGAAACGAAAGCGCCGAAGGTGGTGGTCTTGACGACCGTACCCAAGTAGCGCTCGCCGATTTCCGGCACCTGCGGGTTGGCGATGGCGTTGATGGCGGAACGGGCTGCATCTGCGGACGGACCGTTGGTGGCGCCAATGTAGACCGTGCCGTCATCTTCGATGGAGATGTCCGCGCCCGTGTCTTCCTGGATCTGGTTGATCATCTTGCCCTTGGGGCCGATGACCTCGCCGATCTTGTCCACGGGGATCTTGACGGCGATGACGCGCGGCGCGAACTCGGAGAGCTCGTCCGGGGTGTCGATCGCTGCGTTGATGACCTCAAGGATGTGGAGGCGGGCCTCGCGGGCCTGCTTCAGGGCTGCTGCCAGGACGGAAGCGGGGATGCCGTCGAGCTTGGTGTCCAACTGGATGGCCGTGACGAACTCGGAAGTACCCGCAACCTTGAAGTCCATGTCACCGAATGCGTCTTCGGCGCCGAGGATGTCGGTCAGGGCTGCGTAGCGGGTCTGGCCGTCAACCTGGTCGGAAACCAGGCCCATGGCGATACCGGCGACAGCTGCCTTCAGCGGCACACCTGCGTTGAGCATGGAGAGCGTTGAAGCACAGACCGAACCCATGGACGTGGATCCGTTGGAGCTGAGGGCCTCGGATACCTGGCGGATGGCGTACGGGAACTCTTCACGCGTTGGCAGGACCGGTACCAAGGCGCGCTCGGCGAGGGCACCGTGGCCAATTTCGCGGCGCTTCGGGGAACCGACGCGGCCGGTTTCTCCGGTGGAGTACGGCGGGAAGTTGTAGTTGTGCATGTAGCGCTTACGCGTCACCGGCGACAACGAGTCGATCTGCTGCTCCATCTTGAGCATGTTCAGCGTGGTGACGCCCATGATCTGGGTTTCGCCGCGCTCGAAGATCGCGGAACCGTGAACACGGGGCAGAACCTCTACCTCGGCGGTCAGCTGGCGGATGTCCGTCAGGCCACGGCCGTCGATGCGGACCTGGTCCTTGAGGATGCGCTGGCGCACAACGTGCTTGGTGACCGAGCGGAAAGCTGCGGACAGTTCCTTTTCGCGGCCTTCGAACTGGCCGGCAAGTGCGCCAAGGACCTCGTCCTTGAGCTCGTCGGAGGCGTTGTCGCGGTCCTGCTTGTCAGCGATCTGGAAAACAGCTGCCAGCTTGTCAGCGGCAGCGGCTTCAACAGCGGCGTAAACATCGTCCTGGTAGTCCAGGAAGACCGGGAACTCAACCGTGGGCTTGGCAGCGCGGGCTGCCAGGTCTGCCTGTGCTTCACAGAGTGCCTTGATGAAGGGCTTGGCAGCCTCGAGGCCCTCGGAAACAACCTCTTCGGTAGGAGCGGTTGCGCCCTGTTCCTTGATGAGGTTCCAGGAGTTGTCCGTAGCTTCGGCTTCAACCATCATGATGGCGACGTCGTCACCGGTGATGCGGCCTGCGACAACCATGTTGAACACGGCGTTCTCAAGCTGGGAGTGCTTGGGGAAGGCGACCCACTGTGAGCCCTGTTCGTCGGCGATGAGGGCGACGCGGACGCCACCAATCGGGCCGGAGAACGGGAGACCGGAAAGCTGCGTGGACATCGAGGACGCGTTGATGGCGACGACGTCGTAGAGCTCATCAGGGTTGATGGCCAGAACGGTAACCACGATCTGGACCTCGTTGCGCAGGCCCTTCACGAAGGCGGGGCGCAGCGGACGGTCCATCAGGCGGCAAGCCAGGATGGCTTCCGTGGAGGGGCGGCCTTCGCGGCGGAAGAACGAACCCGGGATACGGCCGGCAGCGTACATACGCTCTTCGACATCAACTGTCAGCGGGAAGAAGTCGAAACCTTCGCGCGGCTGCTTGCCTGCAGTGGTTGCCGAGAGCAGTGCGGTGTCTTCGTCGATGTAGACCATCGAGGCGCCGGCTGCCTGCTTGGCAAGGCGTCCGGTTTCGAAGCGAATAACTCGCTTGCCGAAACGTCCGTTGTCGATAATGGCTTCGGAGAACTGGATTTCGGGACCCTCCATAGAGAGTCACCTCCGTTTCTGTTAGCGGAAGTCCGCCGCATCAACCCAGGCCTCTTCTTTATTCCTGGCCTGTACGACACCCGGTCATCGATCGAGATCCACGGGCAAATCGTCGCCGATTTCTCCCGGGAATCACTACCGAGGACCGCGAATGCGCGATGCGGTTGATTCCTGTTTTTAGTTGTTGGTAAAGAAGGCGGCCCGTTCCGATAAGGAGCGGGCCGCCCCTAAAGGCAGACTAGCGACGCAGGCCGAGACGCTCGATGAGCGCACGGTAGCGGGCGATGTCAGTGTTCTTCAGGTAGGAAAGCATGCGCTTGCGACGACCAACCATGGCCAGCAGACCGCGCTGGGTGTGGAAGTCGTGCTTGTGCTCCTTCATGTGCTCAGTCAGATCCTTGATCCGCTGAGTCAGGACTGCAACCTGAACCTCGGGCGAACCGGTGTCGCCTTCAGAGGTTGCGTATTCCTTGATGATGGACTGCTTTACAGCGGCGTCAAGTGCCACGTGAACTCCTAGAGTTGTGCCGTGCCTCCCGGTGCAGCGCCTCGCTGACGGGTTGTCCTTGGTACGTTGCCGCACACAAAAACAGGTCCAGCCGCCACGGACTGCAGCCGGATCCACTCATCAGTTTACCGGCACGTCAGCGGTGTTGTCGAAATGCCCCTAGTGCCGGGTCAACAGCTCATGCGCCTGGGCTACGTCCAGGCACATTTGTTCGACCAACGCTTCCGGCCCCCGGTAGGCCACCATGCCCCGGAGGCGCTGCGTAAATTCGACTGCAACGGTCTGCCCGTAGAGGTCAAAGTCTTCAACGTTCTCTTCAGGACGGTCAATCACGTGTGCCTCAACTTGTCGGCTGACGCCATCGAACGTGGGGTTGGAGCCAACGGAGATGGCGGCGGGCCAGCGCGTGCCGGCCTGGTCGATCAGCCACCCCGCATAGATGCCGTCCGCCGGGACATAACCGGTGGAATCATGGGAAAGGTTGGCAGTCGGGAAACCAAGATCCCGGCCGCGGGCAGCACCGTGCACCACTTCCCCGCGCATGCGGTGGGGCCGGCCCAGTATTGCGGCAGCAGTAACCACATCTCCTTCGGACAAGGCTTCCCTCACCCAAGTGGAGGAACAGCGGCGGTCGGTATCGCCGTCGTCGTGGACCGGAAAGCCTCCCGCGCCGTATTCGTTGACAACCTGCACCCCGAAACCGAGTTGATCACCCAGCTCCTGCATGGTGACTACGTCGCCGGCATTGCCGGCACCGAAGCGGAGGTCGTGCCCTACAACGAGGTGTGCGGCGTGAAGTCCGTCGAGAAGGACCTCACGGACAAACTCCAGCGGGGTCATCGCAGCGAGGTCCAAGGTGTACTTCATCACCAGGACAGCATCCACGCCGGTATCGCCGAGGGCCTCAAGTTTGTCCTGAAGCCCCATGATGAGCTCCGGAGCAGAATCCGGCCTGTGGACCTGGGCGGGGTGGGGATCAAACGTCACGGCAACCGAGGGAATGTTGTGCCGCTTTGCCGTGTCGGTCAACTGCGACAAAACGTGCTGGTGGCCACGATGGACGCCGTCAAAGTTCCCGATGGTAACGACAGTAGGTCCGAAGTCCTTGGGGACTTCGGTGGGATCGTTCCAGATGTGGACCATCAACCTCGCCTTTTTACTGCAGATGTTCGTTCCGCCCGGCAACCTCCCGGCGCCGGAACATTCTAAGGTTACCCGCTAGGGTGTTTGACTCAGGACGGCCGGCGTTTGTTGAGCCATAGAAGGCCAAGGATCGGCAGGACGAGCGGGACAAAGCCATAACCGCGGCCAAAGAGGGACCACACAGTGTCATGCGGGAAAGCAACAGGATCAAAGAGGCTGATCGCACCAACCACCAGCACCCCCACGAGCTCAGCGAGCACTGCCGCCAAGGAAACCTTGAACCAGGTACGGCCCGGCTTTGCGAGCGAGATGGTGGCCACAATGTAAACGACGGCGGCGAACGCCGACAGGATGTGCGCCAACGGAGCTTCGGCGAATTTGGTGGCGATCTGGTAGCCGGCACGTGCCGTCGCGGACAACGCGAACACGGCGTAGACCGCGATCAGCAAGCGTCCGGGTCCTGTGTTCCGGGTGTCCTTCTGCCCGGCCTGCCGGTTCGCCGGATTAGTCTCGGTTCCAGTCACGTTGTGTTCTTCCTTCATGGTCAGTACCAGATCTGGTTCATGCGGGCAGCCATCACCAATGCGGTTATGCCCACCGCCGCAAGGACGAAGTTGCTCCAGCGGGTTCGTTCAAGGATGGCCCAATAGACGGCCCCCAAAGGAATCATCAGGGCAACAATGAGGTAGCCCCAGAACTCCCATGCTTCACCGGCCATCTGCTCACCCATGGCAACGCGGACGATCGAGCCCACCAAATACACAACGAGTACAAGCTCGACGGCGAGCACGGAAAAGATGGTGGGGTCATTCGGGGCTTTCTTCATCAAGCCGGCCACGACGCACATGATCGTGGACACCAGTCCAACGATGAGGATGGCGTAAAAGTATCCGTCCATGCCTATTTTGCCTGCCCTGTTCCAGTTCCCGGAGCAAAGACCAGCACGGGTTTAGCGAAGCTGCCCGTGTCTGCCAGCAATGCCACGAGCTCCCCCGACGGCGCGAACGCGGCGGCAGGCTTTTCGGCCGTGGCAGCGTCCGGCGTTCCTGCTCCCGGTCCGGCAGCGATGCGGCGGCCAAAAGATATCTCGGTGGTTTCTTCCTCGCTCAACTCCCGGTTGGGCATCAGCGAGCGTGCTGCCAAGGACATCTCCAAAACCTCGAGCTCTTCTGCCAGTTCCTCGAGCGTGCGCGCTTGATCGAGGGAGTACGGGCCAACTTTGGTCCTGCGCAGGGCTGTGAGGTGCCCACCGACGCCCAAGGCGTTGCCGAGGTCCCGGGCCAACGCCCTGATGTACGTGCCGGAAGAACACTCAACGGTGACGTCGACGTCAACTACCCTGCCGCCGTCGATCCTGGTGATGGAGTGGACATCGAAGCGGTGGATTGTGACCGGGCGAGCCGCGAGCTTGACCTCTTCACCCGAGCGGACACGGGCGTAGGAGCGTTCGCCGTTGACCTTGATGGCGCTGACGCTGCTGGGAACCTGCTGGATGGGCCCGGTGAGCGCGGCCACACCGACGGCAACGGCGTCATCAGTAATGTCCGCTGCGGTGCGGGCCTCCGTGACCTCGCCCTCGGCGTCGTCGGTGATGGTGGTTTCGCCCAGCCTGATAGTGGCGGTGTACGTCTTGGACGTGCCCACAATGTAGGTCAGCAGGCGCGTGGCCTTGTTGATGCCGAGCACCAGGACGCCGGTTGCCATGGGATCAAGCGTGCCCGCATGGCCCACTTTCCGGGTGCCGGCCAGCCGCCGCATCCGGCCAACCACATCATGGCTGGTCCATCCCTGCGGTTTGTCAACGATTACCAGTCCAGAAAGCACGCTTACCAGTATATGGGTGGCTAGGATGGCTCCCATGCCTGACCTTGCCGCGCATGTCCGCGACGTCCCTGTGAACCAGATCCGTGAGATCACCGAAGCTGCGTGGTCCACCCCCGGAGCAATCGTCCTCAGCATCGGGGAGCCGGGCTTTGCCTTACCCCGGCACATCCTCGACGCCGGTATTGACTGCCTGGATCGGGATGAGACCAACTACACACCCAACGCCGGGATCCCCGCCCTCCGTGAAGCCTTTGCCGCCCGCTTCAGGGAACAGCAAAACGTGGATATCGGCGCGGATCGTGTGTACGTAGTGGACGGCGCCCAACAGGGACTGCACTTCGCCATGAGCCTCCTCCTCTCCCCCGGCGATGAGATTCTCATCCCCAACCCCGGCTACCCCACCTTCGCCATGACCAGCAGGCTGCTGCACGCCGTGCCGGTGCAGTATCCGCTATACCCGCAGAACGACTTCCAGCCGCGCATTGAGGACATCGAGGCCCTCATCACGCCAAGCACCCGGGTCCTCATGTTGAACTCCCCGTCCAACCCCTTGGGCGCCGTCTTCAGCGAAGAATCCACGCGCCAACTGGTGGAGCTTGCCGTTCGCCATGACCTTTGGATCATCTCCGACGAGTGCTATGAAGCCTTCACGTTCGATGTCCCCCATGTCAGCCCTGCGCGCTTCGACAGCAACATCCCCGGAGAAGCCCGGGTCTTCACTTCCCTGACACTGTCCAAGACCTACGGGCTAACTGGCCTTCGGATTGGAGCGTTGATCTGCCCGCCCGGGTTGGAGCCGAAGATGAACAACGTTATGGAGTCAATCGTGTCCTGCGTCGCGTCTCCTTCGCAGTACGCCGCCTTGGCCGCGCTGACAGGACCCCAGGACTATGTTTCCCAGGCTCGCGACCACTACCGGAGTAACCGGGATGCAGCCTCAGCTGTTTTGGCGAAGAAGGGAATTCCGTTCCTGGGCGCCCAGGGGGCGTTCTACCTGTGGGCCGACGTCTCGCATCTGAGCGGCGGGGATGTCAGGGCCTGGGTACGGGCCTTCCTGGCTGAGTCCGGAGTGTCCTTCGCTCCCGGTACGGCATTCGGCTCGATCGGCGAGGGCTGGATCAGGATCGCCCTTTGTGGCGGTCAACAAGACCTGCTCGACGGCGTCAGCCGCCTCCCAGCCAAGGTCTAGTCGCGCGGTTTCCCAGTATCGGGCTCAGTAGCTCGTCCTGTGCGCGTGGTTCCGCCATGCGTCGAAGGGTTCATCTGAAGCGGCCAACTCGGCATGCTCCACGGGCAGCAGTTCCGGTCTGGTGCCTGCGAAATACTCGTAGAACACAGCGTCGTCGAAGCCCGCCCTGGCCGCGCCGTGCCGGTCTGCCGCGAAATAGACATGCCCGATCCTGGCCCAGAGCGTGGCGGATAAGCACAGCGGGCATGGTTCACAGCTTGCGTAGAGAACGGACCCCGTGAGGTCGAACCTCTTGGTCGCAGCTGCAGCACGGCGGATTGCCACCACTTCGGCATGTGCTGTGGGATCGTGGTCCCGCGTGACCCGGTTGACTCCCTCATGGACGGTTCCGTCCGGGGCGACCACGACGGCGCCGAAAGGGCCGCCGCCGTCGGAAACGTTTTGCACGGCCAGCTTGATGGCCAGGTTCAGGTATTCATCACGTTGCTGAGCACTGTGCGGCGACATGCTCCCGATCATAGCGAGTTTGAGTACAGCAAATGCCCCTAAGAAGGCTTCTTAGGGGCATTAGTTGCTCAAAAACTAGCGGTTGGCGTCTTCGTCGAGTTCGTTATCGCCGGAGAGGTCAGTGTCCTCTTCGTCGAAGTCGTCCTCGTCAACGTCCTCCGGAGATTCACCCTTGTAAGGGTCTGCCTCGCCTGCGTGCTTGGCACTGGCAGCCAAAGCGGCTACCTCTGCGTCGCGACGCTTGGCTTCACGGAGGAGCTCCTCAAGGTTCGAGGCATTGACCGGAATCTGGTCAGCCACGAACTCGAGTGTCGGAGTGAGGCGAACAGTGATGTTGCGGCCGACTTCCTGGCGCAGTACACCCTTGGCCTTCTCCAGCGCCCTGGCAGCATCTGCCTGGGCTACATCGTCACCAAAAACGGTGTAGTAGATGGTGGCGTGCTGAAGGTCGTTGGTGACGCGGGCGTCCGTGACCGTGATGGACTCAACGCGCGGATCCTTGACCCGTCGTCCGAGGGCCTCAGCGACGACGACCTTTATCCGCTGTGCCAGCTTGGCAGCGCGTGCGGGATCAGCCATGACTTCCTCCTGGTAAGTAGAAAAGGGGAAGGAACGGGTCCGCCGGGGCTACCCGACGGACCCGTTCCAAACGGAACCTAGCTACGCGGCTTTTCGCGCATTTCGAAGGTCTCGATGATGTCGCCTTCAGTGATGTCATTGAAGGAGCCAAGACCGATACCACACTCGAAGTCGGTGCGGACTTCGGTGGCGTCATCCTTGAAGCGCTTGAGCGTCTCAACGGTGAGGTTGTCACCGATGACCTTGCCGTCGCGGCTGACACGTGCCTTGGTGTTACGGCGGATGATGCCCGTGCGGACGATCGAGCCGGCGATGTTTCCGAACTTGGAAGAACGGAAGACTTCGCGAACCTCGGCAGTACCGAGCTGGACTTCTTCGTATTCCGGCTTGAGCATGCCCTTAAGGGCCATCTCGATGTCATCGATTGCTGCGTAGATAACCGAGTAGAAGCGCATGTCCACGCCTTCACGGTCAGCCAGTTCAGCAACACGCTCGGCCGGCTTGACGTTGAAGCCGATAATGATGGCGTTGTCCACCGTGGCGAGGTTGACGTCGTTCTGCGTGATGGCACCCACACCGCGGTGGATGACACGAAGCTGAACGTCGTCGTCTCCGACGTCGATCTTGAGCAAGGCGTCTTCGAGGGCTTCCACGGCACCGGACACGTCACCCTTGAGGATGAGGTTGAGGGTGTCGATCTTGCCTTCGGCAACGGCCTGGTCGAAGTCTTCCAGGCTGATGCGCTTGCGACGCTTGGCCAGTGCAGCGTTGCGGTCGGCAGCTTCACGCTTCTCAGCGATCTGGCGGGCCGTACGCTCGTCAGGGGTCACCAGGAAGGTGTCACCTGCGCGCGGCACGTTGGACAGGCCGAGGACCTGGACCGGGCGAGACGGCAGTGCGACATCGAGTGCCTCGCCGTTCTCGTCGAACATGGCGCGGACGCGGCCGTGAGCCGTACCGGCCACGATCGTGTCGCCCACTGCCAGGGTTCCGGACTGCACCAGGACGGTAGCAACGGCACCGCGGCCCTTGTCGAGGTTCGCTTCGATGGCAATGCCTCGAGCGTCCTTGTCCGGGTTGGCGCGCAGATCCAGTGCGGCATCGGCCGTCAACAGGACGGCGTCGATCAGTTCATCGATGTTGAGGTTCTGGCGGGCAGAGACCTCAACGAACATGGTGTCGCCACCGTATTCTTCGGGAACCAGGCCGTACTCGGTCAGCTGGCCCTTGACCTTGTCAGGGTTGGCGCCTTCCTTGTCGATCTTGTTCACGGCGACGACGATCGGCACGTTTGCTGCCTGGGCGTGGTTGAGTGCTTCCACCGTCTGCGGCATAACGCCGTCGTCGGCTGCCACAACCAGGATCGCGATGTCGGTGACCTTGGCACCACGTGCACGCATGGCCGTGAAGGCCTCGTGACCGGGGGTGTCAATGAAGGTGATATCGCGGGCCGTGCCCTCGTGAACGTGGCTGATCTGGTAAGCACCAATGTGCTGGGTGATGCCACCATGCTCGCCGGCCACAACGTTCGAGTTGCGGATGGCATCCAACAGGCGGGTCTTACCGTGGTCAACGTGACCCATGACGGTGACAACCGGTGCGCGGGCCTCGAGGACGTCGTCGCCTTCGGCGTCGAGTTCGTCCTGGATGTTGATGTCGAACTGGTCCAGCAGCTCGCGTTCTTCATCCTCGGGGGAAACAACCTGGAGCTTGTAGCCGAGTTCGGCGCCAAGCAGGCCAAAGGTGTCTTCGTCCAAGGACTGCGTAGCCGTTGCCATCTCACCGAGGTGGAACAGAACGGTCACCAGCGATGCGGGGTTCGCGTCAATCTTCTCGGCAAAGTCCGTGATGGACGAACCACGACGCAGGCGGATGATGGTCTCGCCATCACCGCGGGGTACTGATACGCCGCCCAGTGACGGAGCACTCATCTGCTCCAGTTCCTGGCGCTTCGCACGCTTCGACTTGCGCTGCTTGCCACGACCGGCGCCGCCCTTGCCGAAGGCACCCTGGGTACCACCGCGACCGCGGCCACCCTTGCCGAAGCCACCGCCGGCGGGAGCTCCGCCACCAGTGCCTGCACCAGGTGCGCCACCGGGACGACCGGGTCCGCCACCGGGACGGCCTGCGCCACCCGGACGGCCTGCGCCACCGGGAGCCGGACGCTCAGTGCGGTTGGGCATCATGCCCGGGGTAGGACGGTTTCCGGCACCCGGACCGCCGGCGGGACGCGGAGCGCCCGGACGGGGTGCACCGGGACGCGGAGCGCCCGGACGGGGTCCACCGGTACCTGCTGCGGGACGGGGGCCGCCTGCGCCAGCCGCGGGACGCGGACCACCGGGGCGTTCGCCATCGTTGCGGCGTTCGCCCCGGGGCATGCCCTGGGACGGTGCAAACGGGTTGTTACCCGGACGCGGCGGACGGTCTCCGTCGCCACCACGGCCCCGGGGCATGCCCTGGGACGTAGCAAACGGGTTGTTGCCCGGACGGGGTCCGCCGGGACGCGGAGCCTGGCCACCTTGACGTGCCGGAGCCGGAGTCTCTGCCTTGGGAGCAGGACGGGCGCCGGGCTTGGCCGAAACCGGGGTGGATGCGGCAGGAGCCGCAGGGGCTGCCGGCGCGGGTGCTGCCGGAGCAGTGGCAGCAGGAGCTGCCGGTGTAGTGGCGGCCGGAGCTGCCGGAGCGGGGGCTGCAGGTGCCGGGGCCGGAGCCTTCGGCGCTGCAGGACCCGGTGCCGGAGCTGCCGGACGGGATGCTGCGGGAGCTTTGGGGGCTGCAGCGGGCGCGGCGGCTTTGGCAGCGCCGGCACCCGGGTAGGCGTCGCGAAGCTTCTTCACGACGGGGGCCTCAATTGTTGACGAGGCGGAGCGAACGAATTCGCCCAATTCCTGCAGTTTGGTTACTGCATCTTTGGAAGTAATACCGAGCTCTTTGGCGAGCTCATGTACGCGGACCTTGGCCACATTTCTCCTGTCTCGGTCCGCACCGAGCCAGGCACGAACCGTCTACTTCTTACTGCGGGCCTTCGCCGCTTGCGCGATTGAAAGGCCCATTGCAGAGCGCAACAAAGTTGTCATCGTTACGCACTCATCGCTGGGAACTCATCGGGTTTCCATCAGTTTTCTGACCCGCTTTCAGGTTTGGACGGTTTTCCTGCGGCGGCCTGGGCCTCCACAAGTGGCGTACCGGACATCAGGTATCTCTCTACGGCGCGTGTATCGGATGCACCCGCAAGGGCCCTTCCGAAAGCTCGCCGCTTGATCGCCAATGCCAAGCACTTTTCGCTGAGGTGCAGCCACGCACCCCTGCCGGCCATCCGGCGTCGTTCATCCACCAGGACGGCGGACGAACCGCTGCCTTGGGCGACTAGCCGG
This sequence comes from Paenarthrobacter sp. TE3676, assembly GCF_056279165.1. Taxonomy (NCBI): domain Bacteria; kingdom Bacillati; phylum Actinomycetota; class Actinomycetes; order Micrococcales; family Micrococcaceae; genus Paenarthrobacter; species Paenarthrobacter sp. TE3676. The sequence goes on from NZ_JBWBQU010000008.1 coordinate 91,627, forward strand.
ACAAGCTCGGACCGGGAGCCTTGCTTCCGGCATCCGATGCACGTGCGAACAGGCCCGTGGCCATGTTCAAGCAGTTCAGCCACGACGTGTCCAACCTGCCTTACGCTACTGGCACCCGACGGGCCCCGGTCCTGCGCATGCAGCTGAGGCACGCCAAAGCGCGCGGATACCGGACGTAAGCCCGGTTCCATCTAGTCTAGCCCCCCGGCCCCGGTCTCCCGAAACCAAGTAAGCCACCAGCGCGGCGCAGAACCGGCGGCACGGCCGCCGGTTGAACCGTTAGTCCGTTTTGGCCGGAGCCGCGTCCGAGACGATATCAATGCGCCAGCCCGTCAGCTTGGCTGCGAGTCGGGCGTTCTGGCCTTCCTTCCCGATCGCCAGTGAAAGCTGGTAATCAGGCACAACCACGCGGGCGGAGCGGGTGGCTTCGTCCGTGATAGTGACGGAATTCACTCGCGACGGCGACAACGAGTTGGCAATGAACGTCGCGGGGTCATCACTGAAGTCCACGATGTCGATCTTCTCGTCGTTCAGTTCGGTCATGACAGCCCGGACACGGGAACCCATTTCACCGATGCAGGCACCCTTGGCGTTGACGCCGGGAGTGTTTGCCTTCACTGCGATCTTGGTGCGGTGACCGGCTTCGCGGGCCAGGGCCACGATCTCCACGGAGTGGTCCGCAATTTCCGGAACTTCCATTTCGAACAGCTTCCGGACCAGGCCGGGGTGCGAGCGGGACAACGTGATGGATGGTCCCTTGGCCCCGCGGTGTACATCCACCACGAAGGCACGCAAGCGGCTTCCATGGAGGTACTTCTCACCCGGAACCTGCTCGGGCGGCGGCAGCAACGCTTCCACAGCTCCCAGGTTGACCTGAATCATGTGCGGGTTGTTGCCCTGCTGGATCATGCCGGCCACAAGCTCGCCTTCACGGCCCTTGAACTCGCCCAGCACGTTATCGTCTTCCACGTCGCGAAGGCGCTGCAGGATGATCTGGCGCGCGGTGCTTGCGGCGATGCGGCCGAAACCGGCCGGGGTGTCCTCGAACTCGCCGATGGGCTCGCCGTCGTCGTCGATTTCCGTCGCCCAGATAGTCACGTGACCGCTCTTGCGGTCCAGTTCTGCGCGGGCCTTTTCGAAGGCGCCGGGCGTCTTGTGGTACGCCACCAACAGCGCCTGCTCGATGGTGGGAATCAGGAGATCCAGCGGGATTTCACGCTCACGCTCCAGGAGTCTCAGTGCGCTCATGTCAATATCCATTAGGCCTCCTCGGAAGGTCCGTTGTGCTCGTCTTCCAGCGCAGCCTCGTGGAGGTGGCTGAATTCAATCTCGACTTTTCCTTGGCGGATCCTGTCGAAAGGAATAGTGATGGGTTCGCCCTGCTTGGGCTTCATGCCCTTTTTGACCTCATGCTCGGGGATGAGCGTCACGTCATCATCCCCAACCGAGGCGATACGGCCCAGGAGGTTATCCCCTTGGATGACGTTGACCCTGACCATGCGGCCGCGGGCGCGATGCCAGTGACGCGGCTCTGTCAGGGGACGGCCTACTCCCGGGGAAGAAACCTCAAGGTCGTACGGACGGCCGTCGTCATGGGGATCGTTGTCCAGAATATCGGACAGGCCGCGGGAGACTTCAGCGATGGCGTCAAGGCTGACGCCCCCGGTCTCTTCCTGCGGAAGGTCCACGACGACGTGGACCGTGCGGTGTGAACCGGCAACGTGGATGGAAACATCCTCGAGGTAGAGCCTGCTGGCAAGGACGGCCGGTTCAAGCAGCGCCCTAAGCCTGCTCTCTTCCGGGTTGTGGATGGTGGCCGCTGAGTTCGATTCAGAACGGTCTGTTGAAGTCGTGGCTTCCGAGTCACTCACGTTGCCCGCCGCCTCCCGATAGATGTTGTTGTGACTACTAGCCTAACGATTTTCCCGGGAACATGGTGCACGGACTTCCCTGCCCACGTGACACCATGGTCTGTTGTGAACGGGCAGACAAGCGAAAAAAGACGAACACCACCCTGGGGCCGGGTTTTGCTGGTTGCCGTGGTGGCGCTGCTTGTTGCGGGCACCGGAATGGTACTTATTCCGCGTGATTCCGGCACTCCCCCGGCGGTTCCCTTCTCCGAAATGGCCCGCGTCGTGGCGCTGGAGGACACGCTCCTGCTGCGGGAATCGGCCGCCAAGCTGGCGGACATGCCGGCTCCTGATACCGGAAATTCCACGCTCGGCAACGCTGTGACTTTGCTGACAACCCATGCGCAGGCCTTGCAGGGCCCTCACGCCGCTGCGCCGCGCGCCACGCCATCCGGCGGTTCAGCCACTGCTGATCAGGAAAGTGCAGCCACACCAACCAGCCGCACCTCTTTCCTGGCCGGGTTGGCCGGAAGCGGCCGGAAGCGACTCGACGACGCCCGCGAAGCCGACGGCGGGATCGCCCGCCTGCTCGCCGCCGTCGGAACCGCGCAACTGCTTCAGGCGGAAAGGCTGGCTGCGAAGTGGCAGCTACCGATGCCACAGCAGCCAACAGCAGCAGGCACCAAAGCTCCTGCGGCAACGCCCCTTGCGGCGTCCTGTCCGTCAGCCAGCCCCACCCCGGAGCCGGCCTCCGCCACTACCGACACCGCTCTGGCTGCGGTGGTTCGCTCGCAGCAGGAAGCGATCTACGTTTACCAGGTGGCGCTGAAGCGGCTGGACGCTTCGAACTCGGCGGCTGCTGCCAAGTACTTGCAAATGCACGAGGTACTGCTCCAGCAGGCAGAATCGCTGACCAGCGCCAACTGCGCGGACGCACCTCCAGGCGAGGCGGGCTACCAGCTGCCGGAACAATTCGCCCAAGACCCGGCCGCTTTCCTGGGTTCCGTTGAACTTGCTTCCCTGCCTCGCCTCGGTGACCTGGTTGCCCTGTCTACGGACGAGACCCGGACGTGGGCCGTTGACGGCCTCCTGGCCGCTGCCCGGAGGAGCGCTGCCTGGGGCGCGCCCCTGCCTGCGTTGCCGGGACTCATGCTCGACGCCGGCGAGCTGCCTTCCCTGCCGACGCCCACCACTACACCCACTTCCACTTCCACTTCCACTTCCAACGGCGGATAGGCCAGCCTAGCCATGCTGGTCAGGGCGGACTGCCAGTGCTTGGCTTGATGCATGGCTTCCACAGAAACTGCCACCACGCACGAGAACGAACCTCACCGCGACGATCTGGCCCACCGGTTGAACTGGTTGCGGGCAGGAGTCCTGGGTGCCAATGACGGCATCGTGTCCGTCGCCGCGATTGTGGTAGGCGTAGCAGGCGCCACGACCAGCACTGGCAGCATCCTCGCCGCAGGCACCGCCGGCTTGGTGGGTGGCGCCATCTCCATGGCTTTGGGTGAATACGTGTCAGTCAGCAGCCAAAGCGACACCCAAAAAGCGTTGATCGAAAAAGAAAAACGAGAACTGGCGGAGCAACCGGAGGATGAACTCGATGAGCTGGCAGCGATCTACGAGGCCAAGGGGCTCAGCACCAAGACAGCCCGGGCCGTTGCGCAGGAACTGACCGAACACGACGCGTTGGCCGCCCACCTCTCGGCCGAGCTGAATATCAATGAAGACGACATCGTCAGTCCTTGGAACGCAGCCCTGGCTTCTGCCGTGGCATTCATCTTGGGAGCGGTGCTACCTCTGTTGGCCATCCTGCTTCCTCCCCCGGAGTTGCGGGTCCCTTTGACGTTCATCGCAGTTCTCCTGGCCTTGGCAATCACCGGCGCCGTTGGTGCTTGGATAGGCAGCGCTTCCCGCTTCCGCGCGGCAGTCCGGGTAGTGCTCGGCGGTGCTTTGGCGCTGGCCGCTACATACTCGATCGGAACCCTGTTGGGCGCGAGCGGCGTTTTCTAGGAGGCTCGCGTTGACTCGGAGTTAGGCTGTTGGCGTGACCCTTCACGCGATGATTCCCATTCCGGGCGACCTCCACGCCCGGTACAACCGCGACTCCGCGGGCAGGGATTGGCTGGCCAGCCTCCCGGGGCTTATCGCGGCCGCTTTGGACCGCTGGCAGCTATCAGTGGACCTGGCGCCAGGCACTGAGCCCTGGAACGGTCACGGAGCCTTGGTGGTGCCTGTTCTTCAGAGCGGCGCACCCGCAGCACTGAAGATCGCTTTCCCCCATGAAGAAGCTCTGGTGGAGCGCCACGCGCTGGCGCTTTGGAATGGCCGCGGCGCGGTTCGCCTCCTGGCGTCCGACGACGCAAGTTGCTCCATGTTGCTTGAACGCCTGGACGCCTCACGCTGGCTCCAGAACGCCCCGTTGGACGAAGCCAGGGACGTATGGGGCACCATCATGCGCGAGCTCTCGATCCAGCCCGATGACCGACTTGAGTGGCGGGCTTTCGACCATGTTGCGGCAACCGCCGAGCGGTGGAGCGATGAGCTCCCTGCAGAATGGGAGCGTCTTGACCGCCCCTTCCCGAGGTGGCTCCTTGAAGCGGCACTGGAGGTGTGCCAGACGCGTGGAGCCGTGGGTCGCCGTTCCGGCACGGATGTCCTGGTGCACACTGACCTTCACTTCATGAATATCCTTGCCACCACAACTGCCGAAAGACTTTCCCTCCGCGGAGATTATCTGGCCATAGATCCCCAACCACAGATAGGCGAAGCGGAGTTCGCCGTCGCCCCCATCCTGTGGAACCGCATCCACGACCTTCCGCGGGCCGACCCGGAGGCCGGGTTGCTGGAGCGGTGCCATGACTTCAGCCAAGCGGCTGGATTGGACCCTGAGGTTGCCCGGCAATGGAGCATCGCCCGAGAGGTGCAAAACGCTTTGTGGTATGCCGCAAAGCGTTCTGTACCTCACGGCGGTGACCTTGCCCGCTCCCTATGGGTCGCCAGCACCCTCGCCGGCAGCACACTGGACACCTTGCCATCGGCCCATGATCTCCCCGATCCCGGCGAAGCGGCCTGATCCCAAGGTCCTGCCATGCGCAGCGCTTCTACGCTGCGAAGTTCTCATTCCAGACGTCCATGCCAAGTTTGATGATCAGCGCCGCCACCACCACCAGGAAAACGAGGCGCACGAACTTACTTCCCTTCGCAACGGCGGTTCTGGCCCCGAGATAGCCCCCCGCCATGTTTGCCAGGCCCAGGACCAGTCCCACGCCCCAGAGCAATGAGCCGTGCGGGAGGAAGAAGATCAAGGCTCCGGCATTGGTGGCCATGTTGACGATTTTCGCCTTGGCACTGGCCTCGAGGAAGGCGTAACCCATCGCCGAAACGAGGGCAATCACCAGGAACGAGCCAGTGCCGGGGCCGATCAGACCGTCATAAAAGCCGATGACGCCGCCAATAAGGCAGGCCACCACGTAATGCTTATGGCCATCGTGGCGGAGCGCTGTCAGTTCACCGGCGCCGGGACGCAAGGCCGTGAAAACAGCGACGGCGATCAGCGCCACCACAATGATCGGTTTGAAGACGCTGGCCGGAAGAGACGCAGCAAGGATGGCCCCGCCGAAGCTCCCGGCGAGTGCGATGACCGCCATGGGGATCGCGGTCTTGAGATCCGGGCCGACGCGGCGATAGTAGGTGACCGCGCTTGTGGTGGTCCCGAAGATGGAGCCCATCTTGTTCGTGGCCAAGGCCTGGACCGGCGTGATGCCGGGGACCAGCAGCAGGGCGGGGAGCTGTATCAGTCCCCCGCCCCCAACTACGGCGTCAACCCAGCCTGCCGCGAATCCGGCCACCACAATCAGGATGAGTGTGGTGAGCTGGAACGATTCGAAGCCGGAAATCACCGGGTTCGTACAGCGTTGACCACGTAATCCACGGCTTTGTCCACCGAAATGTTCTCGGCTTCGCCGCTGCGGCGGTCCTTGATTTCAACCACACCGTCTACCAGCCCGCGGCCAACGGCCAGGATGGTTGGCACACCTACGAGTTCGGCGTCACCGAACTTCACGCCGGGAGATACCTTCGGGCGGTCGTCGAAAATGACGTCCAAGCCGGCAGCTTCGAGCTCAGCCGAGAGCCTTTCAGCGGTTTCGAAGATCTCATCGCCACGGCCGACTGCCACGACATGCACATCTGCCGGAGCCACGGAGCGCGGCCATACGAGGCCGCGGTCGTCATGGTTTGCTTCGGCCAGCGCCGCGACAGCACGCGTCACGCCAACGCCGTAGGAGCCCATGGTGACAACCTGCTGCTTGCCGTTCTGATCCAGGACCTTCAGATCCAGGGCCTCGGCATACTTACGACCGAGCTGGAAGATGTGGCCCATTTCGATGCCACGCGCGGTTTCCAGCGGTCCGGAACCGTCCGGGGCGGGATCGCCCGCACGCACGTCAGTGCTCTCAATGACGCCGTCCCATGTGAAGTCGCGGCCGGCGACCAACCCGAAGACGTGCTTGCCGTCAGCGTTGGCACCGGTCACCCAGCTGGTGCCGGAGACAACGCGGGGATCCACAAGGAAGAGCACCTTGGAGGACCCTTCAAGGCCAAGGACGGGTTCGTCGAGGGACAGTCCCGGTCCGATGTAGCCCTTGACCAGCCACGGCAGCTTCTTGAGGTCCTCTTCGTTGGCAGCCTCGAGGCCGATTTCACCGGCGATGGGCAGGTGGGATCCGATGTTGGCTTCCACGCGCTTGAGGTCTACGCCGCGGTCGCCAGGAACGCCGATAACCACGATCTGGCGCTCACCCGTGGGCAGCGTGACGGCAAGGACAACATTCTTGAGCGTATCAGCGGCAGTCCAGGCGCCGCCGTCGGCCTCGCTTCGGGGAGCGAGCTGGTTGGCGGCGTCCACCAAAGTATCGATGGTGGGGGTGTTCGGGGTATCCAGGACCTCAGCGGCCGGAGCGTTGGTGAAGTCGATATCGTCCGGAACCACGGTGGTCACGGCTTCAACGTTGGCGTAGTAGCCGCCGGCCGAGCGTACGAACGTATCCTCGCCGATCTCGGTGGGGAACAGGAATTCCTCGCTCTTGGAGCCACCCATGGCACCAGCGGTGGCGGCAACAGGAATGACTTCCAGGCCCAGGCGCGCAAAGATCCTCAGGTAGGCACCGCGGTGGGCGGCGTAGCTTGCGTCCAAGCCGGCGTCGTCAATGTCGAAGGAGTAGGAGTCCTTCATGATGAACTCGCGGCCACGGAGGAGTCCTGCCCGCGGACGCGCTTCATCGCGGTACTTGTTCTGGATCTGGTAGAGGCTCAGCGGCAGGTCCTTGTACGAGGAGTACAGATCCTTGACCAAGAGCGTGAACATTTCCTCGTGCGTGGGGGCAAGGAGGTAGTCCGCACCCTTGCGGTCCTGGAGGCGGAACAGGCCCTCGCCGTATTCGGTCCAACGGTTGGTGGCCTCATAGGGCTCGCGGGGAAGCAGCGCAGGGAAGTGGACTTCCTGGGCACCAATGGCGGACATCTCCTGGCGGATGATCTCCTCCACCTTCCGCAGGACGCTCAGCCCCAGCGGCAGCCACGTGTAGATACCGGGTGCAGCGCGGCGGATGTAGCCGGCGCGCACCAGGAGCTTGTGGCTTGCGACCTCGGCGTCGACGGGATCTTCACGCAGGGTGCGCAGGAACAGCTGGGAAAGGCGAAGGACCACGGGTACGTATCCGTTTCTATGGCAGATGTGGCAAAAACAACTGCCTACTAATCTACCGGCTGACGGCGGGGCCGCTTGAACCGGGCCGCATGACGTTCGGGCAGCCTGAACACAGAAGAGCCACGCCGTCGCGTTTGGAAGCCCCTGGCCGCAACCGGCTGGTCATCCTGCGATGGCGTGGCTCAGCGGCCGGCCGGCCGCAGACTCTGTCCTGGGACTAGATCGCCGTTCCCTCCAGCGGAACGGGATCGGCTGCGGCTGGGAGGCATTGGTCACTGCCGAAAACACGGATGGCACGGCCGCCGATGGCGCCCTTCAAGGTCTTGGTCATGATTCCCCCTGTACCACCCGCACCCCAACGACACGGCTTGGGAAGAACCTATGTGATAGCAGACACATTTTCAAGGACTGCCTTCGCTGGCGGGCCCCTTGACCTGCATCTTCGCTGGATCTAATTTTAATTCATCAGTTGGTGAATTAATGGAGCCATCGGAGGCCCGCATGACACCCGCACCATCGGCCGTCGAGGCGACCGGACTTCATGTCTCCCGTTCACGCACCAAGATCCTGCGAGGCCTGGACTTCACGGTTGACGCCGGTCGCATCACCGGGCTTCTGGGCCCTTCCGGCAGCGGCAAAACGACGCTCATGAGGGCAATCGTCGGCGTCCAGCGAATCACTCGGGGAACCGTTACCGTCCTCGGCCAGCCGGCAGGCAGCGCACCGCTCAGGCACGACGTCGGATACGTCACCCAAGGCGCGAGCGTTTATGGAGACCTCAGCGTCGAAGCGAACGTCCGGTATTTCGGAGCCATGCACGGCGCAACGGCGGCTGACGCCGCGGAGGCAATTGCCGCCGTCGGGCTTCAGGAGTTTGCCCGCCAGAAGGCGGCGGACCTGTCCGGCGGGCAATTCAGCCGGGTGTCCCTTGCTTGTGCGCTGGTGGCCCATCCGCGGCTCCTGATCCTGGACGAGCCCACTGTGGGGCTGGATCCCGTACTCCGTGCCGAGTTGTGGGAGCGTTTCGCCGCCATGGCTGCCGGCGGAACCACCCTGCTGGTGTCCAGCCACGTCATGGAGGAAGCATCCCACTGCTCGTCACTGCTGCTGCTGCGCGATGGCCTGCTCCTGGCGCAACTGACTCCCGCGGAGCTGGCCGAACGCGGCAGGAGCGAAGATCTTGAGCGGGCGTTTCTTACCATCATCAAAGCCGCCGATCGTGGCCAGGAAGAGAGCCAGGTGACCCCGTGAATCTCCGCATGACATTTGCCACCGCCACCCGCGTCCTGCGACAGCTGAGGCACGACCACCGGAGCGTCGCACTGATCCTCGTGGTCCCGGCACTGCTCCTGACCGCGGTCTATTTCCTCTTCGAGAACGAAACCCTTCCACCGGGGTTCCCCAGAACTTTTGATCGCGTGGGCCTGATGATGTTGGCGATCTTCCCCTTCGTGGTCATGTTCCTGGTCACGTCCATCACCATGCTTCGGGAGCGCACCTCCGGGACCCTCGAACGCCTTCTGACCACCCCGATCCACAAGGCGGACCTGCTGTTCGGCTATGCCGTGGCCTTCTCCATCATGGCCGCCCTGCAGTCCTTGGTGGCGACAGCGGTGGCTTACTGGATTTTCGACCTCGACATCAAAGGAAGTCCCGGCCTGGTGGTGATGATCGCTGTCATCAACGCCGTCCTGGGCGTCGCATTGGGGTTGTTGTGTTCAGCGTTCGCCCGCACCGAGTTCCAAGCCGTGCAGTTCATGCCGGTGGTGGTGGTGCCCCAGATCCTGTTGTGCGGCTTGTTCGTGGCCCGGGACGATATGAACGAGGTCTTGGAAGCAATCGCCGGTGTTTTGCCGCTCACGTTCTCCGTGGATGCCCTGAAGGAGATCGCCGGAAATGCCGACGCCACGTCGGTAATGTGGCAAGACGCCCTGATCATGGGCGGGATTGTTGTTGGAGTCCTTGTCCTGGCATCACTAACACTTCGGCGGCAAACCCGATGAGCCTCCCGCAGGCGCGTCGGGGCCGCCGAAGCGCAGGAGATCATTCGCGGGAAGCCATCCTCGCAGCTGCACGGAAACTGTTCGCTGAACAGGGATTCGAGGGAACGAGCCTGCGGCAAGTAGCCCGCGAGTCATCGGTGGATCCGGCCATGGTCCACCACTTTTTCGGGGGCAAGGACGAGCTTTTTGCCGCCAGCGTGGAACTGCCCGCCGACCCGGCCGAGGTTCTTGTCGGTGTCGAAACCCTGGACCCGGCCGTAAGGGCGGAAGCGATTGTCCGGGCAGTGCTGCGGCTGTGGGAAAGCCCGGCCCAGCATGGCCTGGTTGCCTTTGTCCGGGGAACCATCGGTTCCAAGGCCAAGACGGCACTCATGCGCGAAATGGTGAACCGCACCATACTGTCCAGGATCATGGCGGGGCTGCCCGGTTCGCCCGAAGAAGTACGCGTGCGCGGCAATCTTGTGGCCACGCAAGTTGTGGGGCTCATGCTGGTCCGCTACGTGATCCGGCTCGAGCCCCTGGCCTCGGCGGATCAGGAAGACGTGGTCCGCTACGTCGCACCAAACATCCAGCGCTACCTCACAGGAGACCTTGACTCGTCCAAGTAGCTGTCAGTTGTGGCTAGAACAGGACCGTCGCGAAGGTGCCCACTTGTTCGAAGCCGACGCGTTCATACGTGGCGCGGGCTTTGGCGTTGTAGTCATTCACGTAGAGGCTTGTCACCGGGGCGAAGGTTCGCGAGAGATTCACGACGGCGGCCATGTAGCCACCGCTTTGGCCGCGGCCCCGCAATTCAGGGTTCATCCACACGCCTTGAACCTGAGTGACGTCCCGCGTGACTGCACCCAACTCGGCTTTGAAGACCACAGTGCCGTTGGCATCGATGTGGACCAAGGAATGGCCCTCACGAATAAGGCCTGCGACGCGCGTGCTGTAGAACTCCTGCCCTCCCAGGAAAGGCGAGTAGCCAACTTCTTCTTCGAACATGGCAGCGCAGGCGGGCAGGATGCGATCAAAGTCCGTCATTGTGCCGAAGGTCAAGGCGGGATTGGCGCCGATAACCGGTGGGCTGGAAATGGTGAGTAGCGGTTGCTGGGAGCGGACTTCGTGGGCACCGTGACCCAATTGCTCGAACCGCGCATAGAGGGCCAAAACAGTTTCCGCCGGACCAAAAATGGACGCGTAGCGGCGGCCTGTGTCGTGGGCCGCACTGGCCACGTACCCCGCCAGGGCGGGATCGAGTTGCACAGGCACCAGGTTGGCTCCCGCCCAACACGCGCCAAGGAGCGTACCGCCGTCGAAGACTCCGAATATACAGGCACCGCCGCTGGTGGGCGCCGCTGTTCCGGTGCTTTCCAAGTGGGCGAGGATGAAAACGTTGGCTACCACGTCTTCCCTGGCCAGGGCGCGAAGAGCCAGGGTGTCGGCACTGCCGAGCACCCTGACTCCCAAGCCGTTCTCGTTACGAGACGCTAACCACGGGGCTACCCTTGACAGCATCTTCGCCATCGGCCTCCCCCATCTCTTCGGCGATGCGCATGGCCTCTTCGATCAGTGTCTCAACAATTTCGCTCTCAGGCACAGTCTTGATGACTTCGCCCTTCACGAAAATCTGGCCCTTGCCGTTTCCGGAGGCGACACCGAGGTCCGCTTCACGGGCCTCACCGGGTCCGTTGACGACGCAACCCATGACGGCTACGCGCAACGGGATCTCCATGCCTTCCAAACCTGCGGTTACCTGCTCGGCCAGCGTGTACACGTCCACCTGCGCGCGACCACAGGACGGGCAGGAGACGATTTCGAGCTTGCGCGGGCGAAGGTTCAGGGATTGCAGGATCTGGTTGCCCACCTTGATTTCCTCCACTGGCGGAGCCGAGAGGGAAACACGGATGGTGTCGCCAATGCCGCGGGACAGGAGCGCACCGAAAGCCGTTGCCGACTTGATAGTGCCCTGGAATGCCGGTCCGGCCTCGGTCACGCCAAGGTGCAAGGGCCAGTCGCCCTTCTCGGCCAGCATCTCGTACGCGGCCACCATGATCACGGGATCGTTGTGCTTAACGGAGATCTTGAAGTCATGGAAACCGTGCTCTTCGAACAGCGAGGCTTCCCAGACTGCGGACTCAACAAGTGCCTCCGGGGTGGCCTTGCCGTACTTCTTCATGATGCCGGGTTCAAGGGAGCCCGCGTTGACGCCGATCCGAATGGATGTTCCATGGTCACGCGCGGCTGCAGCGATTTCTTTGACCTGGTCATCGAACTTGCGGATATTGCCAGGGTTGACGCGAACCGCCGCGCATCCCGCTTCGATTGCGGCGAACACGTACTTCGGCTGGAAGTGGATATCCGCAATGACGGGAATCTGGGACTTGCGGGCAATGATCGGCAATGCCTCCGCATCGTCGGCTGACGGGCAGGCAACACGCACAATGTCGCAGCCTGAAGCCGTCAGTTCAGCAATCTGCTGCAGCGTGGCGTTGATATCCGTGGTGGGCGTGGTGGTCATGGACTGTACGCTGATGGGCGAGTCAGAACCGACGCCAACGGACCCTACCTTGATCTGCCGCGTCTTACGGCGCGGGGCAAGAACGGGCGGTGGGGCTGCTGGCATTCCCAGGCTGACCGAGGTCACGTGGACTCCTTGGGTTGGGGTGGATCGTTGTGGTGGAGAACGTCCGGACTAGGACGCGTAGGCAGCCAGGACGCCGATGATAGGCGCCCATTCCGTGGTGCGGATGCCGGCGATAACTCCGGCTTCGGCGAACGGATCCTGCTTGAGGAGGTCATTGAGTTCGGCTTCGTCCGCGGACTTGAAGATCAGCAGGGCGCCTGCACCGTCACCGTAAGGGCCACTGGCAAGCAGTTTGCCTTCCTCGGCCAGGTCGCCGAGCCAGGCACGGTGTGCGGGGCGGGCTTCATCGCGGAGGGCGTCGGATTCGGCGACGTATACATACTCAACAGCGAAAACAGTCATGGAGCTAGCCTATCCCGCCTACTCAGCCGAAAATGTTCACGGGCTTCACGATGTCCGCATAGATCAGGAGGGCGCCCATGGCCATCAGCAGCGCTGCGACCACATACGTGGCTGGCAGCAGCTTGGCGATGTCGAACGCGCCCGGGTCCGGTTTACCCAGGAGCTTGGCCACCCGGCGTCGGGCCCCTTCGTAGAGCGCGCCTGCTACATGCCCGCCGTCGAGGGGCAGGAGGGGGATGAGATTGAAGATCGCCAGGGCAAAGTTGAGCCCGGCGAGCAACCCGATCAGGGTGCCGATGCGGGCTTGCATGGGTACCTGTTCCATGGCCGCTACTTCACCGGCAACCCGGCCTACACCCACCACGCTGATGGGTCCGTTCGGGTCGCGGGGCTCTTCGCTGAAGGCCGCTTTCGCCACACCAACCACCCTGGCCGGCAGGTTGAAGATCACACCGGATATCTGCTTGATGTTCTCTCCCGCCATGGGCAGAACGGCCGACGCCGGTTGGGGAACCAGTTCGCTTTGGGCCCCGATCCCAAGGAATCCGACTTCCTGATATTTCAGAACCCCGTTGGAGTCCTGCTCAGGCCGGCCGTCGGCACCGACCACAGGCCGCGAGGAGAGTACGGGCGTCACGGTAGTTTCCACCGTTGATCCGTTGCGCTCCACGGTGATGGGCACGTCTTTTCCGGCGGACGCACGGATCCAGCTGGTGAGTGCGTCCCAGCTGGTGACGGCCTTTCCGTCGAAGGAAGTAATCGTGTCATTCGGCTGGAGGCCCGCAGCCGCGGCGGGAGTCAGTTTGCAATCGGCCGAGTCGGGGTCCACGGTCTCCCCTGCGGCCACCTGGCATTTGGAGACGTCCGCGATGGTGGTGGTTGCTGTGGCCATGCCGAAGCCCATGAGCAGGACAGCCAGGAGTATCAACCCGATCAGCATGTTCATGGCAGGACCGCCGAGCATGACGATGATCTTTTTCCACACGGGAAGCTTGTAGAAGACGCGGTTTTCGTCCCCGGGTCCCACTTCCTCGTGCGCCATGGAGCGCGCCTCAGTGGCGAGCGTCTGGAACATGCCTGTGCTGGAGGGGCGGACAGCGCCGTCTTCCTTGTTCGGCGGGTACATGCCGATCATGGACACGTAGCCGCCCAACGGAAGCGCCTTGAAGCCGTACTCGGTCTCGCCCTTCTTCTTGGACCACAAGGTCGGTCCAAAACCAATCATGTACTTGGTGACGCGCACTTTGAACAACTTGGCAGGAACCAGGTGGCCCACCTCGTGAAGCGCAATGGAAACAGCTACGCCGATCGCGACGAAGACGACTCCGAGAATGAAGAGAAGGACGGGACTCATGCCGGTGGGACTGCTTCCATAAGGGTTGTGAGCTACAGGGCGCTGCTGGCTAAACGATCAAGGGTACGGGCGCGTGCCCACTTCTCAGCATCCAGCACGGACTCCACTGTTAGCTCAGAAGAGCCTGAATGTTCGCTGAGGACGGATTCAACGGTATCCACAATGTCCGTGAAGCGGATGCGACCGGCATGGAAGGCCTCTACGGCTTCCTCGTTGGCCGCGTTGAACACCGCGGGGAACGTACTGCCCTGCTTGGCCGCGTCCTTGGCGAGGTCCACTGCGGGGAAGGCCACGGTATCCAGCGGTTCGAACGTCCAACTGGTCGCCTGGGTCCAGTCGCATGCCTGGGCAGCATGGGGAACACGGTCCGGCCAGCCCAGCCCGAGCGCAATCGGCAGCCGCATGTCCGGGGGCGATGCCTGGGCAATGATGGATCCGTCCACGAACTGGACCATGGAGTGGACCACCGACTGTGGGTGGACCACCACATCGATCCTGTCCAAGGGAACGTCGAACAGCAGGTGGGCCTCTATGACTTCAAGGCCCTTGTTGACCAGGCTGGCTGAGTTTGTGGTGACCATGAGGCCCATGTCCCAGGTGGGGTGGGCGAGCGCCTCCTGCGGTGTGACGTCGTGAAGTTGTTCCCGTGTGCGGCCGCGGAAAGGGCCGCCTGACGCGGTCAGGATCAGCTTTTCAACTTCCCGGTCCGTGCCCGAACGGAGGCATTGGGCGATGGCGGAGTGCTCGGAGTCGACGGGCACTATCTGGCCGGGGCCGGCAGCGGCTTTGACCAGGGCACCGCCGACAATCAGCGATTCCTTGTTCGCAAGTGCCAGGGTGGCCCCCGTGCCGAGCGCGGCCAGGGTTGGCGCCAGTCCGATGGACCCGGTGATGCCGTTGAGGACCACGTCACACTCAATGGCTGCAATGACCGACGAAGCGTCAGGACCAACAAAAATCTCCGGAGCAAAGTCCCGCACACCAGCAATGGCGGCCTGGGCGTCGATCAGTCGCCGAAGCTCTCCTGGATCTCCCTGGGCAATGCCCACGGCTTGCGCCCTGGTGTGGACGGCCTGCTGCGAGATGAGTTCAAGGTTTCCTCCGCCGGCACTGAGTGCCACCACCTCGAAACGGTGCGGGGCGGCATCGACGACGTCAATTGCTTGTGTGCCGATGGAACCGGTGGACCCGAGGATGACGATCTTGCGCGGCTGCATTGCTTAAGTATCCCAGTCGCCACCGGGGGCCGCGAACGGAATCGGGCGTAAGTGGAAAAGCGGCACCGCTTGACCACCGCATTCCCCCGCGTACCGTGGAATCGTGGAGTGGATGTCCTGGTTTGATGCAAGGGACTACGAGTTCGCCCGGCAGGTCTTGCAGCGCGGCACAGCCGCGCTCTACGCAATTGCGTTCCTCTCGACGTTGAACCAGTTCCCGGCGCTCCTCGGCGAGCGCGGACTGTTGCCTGTCCCGGCTTTCATGGACATGGCCCGCAAGCTGGCCAGGCCCACACTGTTCCAATGGCGCTACTCCGACGCGCTGCTCAAGGCCGTGTGCTGGACGGGGATGGGCGTGTCGATTCTGCTGGTGGCGGGCCTCCCCCAAATGGGGCCTCCATGGCTGCCTATGCTCGCTTTCCTTGCTCTTTGGTTGCTTTACATGTCGATCGTTAACGTCGGCCAAACGTTCTATGGGTTTGGTTGGGAGATTCTTCTCCTTGAGGCCGGATTCACGGTGGCGTTTCTTGGCTCGGACCAGACTCCGCCGCCTACAACCATCCTCATTCTCATTCTGTGGTTGGTATTCCGGCTTGAATTCGGTGCTGGAATGATCAAGATCCGGGGCGGCCGCGAGTGGCGCGACCTGACGGCGATGTTCTATCACCATGAAACCCAGCCAATGCCTGGCCCGCTCAGCAGGCAGGCGCACCTTTTGCCGCGTCCGCTGCACAAGGTAGAGGTGGTGGGCAACCACTTCGCGCAGTTAGTGGTGCCGTTCTTCCTGTTCGCGCCTCAACCGCTGGCGAGTATCGCCGCGGGCATCATCATCGCGACGCAGCTGTGGTTGGTGGGTACCGGGAACTTTGCCTGGCTGAACTGGGTGGCGATCATCCTGGCTTTCGCTGCCGTCAGTGATCCCGTAGCCCATGCGGTTTTTCCGTTCATCCCGCTGGAGTGGCACCAAGGTGCCGCTACCCCGGTGTGGTGGTTTGCCGTCGTCGTGCTTGTCACTGTTCTGTTGCTGGTGTTCAGCTACCGGCCGCTCCTCAACCTGTTCTCCAGCCATCAGTTAATGAACGCCAGTTTCAATCGGTGGCGCTTGGTGAACGCCTACGGGGCTTTTGGGACGGTGACCAAGCAACGGATCGAGATCGTAGTGGAGGGCACCTTGGCTGAGGAGCCGGACGCACCGGACGAGCACTGGCTTGAGTACGGCTTCAAGGGCAAGCCCGGCGACGTGCGGAGACTCCCCCGGCAATGGGCGCCGTACCACCTGCGCTTGGATTGGCTGATGTGGTTCCTGCCGCTGCGGACCGTCCACGAGGACTGGTTTTATATGTTCCTGCACAGATTATTGGAGTCCGACAAGCCCACGCTTGGACTGCTGCGCCATGACCCGTTCGACGGCGAACGCCCCCACTGGGTGAGGGCGCGCAGCTACCTCTACCGTTTCGCCAGCCGCGCGGAGTTCCGCGAGACGGGCGAGCGTTGGGTTCGGGTGCTGCTCTATGACGCGATCCCGCCGCTCTCGCTTAGTCCTCGACGACGGCGGCTGCCCTAGCGTTCGACGCCGGCCTGACGTCCGTGAGGCTATCGCGGCGGGGCCGTGGACTCACGAACCACCAGGTGGGTAGCCAGTTCAACCCTGCGGGAATCGATATCTTCACCACGCATCTGCCGCAGGATAAAACTCAGGGCGGAGCGCCCCATCTCCTGCAGTGGCTGCGACACGGACGTCAACGGAGGTACTGACTCCTCCGCCTGGGGTGTTCCGTCAAAGCCCACCAAGCTCATGTCTTCAGGAATCCGCACGTTTTGCCGCCGTGCCTCGGCAAGGACTCCCAGAGCGATGCTGTCGCTGGCAGCAAATATGGCAGTAGGCGGATTTTCCAAGGCCAGCAGTGCCTTCATACCGCGGACTCCGTTTTCCGGTTTGAAGGGGCCGGCGGAAACGTACTCGTCGTCCACGGTTATTCCCGCGGCCATCAGTGCAGCCATGTAGCCGTGCAGCCGGGCCTGGCTGCACTCCGCCGCGGACGGGCCGCCAATGTAGGCGATTTTTCGGTGTCCCAGCTCCAGCAGGTGTGATGCGGCAGCCTTACCTCCAGCCCAGTTGCTCGCGCCCACACTGAAGACGTCGGCAGGCGGTGGATTAAGCGGATCAATGACCACGATGGGAATCTGCCTGCGGTTGAAGGCCTCCAGCTGGGCGGTGCCGAATGCCGAAGTCACCACGATCATGCCGGCACGGCCTTCGTCGACCATACGCTGGGCCCGCGCCTCGGGGCCCAGCGGAGAAGCAGCCTGCCGCCTGGTGATCGAAAGGATCACTTCCATGTCCGACACCGCAGCCTGGTCCATCAAGCCGTTGAGGATTTCCACGCCGTAGGCCGAATTCAAGGAGTCGAAAACAACTTCAACCGCCCGGTGCACCGGGGCACTCTTGCGCTGGAGCGGCGATTTGTAACCCGTGCGATGAAGAGCTGCCATGACTCGTGCACGAGTAGCTTCAGCCACGTCCTCGCGGCCGTTGACAACCTTGGACACTGTGGGCGCCGAGACACCCACTTCGGCGGCCACGGCTGCCAAGGTTAGCTTGCTCGGCCGGAGATCTCGTTCCACAATGCTCCTATTTTCGAAATATTTCGATGCCACCGAGTATGACTCGCATTCGCACGAATCTCAACTTCCTGTTGATAAATGAGCAGAAATTTTTACGGGAAATCGTCTTGACGGCCCGCTGGGAACCCTTTAGTTTGGACCGTGACCTAAATCATGGCCGCGAAATATTTCGATATTTTTCGGAGATAGGCACTTTTCGGAAGTGAGCACCGAAGCTTGCTCAGCAGTGCGACTACCCCTGGAGAAGCAATGAAGCAGTTCCAATCATCCCGGCGTTCCTTTCTGGCTCTCGCGGCCGTGACGCCCTTTGCAGTCATGGCAACCAGTGCCTGTGGGACCTCCGGGCCCGGAGGCACGACGGGTGGAGGAGCCAGCATGTGGTTCCTTTCAGGAGAACCGAACCAGACCACAATCCAGAAAGCCGTCGATGCTTTCGTATCGGCCAATCCGGACAACAAGATCGCCGTGACGTACTTCCAGAACGACGCGTTCAAGACGAAGATCAAGACAGCCATCGGCGCCGGCCAAGCCCCTACCATCGTCTACGGCTGGGGTGGCGGAACCCTGAAGACCTACGCCGAAGCCGAACAGGTAGAGGACTTGACCAGCTGGTTCGAGGCCAACCCGGAGCTCAAGAACAAGTTCTTCCCGGCGTCCTTCGGAGCGGCCACTGTCAACGGCAAGATCTACGCCCTCCCCAACCAGTACGTTGCTCCGATCGTCCTGTTCTACAACAAAGAACTGTTTGAGAAAGCCGGTGCTCAGCCGCCAAAGACCTGGGACGACGTCATGTCGTTGGTGAAGACTTTCAACGATATGGGCGTAGCTCCCTTCTCCCTGGGCGGACAGTCGCGTTGGACTTCCATGATGTGGCTGCAGTATCTCCTGGACCGCATCGGAGGCCCCGAGGTGTTTAAGGCCATTTTCGAAGGCAAACCTCAAGCCTGGATGGATCCGGCCGTGATCGAAACCGGCACCAAGGTCCAGGAACTTGTCTCCGCGGACGGTTTCATCAAGGGCTTCTCCTCCATCACGGCTGATTCAAAGGCTGATCAGGCCCTGTTGTTCACCGGCAAAGCGGCCATGATGCTCCACGGTTCCTGGACCTACGGCTCCATGAAAAAGGACGGACAGAATTTCGTCCAGGACGGGAAACTCGGCTTTGCCAACTTCCCAACCCTCCCGGGCGGCAAGGGCGATCCAAAGAACGGCGTCGGCAACCCCGCCCAGTACATGTCCATCTCGGCCAAAGCCACTGACGAGGAAAAGGAAACGGCGAAGAAGTTCTTCAAGGACGGGATCATGACTGATACCGTCATCGACGCATACATCAACTCCGGATCCGTTCCGATCGTCAATGGCATTGAAGACAAGCTCGCATCATCCGAGGACAAAGACTTCCTGAACTTCGTCTACGATCTCGGCAAGAACGCCCCCAACTTCCAGCAGTCCTGGGACCAGGCCCTCAGCCCGACCGCTGCCGAGGCATTGCTGAACAACATCGACCAGCTCTTCCTCAAGTCGATCACCCCGCAACAGTTCGCCGAGAACATGAATGCCACCCTGGGCAAATGAGCGCCGCCACCACACACAGGGCTGCCAGCGGTCTCCCAAAAAACGAGCTGACGTCGCAGCCAAAGTCCGCCTTGGCCTGGCTGACGCTACCCGCACTGTTATTCTTCGCTGTCTTCGCCGTCATACCCCTGATAGGGGTATTGATCCTCAGCTTCGCCAAATGGGACGGCATTGGCGCCATCGGCGCGGCAGGGATGGAAAATTGGACCTCGGTTCTGGCAGATCCCGATCTCTACAACTCCCTTGGCCTGACCTTCCTGATCATGATTGTCTCCTGGCTCGTCCAGACGCCCATCAGCCTGCTGCTGGGCGTGTTCACGGCAGGCACCCAACGCTATAGGGCGGCTTTGGCAGTCCTGTACTTCTTGCCGCTGCTGCTTTCCTCGGCGGCAGTTGCCATCGCCTACAAAGCGCTGTTGGACCCCAACTTCGGTTTAGCCATGGGGCTGGGACTCCCGTTTCTGGCCCAGGACTGGTTGGGAGTCCCACAATTGGCCCTTGGATTGATCATCTTTGTGATCGCATGGCAGTTCGTGCCTTTTCATACCCTCATTTACCAAGGTGGCGTCCGGCAAATCCCCAAGTCCCTCTACGAAGCGGCCCAGATTGATGGTGCAGGGACCATCAAGCAGTTCTTCCACATCACCCTCCCTCAGCTGAAATACACCATCATCACTTCGTCAACACTCATGGTGGTGGGGTCGTTGACCTACTTTGACCTCATCTTCGTTCTCACTGGCGGCGGCCCGGGCAACTCCACGCGCATCCTGGCGCTGGATATGTACCTTCGAGGCTTCCGGGCCAACCTCATGGGACCGGCCAGCGTCATCGCGGTCATCCTCGTCGTCATCGGACTTGCGCTTGCTTTGTTCCTCCAACGCCTCGGAGGCAAGGACAAACAAGGCAGCCAATTGGAAGGTATGTAAGGTGAGCACACTCCTGAAAGGCGTTCCGGTCACCGGGTCCCCTTCCCCGAACTCCCCGGTAAAGGCCAAGTTGAGCCCGGGCACACGCCTCAAACGTCTGAATATCCCCGGCGGTCTGGGCGGCTGGATCTGGCTGGCCATCATCATTATTCCGATCTACTACATCGTCATCACCAGCTTGAAGACCTCCGAGGGCTACTTCGGGCAGAATCCGATGGCCCTGCCCGCTTCACCGACGCTGGAAAACTACCAGCTTGTTCTTGAGGCCAACTTTTCGACCTACTTCATGAACAGCGTGATGGTCACCTTGGGCTCGGTCATCCCCACCGTTCTGATGTCCTTTATGGCCGCCTTCGCGATCGTCCGTGGGCGCGGCAGGTACTTGAAGTTCGTAAACGGTATCTTCCTTATGGGCCTGGCGATTCCGCTCCAAGCAACCATCATTCCCATTTACCTGATGATCATCCGGTTGAACCTGTACGACAGCCTCCTGGCCATCATGCTTCCGTCCATTGCGTTTGCCATACCTTTGACAGTCCTTATCCTGTCAAACTTCATCAGGGACGTTCCCAACGAGCTGTTCGAGTCCATGCGGCTGGATGGCTGCAGCGACTGGCAGACCATGTGGCGCTTGGCACTCCCCCTGACGCGGCCCGCGATAGTGACCGTGGCCATCTACAACGGCCTGCACGTCTGGAACGGGTTCCTCCTTCCACTGGTCCTCACCCAGAGCCCGGAACTGCGTGTCCTCCCCCTGGGTTTGTGGACCTTCCAAGGCGAATTCAGCGTCAACATCCCCGCCGTCCTGGCTTCCGTCGTCCTGAGCACCCTGCCCATCCTGGTGATCTACGTCCTGGGACGCCGACAGTTGGTCAGCGGCCTGACCGCAGGCTTCAGCAAGTAGAAAGGATTTCCCATGACAAACCCTCAACCCTTGCGAGTCGGCATGGTGGGCTATGCCTTCATGGGCGCCGCCCACTCCCATGCGTGGAGGACCGCGCCCCGCTTCTTTGACCTCCCACTCGCTCCGGAACTGACCGCGGTGGCGGGCCGGAACACGGAAGGTGTACGGGCAGCGGCCAGCAAATACGGCTGGGCCTCCACCGAGACAGATTGGCGCCGCCTCATAGAGCGCGATGACATCGACCTCATCGACATCTGCACTCCCGGCAATACCCACGCAGAGATAGCTATTGCAGCGCTCGAAGCCGGCAAGCATGTCCTCTGCGAAAAGCCTTTGGCCAACTCAGTGGAGGAAGCCGAAAAGATGACGCTGGTGGCCCAGGCAGCGGCCGAACGCGGGGTGTTCTCAATGTGCGGCTTCAGTTACCGACGCACGCCTGCCCTGGCGCTGGCCAAGCGAATGGTGGACGACGGTCGCTTGGGCGAGATCCGCCACGTTCGCGCCCAGTACCTTCAGGACTGGCTCAGCGACGCCGATGCGCCGCTGACCTGGCGACTGGACAAGGCCAAGTCCGGGTCCGGATCCCTGGGTGACATCGGTGCGCACAGCATCGACGCCGCGCAATGGATCACCGGACTCAACATCACCGGAGTCTCGGCGCTGTTGGAGACTTTTGTGAAGGAGCGCCCGGTAGGCGGCGACTTTGTGGGCCTTGGCGGTCATGGTGGCGCGGGCGGACCTCGCGGTCCGGTGACCGTGGACGACGCTGCCCTGTTCACCGCCCGTTTCGAGCGCAAGCACGACGACGGCGCTGACGCCGGCCCACGCGGCAGCGGCACTTCCGGTCCCATCGGCATCTTCGAAGCCACCCGTTTTGCCTTGGGCCGCAAGAACGCCATGCGCCTGGAACTCAACGGCACCAAGGGGTCACTTTCCTTCGACTTCGAGGATATGAACTCCCTGCAGTTCTACGATGCCGCGTTGGAACCCGACGCAGGCTTCCGAAAAATCATGGTTACCGAACCGTCCCACCCCTACACCGCCAACTGGTGGCCCACAGGGCATGGACTCGGCTATGAGCACGGCTTCACGCATCAGGTGGTGGACCTCGTGACTGCCATCAGCGCAGGCGAGCAGCCCTCGCCGTCGTTCGCTGACGCCTTACAGGTGCAAAAGGTGCTGGCCGCCGTCGAGACAAGCGCAGGCAACGCAAGCCGCTGGCAGAACCTGTGAAAGGCAACACCATGAACCGACCCATCACCCTGTTTACTGGTCAGTGGGCCGACCTTCCGTTCGAGGAAGTGGCACGGCTGGCTGGAGAGTGGGGTTTCGACGGATTGGAGATCGCCTGCTGGGGCGATCACCTCGATCCCGAACGCATTGTGGCAGACGACAACTACCTGCAGGGCAAGCTGGACATCCTGGAAAAGCACAAGCTGACCGTCCATGCAATCGCCAACCACCTCACCGGTCAGGCGGTCTGCGACGACCCTATTGACGAACGCCATCGGGACATCCTCAGCCCCTCAGTCTGGGGCGATGGTGAGCCGGAGGGCATTCGCCAGCGGGCTGCGGAGGCCATGAAGACCACGGCACGAGCTGCCGCGAGGCTGGGAGTAAAGACGGTCACAGGATTCACAGGCTCGTCGATTTGGAAGTGCGTGGCCATGTTCCCACCCGCCTCGGATGCCATGATCGAGCGTGGTTACCAGGACTTTGCCGACCGGTGGAATCCCATCCTGGATGTCTTTGACGAAGTGGGCGTCCGATTCGCGTTGGAAGTCCATCCCTCTGAAATCGCCTACGACTACTGGACGGCCAAACGAACATTGGACGCGGTAGGACATCGGGAGAACTTTGGCCTCAATTTCGATCCGTCCCATTTCATCTGGCAGGACCTGGACCCGGTGATGTTCCTCCAGGACTTTGCGGACAAGATCTTCCATGTCCATGTAAAGGAGTCCGTCAGGCAACTCAACGGACGGAACGGACGGCTGGGTTCGCATCTCCCATGGGCTGATCCACGCCGGGGGTGGGACTTCGTCACAGCCGGCCACGGGGACGTGAACTGGGAGCCAATCTTCCGCACCCTCAACGCCATTGGCTACGAAGGACCAACCAGCATCGAGTGGGAGGACGCCGGCATGGACCGACTCATAGGAGCTCCGCAAGCGCTGCGCATGGTCCGGGAACTGGCCGCCATACGCCCACCGGCCGCCGCTTTTGACTCTGCCTTTGCAACGCGCTGATCCCAACACCTTTACGCACTCAAACACGCCCCAAACGAAGGAAACCATGACAAGCAACAACAAGACAGCGCTGGTGGTTCGCGGCGGCTGGGATGGACACCAACCGGTGGAAGCCACAGAGCTGTTCATTCCGTACCTGAAGGACAACGGCTACGACGTCCGCGTGGAGGAATCCCCCAAGATCTACGCCGACCCCGAATATATGGCAACCGTGGACCTGATCGTGCAATGCATGACCATGACCACCATTGAGAAGGATGAGTTCGAGGGCCTGCGCGCTGCGGTCGAGAACGGCACCGGACTGGCCGGCTGGCACGGCGGGATCGCCGATTCCTACCGCAACAACTCCGACTACCTGCACCTGATCGGCGGCCAGTTCGCCTGCCACCCCGGCAAACATGCTGACGAGCGGATCGGCGAGCAGTCAGACAACTACGTCCCCTACACCGTCAACATGCTGCCCGCTGCGTCCGAACACCCGATCACGCGGGGCATCGGCGACTTCGACCTCGTCACGGAACAGTACTGGGTCCTGTCAGACGACTACATCGACGTCTTGGCTACCACCACCCAGAAAGTCCGCGAGTGGGACCCGTGGAACCGCGAAGTCACCTCACCAGCCATCTGGACCCGTCAGTGGGGCAAAGGCAAGATCTTTGTCTGCACCCCTGGGCACCGCGTGGAAATTCTCCAGGACAGCAACGTCCGCACCATCATCGAAAGGGGCATGCTGTGGGCATCCCGATAAACGAGGCCAAGCCGCTGAACACCAATACACCGCTGAACGTGGGAGTCATCGGCTGTGGTGCCATCATCGCCCAGTACCTGGCCAACTTCCGCCGGCTGGATTCCATTAACCTCGTGGCGGTTGCGGACCTTGATCCTGCCCGGGCACAGACCGTCGCGGACTCATACGACGGCGTCCGGGCACTGACCGTGGACGACCTCCTGGCCGCGGACGACGTTGACCTCGTCCTTAATCTGACCATTCCCGCAGCGCATGCCGACATCGCGCTCAGGGCCATCGCGGCCGGCAAGTCCGTCTACGGTGAAAAGCCGTTGGCTGCCACCACCGCGGAGGCCCGGGAAGTACTCGACGCCGCGGCAGCGGCCGGCGTTGTGGTTGGTTGCGCACCAGACACTGTGCTCGGTACCGGCATCCAGACGGCCCGGAAGGCGATCGACGACGGCCTGATCGGCTCACCCGTTTCCGCTACTGCCACCATGGCAACGCCAGGTCATGAGCGCTGGCACCCGAACCCCGACTTCTACTACCAGCCCGGCGGTGGACCCTTGCTGGACATGGGTCCCTACTACGTCTCGGCCCTTGTCACGCTGCTGGGACCCGTGGTGTCCGTGGTGGGCGCTGCCAGTCACACCCGCAGCGAGCGCACCATTGGGTCGGGTCCCAGGGAAGGCCAAAAAGTCCCGGTGGATATCGACTCGCACGTCACCGGAGTCCTGGTGCATGGGTCCGGAGCTCTATCCACACTGTTCATGAGCTTCGACGCCGTCAAAACGAAGAGCCCCAACATCGAGATCCACGGTGAAACTGGTTCGCTGATCGTCCCGGACCCCAATTATTTTGACGGCGATGTGCAGTTGTTCGCACTGGGCGCCGAGGATTGGGAGACGCTCCCCGTCTCTGCCGGCTACGTGGATTCAGGGCGCGGTTTTGGAATCGCCGACCTCGCAACGACGCCGGCCGGACACGAACCCCGCGCCGGCGGCCAACTCGCTTTCCATGCCTTGGAAGTCATGGAATCGGTGCTGGAATCGGCCAAGAGCGGGCAGTCGGTCGCGATCAAGAGCACTGCTTCCCGACCCGCCGTTGTTGAACTGACGGAACTGGTGGATCTTACGACGCCGGTGCGCGCCTAGCGCTCTGGCCGCCCGCCGAGTTGCCAGTTAACACCCATGTTTTCGCCGAACATGGGTGTTAACTGTCATTTCACGGGGTGTCCGGCGCGGCGAAGTGTCGCTTCGGCGTGCTTGAGAATGGGTCCGTCGATCATCTTGCCCTTGAACTGGAACACTCCCGTGCCCGCAGATGCTGCCGCTTCCAGGAGCTCGGTGGCCTGGGCTATGACCTCGGGAGTGGGAGCGTAAGCCTCACGGACCACTGCTACCTGGTTCGGATGGATGCAGGCCTTCGCACCGAAACCACTGGAAGTGGCGTCGCGCGACTCAGCCAACAGGCCTTCGAGATCCGGAATGTTCACATACACCGAGTCGATGGCTTCCTTGCCCGCGGCTTTGGCGGCGAGCAGTACAGCGGACCGGGAGTGCAGGGCAACAGCCCGGTAGCCGCCGTCGTCGTTCCTGCTGGAGAGGCCACCCAGTGACGCCAACAAATCCTCGGCACCCCACATCAGCCCCACGACGTTCGGTTCGGCGGCGATAGCGGAGGCGTTGACGATACCCGCCGCAGTCTCGCATAGCGCGATGACCTGATAGCCCTCCAAAGACCTGAGCTGCTCCGCAGTCTCCGCCTTGGCCAGCATCACCGTGCGGTAGGGCGTTCTTGCCAGAGCCTCAAGGTCGAGGTCGAACTCGGGCGTCCCCACTGGATTGACGCGCACAATGGTGCGGCTTGGCTCCAGGCCACCCGTACCCGCCTGTTTCAAAATCGCTTCGCGGGCCCCCGGTTTGTCCGCAGGAGCCACGGCATCTTCCAGGTCCAGGATGACGGCATCGGATCGATCAGCGGCCTTGCCGAAACGCTCCGGACGGTCCGCAGGGCAGAACAAGAGGGCCGGGCCCATGGTGAACGGAGTCGCGTTGGAAGAAAGCATGGAGGTCCTTGCTGCTGGTGTCCTACAGAGTTTGGAAATGGTGGGCTAGGACTGCGCGGCGTGCGCTTCCTTGGTCCACATCAGGCAGGTCCGGGTTGCCAAGGCCACCACTGCACCGTCCTGATTGCGGCCGGTGTGCTGCATGGTCACCACGCCCTGCCCCGGGCGGGACGACGACAACCGTTTTCCCGTGATCACCGTTTCCGTGTACAGCGTATCGCCGTGATACAGCGGGTGAGGGAAGGTGACATCCGTCAAACCCAACTGCGCGATGATTGTCCCCTGCGTCAGCTGGGTCACGGACTGCCCCACCATGGTGGACAGGGTGAACATGGAGTTCATCAGGCGCTGCCCGAACGGCTGCCCGGAGCTCCAGGCCGCGTCCAGATGCAGCGCCTGCGTGTTCATGGTCATGGTGGTGAAAAGGACATTGTCAGCCTCGGTGACAGTGCGGCCGGGTTTGTGGGCGTAAATCACGCCCTCTTCAAGTTCATCGAAGTACAACCCGCGTTGCTCAACCACCCGCGTCATACTGTGAGCTCCTGGTCTTCCTCGAACAGCTCGGCGCCGGTAGCAGCCAGAACGTCCTCAAGGGTGACGTTGGGTGCCAACTCACGGAGGACAAGGCGCGGGTCACCTTCGTCCTTCACGACGTCGATAACAGCCAAATCCGTGATGATCCGGTCCACGCAGCCTTTACCTGTGAGGGGGAGCGTGCAGTCCTGGACGATTTTCGGCCGGCCGCTGCGGTCTACATGTTCCATCATGACAATGACTTTCTTGGCGCCGAACACCAGGTCCATCGCACCGCCCATGCCCTTGACCATCTTGCCGGGAATCATCCAGTTGGCCAGGTCTCCGTTCGCGGCCACTTCCATGGCACCCAGGACGGCAACGTCCACGTGCCCGCCGCGGATCATGCCGAAGGACGACGCCGAGTCGAAGAACGCCGCCCCCGCATTCGTGGTGACCGTTTCCTTGCCCGCGTTGATGAGGTCCGGATCCACCCTGTCCTCAGCGGGGTAGGGACCAACGCCAAGGATCCCGTTCTCGGAGTGGAGAATGACCTCCACACCATCGGGAATGTAGTTGGGGATCAGCGTGGGCATCCCGATTCCCAGGTTCACGTATTGCCCGTTGGTGAGTTCCCTGGCAACGCGGGCGGCCAGTTCGTTGCGGGTCCAGCCTTTGGCCTCGTGATGTTCGACGTCGGCGCGACGGTACTCGTGCCGGACGGCTTCCGGGCGGGGCGGGATGTCGTGGTAGGTATTGTCGGTCATCGATCCGCTCCTGCCGTCAGCGCTACCGTCCGCTTTTCTATCCGCTTCTCGTTTGACGTTGCCACC
The DNA here is from genome assembly GCF_056279165.1 of Paenarthrobacter sp. TE3676. Lineage (NCBI taxonomy): Bacteria > Bacillati > Actinomycetota > Actinomycetes > Micrococcales > Micrococcaceae > Paenarthrobacter > Paenarthrobacter sp. TE3676. The sequence goes on from NZ_JBWBQU010000008.1 coordinate 119,155, forward strand.
ACTACCCTTTGGACGAAGATCCCCGGGGTGTGGATGTGCTCCGGGTCAAGCTCGCCAGGTTCCACCAACTCCTCCACTTCGGCAATGGTGGTCCTGGCCGCCATGGCACAGAGGGGGTTGAAGTTCATCGCTGTCGCGTGGAAGACCAGGTTGCCGTGCCGGTCTCCCTTCCAGGCGTGGACAAGGCCGAAGTCCGGGGTCAGGGACTCTTCCAGCACATAGTCCGCGTCATTGAAGGTGCGCACCTCCTTCGGTGAAGAGGCCAGCGCAACGTTCCCGTCGGCGTCGTACTTTTGCGGGAGGCCGCCCTCGGACACCTGGGTTCCCACACCTGCTTTGGTGTAGAAGGCCGGAATGCCGGCACCACCGGCGCGAAGCTTCTCAGCCAAGGTGCCCTGTGGAGTAAGGACTACTTCCAGCTCCCCCGCCAGATACTGCCGGGCAAATTCCTTGTTCTCGCCCACGTAGGAGCTGATGGTTCGACGGATACGTCCGTCCTTGAGGAGAATGCCAAGGCCCCAGTCGTCCACGCCGCAGTTGTTGCTGACCGTTTCAAGATCCGTAGTGCCCTGCTGGTGGACTGCATCGATCAGGGAAACGGGGATACCGCATAAACCGAAACCTCCGACGGCCAGCGAGGCACCGTCCGGGATGTCCTTCACCGCTTCCGCGGCGCTGGCAACAACCTTGTCAATCATCCTTGATCCTTCCCGTACGGTTACAGACCCAGCTCGCGGGCGATGAGCATCAATTGAACCTCGGTGGTGCCCTCCCCGATTTCAAGGATCTTGGAGTCGCGGTAATGCCGTGCCACCGTGAATTCGTTGATGAAGCCATAGCCGCCGAACACCTGGGTGGCGTCCCGCGCGTTGTCCATGGCTGCCTCGCCTGCGACCATCTTAGCGATGGCCGCTTCGGTCTTGAACGGCTTGCCTGCCAGCATCCTGGAGGCGGCGTCGTAATAGGCAAGGCGGGCAGTGTGGGCCCTTGCCTGCATCCGGGCGATCTTGAACTGGATGGCCTGGTACTTGCCGATGTTCTGCCCGAACGCGCTGCGTTCTTTCGCGTACTTCACGGACAAGTCCACGCAACCCTGGGCTGCGCCGGTGGCCAGTGCGGCGATGGCTATGCGGCCCTCATCAAGGATGGAAAGGAAGTTGGCATAACCCCGGCCGCGCTCGCCCAGGAGGTTCGCTTCAGGCACCCGGACATTGTCCAAGGTGAGCGGGTGAGTGTCGGAAGCGTTCCATCCCACCTTGTTGTACGGCTTTTCCGCCCTGAAACCGGGCGTTTCAGTCGGTACCAGGATGGTGGAGATCTCCTTCTTGGTACTGCCGTCAGCGTTCTCTTTATGTCCCGTAACCGCCGTGACGGTGACCAGCGTGGTGATATCCGTGCCGGAGTTGGTGATGAACTCTTTGTTGCCGTTGATGACCCATACGCCGTTTTCCAGATGGGCGTTGGTCTTGGTGCCGCCGGCATCCGAACCGGCTTCGCGCTCGGTCAGGCCGAAGCCGGCCAAGGAACGTCCGGACGCCAGCTGGGGCAGCCACTCCTGCTTCTGTTCCTCCGTGCCGAAGCGGTACACCGGCATGGCCCCGAGCGACACACCGGCTTCAAGGGTGATGGCCACAGACTGGTCAACGCGGCCCAGCTGCTCCAATGCCAGCGCCAGGGCAAAATAGTCTCCACCCATCCCGCCGAACTCTTCCGGGAAGGGGAGGCCGAACAAACCCATCTCCCCCATCTGCTTCACAACCTCGTAGGGGAAGCTGTGCTCTTCGTCGTGCTTGGCGGAAACCGGTGCCACAACTTCGTCGGCGAATTCGCGGACGGAGTCGCTAAGGTCCTGGTATTCCTCATTGAGTTCAAACGTGCTCATCGCTGGACTTCCTCGTCTGTGCTGGTCTTGTCTACGTGAATGGTGGCGAGCACCTGGTCCGCTTTGACCAGGTCGCCGGGTTTGCTGGTGAGGTGGACGGTCCCCGCAACGGACGCCACCAGTTGGTGCTCCATCTTCATCGCTTCCACGGCAAGGAGCACCTGGCCTTCCTCGACCAAGTCACCGTCGACCACGGACACGGAAACCACCGTCCCGGGCATCGGCGAGCGCACCTCCGGGTCCGCCGCCCCGTCTTCACGCTCGATGCCGGCGAGCATCCGCCGCAGCCGCTCTGCACGATTCAGTACCTCGAGCCTGCAGGACCAGCCATCGTTGCCGACGTAGATTTCCTGGGCATCACCCTGGGTCATGCCCACCGCGAAGGTGACCAGGTCGCCGTCGAGCTCCACCGCGATGCTGGTAGCGGTCCGATCCACCGCATTGATGCTGGAGGGATTCCCGCCGTCGATGCTTGCCGTGAGGGTACTGTCCTCTTCGGTGATGGACACCGCAACGACTCCACCGCCCGGAACACCAAAGGTGACTGTCCACGCGCCGCGGCCGCCGACGCGCCAGGAGTCGGCACTCTTCCACGCGTCGCCAGCCAGCACCGCACCGGTCCGTTCCAGCCAGAGGGTGAGCGCTGCGGCGATCAGTTCAGCGGGACCAACGTGCCTGAATTCCAGGGACGGCAGCTTGCGCTCGATCAGTCCCGTATCGAGCTGCCCGGCGCGGACCTCGGGATCATTGATCAACAACCGCAGATATTCAACGTTCGTGTCGACACCCAGCAGTGTGTAACGGCCGAGCGCAGCGTCAAGGGTATCCAGCGCCGCTGCCCTGTCCTCGCCCCATGCAATGACCTTGGCGAGCATGGGATCGTAGTCCCCTGTGATCTCCAGCCCGTCCCGCATGGCGGAATCAATCCGCACGTTCGCATGCGCCTGTCGGTGCCCGGACACGGTCGCATCCGCTGCGCCCTGCTCTGCGAGCTCCACGATGCGCCCCATCGACGGCATGAAATTCCGCTCGGGCACCTCGGCGTAAACGCGCGCCTCAACGGCATGGCCGTTAAGTACGACGTCGGACTGCGCGACGGTGAGCACCTCACCTGCGGCGATCCTCACCTGCCATTCGACGAGGTCGATGCCCGTGACCATCTCCGTGACAGGATGCTCTACCTGCAGCCGGGTGTTCATCTCCATGAAGAAGAACTCATCGGGGTGGTCGTCGGAGACCAGGAATTCGACGGTTCCCGCGCCGCTGTAGTTGACCGAACGTGCCGCGTTGCAGGCGGCCTCGCCGATGCGGGCCCGCTCCCCTGCGCCGTCGGGCAGTGATTCGAAGAGGGCGGACGGGGCTTCTTCGATGACCTTCTGGTGGCGCCGTTGGAGTGAGCACTCGCGCTCGCCGAGGTGGATGACGTTGCCGTGGTTGTCTGCCAGGACCTGGACCTCGATGTGCCGGGGCGCGCGAATGAGCCGCTCAAGGAAGAGAGTGTCGTCGCCGAAGGCGGACGCTGCCACGCGTCTTGCCGTGACGAGCGTGGAGGCCATGTCCTCGGGCCGTTCCACGATGTGCATGCCTTTGCCGCCTCCACCAGCGGACGGCTTGATCAGCAAGGGGAAACCGACCCCCGGCGCCGCCTCGATCAACTCCTGATCGGTGAGTCCTGGTTGTGCGATGCCCGGTACGCAGGGAACGTCGTAGGCCATCACGTGGTTCTTGGACCGGATCTTGTCGCCCATGACTTCAATGGCACCAACTCCCGGCCCGATGAACGTGATGCCGGCGGCGTCCAGCGCCTTGGCGAACTCCACGTTCTCGGACAAGAAGCCGTATCCCGGGTGGACTGCCTCCGCCCCGCTTCGACGGCACGCGTCGATGACGGCATCGATCTTCAAGTAGCTTTCCGAGGGCGCCGTGCCACCGATGGCGACAGCGGTATCGGCGAGGGCTACGTGCTTGGCATCTTTGTCCACGTCCGAGTACACGGCAACGGAGCGGATGCCCATCTCCTTCAGGGTCCTGATGACGCGGCAGGCGATCTCCCCGCGATTGGCAACAAGGACGGCGCTGAAGGTACGGGCTTGGACCGCCGCGCTGGGTGGGGCTGTGGTTGTTGTTGGGAGGCTCATGGTCACATCCTGAAGAGACCGAAGGAGGTCTCGGGCAGTTGTTGGCGTGAGACGACGTCCAAGGCCATTCCCAGGACGCGCCGTGTGTCAGCAGGATCGATAATGCCGTCGTCCCACAGTCTTGCGGTGGAGTAATAGGGGCTTCCTTGGTCCTCATACTGTTGCTTGATGGGAGCTTTGAAGGCTTCTTCGTCCTCCGCGGACCATTCCTGGCCCGCCGCCTCATATTGATCCCTCTTGACGGTGGCCAGGACGCTGGAGGCCTGGTTTCCACCCATTACCGAGATGCGGGCCGCGGGCCACATCCACAGGAACCGCGGCGAGTAAGCCCGACCGCACATCGAATAATTGCCTGCCCCGAAGGAACCACCGATGACAACCGTCAGCTTGGGCACACGGGCAGTAGCCACTGCTGTGACCATTTTGGCGCCGTTCTTGGCGATGCCGCCTTGCTCGTAGTCCTTGCCCACCATGAAGCCGGAGAGGTTCTGCAGGAAGATCAGCGGTATGCCGCGCTGATCGCAGAGTTCAATGAAGTGTGCGCCCTTCAGGGAAGATTCGCTGAAGAGGACGCCGTTGTTGGCCACGATGCCCACGGGATGGCCGTGCAGGTGCGCGAATCCTGTCACCAGGGTGGTGCCGTAGTTCTTCTTGAACTCGTGGAATTCGGATCCATCAACCAGCCTTGCGATGACTTCCCTGACGTCGTATTGGGCGTTGACGTCCGTGGGAACCACACCGTAGATCTCTGAAGGATCGACGACGGGCGGCAGGACGACGTCGGACACGTCCCAGGCCGGCTGCGCCGGCTTCGGCAACGTCGCCACGATGTCCCGAACGATCTCCAAGGCATGTTGGTCATTCTCGGCCAGGTGGTCCGTGACCCCGGAAATCCTTGAATGGACGTCGCCGCCGCCAAGTTCCTCTGCTGTGACGATCTCACCAATCGCTGCCTTTACCAGGGGCGGACCGCCCAGGAAGATGGTGCCCTGGTTCCGGACTATGACGGTCTCATCACTCATGGCGGGTACATAGGCACCGCCGGCCGTGCACGACCCCATGACGGAGGCGATCTGCGGGATCTTGGCGGCGGACATTTTGGCTTGGTTATAGAAGATCCGGCCAAAGTGCTCCTTGTCCGGGAAGACCTCATCCTGCTTGGGCAGGAAAGCTCCCCCGGAATCCACGAGGTAGATGCACGGAAGCTTGTTTTCCAAGGCGATCTCTTGGGCCCGGAGGTGTTTCTTCACGGTCATGGGATAGTAAGTGCCGCCCTTGACCGTGGCGTCATTGGAGATCACCAGGACGTGCCGGCCATGGACGAGGCCGATGCCGGCGATCACTCCGGCTCCGGGAGAATCGTCGTTGTACATGCCATTCGCAGCCAAGGGTGCGATCTCAAGGAAGGGGCTGCCGTCATCGAGCAAGTGGTCAATGCGTTCCCGCGGCAGCAGTTTCCCGCGGGCGATGTGCCGTTCCCGGGACTTGGCAGGGCCGCCAAGGGCCGCCGTCGCCAGGCGCTCCCTCAGTTCCTCCACCAAGGCCAGTTGCGCTTGCTGGTTGGTCTCAAAGGTGCCACTGGCGGCTCCCGTCAGACTGGCAATTGTCTCCATTGACCCCTGTTCCATTCCCGGCCGCAGGCCATTTCGGTTAGTGCCACGTAACTGAAATTTAGGTTAGTCTTTATTAACTGTGATGTCCAGCACAGGCGGCCCAGCAAGCGCTGGGCCGGACTGGCGCAAGGAGGAAGATGTGACCGCAGGTCAGGAAGCAAGCATCAACGGCACCCGCGCCGCCGCCACGCAACGCGGCCAGGCGAAGGAGCTCCGCAGATTGGCCTTGTTGTCCGCTGCTGCCGGACTGTTTGCGGAGAACGGTTTTACCCGCGTGTCGCTCGAGGACCTCGGAGCAGCCGCAGGCGTCAGTGGCCCCGCCGTTTACCGGCATTTTCCCGGCAAGCAAGCGGTCCTCGGAGAGTTACTACTCAGCGTCAGCCGTGACTTGCTGGACGGTGGATTGCGGGTGGTGTCGGAGTCCGAAGATCCCCGGACCGCGCTGAAGGGACTCATCCAGTTCCAGGTCGATTTCGCCCTCAGCAATCCTGACGTCATCCGTGTCCAGGACCGGGACTTCGGAAGTCTCAGCGACGCCGACCAGGCAGAAGTCAGATCCCTCCAGCGCAGTTACGTCGAAACGTGGGTAGACGTCTTGGCCCGCATTCACACGGACGCAGACGTCCCCGGCCTCCGTGTCCGTGCACACGCAGCCTTTGGTTTGATCAACTCCACACCCCACTCGGTGCGCCACCACGGCAGGAAGATCGCAGTGAAGTCCGCCAGGCCCATCCTGGAGCAGATGGCCTTGGCGGCTCTCACTTCAGCGTGATCGACACGCCTCGTTGGCGGATTCTCGCACGGTGCGGGGCGCCCTGTTCACTCGAGCGATCCCTTGATGAGCGTGACGAGATCATCACCATGCGTCAGTTGCGGATGGTGCCCGGCACCCGGCACCGAGATCAGCTGAACATTCGGATGTGACTTGAGCTGCTCAACCACACCCGGGGCCAGGGGGTCATCGCTTCCAGTGACGATGCGGACCGTGCCGGTGAATCGCCCCAGCGCTTCCCGGAGGTCGGTGCGCCACGGCTTCGATCCCGCAAGGGCGAGGTGCTCGGATACCGTCTTGGCGCTGCTTCGCTTGAGGTCACCGAGACTGGACTCCAGAGCAGCCGCGCTCCCTCCTGATCCGGTCAGTTGGTGTGACAGCCGCGCCGGGTTGACGTGTCGCAAGTAGGCGGACACGAGCGGCCGCAGTCTGGCCGGGCCACCCATCGGGACCTGGAGAAAGAACGGTGCTATCAGCGTGAGGGACTTGACCTGCCCCGGGAGCCGGTCAGCCGCGACTACCGCCGCAGCCGCACCGATCGAGTGGCCAATGAGGTCAGCAGGTTCCCCACCCAACACAGCAGGCAGCCACTTTTCCCAGTCCTGAACGCCTGTTCCACCACTGAGGCCGAGTCCGGGCAGGTCTACAACCCGGGCGCCGATGCCCGACGCCACTTCGGCCCACGTATCTGCGTTGACCGGTAAGCCGGGAAAGACCACCCTGCTGGACCTGGCTACGCCGAGCTCAAATGTCCTTAGACCGCCAACGTCGGCGAATCGGCGACCGTCAGCCGTGACGGCGCCAAACCGATGCGCAGCCAGGTGGTCGGCCCACCGCTCCAGCGACACCAGCACATCCGGCATCGGGATCCCATGCCTGGCGGCGAACTCGATGGCTGAATCTGTCGGATAGCGGTCAGCGGACATGAACGTCAGCGTCTCGGGATCTGCCTTGGTGATCCGCTGCGGGAGCCGCTTGATGACACCGATCGGCATTCTTACCCGCGGGACCTTGACGCCGAGATGACGGCCAACGTGCGTGAGCAGATCTGCAAGCGGCGGGGTGGCGTCGTCGAGAATCCAATAGGCCTTGCCGTCAGCAACCGGATCGACCGCCGCTGCAGTCATGAAGGCCGCCAGATAGTCGACCGTGACGACCGGGAGGAATGTCTCTTGGTTTCCAGGCAGTGCGGCCATGGTGCCGTCCCAGATCTGCCCAATAGTGGTGGCCAGCCCGATGAGTTGATCGGACTCACCGGTCACGCTGTCCCCGATCACACTGGCCGGATTGACGATGGTCCAGGGGATTCCCCGCTCTAGCGTCCGGGCTTGAAAGATGGCGTCGGATTCAACCTTTGAGGCTTCATAGGCGCCAAGTTCCTCGTAGACGGCGGTGCGATGGTCCTCTGACCATGGAACGGTCGCAGGGTCCTGCCCGCCGACGCGGTAGCCTGAGACGTGGACGACACGCCCCAGATTGGGGAGTTCTCCGGCAAAGTCAATGAGCTTCTCGACGATGCCGACGTTCGCATTGCGTGCCTCCTGCGCGGTCATTCCGAATCGATACAACCCGGCGCAGTTATGGATCTCGGTGATGAACGGGAATGCCGAGGGGCCGCCCTCGATGATCTCTGGAGCATCGAAGTCGACGATCGTCGTGCTGATGCTCCCCACCAAACCATGCTCCCTGGCCCATCCCTCGACCCGCGCTCCGGACTCTGGGGTACGAACTGCCGCCGTGACGTTAGCGCCAGCTTCAGCAAGGGACAGCACGAGGTGCCGGCCAACCATTCCCGAAGCCCCGAAGACCAGGGCGTGGCGGGAGTCTTCGTGCGGTGTCATCGCGTCCCGCCAACGGTCTTGCATCGCTGGTTGATGAGCGCCGCCACGACGTCAGCGGCCGAAAACAGGGGTTGTGTGCTTTGCATGGCGCGAGAGACGATCACCGCCCCCTCGATCGTCGATACAACAACGGTTGCTAAGGACCGGGCCTCCCCGGTGTCAAGACCGCCGGCTTCGAGGAGCGCGGACGTCGGAGCTATCCACGACTCGAAGGCAGCGGCACACGCCTGCCTCAGCCGCTCGCTTTCCGCGCCCATCTCCAGGGTGACGACGGAGACCGGGCAACCAAGCCGGAAGTTGCTCTCACTGACGATGGCGGCTAAGACCTCAATCGCGGTGCGGGCAGCCTCAGCCGCACTCCCCGCGGAAACTGCGGCCTCTGCAATGAGTGCTTCGAACTGCTTCGCGGCGAGCTCGACCGCTGCGACGCCCAGACCCTCCTTTCCATCGGGGAAGTGGAAGTAGACCGATCCCTTCGGTGCTCCGGCGTGTTCGATCACAGCATTCAGCCCCGTGCCGCTGTAGCCACTGGTCTGGATGAGCTGGAGCATGGACTCCGTGAGCCGTGCTTTTGTCAGGTTCCCTTTTATTGCCATAAACAAATAATAGACCGGTCTATATATTTTGCAAACCGCTGACTGCCCTGCGCACAAGCCGGCAGTGGGTCGGTCCGGCGTACCTAGGACTCCCAGGGCCAGCCTGACAGGCTGTTTTCCGCCGCCGTGCCGCCTAGGCTGAAACTCGAACCCGTGTTGAATCTACAAAGCAACAGGCTTAGGTACCAGCCACTATCGAGGAGCGCCCCATGAGGATTGCAGTCACCGGCGGAAGCGGAAAACTGGGCAGGAGCGTGGTCCGACGTCTTACGCAGGACGGCCACGAGGTGCTCAACATGGACCGCGCAGGCACGCGCGGCCGGGGTTACGTCAACGTGGACCTCCGGAACTACGGACAGGTCCTGGACGTCGTCCTGGGCCTGGATGACCAACACGACGGCTTGGACGCGATAGTCCACTTGGCAGCCATACCAGCTCCGGGACTGGCCCCGGACGCCGCGATCTTTGAGAACAACATGGTGTCCACCTACAACGTGTTTCAAGCGGCACGGAGGGCGGGCATCAAGAAGGTGGTCTACGCCTCCAGCGAGACCGTGCTGGGTCTCCCCTTCGACATCAAGCCTCCCTACATTCCCGTAGATGAGGAGTACGCGGCTCGACCTGAAAGCACCTACTCGCTGGTTAAGCACCTCGAGGAGCAGATGGCCATCCAACTGACACGTTGGGATCCGGAACTGAGCATCACGGCACTGCGATTCTCCAATGTCATGGACCCCGAGGATTACGACGCTTTCCCGGCCTTCGACTCCGACGCAACGCTCCGGAAATGGAACCTCTGGGGCTACATCGACGCCCGGGACGGCGCCCTTGCCGTGGTGCGGTCCCTGAACCATGGGGAACCGGGCTTCGAGACCTTCATCATTGCCGCCGCCGATACCGTGATGAGTCGAAGCAGCGCCGAATTGGCAGCCGAAGTCTTCCCCGGCGTCGAGGTCCTCAAGGAACTGGGCGAGCACGAAACCATGCTGTCCATCGACAAAGCCCGCCGGCTGTTGGGCTTTGAACCGGAGCATAGCTGGCGCAACGTCCACTCCAACCGCACCACGCCAACCGAAGACTGACGCCGCCCACCGGCCGACGCGCGACGGCCCACCCCTTAGCTGCAGTTTCCTGCAAGCACTCGTAAAGGGATGGGCCGGCGCAGCTTCGGACGCGTCAGATCATGGTCATGACTATGGCAGGGTCGGCCAGGATTGAGCCGAGGTCCGCAAGGAATCGTGAACCCTGTTCCCCATCCACCAAGCGGTGGTCGAAGGACAGGCTGAGCGACATGACCTGCCGAACCGCGAGTTCACCGTTAACAACCCACGGCGCCTTCCTCACAGCGCCAAGGGCCACAATCGCGGCCTCGCCCGGGTTCAGGATGGGAGTGCCGGCGTCGATGCCAAACACGCCGATGTTGGTGATGGAGATGGTGCCGCCAGACAACTCCGACGGCGACGTCTTACCTGCCCGCGCCGTATCGGTCAGCTCAGTTAAAGCCGTGGAGAGCTCACGAAGCGTCAAGCGGTCCGCGTCCTTGATGTTCGGGACCGTCAGGCCCCGGGGTGTTGCGGCCGCGATGCCCAGGTTCACGTAATTGAACTGGACAATCTCCTGGTTGGCCTCATCCCACCGCGAGTTCAACGATGGGTTGTTCCGCAACGCCACCAGAACCGCCTTGGCCGCAATGGTCAGGGGCGTCAGCTTGTAGCCTTCGAATGCCTTATTGCCCTTGAGCCTGGCCAGCAATTCCATGGTTGCCGTGACGTCCACCGTGAGGAACTCCGTCACATGCGGGGCAGTGAACGCGCTCTGCACCATGGCTGCGGCCGTGAACTTGCGAACGCCCTTAATGGGCGTTCGGGTTTCCCGCTCACCTTGTGCAGCAGAACCTGGAGCCTCAGCTGGAGCTTCCGGTGTACCGGAGAAGTTCTGAACATCCTCGCGGGTGATGAGCCCACCCGGCCCGGTCCCGGGAACGAGCTCCAGGTCGACCCCCAGGTCACGGGCGAGCTTCCGGACCGGAGGGGTGGAGCGCGGTCGCTCGGAGGTTTCGGCCTCCGTCTGACGTGGCACCACGGGATCGGCGGTCGCGGGCGCCTCCGGCGCTGGGGCCTTCACGTTTTGTACCTGTACGCGGGCACGCCGTGTCGGGCGACCGGAATGTTCGACGACGGCGCCGTAACCTACCAGGTTCGGCTCACGCTTCGCTGGGCTCCCCACCCCATCGGCGGGAGCGGCGGCGGCACCATTGGCAGATGTCTCGACGGCGGCACGGTCACCTGCGGACCCCGTCCCGGCAGACTCTTTAACAGCAATAGGTGCGCCGCCCCCGTTGGAGGACCCGGCGTCGTCAACCTCGAACGAAACGATCGGCTTGCCAACCTCCACCACAGTGCCGGGCTGCTCATGAAGTTCCGCCACCACTCCCGCGAAGGGCGAGGGCAACTCGACGACGGCCTTGGCGGTTTCGACCTCAGCGATGACCTGGTTCAGCGTGACGGTGTCACCCACCGCCACTTTCCAACTCAGGATTTCCGATTCGGTCAGGCCCTCGCCGAGGTCCGGCAGCCTGAATTCCTTGATCATGGTGGCGGTCATCCTTCCAGTCCGCTCAGGGAGTTGCGCCGGCCCAAGGCACGGTCCACGCCGTCAAGAATTCTGTCCAAGTCCGGCAAGTGGTGCATTTCGAGCTTCGAGTAAGGGTACGGAACATCGAAGCCGGTGATGCGGACCGGAGCAGACTCCAGGTAATGGAAACAGCGTTCGGTGATGCTTGCAGCTATTTCGGCGCCGAGGCCACCGGATTGGCCAGCCTCGTGGGTGATAACCAGCCGACCGGTCTTGCGGACAGAAGCTTCGACCAGGGGGTAGTCCACAGGGGCCAGGGAGCGAAGATCGATGACTTCCACGGAAATGCCTTCATCGGCCGCCGCCATGGCAGCGTCCTTAGCCGTCTTGACCAGTGGACCGTAGGCAACCACCGTCACATCGGAACCTGGTGTAACCACGGCAGCCTTGTCCAAAGGAAGCGCAGTGGAAAGGTCAATGGCCTCGTCCACGTCTCCCTTGTCGTGGTAACGCCGTTTGGGCTCAAAGTAGAGGACGGGATCATCGGACGCGATGGCCTGCTGGATCATGGTGTAGGCGTCCTGCGGATTCGACACAGCTACAACCCGGAGGCCGGAAGTGTGCGTGAAGTACGCCTCGGGTGATTCGGAATGGTGCTCCGGCGATCCGATGCCACCACCGAATGGAACACGGATAGTGATGGGCATCTTGACCCGCCCTTGGGTCCGGTAATGCATCTTGGCTACCTGGCTGACGATCTGGTCGAACGCCGGGTAGATGAAACCATCAAACTGGATCTCGCAAACGGGCCGGTAGCCACGGTAGGCCAGGCCAACTGCGGTGCCGATAATGCCGGACTCAGCCAGCGGAGAATCGATCACCCTGTGCTTCCCGAAATCTTTCTGCAGCCCATCCGTGACGCGGAAAACGCCACCGAGCGAACCGATGTCTTCTCCCATGAGCACTACTTTGGGATCGTTCTCGAGGGACTTCCGGAGGCCGGCATTGATGGCCCGGGCAAAAGTGAGCTTGGACATCAGAGTGCACCTTCCTCGACAGGCTGGTTGAAACTGTTCAGGTAGCGCGAGTAGTGGTCCTTCTGGCGTTCAATCCAGGAATTGGGGGTGCTGTAGACGTGGTTGAAAACATCCAGCGGCTGCGGGTCCGGCATGTCGATGCAGCTGGACCGAAGTTCCGCGGCCACCGCATCAGCCTTAGCCTTCACGCGGGTTTCAACGTCCTCGGTCAGGAGGCCCTTGGCCTCCAACAGCTTGCGCAGCCTCAGGATCGGGTCCTTGGCGGCCCAATCCTCCAGCTCGTTGGGGTCACGGTACCGTGTGGGGTCATCAGCGGTGGTGTGCGGACCCATGCGGTAGGTAACCGCCTCGATGAAGGTAGGTCCGCCGCCCTTACGCGCCCGATCCAAGGCAACACGAGTCGCAGCCATGACGGCCAGGACATCATTGCCATCAACCCGCATGCTCGGGATACCGAATCCGGTGGGCCTGTCAGCCAACTGCACGTGGGACTGCACACGAACGGGCTCGGATATTGCCCAATGGTTGTTCTGGCAGAAGAACACCACGGGAGCCTGGTAGCTCGCGGCGAACACCATGGCCTCGTTCACGTCGCCTTCACTCGTGGCACCATCGCCAAAGTAGGCAAGGACCGCAGTGTTGGCACCATCCAACTGGACACCCATGGCATAGCCGGTGGCGTGCAGGCTCTGCGAGCCAATGATGATCTGAGGCGTCGCCAGGTTGATGCGCAGGGGATCCCAACCGTAGGAGGCGTTGCCTCGCCATACGCGGGCAATTTCGGAGAGGTGGGCGCCTCGCACATAGGCCACACCGCTTTCCCGGTAGCTTGGGAAGACGAAGTCATCGTCCCGCAGCGAGCGGCTTGAACCGATCTGGGCCGCTTCCTGCCCCAGCAACGGGGGCCACAATGCAAGCTCTCCCTGCCGCTGCAACGCCGTAGCTTCCGCATCGATACGGCGAATCACCGTCATATCCTCATACAAGGAGCACAGTTGCTCATCGCCGACGTCCTTGACCCAGATATCAAATTCGGGGTGGCTGATGCGCTCGCCGTCCGGCGACACCAACTGGAGCAGATCGCCGCCAGTCCTCAAGGGATTTTGTGCACTATGTCCTGGGCGTGGAGTGTCGTGGTGCACTCCCTTGCCCGCCTGATCCGTTAACACAGGTGATCGCAACCTTCCGGCTCGTTTTCGTCGGCGCTGGCGGGACTTGTGATCCTGTCGCAGACCGGCCCTCCGGCACCTTCGCCGGAGTTAATTGTGACCCTACTCACAACGCGCATCGGGTACAACTACCCTTGCTCAAATTGAGCATTCTGCCCTGTTTTGAGCTCAGGCTCCGTGCTAATCTTGCGCATTATGCAACCCTTGGATGGCACTGACACCCGGCTCCTTTCCGCCATGGCCAAGGACCCCCGCGGGACGGTGGTGGCACTGGCGCAAAAGTTGGGGTTGTCCCGCAATACAGTGCAGGCCCGCATGGCCCAGCTCGAGAAGAAACACGCGTTCCTGTCATTCGAGCGGCGAATCAATCCGGTGGCCCTCGGCTATCCGTTGACGGCGTTCATCACGGTCCATGTGCAACAGCAGAAATTGGCCTCACTTGCCCAGGACCTCGCGGACATTCCGGAGATCCTGGAAGGTTTCGGCCTGACGGGCTCCGCGGACCTGTTGCTGCGGGTTGTGGCCCTGGATGCGGAAGACCTGTACCGGATCAACGGGAAGATCCTCGGCTGCGACGGCGTGGAGCGGACGGATACGGCACTGGCCATGCGCGAGATGATCCCCTATCGGGTGCAACCATTGCTGGGGCGGCGCACGAAGGCCTGAATTCCCTTTCTACCTGCAGTTATTCCTGGCGCGCTCTTGCCCATGGAAGCGGACATGCGATTTGATGCAAGAGGACGCATCGGGGACCGTCCAGAGGTTCCCGGCCAGGTGGTGGCGCTGCCGAAGGCTGCCGAAAGGGGCACTACCGTGAGCAATCCGCAAGAACCCAGCCAGCCGGATCACCAACCCGGGTATAACCCGCCGCCGGTTCCGCCGGGACCCGGGTACCCCCCGCAGAGTGGTGGCTCCCCGCAGTGGCAACAGCCGCCGTCGCCCGCTTCTCCCCAGGGCAACCCGCAATACGGCGTGCCGGGCCAGCCCCAAAACCCATACCCGCCGGGCCAATACCAGCCGGGCCAGTACCCGCCCGGCCAGTACCCGCCAGGGCAATATTCCCCGGGGCAATACGGCCAGCAGCCACCGAAAAAGAGCCGGAAATTGCTGTGGATCGTCCTCAGCGTTGTGGCGGGAGTTGTTGTGCTGGCCGTGGTGGGCATACTGGTGCTCGTCAACGTGGTGGGCAACGCAACCTCCAAGGCAAGATCCCTGGCCGATGAATTCACTAATCTGGTGGTGTCAGGCCAAACGGAGCAGGCCTACGACAACTACCTGAGCCAGCCGTTGAAGGATGAACTGGACAAGCAATCGTTCGTTGATGGCATTGCCAGCCTGGAGCTGGACAGCTCATGCAAACCAAACTACAACTCCGTGAACGTGAACTCGGAGAACGGAAACAACAAGGCGGACCTTGCCGGCAAGCTCCAATGCGACGGCAAGACCATCGATCTTCAATACATCTTCGAGGGCACCAACGAGCTGAAGATGAGCAGCATCCGACTCCGCCCCTAAGTGACAGGAAAATAATCCTTCCCACCACCCATCCACCTGCGCGAATGGTCCGAATCACTTCCTGAGAGCCCCACCCGGGGCTCAGCAGGACGGCCGGGATTTCCGGCCATCACCGGAAGGTTCGGACCAATGCGTACTTCGCCCAATCGCTTGATCGCCACCATCTTCGGAGCCGTTTACCTCTTGGTAGGCGTGCTCGGATTCTTTGTCACCTCGGGAATCGGCTTCTTCGCCACCGAGGGCGCCAACCTGATCATTTTCGCTGTGAACCCGCTTCACAACATCATCCACCTGGCCATCGGCGCTGCCCTTCTCTATGCCGGCATGAACAGCGTCACGCTGTCCAAATCCGTGAATACGGCTGTAGGAGGCGTCTACCTTCTGGTGGGTATCCTCGGGCTCTTCCTGGTGGGTTCCTCACTGAACATCATCGCCCTCAACGGAGCAGACAACGTGCTGCACCTTGCCAGCGCAGTTGTCCTGTTGGGTGTCGCACTGTCCCAGGACAAGGCCGCCGTAGCTTCCGCCCGCGCCTGATCACCCACTACGCGCCACTAAAAGCGAAAGGACGGCGGGAGCCATGGAAAGCAGAAATCACCCCACGTTGAAGGCAGCCAGCTTACTGTTCGTGTACTTCGCTGCCATGGCGGCCGGGATGGTCGAGCTTTCCCTTGCCGCCGGGTATCTCACCGGCATCAACTCGGTGACGCCCGGTTTGGTCATTGCCGGTGTGGCAACCCTCACGGCTGGCTTGGCCTTCCTGGCTTGGTCTCTGTGGGGCCTGCATCGCAACGCACTTGTCTTCGCCCGCTATGCCGTTCCAGCCTTGGCAGTGGCTGCCGCGGCCCACGTCGCAGTCATGGCGGCCGGCGTCTCCACCCAGCGCTCACTTGACGTGAGCCACCTCGCCGCCCTCGGCCTGACGCTCATGGCGCTAGCCGGAGCGGGCTGGTTGAGGCGGCAGCACAAGACCAACGACGGCGGCGCCCACGGCCAGCCAAGGACCGGGCGGCTTCTGGCAGCCGCGTTCGGAGCCGCCGTCGTTGTTGCAACAGTGGCAACACCCGGCCTGGCAGCCTCGATGGCCGGGCAGCACGCCGTCCCCCATGGCGAACACGGCCAGTCGCCGGACGGAAACAACGGCCAGGGCTCCAATCCCGCCCTGGACCCGGGTCGCCACCACTAGGCGGCGGCTGGACCGGCGCACCATTAACACTGCCCACTGTTGATGGTGCGCCTGGTTCGTGGATCATGGAGCCATGGATCCCATCGAGGCGCTCGACGAAATTTCCTTTTGGCTGGAACGAAGCCAAGCTCCCACGTTCAAGGTCCAAGCCTTCCGCAAGGCAGCCGACGCCGTCCGGCAGCTTGCGCCGGACGATCTGGCGACGCTTGTCAGCAGCGGGCGGATAACCAGCCTCAAAGGCGTCGGAAGCCGGAGTGCCGAAGTCATCACGCAGGCCATGGAGGACCGTACCCCCGACTATCTGGCCGATCTGCGTGAACGCGGAACAGAATCCTTGGCCGCCGGCGGCGACACCCTGCGGGCCGCCTTGCGCGGCGACCTTCACAGCCACAGCAACTGGTCCGACGGCGGCTCACCGATCGAAACCATGGTTGCCGCAGCCCGCACTCTCGGCCGGGAGTATCTTGCCCTGACGGACCACTCCCCCAACCTCACCATCGCCAATGGCCTCAGCGTCGAACGGCTTGAGAAACAACTGGGCGTGGTGGAAGGCATCAATGCTGCCCAGGACGGCTTCCGATTGCTCAAGGGCATCGAGGTGGACATCCTTGAGGATGGAACCTTGGACCAGACACCGGACATGCTGGACCGTCTGGACGTAGTGGTGGCTAGCGTTCACTCGAAACTTCGGTCAGACAAGAAGACCATGACCACACGAATGCTGGGCGGCATCAGTGATCCCCATACCAACGTCCTGGGGCACTGCACGGGCCGCCTTGTCCAAGGATCGCGGGGTACCAGGCCTGAGTCTGAGTTCGACGCGGCCAAAGTGTTTAAAGAGTGTGCGGAATGGGGTGTGGCTGTTGAAATCAACTCACGGCCAGAGCGGCAGGATCCACCGGACAACCTCATCAGGATGGCCCTCGACGCCGGCTGCCTGTTCAGTATCGACAGCGATGCCCACGCCCCCGGCCAACTCGACTTCCTGCAATACGGAGCGGAGCGGGCGGAAGCCCTTGGGGTGCCGAAGGAACGGATTGTCACCACGTGGCCGCTGGAGCAGCTAAAGGAGTGGCTGAACCTGAAGAAGTAAATGATCCTGACTGCAGAAGGCTCCTCCTGATGTTTGCAGGAGGAGCCTTCTGTTGCGTTGGCCCTGCTTGGCTCGGTGCCGGCAGGGCTAGTGGTCTACAGCTTTCTCAGCACCGACGCCGGTCAGCGAGCGCACCTCCATTTCCGCCTGCTTGGCCGGATCCTCGCGCCGCTTGTCCAGGACCGTACCCAGCCAGCCGAGGAAGAATGCCAGCGGGATGGATACGATGCCCGGGTTGCTCAGCGGGAAGAGGGCAAAGTTTGCTCCCGGGATCATGGAGGTCTTGGCTCCCGAAACTACAGGCGAGAAAGTGATCAGCAGGATGGCCGCAGCCAGGCCGCCATACATGCTCCAGACCGCGCCCTGGGTGGTGAACTTCTTCCAGAACAGGGAGTAGACGATGGTGGGCAGGTTAGCCGAGGCTGCAACTGCGAAGGCCAAAGCCACCAGGAAGGCCACATTCTGGCCGTTGGCGAAGATGCCACCTAGGATAGCCAGGACGCCGATCACCAGTACCGTTCGCCGAGCCACCTTCACCTCGGTATTGGCATCGGCTTTGCCCTTGGCAATGACATTGGCGTAAATGTCATGGGCGAAGGATGCCGCCGCCGTGATGGTCAGGCCGGCCACCACTGCCAGGATAGTGGCGAAGGCAACCGCCGAAATAAAGCCCAGGAGCAACGGCCCACCCAGGTGGAAGGCCAGCAGCGGTGCGGCGGAGTTGACGCCGCCGGGTGCGGATTTGATGGTTTCTGCACCCACCAGGGCTGCAGCACCGTAGCCCAGCACTAGTGTGAACAGGTAGAACAGGCCGATCAGCCAGATCGCCCAGACAACGGACTTCCGGGCTTCCTTTGCCGTGGGGACGGTGTAGAAGCGCATCAGGACGTGTGGCAGGGCCGCGGTTCCGAGAACCAGGGCGAGTCCAAGGGACATGAAGTCGAGCTTGGATGTTTCGGTCTTGCCATACTGCAGGCCGGGGTTCAGGATGGCCGGGTTGTTGGCGGCCTCGGCTGCGGAGCCCAGCAGGCTGGACAGGTTGAAGCCATAGATCGCAAGCACCATAGCCGTCATGACTCCGGCACCGGCAATCAGCAGGATGGCCTTGATGATCTGCACCCAGGTGGTGCCCTTCATGCCGCCGATCAGTACGTACATGATCATCAAGGCACCGACGACGATGATCACCAAGGCTTGGCCACCCCAGTCGCTGATTCCCAGCAGGAGCGAAATCAAGCTGCCTGCACCTGCCATCTGGGCGAGAAGGTAGAAGAAGCAAACGGCGAGGGTGGACAGCGCCGCCGCGATACGGACCGGGCGCTGGCGCAAGCGGAAGGACAGGACGTCAGCCATGGTGAACTTGCCGGTGTTGCGGAGCAGTTCAGCCACCAGGAGCAGGGCAACCAGCCAGGCAACAAGGAAGCCGATGGAGTACAGGAACCCGTCGTAGCCGTTGATGGCAATGGCACCGGTGATACCAAGGAATGATGCCGCCGAAAGGTAGTCCCCGGCGATGGCCGTGCCGTTTTGGGAGCCGGTGAAGGACCGGCCGGCAGCGTAGTAGTCTGCCGCGGTCTTGTTGTTCCGGCTTGCCCGGAAGACGATCACCATGGTGACCGCCACGAAGAGGGCGAAGATGCCCATGTTGAGCAGGGTGGTGTCTTTCAGCGCTTCGACGTTCACTGCTGCCGGGACGATGGTGTTCATTTGGCTGCCCCGCTGATCACATTGCCGTCCTTATCGAATTCGTGGCCCTCGATCTCGTTGCGGATTTCAGCAGCGATGGGATCCAGTTTCCTGTTGGAGTAGCTCACGTACCAGGCCGTGATGCCGAAGGTGGTGACGAACTGCAGCAGGCCGAGAATCAGGCCGACGTTGATGTTGCCCCAAACCTTGATGGACATGAAGCCGACTGCGTAGTCGGCCAAGAGAACGTAGGCGAAATACCAGAGCAGGAATACCACTGCCATTGGAAAGACAAAGCTGCGATGCCGCTTGCGCAGTGTCTTGAACCGTTCCGTCTGTTGGACTTCCTGGAAGTCCACGGACGCCGTTGCGTCCTGGGGTTGGGCCTCATTACCCATGGTTCCTCCTGATTGTGATGTGTCCACATCAGCTCCACACGCATTGCCAATGTGACTGCAATCACTATCGAACGCTCTGTGGCACCTGTTCCAGAGAAACGTCCACTGCCGTCGCCCAACGGTTGCGACGTTGCGCCAAACGGTGGCCGTGAGGGAGCATCAGGGCAACCGGGCGGACCCGCCAGTGCGTCCGGCTACGCTGGCCTTATGCCCGATTCCCCGCTTTTCACCGCAGCCGCGATCGCCGTGATCGTGCTGGCAGTCGCCGTCGTCGTGGGCGTTGGCCTCAAAGTGATCCGCTCGTTCCGCGACCTTGGCACGGACGCCGAACGTGCAACCTACAACACACTCCATGCAGCCTCCAGGGCAGGGCAGCATCTTCGTGCTGGTCTCCATCCCGCCGGCGCAGCCAAGGCCAGCAAGCAATTACGGGCGCTGCTGGGCTGCGATGCCCTGGCCATCACGGACACCGACGCCGTGCTCGCCTGGGATGGTGCCGCCGAGGAACTCCGGCCATCGCTGATGCGGCTCGCGGAGGAAGTACTAACCACTGGCCGGACGGTGGTAGTGGCTGTCGGGTACCCCTCAGCCGCTAAGCCGGATCACGGCAACCACGACTTCAGTGCTGTCATCGCACCGATCCGGGCTGGATCCAGGGTTGTCGGCTCTGTGGCCGCGCTTGCCCCTGCGGCCGGGGCCGGTTTGGTGAGGGCAACAAGCGAGGTGGCCGATTGGATTGCCGCGCAGCTGGAGCTCGCGGAGCTGGAATCTTCGCGCACCCTCCTGATGGAGGCCGAGGTCCGTGCCCTGCGGGCCCAGATAAGCCCACACTTCATCTACAACTCGTTGAATGCCATTGCCTCGTTCATCAACACCGATCCGGCCCGGGCCAGGGAGCTCGTGGTGGAATTCGCCGATTTCACCCGGTACTCGTTCCGGAGGCATGGCGACTTCACTACTGTGGCGGAGGAACTCCGCTGCATTGATCGCTACCTCTTGCTGGAGCGCGCAAGGTTCGGCGAGCGGGTCCAAGTGAGCCTGCGGATCGCTCCGGAGGTCCTCAGCACGGTCATCCCGTTCCTTAGCCTCCAACCGCTGGTTGAAAACGCCGTCAGGCACGGCTTGGAGGCCAAGGAAGGACCCGGACACATCACCATTTGCGCGAATGATTCCGGCGCGTTCGCCGAAGTGACCATCGAGGACGACGGCGTCGGCATGGACCCGGAGCATCTGCGGTCTGTGCTCGCAGGGCACACGGACGGGGTCCACGTGGGACTTCGCAATGTGGACGCCCGCCTGCGACAGGTCTATGGCGACGAGCACGGACTCATCATCGACACGGCCCCGGGCGAAGGAACCATGATCACCATGCGGGTGCCGAAATCGCAGCCCGGGCACGACGCCTGAGGCCGGTTAGTCTTTAATCATGATCAACGTCCTCGTCGCTGATGACGAACTGCCCGCCGTGGAGGAGCTCGCCTTCCTGCTGGGCCGGGATGAGCGGATTGGCGCCATCCACCGGGCATCGTCCGGCGCAGAGGCGCTACGGACCTTGGAAACAGAGTCAGTGGACGCCGTATTCCTCGACATCCACATGCCGGCGCTCTCAGGGTTGGACATCGCACGCGCTATATCCCGCAGCAGCAGTCCGCCGGCAGTCGTGTTTGTCACCGCAGACGAAGACTGCGCACTTGAAGCCTTTGACCTCGCCGCCATCGACTATCTGCTGAAGCCCTTGCGCGCTGAACGGCTTTC
The DNA here is from genome assembly GCF_056279165.1 of Paenarthrobacter sp. TE3676. NCBI lineage: Bacteria > Bacillati > Actinomycetota > Actinomycetes > Micrococcales > Micrococcaceae > Paenarthrobacter > Paenarthrobacter sp. TE3676. The sequence continues at coordinate 140,410 of NZ_JBWBQU010000008.1, forward strand.
ACGATCCGTGGACCGCATCAGTGAGCTCATCAAGGACGGAACCCCCGCGCCGGAGATGATCACGGTGGACCTCGGCAGCACAACCCGCATGATCCGCCGCGACGACGTAACCTACGTGCAGGCCCAGGGTGACTACGCAAGACTGCACACGGCCGAGGCCAGCTATCTGATCCGTGTTCCCCTCAGCGACCTTGAACAGAAGTGGGCAGACGCCGGCTTTATCCGGATTCATCGCTCGTATCTCATCGCCTTGAACCATGTGCAGCACCTCAAGCTTTCGGCCACGGGGCCGAGCGTGGCAGTTGCCGGCGCCGAGCTGCCCATCAGCCGCAGGCACCTGCCATCGGTAAGGGACAAGCTGCAGTCCACCCGCATCCGGCCCCAAGGATGACACGCGTCCGCGTCACTGCCCCGCGCCAATCAGCCACGGCGACACCGGGGGCCTCGGGAAAGTTGCCGTACCCGGGGGAACTTGCCGAGGACTCCGATGCCGGCCGGATCTTCATCCGCTCGCTCATCCGCTCCCAGCTGCGGTTGGCCTTGGTGGTGGCCTGCGGGTTCCTGGTCATTCTTGCCGTGATCGCAGTATTCCTGGTCTATGGACCCGGGGTGGCGGAGACCCGCATTTTCGGCATTCCCTTGGATTGGCTGGTCCTGGGCGCGGGCATCTACCCCGTCATCGGACTGAGCGCCTGGCTCTACAATCGCGCGGCAGCCCGCAATGAGGCGCGTTACCAGGACCTTGTGGAGGATAAGTGAACCCTGCTGTTGGGCTCATCGCTTTTCTGGCCGTTTCCATCGCGACGGCGGTCATTGGCTTCTACGGCTTGCGCATCTCACGCACAACCGGCGACTTCTACGTCGCCTCCCGAACAGTCCCCCCATGGTGGAACGCATCCGCAATCGGCGGCGAGTACTTGTCCGCCGCCAGCTTCCTGGGCGTCGCGGGGCTGATCCTGCTTTCCGGAACTGACGCACTTTGGTTCCCCGTGGGGTACACCGCCGGTTACCTGATGCTGTTGCTCTTCGTGGCCGCTCCCCTGCGCCGCTCCGGCGCCTACACCATTCCGGATTTTACCGAAGCCCGGCTGGACTCCAAGCTGGTCCGACGGGTGACAAGCCTGGTGGTGGTGGCCGTCGGCTGGCTGTACATCGTTCCCCAACTCCATGGCGCAGCGCTCACAATCCGGATCACCACAGGACTGCCGTCGTGGGTAGGTTCGACGGCGGTGGTTCTGGTTGTGTGCCTCACGGTTGTGGCAGGTGGAATGCGCTCCATTACCTTTGTTCAGGCCTTTCAGTACTGGCTGAAACTGACCGCTTTGGCAGTGCCTGTGGTCTTCGTTCTTCTGGTACTGGCAGGCACTGGTGCGCAACCACAGGCGCCCCTGCCCCTCAACCCCACCGGCCAAAGTGCCGCCGGGGCGTACCAACACATATCGCTCTTGGTGGCGTTGCTCTTCGGAACCCTGGGCCTACCGCACGTCCTGGTGAGGTTTTATACCAACCCCGACGGCCAATCGGCCCGCCGGACCACGCTCATCGTGTTGGGGCTGCTCTCCGTCTTCTATCTGTTTCCAACGCTGTCGGGTGCCTTGGGGAGGATGTTCGCACCCGACCTCGCGCAGTCCGGCCAGGCCGACGCCCTGGTCCTGTTGCTGCCCGGGAGGTTTGTCGGCGGTGTGGCCGGTGACATGCTGTCTGCGTTGGTGGTGGCGGGCGCCTTCGCCGCTTTCCTGTCCACGACGTCCGGGCTGGTGGTTTCGCTGTCCGGCGTCATCAGCCAGGACCTCTTTGGGGGAAGCGTAAAAGGCTTCCGCCTCGCGGCGTTACTCGCCGCCGTCGTGCCTTTGGGCTTTGCCCTGATGACTGACACACTTGCGCTGGCTGGAAGCGTCGGCTTGGTTTTTGCCTTCACGGCATCCACTATCTGCCCGGTGCTGCTGCTCGGGATCTGGTGGCATGGGCTAACGGATGCGGGCGCCATCGCGGGGATGCTGATTGGTGCGCTTCTTTGTGGCGGCGCCATGGTGGCGGGCACCCTCATGGGCCCAGGCAACGCGCCCGCGTGGTTGGCGCAGCCTGCAGCGTGGAGCGTCCCGGCCGCTTTCGCGGTGACCGTGACGGTGTCGATCATGACGAAGAACCGCGTACCGGCCTCGGTGAACCGGGTAATGTCACGCCTGCATGTGCCGGAACGTCCGGTAGTCACGGAGCGATAGCGGCAGCAAGCCGTTGTCCGTGGCCGCTACAGGGTGGACAATGACGCCATGTCCGATGAAGCGGGTGCAGCTGGTCCCGAACCGCCGGCGCCCACGACGGAGCTATCTCCCAGCGTCCGGGCGCAATTGCTGGCTACGGAGCACTGGAGCCTGCTCGCTTCAAGGAGCACCACCCAAGGCGAAGTCCTCACCCGCATCAGCATGTTCCTGACGTTTACCTCGGCAAGCCTGCTCAGTGTGGCGCTTGTTGGTAACGCTACCCAATTTTCAGATGACTTCAGGGCCTTCGCGCTGACGATTCTCAGCATCGACGTCGTCGTAGGACTGCTAACACAGATCCGGGTCTTGAACGTCGGCATGGAGGACCTCATGTACGTCATCGCCATGAACAGGTTGCGTGCCGCCTACGTCGAACTCGATCCCGGCATGGCGCGCTACTTGATGGCGGGCTACCACGACGACGAGGCAGGCTCGGAGCGGACGTACTACTTCCTGGGCGGGCGGGGCTCATTCAGCCAAGTAGCAGGCAGCAGCATGATGTTCATCATGACGGCCAACTCGGCGTTGCTTGCACTGCTGATCGGCTCAGTCTTGACTGTCCTTCAGGTGCCCGCGCCCGTCTCAATCAGCGTGGCCGTGGTGGCCGCACTGGCCTTTTTCGCATTCACCATGGTCCGCGGCGGGCGCCGGTATTACGCGGTGTGGAAGATCAACCAGCCAATCTCCCCCACCCCGCATTAGCCCACCCTTCGAACTAATCGATGGCCGCCATGAGCTCTACAACACGGGCGAGAAAGGCATCTACTTGTGCCTCTTCGTAGCCATCGGCGCCCTTGGCCGCACGGAAAACAGCACGCCGCACTGTGTCCACGCTCAAGGCCTGATCGTGCTCGAGGTACCCAATAAGCTCGGCGCACAAGGCGTCGACATCCTGGACGTTGTAGCTGCGGGTCCTTTTCCCGGACGGGCGCCGGAAGCGCTCGCCGTCAGGGCGGTGCAGCCTGCCGCGCAGGATGCCGGAGAGCTTGCCGATCTCGCGCAGCCAGGCCTCTTCGCCCTGCTGGCTGATGAGCTCGTCCCTCTCCCGACGCGCAAACGCGTCCTCCAGCCGGTCCAGCGCAGCATCCACACTGTTGGCGTCGTAGCCGCCCTTGACGGGGTCGAAAGCCACAGCACGTACATCTACGCTGGCCACTTGGTCGGCCGTGCCCACAGGATTCTCAAACGACGTCCTGGCTCGCTGGAGGAACTCATCCACTTGCTTGGCGTTATAGCCGTACTTGCTCCGCTCCACGCGATCGAACGTTGCGGGAATCTGGCGTCGAATATCCAAGGCCACTAATTTTCCTTCATTGGTTGTCAGACGCCGCTCAGCAGCGCGAACAGAACATAGGCTACAGGGGCTGCGAACACGATGGAGTCCAAGCGGTCCATCACGCCACCGTGGCCGGGCAAGATGCTGCTCATGTCCTTGACGCCAAGTTCGCGTTTGACCATGGACTCGGCGAGGTCTCCGGCGGTTGATGCGGCGACCATGCCCACGGCCAGCACAAGGCCCACCCACCAAGGCTTGTCGAGCAGGAAGATGCAGGCAAGGACGCCGATGACCATGGCCCCGCCCACTGATCCCGCGAAGCCCTCCCAGGACTTCTTGGGGCTGATCTTGGGGGCCATGGGGTGCTTACCGAAAGTAGCACCAACGATGTAGCCGAACGTGTCATTCGAGACCACCAACAGCAACAAAGTCGCTATCTGCCACGCGCCGTCGGGTATCCCGTTCGGCCAAAAGCCGAACGGGGTGGCACCACCGGTGGCGTGGAGCGGCAATGCCGCGAAGCTGATGAGGAACGGAATCCAAGCCAGGGTGAAAACGCCGGCAAACACGCTGCGCGGCGCCCCCGCAGCGCTCTCGATGGAGCGCCACAGCAAAACCGCCACCGAACTCGCCGTCATAGTGAAAAGCAAACCCTCAAGTCCGCCAAAGTAGGCCGACACCGGCATCAGCAGGCTGCCGATCATCACGGGAACGATCGGCATCCTGGTTCCCTGCGCCTCAAGCGCCCGGAAAACCTCCCAAACACCCAGTACCGCGAAAGCAGTAGTGAGCAGGACGAATCCCAGCGGGAGGAAAAGCAATCCACCCAAAACGGCCAGAAGCATGGCAAGCCCGACGCCGATGGCCGCCGGAAGATTCCGGCCTGCCTTGGGTGTGGGGTTCTTCCGCACGCGCCTGACGCGCTTGGGGGTATCGCGTGTCGGGACCCGCTCAGCGGGTGCCGGCTCAGCCTGGTTCATCAGACCTCGAGCAGCTCGGCTTCCTTGCGCTTGAGCAGTTCGTCGATGCTGTCCACGTGCTGCTTGGTCAGGGCGTCGAGTTCCTTCTCAGCGCGTACACCCTCGTCTTCTCCGGCTTCGCCGTCTTTGACGAGCTTGTCCAGGGAGTCCTTGGCCTTACGGCGGATGCTTCGGATGGATACCTTCGCGTCCTCACCCTTGCCCTTGACGATCTTCACGTACTCCTTGCGGCGCTCCTTGGTGAGCTCCGGGATGGTCACGCGGATGACATTGCCGTCGTTGGAAGGGTTGGCGCCAACCTCAGAGTCGCTCAGTGCCTTCTCAATGTCGCGCAGCGCTGTCTTGTCGTAAGGGGTGATCAGGATGGTCCGGGCATCAGGCACACCGAAGGAGGCCAGCTGTTGAAGCGGAGTAGGTGTGCCGTAGTACTCGACGATCACCTTGTTGTACAGGGCGGGGTTGGCCCGGCCAGTGCGGATCGACGCGAAATCGTCCTTGGCTACCTCCACCGCCTTATCCATCTTCTCGCCGGCTTCGAGCAAGGTCTCTTCGATCACGGGTTTCTCCTCAGAAATAGTTGCTACCCAACTGCAGGCGGCAATGCACAGTAAATCAATGCACAGTAAAGATCCGCCACCAGGGGCGGACGGTCCTAGAAATATCCTAGCCCTTGCTAGGGAGTAACCAAGGTTCCCAGCGTTTCGCCCAGGATGGCGCGGGTAACGTTGCCCTCGCCCTCCATGCCGAACACCACCATGGAAAGACTGTTGTCCTTGCACATGGTCATTGCAGTCTGGTCCATGACCCGGATGTCACGGCGCAGGGCGTCGTCGTAGCTGAGGACATCCAACTTCTCGGCTGTGGGGTCCTTCTTGGGATCGGCGGTGTAGACGCCGTCCACACCGCTCTTGGCCATGAGGACCACGTCTGCGTGCACTTCAAGGGCCCGCTGTGCCGCCACGGTGTCGGTGGAGAAGTAGGGCAAGCCGGCGCCTGCGCCGAAAATGACCACGCGGCCCTTTTCCATGTGGCGGATGGCGCGGCGGGGAATATAGGCCTCCGCGACCTGGCCCATGGTGATAGCGCTCTGGACCCTGGTCTCTACACCAGCCTGCTCCAGGAAGTCCTGCAGCGCCAGGCAGTTCATCACAGTGCCCAGCATGCCCATATAGTCGGCGCGGGAGCGATCCATACCGCTTTGCGACAGTTCGGCGCCGCGGAAGAAATTACCGCCGCCGACAACGATTGCCACTTCTACCTCGGTGACTGCTGCCGCGATTTGCTTGGCGATGGCGCGTACGGTCTCGGGATCGACGCCGAGCTTGCCTCCGCCGATGACCTCGCCGGAAAGTTTCAGAAGTACACGTCGGCGGGTCTTCTCGGGCTGGATAGCAGTGTTGACGGTTTCCATGGTGCCTTCCCGTTGGTGGACTCTGGCTAGATTATCGTGCTGTGGGTCCGCGCAGGTACTACCCGGACGGGTGCATGAAAAAGGGGCGGCCACCGAAGTGACCACCCCTTTTCATGAATTACTAGTTTCCGACGCGGAAACGGGTTACTGCGGTAGCCTTCACGCCGGCTTCCTCGAGGACCTGTGCAACAGTCTTCTTGGAGTCCTTGGCGAATGCCTGGTCAACCAGAACTTCACCCTTGTAGAAGCCCGTCACGCGGCCTTCCACGATCTTGGAAAGAGCAGCTTCGGGCTTGCCTTCAGCCTTTGCGGTCTCTTCGGCGATGCGGCGCTCGGACTCTACCAGTTCGGCCGGGACGTCGTCGCGGGTCAGGTAGTTCGGAGCCATGGCTGCAACGTGGACAGCGATGTCGTGCGCGGCGGTGGCAGCGGCTTCGCCTTCACCGTCGACAGCGAACAGGACGCCGACCTGAGCCGGGAGGTCCTTGGACGTCTTGTGCAGGTAAGCGTCAACCGTGGTGCCCTCAACGCGGGAGATACGGCGGACAACAACCTTCTCGCCGAGGACTGCGCCCTCTTCGACAACAACCTCGGACAACGGCTTGCCGTCGACCTCGGTGGCCAGCAGGGTCTCGAGGTCGGCTGCACCGGACTCGACTGCAACGTTGAGGACCTTGTCGGCCAGCTGGATGAACTTGTCAGCCTTGGCGACGAAGTCAGTCTCGCAGTTGACCTCGATCATTACGCCGACGCCGCCGTTGACCTTGGCAGCAACCAGGCCTTCAGCAGTGGAACGGCCTTCGCGCTTGGTAGCACCCTTGAGGCCCTTGATGCGGATGATCTCGATGGCCTTCTCAGCGTCACCGTTGGCTTCGTCAAGAGCCTTCTTGACGTCCATCATGCCGGCGCCGGTGCGCTCGCGCAGGGCCTTGATGTCAGCAGCAGTGTAGTTCGCCATGTGAACCCCTCTGTCTAGAAATTTGTGTGTTTACGGACTGACAGGACGGCAGCCCACCGTGTGAGCCGCCATCCTGTCAGTTGCCCCTGACGCTGTATCCAGCATCAGGGAAGGTCCAGATTTACTTGGCTGCTTCGGCTTCGCCGGCTGCAGCTTCAGTCGCTTCGGGAGCCTCGGCTGCGGGAGCTTCTGCTGCCGGAGCCTCGGTTGCCGCTGCTTCTTCGGCCTTGCTGCCTTCGAGGAGCTCGCGCTCCCACTCAGCCAGCGGCTCTTCCGGAGCTTCGGTGGTGCCCGTTGCGCGCTGGTTGCGGGCGATGAGGCCCTCAGCTACGGCGTCGGCAACAACGCGGGTGAGCAGGTTGACGGAGCGGATGGCGTCGTCGTTACCCGGGATCGGGAAGTCAACTTCGTCGGGATCGCAGTTGGTGTCCAGGATGGCAACAACCGGGATGTTCAGCTTCTTGGCTTCGTCAACAGCAAGGTGTTCCTTCTTGGTGTCAACAACCCAGAGAACCGAGGGAGCCTTGGTCAGGTTGCGGATACCACCGAGGTTGGATTCAAGCTTGGTGAGTTCACGCTTGAGGAGCAGGAGCTCCTTCTTGGTGTAAGCCGAGCCGGCGACGTCGTCGAAGTTGATCTCTTCGAGTTCTTTCATGCGCTGGATACGCTTGGCGACGGTCTGGAAGTTGGTGAGCATACCGCCCAACCAACGCTGGTTGACATACGGCTGGCCAACGCGGGTAGCCTGCTCGGCAATTGCTTCCTGAGCCTGCTTCTTGGTGCCAACGAACAGGACGGTGCCGCCGTGGGCGACAGTAGCCTTGACGAACTCGTAGGCGCGGTCGATGTAGGACAGCGACTGCTGGAGGTCAATGATGTAGATGCCGTTGCGCTCCGTGAAGATGAAGCGCTTCATCTTCGGGTTCCAACGACGGGTCTGGTGTCCAAAGTGGACGCCGCTGTCAAGCAGCTGGCGCATAGTTACGACGGGCATGCCGACGCTCCTTCCGGCAGGTCATTCATGAGAGAGCCCATGGGGCTGCTCTTACCCTGCCAATAGTTGACGGTTATTTAGCCTTTGCCCGGTTGGGCGTGGCTCCTGGCATCCATTGCACTTCTCATCCGGCACGGAGCCTGAGCTCGGCCGGACCGCAAGAGGCGCAATCCTCCGCAGCATAAAGCCTTGAAGCTTAGCTGGTGGAGGGCTGGATACGCGTAGTCAGCCTGGGACCCTCACATATCTGAATGAGACATGCTCCTGAACAAGCTTGAGGGCACAGCAAACTGCTCCACCAAGTGTACTACAGCGACCCCACCGATTTGACCGCGGGAAACCACCCGTTGTCCACATACGGCAGTCAACGTATCGCGTCGCCGGGGTTGCCCCGGGAGGCTGGTTCCATGACCGTTTTCAAGCTCACATTGACCACACTTCTAGTCTCCACCGTCGTTACTGGCAGCGCAGGCGCAGCTGCTCCAGCCGAACCACAGTGGAGTTGGCCGCTCTCCCCCAAGCCTTCCGTCCTGCGGACGTTCGACCCACCGGACAAACCGTGGCTCAGCGGGCATCGGGGCGTGGACCTGGGGCCAACTCACGACGGCGCTCCCGTCACCGCGCCGTCTGATGGCGTGGTGACCTTTTCCGGCGTCGTAGTTGATCGTCCGGTACTAGCCATCGAGCAAGGCAACGGCCTCAAGAGCAGCTTCGAACCTGTGACCAGCGAATTGAAAACAGGTGACGCTGTCCGCAAGGGACAGGTCATCGGCACCCTGGAACCCGGCCACTGCAGCAGCGCCACCTGCCTGCATTGGGGGGTGCGGCGCGGCGAGGACTACGTCAATCCGTTGGGCTTCGTATCGGACATGCGGCCATCCATACTGCTGCCGCTCCACGGAGCCCCCGGCAACGTCCAAGTCCCCGCCGCGTTCCCGCCGCATCTCCCCGCCAGGTCAGCGAATGTTCTAGACGATGGCCGAAACGCCTGTGATGGCACGTCCGGTCACCAAGGTGTTGATCTCGTGTGTGCCCTCGTAGGAGTAGATGGCCTCGGCATCCGAGAAGATCTTGGCCATGCCGTAGTCCGTGACGATGCCATTGCCGCCCAGGATGCTGCGTCCCAGGGCGACGCTTTCGCGCATGCGCGCCGTAGTGAAGGCCTTTGCCAGGGCTGACTGCTCGTCCTTGGCCACTCCGGCGTCTTCGAGTTGGGCCAGACGAACCATCATGCCCATGGAGGCCACAGTGTTTCCGAGGATCTGCACCAGTTGGTTTTGCACCAACTGGAACGCTGCAAGCGGACGCCCGAACTGCTGACGCTCCACGGCGTAGCTGCGGGCGACATCGAAGGCAGCCATCTGCAGCCCCACGGCCTGCCACGCGACAGCCAGGCGGGTTACTTTGAGGACCTTGTTTGTGTCGCGGAAACTATTGCCGTTGGCGAGCTTGAAGAAGTCCGGCACCACCACATTGTCAAGAATAATGTCCGCATTCTGCACAGTACGCAGGGAGATCTTGTTTTCAATCTTGGTGGCCGAGTAGCCGGGCAGCGAAGTGTCCACCAGGAACGCCTTGACCTGGTTGTCTGCCAAGTCCTTGGCGTAGATGACCACCCAATCGGAGAACGTGGCGTTGCCGATCCAGCGCTTGGCGCCATTGAGTATCCAGTTGTCACCGTCGCGCCGGGCGGTGGTGCGCGTTCCACCTGCTACGTCCGAGCCACCCAGCGGCTCGGTCAGCCCGAAGGCGCCGATCTTCTTCAGGGAGTAAATGTCCGGCAGCCAGGCATCCTTCTGCTCTTGCGATGCGAGGGCTTCAATCGAGCCCGTGAAGAGGCCGTCGTGGACACCCATAAAGGTTGCAATCGAAGCATCCGCACGGGTCACTTCCGCATGGAGCATGCCGGCGAACAAGTTGGAGTACCCCTGGCGGCTGACGGGGCTGACAAGGTCAAGTTCGCCGAGCTTGGGAATGAGATCCATCGGGAACTCGCCACGGTTCCAGCAATCCACCGCGATGGGCTTGACCTCACGTGTAAGAAATTCGCGGACCTCCGCCAGGCGATCTTGCTCTTTTTCTGTCAGCATCTGCTCAAAGGCATAGAAGTCGCCGTCGGCATACGGAAGGTTTGCGGCGTCAAATGCAGCGTTGGACATATTCGCTCCTTCAAGGGTGGTCACCTGCGACCACATCAGATCCGGACCAACCGCGCTGAACCCAAGGGGCGCCAGGGCGGCCAAGTTACCGGCGAGTAGTAAGTTACTGATCAGTAACATACCGCAGGTTCTTCGTTCCCCGCAACGGAGTTTTCCTTTCTGGTTCCAAAGAACTCTTGTCGCAGCGGACAGTTCTGTAACGTCGGTAGTGCAACGGTGCAGATGAATTTGGGGGAAGCACAGTGATCAATCCACGTTACGAGGCGATTCTGGTCCGCAATCGTCACCAGAATGGCCTCGATGACAAGACCCCGGAGGTGACCAGGTATCGTCCCGCCGGTGCTTTCACGCACATCACCTTTAGTTCCGGAAAGACATACAAATACTCGGCCGACAAGGTCGTTGTTCTCCGAAATCCAGCGCCCATCTTCCTCAAGCCGCGCGACACAGTCACGGTGCGGGGCAAAGTGTTTGAGGCAGTCACCGAGGTCCTCCGTTTCGATTCGCCCCACGGAACCTGGTTGCGCGTGTTTCACACGGGTGACGCAGGACCCGGATATGAAACCTGTCGAGACACCCAGATAACAATCTCCCAGCCGTCCGAGGAAGAAATAGAAGCCCAGGTCGTGCTGGATTATTGGCGTGACGTCGCCTCGAAACTGAGGGAGGACGATCCGCTACGCCGGCAATACGAGGACTTCAAGCGCGTCCCGGCAGGAAGCGCCCTGGAAGTCCTGCTCCAGCGCCAAACCCTGACTTCCCCGGAGAAGATTCAGCGGCATCCGATACTGCCTTTCTCGTCAAACATCAGCCAGCGCGAAGCTCTCCTGAAAGGACTTAGCAATCGAATAACGGTGATCGACGGTCCACCCGGCACGGGAAAAACCCAAACCATACTGAACCTTGTGGCCAACATCGTTACCGTTCCGGGCCAGAGAGTTGGAATCGTCTCCTTCAACAACGCCGCCGTGGAAAATGTCCGGGACAAACTGGCCGAGGAAGGCTACGGACACATCGTGGCTGACCTCGGTCGGAAGGAGAAAATTGCCGAATTCTTCGCCAGGCAGGAAGCCAGGAACGCCGCGGTCGATGAATTCGCCGGCCAATCACCCGCCAAGGCACCCCCGGCAGAATATGTGGCCGAACTCGACAGCCGCCTGCAGACCCTGCAAGGGACCGCCAGACAACTGGCCATGTGGAAGCAAGAGCTCGACGCCTACCAGCTCGAGAGGCGTCATTTCCTGCTCCAGGCCGATACCCGTGAGTTGCCCGCACTGGAAGGCGTCCCGCTATTGCGTGCTCCGTCCGCTCGGATCCTCGAATTCCTGGCCGATACCGCATTCATGCCTGTCGAGTCCGGACGGGTCCGAAAACTTTTCCGCCGCCTGAGACTTCGCCTCCGATACGGACCACTCGGACGAGTTGATCCCCACGACACTGACGTCGTTCTGCGGCTTCAGGGCGCCTACTATGACAGCAAGGTCAAGGAGCTTGAAGAGCGTATCAATCAAGCGGGGCAGCTGCTGGCGAATGAAGACTACGGACGTCTTGAGGAGGAGCATCGGCTGGCTTCCAGGCAGACGCTCGAAGCATCTCTCCATAGCCGCTACGCCCAGACGCGCAGGCGGGTCCACTCAGAAGCCACGTACAGGTCAACCTACGCGGAATTCACCGCTGACTACCCGGTAATTCTGAGCACGTGCCACTCCCTGCGACGAAGTGTTCCTACAGGACAGCTCCTCGATTACCTGATCATTGACGAGGCCTCCCAAGTTGATCTGCTCGCCGCTGGCCTGGCACTCTCCCGCGCCCGGAACGTCATTGTGGTCGGCGACCTTCAGCAACTGCAGCACATCGCCGATGAGAGAGCATCAAGGAACTCCAAGAAGGCCCCGTCCACCAGTGTGGACTACAGGAAGCACAACATTCTGTCCTCAATCATCGATCAGTTCGGCGATGACCTTCCCCGCACCATGCTTCGGGAGCATTACCGCTGCGATCCGGCGATCATCGACTTCTGCAACAGGAAGTTCTACGGCGGGAGGCTGGTCCCCTACACCTCTAGCGGGTCGGGCGGTCAGCCGTTGGTGGTGGTCCGGACAGCCGAGGGGAACCACATGCGGCAGCACAACAGCGGGGGCCGAACCAACCAGCGTGAAGCGGACGTTATTGCCAAGGAGGTCCTCGGGCAATTCTGCTCAGGTATCAGTAACGAGCAGATCGGCGTGGTGACCCCGTATCGACGGCAAGTGGACAAAGTAACCGAGGCCTTGCTCAACAGCATCCACGCCGACACAGTCCACAAGTTCCAGGGGCGGCAGAAGGACGTGATCATCATGAGCACAGTCCTGGACGAGACAAACAGCGGTCACCAAGGCGTCAGCTTCGTCGATGACCCGCACCTCGTCAACGTCGCCGTTTCCCGCGCAGTGAAACGGTTCGTGCTTGTTACCAACAATGAGATGCTGCCGAAAAGCCGACACCTTCGAGACCTGGTGCACTTTATTCGCTACCGAAATCCGGAGGATGGCGTCTTCGACAGCAACGTCCTGTCCGTCTTTGACCTCCTGTACAGAGAATACTCAGCACTGCTGCGCCCTTTGGCCGCCCGGCTCCGGAACAGCTCCACGTACACGTCGGAGAATATTATCTGGACCCTCCTGTCGGAGATCCTCGAGGACGAACTGTTCTCCGACTTAGCTGTGGCGCCACAGGTCCTGCTGAAGAATTTGCTTCGCGATCCTGCGATGCTCACGTCCCAACAGGCTTCTTTTGTCCAGAACCGGGCAAGCCTGGACTTCGTGGTCTATAACCGCGTCACCAACATGCCCGTCCTGGCCATTGAAGTTGACGGTTTCGCTTACCACGAAAACAATCCCGCGCAGCAAGTCCGGGATGACCTCAAAGATGCCATCTGCCGTGCACATAAGATCCGTCTTCTGCGGTTGCCGACCACGGGAAGCGGGGAGGAAACCCGCATACGCTCCGAACTGGCAGCGGCATTGGGCTGAAAGGCCGGCAAAAGAGCCGTGGGCGACGAAGAATGAATCGTCGGCCACGGCTCCCGTGTGAAATGTAGGGCTACTCGGACTTGAACCGAGGACCTTAGGATTATGAGTCCCGCGCTCTAACCAGCTGAGCTATAGCCCCGTGATGCCCGGGAGAGCCGCCGCAAAGCAACAGTTCCGGGCAAAGCACTCCAGCAATTCTAATAGGTGCCGGGGAGTGCTTTTGTCACACCACCATGTCCTCGTAAGAAGCGCCCCGGTAGAGGTCCTCAAATGTCTGGAGGGTGCCGTTGATGCTGTGCGGCTCCACCATCTCCCGGCTCAGCTTGCCCATGGCATCAAGCTCGTCCTTGGGCAGCTCCACGAGCTGGGTGATCCTGGCAGCGAGTTCGTTGCTGTCGTTGGGGGTGAAGAGGTAGCCGTTCTCCCCGTCACGAACAAGGTGAGGAAGCGCCATGGCGTTGGCAAGCAGCACAGGAGTGGAAGCCGACATGGCTTCCAAGGTCACCAGTGACTGGAGCTCGGCCGTACCGGGCATGCAGAAGATATCGGCCTTGATGTACGCCTCACGCAGGTCCTCGTCGCTGGCCAGCCCGAGGAACCTCACCCGATCTCCCAGGCCAAGCTTCGCAACCTGGGCCTCAAGGGCAGGGCGGACTTCGCCGCCACCCACTACTTCCAGGTTCACGTTCAGTTCGCGAGGGGTTTTAGCGACGGCGTCGATCAGCACGTTGATGTGCTTCTCTTCGGCAAGACGGCCCACGAACAGGACCGTGGGGTTGGCGTGGGGCTCGATGGTCTCACCGGGCTGGAGCTCATAGGCCGAAGAGTCGATGCCGTTGGAAAGGGGCAGGACCTTGCGCAGGAAGGCGTGCTGGTGCATGGCCTTGGCAGCAAGGGGCGTGGGCGTGGTGACCACATCCGCCTGGCCCATGACCTTGCCCATGTCCTTCCAGGAAATACGGCCAACGATGTCTTTGAACCACTGCGGGAACGGAAGGAACGGGTTGAGGTTCTCGGGCATGAAGTGGTTGGTGGCAACAATCCGGATTCCGCGCTTAACAGCCTCATAGAGGACGTGTTCGCCGATCATGTAGTGGCTCTGGATGTGGACTACGTCCGGTTGGACCTTGTCGAAAAGAAGGCTGATTTCCTTCTTGATTTCCCACGGGAAGCAGATCCGGAAGTACTCGTGGGTGAAGACGCCATGGGAGCGGAGCCGGTGAACCGTGGCTTCGTCGCGGAACTCTGTGTAGCTCTTGCCCGTGTCCGGACGGCAGGCCAACACATGCACGTTGTGCCCACGTGCAGTCATCCCCTTGGCCAGGCGGTAGCCGAACTGGGCGGCACCGTTGACGTGCGGCGGGTAGGTATCCGCGGCAATCAGAATAGTGAGGGGCTTGTTGGTGTCGGGAATGGTCACGTGGAGAACTCCTGATGGTCACGGTGCGGACAGCGTTGCCTGTGGCAATGCTGCGATGTCGCCGGGTTGCCGCCCGCAATAGGGGCGGCGCAAGGTAAAGCCCTGCCCTAAGCCTTCCGGCTGGCAGCCGCCTTCGCGTCCTTCTTGCGTTTGGTGACTTCCGGATGGTGCCGGCTCAGGGCAATAACCCCCACGATAGCAAGCGTAGCGGCCGCGGCCATGGCGATGGCCATCACGGCGTGGACATCGGGACGAAGCTCACCCAGAATCACGATGCCGATTGCAATGCCCACCATGGGGTCGATAACGGTCAGCCCTGCGATGACCAGATCCGGCGGACCGCCCGAGTATGCACTCTGCACGAACCAGGAGCCCAGCCCTCCGGCGGCCACGATGGCGATGAGGGTGTACCACTGGACGTTGAGCAGGAACAGGCCGTTGGGATCGAGCAAGTGTTTGCCGATGATCCGGGTCAGGACGGCAACAAAGCCGAACAGGACACCGGCACCCAGGATGTAGATAAAGGCACTCATGCGGTGCTTGAACATGACGGCCAGGGTTCCAAAAATGCCCACTGCAAGAGCCAGGAGGAGAACAATCGTCAGTTCGTCGTCGCTATTGACGTGATGATTCTCCTGCGTGACATTGACTGCCAGCAGCACGAACAGCGCTGAACCCGTAACACAGGCGCTGATGGCAACCACAGTGGCACGGTTGATGCTCAGGCCTTGGTCCTTGGCGTTGACCACCGTGGTGATGACCAACGCGATGGCACCGATCGGCTGCACCACGGTGAGGGGTGCGGACACCAAGGCTATAGCGTTCATCACCATCCCGAGGGCAAGGAACAACAGCCCGAGCATCCAGCGGGGATTACGCAGAAGCCTCAGGAAGCCATTGGAGCTGAGCGCCAGGCCCCCGGTATCGGCTTTCACCGCGCTGCCTTGCCGCTGGGCACCGATAGCGAGGAAGAAGGCACCAACTACCGCGAGAAATACCGCCAGCCAGACCATCAGCCTCGTCCGCCATCGTCGGTTTTCAATTCTTTACCCTTACGCAAGATGGCCCAAAAATAGTTGTAGGCCGCAATCCAGTGGCCGATCAGGCCGAAGCCCAGGAACGTCCAAGCAGCCACGAAGTAGACCTCGGTAAAAGCAATGGGCAGCTTGGACAGGACAAGCAATGGAGTTCCGACCAGCAGCAGAGCCGTGCGGATTTTTCCGATGATACTCACCGGCAGGTCCGGATGGCTGCGGAAGTAGATCAAAGATGCGATGGCCAGGACGGCGTCAGGTACCAGCAGCGCGGCCAGGTACCACCACTGCACGACGCCGGCAATCGCCAACGTGAACGCGACGGCAAGGAGGGCGGCCCGGTCGGCCATCGGGTCCAGTATCCGGCCAAGTTTGGAGGTCTGGTCGAAGCGTCTGGCAATGTAGCCATCCACCCAGTCGGTGCTGCCCATGATCACCAGCACCAGTACCGCGAAGCCATACTCCTGCTCCGACAACACGAGCCAGACAAACAAGGGAACACCCATGAAGCGAAGGACCGTAAGGATGTTGGGGACAGTGAAGATGAGGTCATGATCAACCTGCGGACGGTCGGGGTGCGACCCAGCTCCGATCAATCTCATCTTGTCCCCCCTTCCTCGTCTTTCGTGTTTGGCGCCGCCGGCAGTTGCTACTTCTTCAGCAACTTCCGCAGCGCAACAACGAAGACCACGGCAGCAGTGGCAAACGCTGCGAGGTCCTTCCACCGGGCCGCAAGCCGTTCGGTCAGGCTTTCGGGGACAGAGTCTTCAAGGGCTGCGAACTTCGCTGCAGCAAATTCCTTGCCTTCCTGGAACTTTCCGTTCGCGCTTTCCAGCAAAGCCTGGCCCTGCTTCTTGACGTCCAGCTGTTCACCAAGTTCATCGCGGACACCGGTCAGGTGTTCACGGCGCCGCTTCAGGCGCGAGCGAAGCTCAGCTTCGGTGGGCGCCTTGACGGCATCTGCTTCCTTGGCGGCTTCCTTCGCGGCCTTTTCTGCCTTGGCCTTCTCTGCCGCTGCTTCCTTTTCAGCCTTGGCAGCCTTGGCAGCAGGTGAGTTGGGATCCAGGATCGACTCGTCGAAGTCGGAACCTTCCTTGGCGATTCCGAGATCGTGCTTGATTCCCCGGATGGTGTCCTCGGGAACCAAGGGCATGGCCTTCTTGAACTTGGCGATGCCGATCAAGGATGCGATAGCCACAACTATCAGGAAAAAGGCTGCAACAATGAGTGCCGCGAGCCAGCCGGGCATGATGGTGGCCAACCCAAGGATCGCCGCGACAACCAGCGCAATCACCAGTAGCGCCAGGAAGACAAGCGCCACTCCGAAGAAGGCGCCGGCGATGCCAACCTGAGTGGCCTTTCGCTTGAGTTCTACCTTCGCAAGGGCGATTTCGTCGTTGAGTTGCCTCGGAGCCAGCCTTGCTACGAGCTTGAGGGTCTTTGGCAAAGTACGAATGGCTGGTCCTTGACTGGGCCGGCCGGTGTGACGTCCACTCATGGGTTCCGCCTAACTGCTTCCTCTGGGCATCGTGTAGGGCGAACGCGGCGGAAAACCATTGCCACGGACACCTGTCCTCAAAGCTATCATTCAGGTTCCTGCTGAACTTTCGGGATCCCGCCGTGGCGCGCCTGTCATACATCCAATAAATATGATCCGGGCCATAGGATAGATGATCGTGACCCCTCCCATTGCTCCGGGCGATTCTCTGAGCCGACGCGAAAAACTTGTCTACATTCTCCTGCTGGGTGCACTGACGGCCCTGGGTCCTTTCACCATCGACCTGTACCTTCCGGCGTTCCCCGCCTTGGAAGAGAGTTTTGATGTCTCGGCGGCAGCAATCCAGCTCACTCTGACCGGGACAACGGTTGGCTTCGGGCTCGGCCAGCTATTGGTGGGGCCCTTCAGCGACAAAGTGGGGCGCCGGCTGCCGTTGATCCTGGCGACGGCTGTGCACATCGGCTCTTCGCTGGGGGCGGCGCTGGCCACGGACATCGGGATGCTCTCCCTCTTCCGCGTGCTCATGGGAATCGGTGCTGCCGGAGGTGGCGTGGTGGCAATGGCCATGGTCCGGGACCTCTTCCACGGCTACTCCATGGTCCGGATGTTTTCAAGGATGTCACTGGTCAACGGCCTGGCACCGATCCTGGCACCGGTCATAGGATCCCAACTGCTGCTGGCATTCCCTTGGCCGGGCATCTTCTACTTCCTGGCCGGTTATGGCCTGCTGGTGATCATTGCCTCCATCTTCTTCATTCGGGAGACACTTCCGGCAGCCCAGCGCGGAAAGTCCACCATCACAGTGGGGCAACGCTACAAGACCGTCCTGACGGACAGGATCTTCGTGGGCATGGTTCTGGTAGGAAGCCTGAATTTTGGCGGGCTTTTCGCCTACCTCTCGGCTTCCACCTTTCTCTTCCAGAACGTCTACGGCTTTTCCCCGCAGGAATACGGCATCCTGTTCGGCATCAACTCCCTGGGTATCGTGGCAGGCGTGCAGATCAGCTCGCGCTTGATCCGGCGGGTGGCCCCGCAGTGGATCGTGGCGGGGGCCACGGTCTTCATGCTGTTCACTGCCCTGCTGATCGTGGCGCTTGACCTGTTCCATGTGGGGCTGTGGGGAATCCTCGTTCCGTTGTGGTTCTACATCTGCGCAACCGGCTTCATGTTCCCGTGCGTCCAGGTGCTGTCCTTGGCCAACCACGGCGCACAAGCGGGCACCGCTGCATCCCTCCTGGGCGCGTCCCAGTTCATGATGGCCGGAATTGTCCCGCCCGTCGTCGGTTGGTTGGGCGTCAGTTCCGCCGTCCCCATGGGCGCCGTCATGGCGGCCTGCATCACCGGCGCGATTGCCGCGTTGTGGCTGGTAGTCCGGCCCCGCTCTGTTCCCTCCATCCATTAGCAGCAGCCCCGTAGGCTGTGACCATGACTAATAAACCGCACCGCAACGGCAGGGGCTTGTTCCTCGGTGCTTTGCTCGGCGCCGTGGCCGGTGCCCTTCTCGGTCGCGCCGCCGGCAGTGCGCTGTTTGGCGCCATCCTGGGTGCCGTGATCGGCGCCGCTGTGCTGTACCGCGTGAATCCTGGCCCTTGGAAGCGGGACTAGGCTAACTGCCACCGGCGACCCGCCGCCGTCGAGAGTTACCAAACCCTCCCCTAACCGCCTGCTGCAGGGCAGAATGGTGGCCAGCCGGGGTTACCGGTGCTGCAACCGGTGAAGGGGACATCACATGAGCACGGCTGTTGGATTTCGGGGCAACGTGCGCGGGCTGGCAACCGTGCGGAGGTTGCCGCTGACGCTGGGTCTCGTAGGGCTCTTCTGGGTGCTGGGTGCCGTCTCCGGTAGCCTCGTCAACGGCCCCGGCCAAGTCTTGTTGGATCAAGTGGGAATCGGCCTGGCGGTGGAACCCGGACCGTGGTGGTCCATCTTCACATCAGCATTCTTCGCCTCCTCCCTGCTGGATTACCTGGCCTGTACAGCCGCGATCCTGGTGGGTGTCGGCATCGCCGAACGCGTCATGGGCCCTTGGCTTGCTTTGGCCGCCTTCGTAGCCGGTTCAGCCCTCAGCGCCCTTGTGCTTGTAGCACTCGTAACCTTCGGAACGGATGCCAGCGACCAATGGCTCAGTTTCCTGGGCGGCGAATACGTTGTGGGTGCCTACGGCGGCGCCGCCGCTGCGTTAGGGTGCTCGACGGCGGCACTCGAGGCTTTGTGGCGACGTCGCCTGAGGACGTGGCTGCTGGCCGCGACGCTGATGTTTGCCCTGTTCGTGGGGGTCGCCCAAACCCTGCAGGCTCTTGCCGGAGCCGTGATCGGCATCCTGGCGGGCTGGGTCATCCAGTCGATGGTGCTGCGCCACCGGGCGGGATCGCTCCACTCCTCAAGCCTTCGAGAGACGCGCTTCCTGGTGGGCACCGTGGTGGGTGTCTTCGCGGTTGGACCTTTGCTCACCCAACTGACCGGAACGTGGGAAATCGGGCCCCTCTCCGTTGTTTCCGAGGTCATGCTCCAGGCCAGTCCCGACGCCGATGAGGTGCAGGAAGCGTGCAATAACGACAACAACTGTGTCACGTTGCAGAGCATCGTCGGCGTCCAGAGCTTCGGAGCGGCGATCCTGACACTGATTCCGGTTCTTCTGCTGCTCGTCTGCGCCGAGGGGCTCCGGCGTGGCCGCCGGCTCGCATACAGGCTGACACTCGTTATCCAGCTGTATCTGGCTGCCGTAACCGTCCTGTCCATCGTCCAGTACGTTACAGATCCGGACGTCACGTTAGGCGACGACGACTTCGCGTACCTCCTCCTGTACGCGGTCCCTGCGGTCCTCGCCCCTGTCATCATCGTGGCGCTGCTTCTGGTAAACCGGCATAAGTTCCGGGTCGAGTCGAGCGACGCCGGTTACAGGGTCCTTGGCCGGACCTCGCTCATCCTCGCCGTTGCTGCCGTGATCTTCTACGTCGCGTTCTGGTTCATCGAAGGCAACCCGGGACGCTCCACGCTGCTGGATCTGGCCGGGCAGCTGACACACATTCTGGTTCCCTTCCCTGTCCCGTTCGTGGTGGCTCTCCCGCAAGGCCTGCTAAGCACGGTGGTGTACGGACTGGGCGGGGACATCATTTGGCTGTGCATCCTTGTACTTGTCCTGAACAACTTCCGTCGGTTCCGGATGCTCGCCACTGATCCGGCAGCAGATCTGGGCCATGCCAGGGAGCTGTTGCATGACGGCGGCGGAACGCTGTCCTGGATGGCTCTATGGGACAACAACCAGTACTGGTTTACCCCGAACAGGAAGGCCGGTGTTGCGTACCAGGTCCACAACGGCGTGGCCCTCACCGTTGCGGGGCCCTTTGGCGCAGGCGAACTCCATCCTGAGGCGGCCACGGGCTTCGTAAAGCACTGCTCCAGCCTTGGGCTGGTTCCGTGCTTCTACTCAGCCACGGCAGAGCTCGACGCTGCGCTCATCCCCCATGGCTTCAGGAAACTGGAAGTAGCGGAAGAGACACTCCTCAACGTCCAGGCCATGACCTTCAAGGGGAAGGAATGGCAGAACGTCCGCACGGCACTGAACCGCGCAGACAAGCTCTCCATCAAGGACCACTGGTACAGCTACCCCGGGATGCCGCCGGGAATCAGGGCACAGCTCGCCGAGATTTCCGAAGAGTGGGTGGCTGACAAAGCACTTCCTGAGATGGGCTTCACCTTGGGTGGCTTGAATGAGCTCAAAGACCCCGAGGTGCTCTGCTGTGTAGCCGTGGACGATGACGGCCTGGTCCATGGAGTCACCAGTTGGCTGCCCGTCTTCAGCGACGGGGTCATCTCAGGGTGGACCCTGGACTTCATGCGCCGCCGCACCACAGGCTTCAAGGGCGTCATGGAGTTCCTCATTGCTTCTGCCGTGACGCACTTCAAAGAAGAAGTACCCCAAATCTCGTTGTCCGGCTCTCCGCTTGCCAATGCAGGATCCGATGCCGGCGAGGGAGACCACAGCACCGTGGACCACAGCACCCTGGACCGGGTCCTTGCGCTTCTCGGGAACGCACTGGAACCCATGTACGGTTTCAAGTCGTTAGCCGCCTTCAAGTCCCGTTTCCAGCCTGAGCATCGGACCTTGTACATGTACTACCAGGACCCGTTGGCCTTGCCGTCCATCGGTATCGCTGTGGGTTCCGCCTACCTGCCGGGGCTCTCCCCCGCACAAAGCGCGGGGCTGTTGCGGCAGATGGTAGCCAAGGAGCCCGCCGCATGACACCGAAGCGGGTCTCCCGGCCATGAACGAGATTCTGAAGCTCGAGATCAGCGGACCCGTGGTCATGACGATTGCCGGGGTGATCGGCGTCGGGTTCTTCCTGCTGCTGTTCCTCAGGCCGTCCGCGCGCTGGGCCCTCACCGCGATCACGGCCGTCGTGGTCGCAGCCCTGTTGGGATGGTTGACCGTGTGGATCGTAGAGGACGTGATGGACGTCTTCCATGTGGGGCTCACCCCGCGGGTGTGGTTCTGGGCGATTTCCTGCTTCGCGGCCCTGGGTCTTGCCGTGGTTAGCTTCCGTCATAGCCCACGGTGGCGGAAAACGGTGGCTGCAGTGTCCATTCCAGTGTTCGTGGTGGTCGCGGCCCTAGGCATCAACACGGAGTTCGGACTGAACAAGACATTGGGCTCGGCCTTGGGAATCTCTACGGAGGATGCCATTCAACTGGCCAAACCGGACCCGGACGCCTCCATTCCGGCGGGTCCCCTGTGGCAAAGCTGGAAGTCCCCGGCCAACCTGCACACGAAGGGCGAAGCGGGCACCCAGGTCATTCCAGCCACCGCCTCCGGTTTCGATGCCAGACCCGCGGGCATCTATTTGCCCCCTGCCGCCCTGACTGCCAATCCGCCCAAGCTGCCCTTGTTCGTCCTCATGATGGGCCAGCCGGGACTCCCTGATCCGCAATACGTTTCGGCCGCCTTGGACGAGTTCGCTGCCAGGAACAACGGCCTGGCCCCTATCGCGATCGTCGCGGACCAGATAGGCCCGGACCAAAATGACACCCTCTGCCTGGACACCGCCAAGTACGGCAACGTGGAGAAGTACATCAACGAGGACGTGGTGAACTGGGCCAAAGCCAATTTGAACATTCTGCCTGACCGCGAACACTGGACCATAGCCGGGTACTCCAACGGCGGCCAATGTGCCATTTCCTTCGCGGTCAAATACCCGCAGATGTGGGGCAACGTGGTGGACATCTCCGGCGAAGAATTCCCTGGCGCAGAGGATCCGGCCGGCAACCTCGCGGCGATCTTCAACGGCAACCAGGCTGCCTACGACGCCCAGAAGCCCATCAACATCATGAAAGGCAGGCAGTTCCCCAATACGACGGCCGTTTTCACCGTGGGCTCGGACGACACAACCTATGTGGCGGCGGCCAAGGCGGTCTCCGCAGCCGCCCGGGATGCAGGAATGACTGTGACGTACTACGAGGTGCCCAACGGCGGTCACGTGGGCCTGGCGCTGAATGCGGGACTCACGAAGGGCTTTGAGGTTCTTTATCCGAGGCTGGGCCTGTCCAAGTAGGCCTTACCCTTTTCCGGCCCACGCCCGGGCGATAAAGTTGAGATGTGCCACACTGGCAAGAGCTGCAGCCGCTACCGGCACCGTGGCAGCGTCGGGATGAACGCATCCTGCCGCTGTGGTGGGACAGGCTGTGCTCCGTGACCAGTCCCCAGTCGGCCGCCCTCTACGCCGCCGGGCTCTTTACAGACGACCGTCGCCGCCCGATTGCCCAGTGGTACAACCCCGAAACGGACGCCGCGCTCCTGGTCGCGCCGGAGACCTCACCTGAATGGCCGGTCCAGCGCTTCGGCATCTTCTATGCCCCGCCAGGTGGTGGCTTCACCCGCGTCTACTCGGCGCCCCACGAGTGGCATCCCCGCGAGCCCAGGACTCCGCCAACCGAGCAGGATTCATTCCTGGCTGCGGTGGCCGAGGCCGCCCGTTTCCTGCAAGTGGAGATGGATTTCGTCTGATAAAAGGCGGACCCCGCACCAGCAGTGATGCCGGCACGGGGTCCTTATGCTCCTCCGACTGGACTTGAACCAGTAACCCTTCGATTAACAGTCGAATGCTCTGCCAATTGAGCTACGGAGGAATGAAGCGGTTATGACTTTAGCAAAGGTTCTACCGGAATGCGAAATCGGCGCCGGATACCCCTAGGGGGTATAAAAATACCCCCGTTCCGAAAGATCGGAACGGGGGTATTGTGCGCTCCTCCGACTGGACTTGAACCAGTAACCCTTCGATTAACAGTCGAATGCTCTGCCAATTGAGCTACGGAGGAATGAAGCGGTTACTAGCTTAACAGGGGCCCGCCGGAAAACGAAATCGGGGCTTTTAGCCGTCCGAGCGTAGTGCCCTGCGCTCCATTTCAAGCTGCATCAGCTCCCTGTTCAGCCGCTGGAATTCCTCCGGATTGGCTCCTGCATCCAAGCGCTGCAGCTGCCCCATCTTGTCGGCCTTGATCCGAGTGATCTGCAATTCGAAGAGACGGGCCAGGATGTCGCGGCAGTATCGCTGCATGGCCTCGGGGGTGCTCGCCGGCAGGGGCGTTACGGCCAACTCCGAGACCAAAGGCCGTAGCGGTTCCGGGACTTCCTGGCGGACTTGTTCCACCCAGGCCACAGGGTCATCCGAGTGGGCGAGGCCCGCAGCCCGCACGGCAGTGTGGACGGCCGCATAAGCAGGCGTAGTGAAGTGTGAGGCCTCGAAGCGTTCCCAGGCCCCCCCGCCGAGCACTCCCGGCTCCTGGAGGACAACCTCGAGCGCTTGGCGTTCCATACCGGCTATGGGGTCCCTGGGGTCGGGTCGTTGGAAGACCGGGCCGCTCGACGGCGGTGCTGCCGCCGTCGTCGCCTGTCCGGCCGGGCCTGCAGTGCTGGCACCAGCGGTGCCGCCGGAAGCGGCTCGCTTGGCGGCCGCCCCGACGTAACCGCTGACTTCCTCGATGGGCATGCCCAACCAACCTGCCAGGTTGCGTGTGTAGCCAGGCCTGGTGGCGGAGTCCCGGATCTGTGCCACCACAGGGGCGGCTTCGCGCAGGGCAGCTACACGGCCTTCCACGGTGTCCAAATTGTGGCGGCGGAGAGTGGCCCGGATAGCAAACTCGAAGAGTGGCTTGCGGGTACTGATGAGCTCGCGCACCGCGGCGTCGCCCTTTAGTTGGCGAAGATCACAGGGGTCGGCGCCGGAGGGCTCCACTGCGACGTATGTCTGGGCGGTGAAGCGTTGGTCTTCCTCGAAAGCCCGCAGAGCGGCCTTCTGGCCGGCTGCATCGCCGTCGAAAGTGAAGATGACCTCTCCCCCGCTGCCGTCGTCCGAGAGCAGCCGCCGGGCAACCTTGATGTGCTCGGTACCGAAGGCAGTACCGCAGGTGGCCACCGCCGTCGTGACCCCTGCGAGGTGGCAGGCCATGACGTCGGTGTATCCCTCGACCACTACCAGTTGCCGTTCCTTGGCGATATTCCGCTTGGCGATGTCGATCCCGTAGAGGACCTGGGACTTCTTGTAGAGCGTGGTCTCAGGGGTGTTCAGGTATTTGGGGCCCTGATCGTCTTCGAAGAGTTTGCGTGCACCGAACCCGATGGTGTCGCCCGCGATGTCCCGGATGGGCCAGATCAGCCTGCCGCGGAAGCGATCGTAGATGCCCCGGTTTCCTTCGGAGAACATGCCTGTGAGCTTCAGTTCCGCATCAGTGAACCCGCGTCCGCGGAGGTGCTTGAGCAACGCGTCCCAGCCCTGGGGCGCGTATCCCACGCCAAAGTGTTCGGCAGCGGCGCGGTCAAAGCCACGGCCATCCAGGAAGTTGCGCCCCTCGGCCGCGCCGGGGGTCAGCAGTTGGGCGCGGAAGAACTCATCGGCGATCTTGTGGGCGTCCAGCAGGCGCTGGCGCTTGCCCACTTCCTCACGACTGGGACCGGTGCCGCCGTCCTCGTAGCGCAGCTCGTAACCGATTCTGGCGGCAAGTTTCTCGACAGCCTCGTGGAAGGAACTGTGGTCCATCTTCTGCACAAAGGAGATGGCGTCGCCGTCCTCGCCGCAGCCGAAGCAGTGGTACCTGCCCACCTGCGGGCGAACAGTGAAGGAGGGCGAGCGTTCGTCATGGAAGGGGCACAGGCCCTTGAAACTGCCCAGCCCGGCGCCCTTGAGGGTGACGTAACCGTCAACGACTTCCTTGATATCCGTGCGCTGGCGTACTTCGTCGATATCTTCACGTTTGATCAGGCCAGCCACGTGACCATCCTAGTCGCTTGCCCCAAGAGTCCCCGCCGTTAACGGAAAGCAGGAAGGGTTACCAGAGCGACGGGAGGCTGCCCACAAGCCGCTCATACATGGCCAGGGCAGACACGTCCGTCAGCGACGCCACCTGGTCGATCACAACGCGCAAACGCGCACCGTCGTCGACGGCGTCACGCCAGTCCGCGGCGAACATCGGCTCAAGGTGACGGTCGCCCGTGGCATTCAAAACACCTACCAGCGCATGAAGCACTTCGCGTTGGCGCTCGTACACCGGCTGGCGATGGTCTGTGGAGATCACGAAGGTGGTAGCCAAGCCCTTGAGGACCGCGATCTCGGTGACGGTGTCCTCGGGAACCATGAGTTCAGCGTCATAGCGGGTCAGATTTGCTGGTCCGAAATGAGCGCGCGTGGTTTCCATCGCGCTCTGGCAGAAGCGGCCGATCAGCTGGCTGGTCATGTCCTTCAAGGCAGCCATGGATTTCCGACTGCCATCAGCTTCGCGGACCCAGACTTTGGTGGCCTCCAGCCGCGCAAGGGCGGCATCAATGTCAGCGGGATCGTTGTGTGGCAGGTACCACTGCTTGGTGTACCCCACCACGCGCGCACGATGGTCCGGGTTTTCCATCCATTTGAGCTGGAAATGGCCGGCGACGATCGCATCCTCGACGTCGTGGACCGAGTACGAGATGTCGTCGGCAAGGTCCATCACCTGGGCCTCGATGCACGAACGGTTGCCCGGTGCGCCTTCCCGGAGCCATTCGAACACCGGAAGATCGTCTTCGTACGCGCCGAACTTACTGGTGCGGTGGCCATGGATGACGGGGGCGTCGACGGCGGACCACGGGTACTTGGACGCAGCATCCAGGCTGGCGCGGGTCAGGTTGAGTCCTGCCGGCCTGCCATCCTCAGCGAGTACCTTGGGTTCGAGCCGGGTCAGCAACCGCAGGGTCTGGGCGTTGCCTTCGAAACCACCAATGGTGTGCGCTACTTCGTTCAGGGCGGACTCACCGTTGTGGCCGAAGGGCGGATGCCCGAGGTCATGGCTCAGGCAGGCAGTGTCCACCACGTCAGGATCGCACCCTAGGGAGCGACCGAGTTCGCGGCCCACCTGGGCTACTTCGAGGCTGTGTGTGAGCCGGGTTCGGACAAAGTCGTCCGTGTCCGGTGCGACTACCTGAGTCTTGGCGCCCAGCCTGCGCAACGCCGAGGAGTGCAGGACCCTCGCGCGGTCCCGTTCAAAATCCGAGCGATAGTTGCTCTTGCGTGGCTCTTCGACCCACCGCGCGGAATCTGCCTCGGCGTAACCGGGGATGGCCAGCACAAAATCGTGAGCCGTCCCGTCTTGGCCAAGTATCGCTTCGGTTCCCATGGGTATCTGCCTCCTTCAAGCGCCGGGGTGTGGAGCTTCTTGAGTCAGTCTTACACGTGTGAGGCTAGCCGCCCGAAACGTCCAGCTCCGCGGCCGAGATATCCGCGCTCTGTTCAGCGTTCAGCTGACGGCTCACGAGCCAGTCTTTGGGCAGCGCAGGCTTCTTGGGCGAACCGGCGCGGCCGCGGGGTCCCTCGGAATCGACTCCGGGGTAGGGCGCGTCCATGTCCAGTTCGTTAAGGTATTCGCGCAGCACCTCGAGGGTGGGTACGGTGGCCAGCTTGGCGCGGAGCTCGCCGCCCACTACGTAGCCCTTGAAGTACCAGGCCATGTGCTTGCGGATCTCGCGGAGTGCCTTGTATTCATCGTTCCCGAACGTTTCCACCATGAGCTCGGCGTGACGATAGACGCCTTCGGCAACTTCGCGGAGACCCGGGCGGTGCCGCTGGTCGCTGCCTTCGAAGGCGGCCTGCAGGTCACCGAACAGCCATGGCCTGCCCTGGCAGCCGCGGCCCACAACCACGCCGTCGACGCCGGTCTCGCGCACCATCCGGACAGCATCCTCGGCTGACCAGATGTCACCGTTGCCCAGTACAGGGATGTCAGGGAGCGCCTCACGAAGCCGGGCAATGGCGGACCAGTCGGCCTGTCCGGAATAGAACTGGGCTGCGGTCCTGCCGTGGAGGGCAACAGCGGCCACTCCTGCGTCGCGCGCGATTCGACCGGCGTCGAGGTATGTCAGGTGGTCCTCGTCGATGCCCTTGCGCATCTTGATGGTCAAGGGAATATCGCCCTTGGACGCTTCCTTGACCGCTGTCTGGACAATGGAGGTGAAGAGGTCGATCTTCCAAGGCAGGGCCGAGCCGCCACCGCGCCGGGTGACCTTAGGCACCGGGCAGCCGAAGTTGAGGTCGATGTGGTCCGCACGGTCCTCTTCCACGAGCATCCGTACTGCGGCGCCTACCGTCACGGGATCAACACCGTAGAGCTGCACGGACCGGACTTTCTCGTCCTCATCATGCGAGATGATGCGCAACGATTCCGGCGTGCGCTCCACCAAGGCACGGGAGGTCACCATCTCGGCCACGTACATCCCGCCACCGTATTCACGGCACAGCCTGCGGAAGGCAGAGTTGGTAATGCCCGCCATGGGGGCAAGGATTACCGGGGTGTCCACGGTGATCCCACCGAGCTTCAAAGGAGGGAGCTCGAGCTTTGGTGCAGGGGGCGTCGCTACTACAGTCACCTATCCATTGTTGCAAAGCGGGGCAAATCGGCGGACAGCCAGCCGAATCCCGTGCTTGTTCGCCCACGCGTACGCAGTACGGCGGGTGTGGCGAACAAGAGCAGGGCTCGGGTTTAGGTGGCGTCGTTCGTGTCTCCACGCCGCTCAGCTTCCCGCTGCGCACGGCGGCTGCCCGGCCGCGCCGGCTTGCCGGAATCGTCAAGGCGCGTACCGGCGTCGTGCTTGTCATGCTGATCTGAACCTACGACGGCGGCGGCTGCTGCCAGCGAACCGCTGTCGTTAAGCTCATCAGCATTTACGGTCAGCCCACCGGCTGCGACGACGCGCTTCATTCCGGTGGCTTTAACCACCAGGACGGCAATCAGCGTAGTGACCGGGATGGCGAGGACGAGGCCGATGGACCCCACCAGGGTACGGATTACTTCCTCGGATAGCTCAGCACTGGTCAGTGCTTCATCGAGGGGGCGGTCATAAAGCATCACGATGATGAGGATCGGAAGCGCGGCTCCGGCGTACGCAAAAGCGATGGTGTAGACCGTGGAGGCAATGTGGTCCCGGCCGATCCTCATGGCAGAGGAAAACAGCTTACGGGCACTGGTGTTGGGCGCGAGTTCGTAGAGTTCCCACACCGCAGAGGACTGCGTAATGGTGACGTCGTTGAGCACGCCCAGGCCGGAGATGATGAGGCCGCACAGGATGATCCCTGAAATGGAGATCTGGGGTGACATGTTCACCAGCGTGGAGGCATCGTGGTTTCCCACTCCCGCCAGGTTGGCGGCGTCCGTAGCCCACGCCGCCAACAGGGCTGTGATGCTAAGCCCGAAAATTGTGCCCAACAAAGCGGTGGACGTTCGCGCCGAGAATCCGTGCGCGAAGTACAGGACCCCGATCATGATCACCGTGGATCCCACCAACGCCAGCAACAGTGGCGGCTTGCCCTCCACCAAGCCCGGCAGGATGAAGCTGACCAGGACGAAGTAGGCACCCACCAGGCCAAGAAGTGCCCGGAAGCCGCGCCAACGGGCCACCGCGATGACGACCGCTGCGTACAGGATTGCCAGGAGCGCGATGGGGATGCTGCGGACAAAGTCCACGAAAACGTAGGCAGGAGCGCCGCTTCCGGCGTTCGTACCTTGAACCGCGGACAGGTTGAGGTACCGGATGGAGTCCCCCACGTCCACGCCGTGGGACATGGCGACGTCAGGGTTGATGACCACCTTGACCACGTCCCCGCCTTTGTCCGGCTCCGTGAAGGCGAAGGTGCACTGCGACCCGCCGGACTGGTTGTTTTGACCGGTGTCCGTTGGGCCAGTGTCAGTCTGGCCGGTGTTGGGCTGGCCCGTGTTGCTTTGGCCCGTCTGCGTGCAGCTTTCCACCACCACGCTCTGAATCCGGCCGGTATCGAACGTGACCCCGGGGGCAGCCTGGTACGGGCTCGAGAACGAGATCCCTTCCCGACTGCCTGAGGGCCACATGACCATCATGGCCACGAGCGTCAGGACGCCCAGCGGAATAAGGATGGCCGCCAGAATCCAGTTGGCCCTCTTCCGCGATGCAAGAGCCTGCGGCGTTGGCTCGGAATTTTCAGAATGACCGTGGGAGTGGCCCATCAGCAGCAAAACCTCATGCCCTTAACCCTACGCGGGACCGAACACCCGCAAGTCAGTCACTTAACGCAAGATCCCACGCGGCCCGCAGAAAACGGGCGGCGTGGGATCCTGGCGCGAAAGCTGTGATCAGTCGCTGACGATCAGGGTGTCGGCACCCCGCACGTGGGCTTTTCCGGATTCCAACAGCGGATCAAGAACCGTGCGCAGTGCCGTCATGGACTCGTCAACTTCCAGCAGGACCGGGTGTTGGTAGGCGATGAGCGCCAAGAGGTCACGCACTGCAAAAGCTGCTTCCTCGGCGGACAGCTGGGGGTCGTGTCCAAGGAAGACATCCGAAGGCTCATCCGAGTCGCCTTGGGCGTAACTGATGGCGAACGCCTGGATTTTGCCCTTGCGGCTCGCCGGAACGCCTTGGCCGAAGGCACTGGCCTTCGGCGCGCGCAGGACGATTGCGCCGTGGGCGCCAGTCAGGTCATGCAGGAACAAGCGCTGCACCGTGGGGATGCTGAGCTCCCCCGGGCTGTCCCAGTGGTGGACATGCGAGTAGTACTTCCCCACCACGTCGCTCAGCTCCACCGAACCCGTGGCCAGGTCCTCCACGCGCTCGGAAGCGGCTTCCTCGGAACCATCGCCGAACCGCGGCAATGACAGGGGTTCAGGTGCCACCACAACAAGCTGCGAACGCTGGATGGGCGCAAGCCCCGCAGCCGCAGCGAATGCCGCACCTGCGGTATCCGGCTCCACCTTGCTGCGCAGCTTGGAAACGCCCGACGGCGAGTTCCCGGCTTCGCGGCGAAGCATGGTCAGCAGGGTTGCACCCACGCCTTCACGGCGGTGGTCCTTGGCAACCTCGATGTAGGCCCAGAGTCGCTCCGGGTGCAGGGATGCCTCGTGGACAACGCCGGCGGCAACGGGAATCCGCACGCCGTCCACCACGTCCTCGGCCACGATGCAGCGGCGCCAGGGCTGGTTGCTGGACGGCGCCAGGGCTGCACGGAACTGCTCGGCGGGAAGGGTCTCCGGGCCGCCCCAGATTTCCAAGAGGGCGAGGTCGTCGCCCTCCTTCCATTCGCGGTACT
This sequence comes from Paenarthrobacter sp. TE3676, assembly GCF_056279165.1. Classification (NCBI taxonomy): domain Bacteria; kingdom Bacillati; phylum Actinomycetota; class Actinomycetes; order Micrococcales; family Micrococcaceae; genus Paenarthrobacter; species Paenarthrobacter sp. TE3676. The sequence goes on from NZ_JBWBQU010000008.1 coordinate 170,983, forward strand.
CCAAAGCCACGACTAGGCGCCGATCAGGCGTGCAGCCAGGTAGCCCTCAACCTTGTCCAGGGACACGCGTTCCTGGCTCATGGTGTCGCGCTCACGAATGGTCACGGCCTGGTCCTCAAGGGTGTCGAAGTCCACTGTGATGCAGAACGGGGTACCGATCTCGTCCTGGCGACGGTAACGGCGGCCGATGGCGCCGGCGTCATCGAAGTCGATGTTCCAGTTCTTGCGCAGCTGAGCGCCCAAAGCCTTGGCCTTCGGGGACAGGTCCTCGTTGCGGCTCAGCGGCAGGACGGCGGCCTTGACCGGGGCCAGGCGCGGGTCCAGCTTCAGCACTGTGCGGACATCGACGCCGCCCTTGGCGTTGGGTGCCTCGTCTTCGGTGTAGGCGTCGATCAGGAAAGCCATGAAGGAGCGGGTCAGGCCGGCGGCGGGCTCGATCACGAACGGGGTGTAGCGCTCGTTGGTGGCCTGGTTGAAGTAGCTCAGGTCCGTGCCGGAAGCCTTGGCATGCGTGGAAAGGTCAAAGTCCGTGCGGTTGGCGATGCCCTCGAGCTCGCCCCACTCGGAGCCCTGGAAACCGAAGCGGTATTCGATGTCCGTGGTGCCCTTGGAGTAGTGGCTGAGCTTCTCCAGCGGGTGCTCGAAGAAACGGAGGTTGTCTTCACGGATGCCCAGGTCCGTGTACCAGGACATGCGCTCCTTCATCCAGTACTGGTGCCACTCTTCATCGGTTCCGGGCTCGACGAAGAACTCCATCTCCATCTGCTCGAATTCGCGGGTACGGAAGATGAAGTTGCCCGGCGTGATTTCGTTGCGGAACGACTTGCCGATCTGGCCAATGCCGAACGGCGGCTTCTTCCGCGAGGTGGTGAGGACGTTGTTGAAGTTCACAAAGATACCCTGGGCGGTTTCCGGACGCAGGTAGTGCATGCCTTCGTCGCTGGCCACCGGGCCGAGGAAAGTCTTGAGCAGGCCGGAGAATTCCTGGGGCTCGGTCCACTGGCCGCGGGTGCCGCAGTTTGCGCAGGCGATGTCCGCCAGGCCGTTTTCTGCCGGGCGGCCCTTCTTTTCTTCGTACTCTTCTTCGAGGTGGTCGGCACGGTAGCGCTTGTGGCAGGAAAGGCATTCAACCAGGGGGTCGGAGAAGACATCCACGTGGCCGGATGCTTCCCATACCTGGCGGGGAAGGATGACGGAGGAATCCAGGCCTACAACGTCCTCACGGCCGCGGACCATGCTCTGCCACCACTGGCGCTTGATGTTTTCCTTCAGTTCAGCGCCGAGGGGACCGTAATCCCAGGCCGAACGGGAGCCACCATAGATTTCACCGGCCTGGAAGACAAAGCCCCTCCGCTTGGAGAGGGAAATGACCTGGTCAAGGACGGATTTTGCTGCCATGGGTAACTCCATTTGTTCTACAGGGCCGCTGGGTGCGGTCCGCGGTGGTTTGCCCCGGAATCCGGACGAGGTTGTCCGGCGGGGTATTGGGGGGAAGTTTGTTGATTCCTACCCTACCGGCCTTTGGGAGGGACTCTTCGTGCGAAAGCTCCCTTGGGCCAGGGCAGTGTGGCCACGATGATCGCGGCGAGCGTCAGGACCGTACCCAGCACCGTGGGCAAGGCGACCACTGCGCCGGGACTGGGGATCACGACGTCGAGCACCAGCGACCCCACCAACTGCCCGGCGATCATGCCCAAACCGGTGATCAGGACCCCAAGGCTACGGACCAGCAGCGCCGCCAGGCCGATGAAGAGGCAGCCCATGGGGCCGCCAAGGTAGTACCACCACTCACTGGGAAGCGGATTTCCCGGCCCGGCCACAGCCAGCTTGATCATCCACGCAATCCACAGAATGACTGACCCGGCAATGAAGTTGACCAGCGTGGCTGCGATGGGCGTCCCGTAATGAACTGTGGCAGTTCCGTTCATTGCCTGCTGGAAGCTCATGAAGAAACCGGCGGCCAGCGGCAGGAGGACGGGCAGGACGAGCGAGGCGATGTCCGTGTCGCCGCTGAAGCGCGGGGAAACTGCCCAGGCGACGGCGGCCACCGTCAGGACACTGCCCAGGACCCGGACTCCCGTGATGGCGCGTTTTCCTCCCGGGCCAATACCCATTCGGTCCACGAGCAGTCCGCTCAACGTCTGGCCGGTCACCGCTGCGACTGTGAACAACGCGACACCCAACAGGGCAACAGTGAACGACTGGGCAAAGACGAACAACGCGCCGATGGCACCGGCCATGACGTAGAACCGGGGGAAGCTGCGGTTCCGGACGGCAGGAATGATGCGCTGGAGCCCCGCCCTGCCTTTGGGGGTGGCAAGTGAGATGGCACTAATGAGCAGGAGTCCTGTGGTGAAGCTCACCACAGCCGCGGCGATGCCGTCGTCCAGTTTGGCGCCGAGGGCCCCGTTGATCCTCCCTTGAAGCGGGATCACCAGGCCCGTCGCTACTGCAATGGGAAGGCCAATGACCAGCGGAAGGGCGGGACGGGGAGAAGGCTGCGGCACCGTCACCACACTACTTCAGGCATCATTGCTGTATGAGCAACCCCGAAATTGAAGAGATCCCCATCCGCGACGACATGATCCGACTCGGCCAGCTGTTGAAGCTCGCAAACTTGGTGGAGGACGGCGTTGAAGCCACGGAGCTCATCAAGAACGGCTTGGTCAAAGTCAACAACGAAATCGATGACCGCCGCGGACGCCAGCTCCACGTCGGCGATACCGTGACCGTCAATGGCCAGACGGTCCGGATCACCGCCGCCTGACACATCGGAACCTCAGTCAGTGAGCACCTTGTGGGTGAGGAATTCGCCCACGTGTCCGATCTCCTGCTGGTTGATGCCGTGCCACATCCCCGTGTAAAGCACTTTGGTGAGGTCGACGTGCTTGCGCACCCAGCCCATGGTGTATTCGATTTTGTCCTGGGTGATGACGGGATCCTGCTGGTCGCGGCCCCAGAACATCGGTAGCGTTCCGTCCAGTTCGTCGTCCCGGAATGCGGCGTCAGCGCCGGCGTCGATCACAAAGCCTGAAAGCCCGACGACAGCAGCGAAGTCCGCGGGACGGTAGCGGAGCATGGTGGTGGCCATGGCCATGCCCATGGAGAAGCCCAGCAACGTCACGGACGAGTGGTTGGCTTTGACTGTGTCCAGCCACTCAAGGGCGTACTCGGCTGCCTGCTTTACAGCTTCCAACGAGTAGTCGATGGACGCCGTGAGAGGAAACCATGTGAAGCCCGGCCCCATGGGCATCGGTGCTCGGAGGGCGGCTACTACAAAACCCTCGGGCAGCAATCCGGCCAGGCTGAACAGGTCGTCCTCGTTGGAGCCGTAGCCGTGCAGCAGGACCAGGAGTGGCTTGCCTGCACGCTCGGATTCGTCGTGGGACCACAGGACAACGGGAGCGGGAAATGTGGGTGCTTCAGTCATGGGTCCATTCTTACAGTTACCCACCAGTAACAACCTACGGTGGCGTAGGGTCGACGTCACGGTGCAGGATATGAGCGTGAGTGAGAACAATCCTTTACTGAAGCCGGGCGAGCCCGTTCAAAAGCACCCTTGGACCCGTTATGTGGCCCTGGGTGACTCCTTCACGGAGGGCATCGGCGACCCCGAGCCGCAGAACCCCGGCGGTTATCGTGGTTGGGCGGATCGGGTTGCCGAGGAACTGGGCCGCAGCCAGGAAGATTTCGCCTACGCCAACCTTGCTATCCGTGGCAGGTTGCTGCAGCAGATTATCGATGAACAGGTAGGCCCCTGTTTGGAACTGCAGCCTGACCTCGTGTCCATTTCAGCCGGCGGCAACGACCTCATCCGTCCCGGCGGCGATCCCGACCTGTTGGCGGAAAAACTCGACGCCGCAGTCGCGGAGCTGAGCTCGGGAGGTGCCACCGTGGTGCTTTTCAATGGCCCGGACACGGCAGCATCAGTACTCGGGCGCATCCGCGGCAAGGTGGCCATTTACAACGAGAACCTCAGGACGGTCGCTGCGCGGCACGATGCCATCATCGCGGACATGTGGTCCTTGCGGCAGTTGGCGGATCCCCAGATGTGGAACGTTGACCGCCTTCACTTCTCGCCGCTGGGCCACCACACCATCGCCATGATGGTTTTGGAGGCGTTGAACGTCGAGCACACGCTTGAGCCCCTGATGCCCAAGCCCCTTCCGCCGCGCACGTGGCGTCAGGCCCGGTCTTCCGACCTTGTCTGGGCACGTGAGTTCTTTGTCCCATGGGTGATCCGGCGCCTTCGGCATCAGTCCTCCGGCGACGGAATCACGCCAAAGCGTCCGACGCCGGGACCCGTCTTCGGTTCCACCGGCACCTTGCTGCCGCGCCGCTGACGTGACGTCGGGTGCCGGCTCCCTGCATGCGGAGGCTATTCGGAGGATTCGGTTGCGGCGGCAGCAGTTGCGGGCTCCCTACGCCGGAAGTCCCGGGGACGTGGTCCGCAACCTTCTGGCCGTCCAATCGCAAGAGTTCCCCTATGCGAGGTGGACTCTCGCACAGAGAAGCTCCACCAGCGCTTCATCGATGGTCACTGCCTTAAGCGTTGAGCAGGCGGTAGCCGACGGAACCATCCTGCGGACGCATATTCTCCGGCCCACGTGGCATTTCGTGCATCGGGACGATCTTGGCTGGTTGATGGCGTTGTCCGCAGATCGCCTCCACCAAGGCAACAAAGGCATGTACCGACAAACAGGAATCGATGACGACTCTGCTGCCAAGAGCGGCCGAATCCTCGCCGCCGCTGTGGCCGATGGAGCCCACAAGACGCGCGAGGAACTGGCCGATGTCCTGGGACAGTCCGGTTTTCCCAGCAAGGGCCTGGGCTTCATCTACCACCTCATGCACGCGGAAATCAGCGGTGTCCTGGTCAGCGGCACACCCGTCCGTTCCGCAGGCGGCGCCCTGAAACAAACGTATGCCCTGTTCGACGAACGGGTACCCGGTTCGGCTCTTACGCCTCTGACCGCCGAAGGCCGCGAACAGGCTCTTGGACGGTTGGCACTCCGATACTTCACCAGCCGGGGACCCGCCACGGTCAAGGACTGTGCGGCGTGGTCCGGGTTGACCATGAAAGACGTAAAGCGGGGAATCGAGGTGGCGGGTGCCATGTCCCCCGGGAGTTTGGGGGCGGCGCAGTGTGATGGTTTCGACTTTTATCTGGCTCCCGAGGAAGTGGACGCTCTCGCGGGTGGTGGCGATCCTTCGCCCGCCGAGGATCCCGGGCTTCCCCGCGTCGACCTCATCCAGTGCTACGACGAATACGTGATGGGCTACTCACAGTCCCGGCACTTCCTTGGTGGCACGGCGCCCATCTTCCCCGAGGACAACGGACCCATGCACGTGGTTCTGCTGGACGGCAGGTTGGCCGGATGGTGGCGGCATGGCTTCTCCGGCAGAACCTGCGAAGTGGACGTCCGAATGAACCGGCCCACCACCGCAAAAGAGCAGGAGGCCCTGCAGTCGGAGGTGGATCGCTACGGCCGGTTCCTGGGCATGCAGACCGAGCTGGTCTGAAGCAGCCGCAGTGGTTTTGCTGGTCAGGACTAAGCTGGGATGAGACCTAGGAGGCCTGCACTGTGAACAATCTGATCTTCTGGATCATCGTCTGCTCTTGGCTGATTCCGCTCGGGATCCGCATGTACAACCGCTCCCGGGCGCGTCGGATCCAGGACAATAACTTCCGCGACCCCCGCTACCCACAGCAGAATCTGCCCGGACCAGGGTATCCACCACAGAATTACCCGCAGCAGAATTATCCAGGTCAGGGATACCCGACGCAGGGTTACCCAGGTCAGAATTACCCCGGGTACCCTTCCGAGCCGACCGTCCTCCGCCCCGCGGATTCGACACCGCAGGCCGGGCCGCCGTCGAACCCTTCATCCCCCGCACCGTTCCCCTCAGCTGGCGCTTCGGAGCCGCAGGGATTCCGCGCTCGCAAGCTGGCGGAGCTGGACACGAAGTTCAGCAACGGCGAGATCGCCATGGAGGATTACATGAAGCAGCGCGGCGAAATCATGAACGGCTAGGGCTAGGCGAAGAATGATTCCCGGAGTTGTGCCGAGAGCTGGCCGATCTCAGTGAGGAAGCCGTCGTGACCAATCGGAGCCTCAATGAGGTGGACCGGCACATCCCCAGGTAGCGCCGCGGCAAGTTCCCGCGACTGTGCAGGGAAGTAGAGCCTGTCGCTGTCCACCGCCGCCACGAAGAACTCAGCCGTAGCGCGCGACAACGCCTGTTCCAGCGGGCCGCGGCCCCTGGTGACGTCGTGGGACATCAGGGCTTCGGTGATGGCGATGTAGCTGTTGGCATCGAAACGGCGGACCAGCTTGGTTCCCTGGTGGTCCAAATAGCTTTCCACCTGGTAGCGGCCACGCTCCCCCAACACCGCGGCAGCGAGTGGTGTCTCCTGGTGCTGTGCTTCCCTGCCGAAGCGGAAATCCAACTCCAAGGCTGAGCGGTAAGTGATGTGGGCGATGCGTCGGGCCAGTGCCAAACCATGTTCGGGTGCAGTGCCGCCGTAATAATCACCGTTTTTGAAGTTCGGGTCCTGCCTGATGGCCAAGGTTTGGGCTTGGGCAAAGGCAATCTGCTCGGCCGTACTGTAGGCGCCCACCGAAATTACGGCGCAGCGTTTGACCCTGTGAGGGAACGTCACAGCCCATTCAAGGGCCCTGGCGCCGCCCATGGAACCGCCCAACACGGCGTGCCAGGCATCGATTCCCAAGGCATCGGCGAGGCGCGCCTCAGCCTCCGTGCTGTCGCGCAGCGTGACCAACGGGAAACGTGAGCCCCAAGGACGTCCGTCCGGTGCTTCTGACGATGGGCCGGTGCTGCCATAACAACCGCCCACGATGTTGATGGAAATGACGAAAAACTTGTTGGTGTCGATGGTGGCACCCGGGCCAACGAGTTGCTCCCACCAACCTTGCTCGTCGGTGGCTCCACGGGCTACGTGAGTGCTGCCCGTGAGCGCATGCTGGATGAGGACGGCATTGGAGGCCTCGGCATTCAGCTGCCCCCAGGTCTCATAAGCGAGGACGACATCGGGGAGGAATCCGCCGGCCTCAAGTTCCAACGGCCCGATGCCGGCGTACTTGACGGTTCCGTCTTCTTCTCCGGATTTGGGAAGGGCTGTAGCAGTAATGGTCATTCCTTTGACACCTTAACCTCGCGCTTGCCCGTCGCCTTGCGTGCGAACAGGCCAGGTCTTCACCCGGGGCACCCCACCGCGTAGGAGGGTTGCCGGCCAGCAAGCCGGGGCTGTGTGCTGGCACTCATGACCTAATACCAAGAGTCTAGGAAATGCAGGGTGGTTCTGGCGAAGAATGTGACAACAGTGTGACGGTTTGGGGCGTCTTCGTTCACGAACGAGCACCCGGAACTGCCGCCCGGCGAATAATCGTCGACGCGGGCGGCAGCCGGGCTGAGACTCAAAGCCGCGGCGTTAGGCGCCCTTGGCGGCCCGGAAGCCCGCTTCGAGGTCGGCGATGATGTCATCAACGTGCTCAATGCCCACGGACAAGCGCACGAGGCCGGGGTTAACGCCGGCAGCGACCTGCTGTTCCACCGTCAATTGGCTGTGTGTAGTCGACGCCGGGTGGATGACCAGCGAGCGGACATCACCGATGTTGGCAACGTGCGAGTGCAACTCCAGGCCGTCCACGAAGCGCTTGCCGGCTTCGACGCCGCCCTTGACGTTGAAGGCAACGATGGCGCCCGTGCCCTTGGGTCCGTACTTCCGGCCGCGGTCGTACCACGGGCTGGACGGCAGGCCCGCATAGGCGACCGATTCGACGTCGTCGTGGTTTTCAAGCCATTCGGCCACCTTGGTGGCGTTGGCAACATGGCGTTCCACGCGCAGGCTCAAGGTCTCCAGTCCCTGGGCAATGAGGAAGGCGTTGAACGGGGACACGGCAGAGCCGAGATCGCGAAGCAACTGGACTCGGGCCTTGAGGATGTAGGAGAGGTTCGCGCCCAGTGCACCGTCCTTGCCGAGGTCCCGGGCGTAGACCAGACCGTTGTAGCTGGGGTCCGGGGTATTGAAACCAGGGAAGCGCTCCGGGTCCTTGCCGAAGTCGAAGTTGCCGGAGTCCACAATCACACCGGCGATTGCCGAGCCGTGACCACCCAGGTACTTGGTCGCGGAATGGACCACGATGTCCGCTCCCCACTCGATGGGCCGGATCAGGTAAGGCGTGGACAGGGTGTTGTCCACAATGAGGGGAACGCCGGCCGCGTGTGCGGTGCGGGCGATGCCCTCGATGTCCAGGACATCCTGGCGCGGGTTGGAGACGACCTCGCCGAAGAACAACTTGGTGTTCGGCCGGACGGCGTCACGCCACTGGTCCAGATTGTCAGGGTCCTCGACGAACGTGACCGAAATGCCGAACTTCTTCAGCGTGTGCGCCAGCAGGTTGTACGTGCCGCCGTACAGGCTGGGGCTCGCTACGATGTGGTCGCCCGCCTCGGCGATATTCAGGATGGCGAACGTCTCCGCAGCCTGTCCGGAGCTGAGCAAGAGGGCACCGAGGCCACCCTCAAGGCTCGCAACCCGCTGCTCCACTGCATCCTGCGTCGGGTTGCCGATTCGGGTGTAAATGGGAGCGAGCTCGGCCAGGGCAAAGCGATTGGCGGCGCTCTCGGCACTGGGGAACACGAAGGACGTGGTCTGGTAGATCGGAAGCGAGCGCGCCCCTGTGGCGGCGTCGGGCTCCTGGCCGGCGTGGATCTGGCGGGTTTCGAAAGACCATCCTTGGGACATGGAGTTCTCCTGTTCGTGACGCATGGGTTTGGCAGGCAGGGTGAAGCGGTGTGAGCTGGGGCCAGTCTAGGAACTGTCCGGAGGCGAAGACAGCTTTGTGACGCCTGTGGAATCTTTCGGTCTTCCCGCGTCCCTCCATGACGCCCCTTACCACCGGTTATACACATCCCACCTTAGTTAGGCTTGACTTAGCTGAGACCCCGATCACAAAGTGCCAAGATGAAGCCATGCGCATGGATCACGTCTCTTACGCCTGTGAACGAGATGGCCTTTTGGCCACTACCGAACGAATTTCCGCGGCATTGGGAGTGGACGCTGTCCGGGGCGGAGTGCACCCGCGCTTCGGTACCCGGAACATGATCATTCCCCTTGCGGATAACAAGTACCTGGAAGTGGTGGAGGTCCTGGACCACCCCGCTTCCGACAAAGCACCCTTTGGCCAGGCCGTCCGTGCCCGCTCGGCTGCCGGTGGTGGATGGATGGGCTGGTGCGTCGCCGTTGACGACCTTGCCCCGTTCGAAGACCGCCTTGGCCGCTCGGCTGTTCCGGGCAACCGCAAGTTCCCCGACGGACGCGAACTGGTGTGGCAACAGATTGGCATCCTCGGCCTGATCGCGGATCCCCAAGTGCCCTACCTGCTCAAATGGGAGGGCGACCCCTCGCTGCACCCGTCAAGGATCTACGAGAGCGACGTCAAGATGTCCAGCCTCACCATTGCGGGCTCGGCTGAACGCGTCACCGAATGGTTGGGCGAACCAGTGGAGAAGCCGCTTGAGGATGTCGCCGTCCAGTGGATGGCACCGCACGGCACTCCAGGCATCCTCGCTGTAACTTTCGAAACCGCCTCCGGAGCCGTCACCATCTGACCGATCCATCCATCCGGGCTGGTCCCGGCCCCGGTCAGCCATGTCCGGAGTCAATCATGTCCGGGCTAAGCTTCGGCCGCCATCAGCGGGTGCCAACGACGTCACCCATAGATGGCGGCCGGATACTTTTAACGGACCTCTACCCCAGGCCCATTGCCTTGCCGAACAGGCTGAATCCAACGAACGCCACGATGTCCAACAGTGCGTGGGCAATCACCAAGGGCATTACCCGCTTGGTCTTGGTGTAGATCCACGCGAACAGCAAACCCATGACCACGTTCCCTATGAACGGCCCAAAGCCTTGGTACAGGTGGTAGCTTCCCCGCAGGACGGCACTGACCACAATGGCCACCGGCATGCTCCACCCGAATTTGCCGAAGCGGTCCATGAGGTACCCCACCACGATCACTTCTTCCACGATCGCATGGCGCATGGCCGAAAGGACCAGCACCGGCACCGTCCACCAGTAAGCGTCAAGGCCGCTGGGCACAATTGCAGTGGTGATTCCCAGCGCACGACCGGCCGCATACAGGCCGAGCGAGGGGATGCCGATCGAAGCGGCCAGACCAACACCTTGGAGAAGGTCCTTGCCGGGCCGGGCAAAATTGAAGCCAAGCCGGGCGAACGCCGAGCCGCCCCCGCCTTCCCGGCCGCCAGGTGCATGGGTGGACAGGAAGTAGAACACCAAGGCCACGGGCACCAAAGCGAACACGATGTCCAGCAATTGGTAGGTGAGGTCGAAGTACTCACGCGTGCTTTGGGACCTGTTCAGCGTTGACGTGGCATCCGCCAAAGGTGCCCTCGTCATCTTGTCCAGCAGCTGAACTACGGAGTAGACGGCTGATTGGCCCAAGGACAGGCCCAGCACAATAAGTACTTCGGCGCGCAGCCGGCGACGGGAAGCAAGGAACATATACCCACCCTATGCTTGGTGGGATGGGTGCCCCTGAGAGAATCTTCATGATCCGGCACGGCCAGTCTGCCGCGAATGCCGACACGTCCATCTACAACCGTGTGCCGGACTACCGGATCCCGCTGACGGAGCGCGGAGTGGAGGAGGCCCGGATTGCCGGGGAGGACCTGCGCCGCAAGCTCGATGGAGAACAGGTCTGCGTCTACGTCTCCCCCTATTTGCGCGCGTACCAGACCCTCGAAGCCATGAACCTCGGTTCCCTGATCGAGCGGGTGATTGAGGAACCCAGGCTTCGCGAGCAGGACTGGGCCAACTTCCAGATCGCCGGGGAGATCGAGGACCAAAAGGAACTGCGCAACCTCTACGGCCATTTCTTCTATCGGTTCCGTGAGGGCGAGTCCGGTTCGGACGTTTATGACCGGGTGTCTTCCTTCATGGAGACGCTGTACCGGCACTGGCAGAAGCCTACTTACGCACCAAACACGCTCCTGGTCACGCACGGGCTGACCATGCGCCTTTTCTGCATGCGTTGGTTCCACTGGACGGTGGAGTACTTCGAGTCGCTCAACAACCCGGACAACGCCGAGCTTCGGACCCTGATCAAGAACGACGACGACCAGTACAGCCTGGATATACCGTTCAGCCAGTGGGTGCCCCGGGAGGTAGACGACTCAGTGCTGCACGCACCGAGGATGCGCTTCTAGCCTTTCCAGCTCAGCCGGCTGGTCTCAGCCGGCGGGTGCGACGATGACTTCGGTGCCCTTGGCCTCGAACGCAGCTTTATGTTCGGCACTGATGCCGGAGTCCGTGATGAGGTGCCTGAAGTCGTAGCCTGCCATGGCGGCAAAGGAGCGGCGGCCCACTTTGGAAGAGTCGGCCACCACATAGGACTCGGTGGCACGGCGTGCCATCACCGTGTTGACCATGGCTTCGCCTTCGTCGGTGATGGTGGGGCCGAGGTCCGGGTCGACGCCGTTGACACCGATGAACGCAATATCGAGGGCAACTTTTTGCATGATGACGTCTGTATACGGACCCACCAGCTCGTAGGAGCGGGGGTTGAGGATCCCGCCGGTGACCATGATCTTGATGTTCGGCCGCACCGCCAACTGGGAAGCGATGTTGATGGCGTTGGTGACCACGGTCAGCGTGGGCGTGTGGGACGGCGCGTTGAGGTCCTCGCGGGTGGAGAGTAGCTGCGCCAACGCCGTGTTGGTGGTGCCACCGCTGAGCCCGATCACAGCACCGGGACGGATCAGCGCAGACGCTGCCAGAGCGATCTCCTGCTTGGCCACGGCGTGGTCGTCCCTGTTGTAGCGCCCTGGGAGATCATAGGCCACGGAACCAGTGGTGGCGCCGCCGCGGGTGCGGCTGAGCAGCCGCTGCTTGGCAAGGCTGTCGAGATCCCTGCGGGCCGTGGCAGGTGAGACGCCCAGGCGGGTCACGATGTCCTCGACTTCCACATGGCCGGACTCGGCCAGGAGGTCGAGTATGGCAGTGAGCCGATCGGTGCGGGTCATGACGAGCCTTTCGCGGGTTTCCAGCTAATTCGCTTTGGCGAACAGCGTCAGCATACGTGCGGACTCCAGCACAAGGGCATCCCGGCCGGCCTTGACGTATTTCCGGGAATCCACCACTGCAGGGTTGGCATCGAGGTACTCACGGACGGCGCGGGTAAAGAACCCGTTCAAATGTGTGGATACGTTGATCTTAGTCATACCCGAACGGATAGCGGCTATGAGCATGTCATCTGTCACACCGGAGGAGCCGTGGAGGACCAGTGGTTTTCCCACCGCGGTCTTCAGTCTGGTGATGAGGTGCAGGTCCAGCGCGGCGCTCCGTTCGGTCATGGCGTGGGAGGAGCCGACAGCAACGGCGAGCGCGTCCACGCCGGTTGCCTCAACGAATGAGTGGGCCTCGCCGGGGTCTGTTCGGACACCGGGAGCGTGGGCTCCGTCCTTGCCACCCACTTTTCCAAGCTCGGCTTCCACGTAGACACCGCGCTCGTGGGCATACTTTGCCACGCGCTGCGTGACTTCCACATTCCATTCGTACGGCAGGTGAGCGCCGTCGTACATGACGGAACCGAAACCAAGGTCCACGGCGGCGATCGCGAGATCTTCGGATTCTGCGTGGTCCAAGTGAAGGGCAACGGGTACAGCGGCGGAGCGCGCGATTGCCAGGGCTGCCGAAGCGATGGGTTCGAGTCCGCCGTGGTACTTGGCGCAGTTCTCGGAAATCTGCAGAATCAGTGGGACGCCGGCCGCTTCGGCCCCTGCCACCAGGCCCTCGGCAGTTTCGATGTGGATGATGTTGAACGCACCTTGGCCTGTTCCCGCGTCGGCGGCCCTGTCCATGAGTTCCCGAGTGTTGACCAGGGTCACCGGGTCTCCTTCCATGTCACGATCAATTGGTCCTGGAGTTCCTGGTATCGCGGCGAAATTTCACCTGCGGCAGGCATGAGCACGGCCGCGGCCGACCATGCGGTGGCCCGGCGAAGGATTTCGCGGGGCTCGGTGATGCCTTCGGCGAGTGCGACGGCGGCAGCCGCCACACCGGCGTCGCCTGCCCCTGTGGGGTTGCCGCTGAGCGCTTCCGGTAAGCGGGCGCTCCAGTAGCCGCCCGGGGCGGCGTGGTCGAAGGCGAGCATGCCGTCCGCGCCGGCGCTGACGAGGACCGTGCGGGCACCCATGTCGATCAGGGCGAGGGCGGCTGCTTCAAGGCTGGACTCGCCCGTTGCTTCGGCCAGCTCGTGATGGTTTGGTTTGAGGATGTCGGCGCCGGCTTTGGCCGCAGCGATGATCCCGGGGCCGGAGGTGTCGATGATGGCCGGGATACCGGCGTCGTGGGCCAGGCGCACCAGTTCCGGGTAAAAGTCCGCGGGAGCGCCCGGCGGCAGGCTTCCCGAACCGACCAGGACGGAGGCCGGCAGGTTTCGGTTCCCGCTCACGGCCTCCACTACGGCGATCCGCAATGAGCGCCAGTCATCCGGCAGAAGTGCCTGGCCCTCCTCGTTGAAAATGGACGTTTCCCCTGCAACGGTGTCCACCAGCGCGATGCTGCGGCGGGTTTCAGCTGCGACTCCCACCAGGGTGTGCGGCACGCCGCTGGTCCACAGTTCGGCTGCGAGGGTCTGCCCTGCCGCACCACCGGTGGGGGCAATGGCGAGCACGGGGTACCCCAACTGGTGAGTGACACGGGCTACGTTGATGCCTTTGCCTCCCGCACGGCTCAAGGGCGTGGGTACCCGGTGGCTGGAGCCCTCGGTGATTCCGTGGACGGTGTAGGTCATGTCGATGGCCGGGTTGGGAGTGACGGTAATAATGCGGTTCACGTTGGCTCGCTTCATCGTGTGCCTCCCAATAGTGCCCGGGCGTTCAGTGCCGCGCCGAGCAAGCCGGCGTCCTGCCCCAGTTGCGCACGGATGAGATGGGGCCTGCGCTGGAAGTCCAGGATGGCGTCAACCCGCTTACGGAGTGGCTCGAGCAGCTCGTCGCCTGCTTCAGCGAGGCCTCCGCCGATCACCACGGCTTCTATTCCCATGATGTTCACGCACTGGCAGATAGTGAAGGCCAGGGCATCAACAGCTTCACTCCAGATTCGGGCCGCGAGCGCGTCGCCGGCTTTGGCCTTGAGCAGGACGTCGCGGGCACCGTTCACGCTGGTGCCCGATGCCCGGTGGTAACGCTTGGCAATTGCGCCTGCTGAGCCCACTGCTTCCAGGATGGTGGAGCCTGTGGCGTCGGGGTCCGGGACCTGGGCGTGGCCGAGTTCCCCGGCGAATCCCCCTGCGGTAACGGCCTTGCCGCCCGAGAACACAGCTGCAGCAATGCCGGTTCCCACCACCATCACCACAACATCGTTGAACTCTTTGGAACCGCCAAAGCTGTGTTCCACAGCTGCAGCGGACCGGACGTCGTGATCGAACGCGACGGGTATGCCGAGCCGCTTTTCGGCTTCGGCTTTGAACGGGAAGTTGCGCCATCCAAGATTGGCGGAGTAGACACCCACTCCGGCCACGGAGTCCACGATTCCGGGGACGATGATGCCTGCTGCCTTGGCGGGGGCTTCCGGAAACTCCGAGGCCAACTCGGCTTTAAGCCCAGCTAGCCTGTCCAGGACCGCTTCGCCGGGGCGGGCCGGATCCAACGGCGTAGGGACGCGGCGCATGCCCAGGACGGCTCCACCGGCGTCCACCAAACCAGCCTTGATGTCCGTCCCGCCAACGTCGAAAGACAGGACCGGTGATTCTGCGGCTCCGAGAACCATGATCGACTGCCTAGGCCGAGGCGTCGAGAATAACGGAGCGCGTCAAGTTGCGGGGCAGGTCCGGATTCAGCCCACGGACGCGTGCACGCTCCAGAGTGACTTTGTGGACACGTGCCAGTTCGGCCAGGGGGTGCTTATCCGTGTGGATGTAAAGGGCGCCGGTGACGGCCATGTCACTGTCCAAACCCTCGGGCTGGGTTCCGAACAGCCAGGTGACCCGGCCGGGGGCAGCGATGGAGATGGGGCCGTGGCGGTATTCCATGGCAGGGTATGACTCGGTCCAACCCTGCACGGCTTCGCGCATTTTCAAACCGGCTTCGTGGGCCAGCCCAACCGTCCAGCCGGTGCCGAGGAAGGTGAATTGCTCGGCGTCCAGGAGTTCCTGGGAGACCTCTGCCGTCACTGCGTCACGGGCATCCTCAATTGCCTGCTGCACATCGATGCCAAGGCTGGTCAGCATGTAGACCAGCGCCGTGGTGGCGAAGCGGGTCTGAACCACGGAGCGTTCATCGGCGTAGTGGAGGCCCACCACGGCGTCTGCCAGCCCGACGATCGGTGAGGAGGTGTCACCGATGATGGCCACGGTGGGGACAATCCCCTTCAACTCAGCCAGAATCTCGAGCACCTCAGTGGTGGTACCCGACCGGGTGATGGCCACAACGGCGTCGTACTGGCGATCGGCGCTGTTGCTGTTCAGGAAAGCCTCCGACGCGGCGAACGCATCGGTGACCCCCTTACCGGCGGATTCGCGGGCAGCGGCGTAGCTCTGGGCCATGAACCACGATGTGCCACAGCCGATCACGGCGATGCGCTTGCCGTCCGCTGGAAGCAACTGCTCCGTACGGGCCTGCTCCACGGCGCGCTGCCAAACCTCGGGTTGGGAAACCAGCTCTTCTTCCATGAAGGCACCCAGTGTGTTCTCGCTCATCGTGTGTTCCGCTCCCGCTCAGCTTAATGACGTTTTCTGATCTATAGAAACACTAAACGATCATTTTCGATCTCACAAGGATCATCCGAGTGCAAAGGCTGCACACTAACTGCGCGTTACGCGCAGTCGACGTCCATAAGAGAAAGAGTGTGCCGGGATGTGCATTTTAGTTAACTGCTTGTTAACTCTTGTCAACTTCTGTTTCATGCCGCAGTGTTGATCTGGTCCGCAAGAACATGCTCGTTACCCGCTCGGAAAAATCAAGAAGGAGCATCATGCTCGGCTTGTCATCCCCCAGACGCCTCACCACGCTGAGCCTGGCCTGCGTCGTCGCTTCGTCCTCGCTAGGTCTCTTGGCTGTGCAGCCCGCCACCGCCGCCCCGGCTACCCAACCGGCAGACGTTGTCAGCGCCGCCGACACTGCCACCATTTCGTCCGACCACCTCCGTGTGGACGTCGCCACCTCGTTCCCCCAAGTCCTCGGTTACGCCGATGCCGCAACCACGGCCCGCCTCGATGGCACTCTCACCCGACTCAACAGCATCACCCTCAATGGCGTGGAATACGGTGTCACCGGAACCTCCGTCCCTTCCGGACCAGACGGAAGGGACTACCTGCTCAACGTCCCGGACTTCGGCAACACGCAGATCAAAGCCCGGCTGTCAGTGAAGAAGAACGTGGTCTCGTTCAACGTCACGGAAATCAACGACTCCGCGGACTACCTGGTGAGGACGCTGCAACTCCCACGGCTGAACCTGGTCACCGTAGGGTCGGCGCAACCCGGCGCCCAGGTATCCACGGCCAACCTTTCGGTGGACCGGGGCGTTACTGGTGACGAGTTCACTCCGATCACCGCTTCGACCCCACTGGCTGCAGACGCCAAAAGCTCTGCGTACGCCCTGGCCAACACATCAACCCTGGGTGCCGCCGTCGAATCCAACACCCTGTACGACACGTCGTCAGGTCCTGGAGCCAAGGACCGCGGCCGATTCTGGCGCCAGGCAGTCAGCGATGGGGCCGGTGGCGTTTCCATGGGAGTCGCCAGCGGACAATGGCTCTACCGTGCAGAAGGCTCCACTACTACGGAGGAACTTCCGTGGACACGGGTAGCCATTACCGCCGATGCCAATGCTGACGGCGGCGTGGACTGGCAGGACGCGGCGATCGCCATGAGGTCCATTCAGGTCAGCCCCAACAAGGGCGAACAGACCCCGGACAACGTGATCACCCATATCCCGTTCAACTTTGCTTCACAAGCGACACACCCGTTCCTGCGGACCCTTGATGACGTGAAGCGCATTTCCCTGGCGACGGACGGCCTCGGCCAAGTGGCCATGCTCAAGGGCTACACCAGCGAAGGCCACGACTCCGCCAACACGGACTACGGTAACAACTTCAACACCCGTGCAGGCGGCCTCGAGGACCTTAACAAGCTGGTCAAGGAAGGCAAGGACTGGAACGCCAGCTTCGGCGTCCACATCAATGCCACCGAGATCTATCCTGAAGCCAAGTCATTCAGCGAAGACCTTCTCCGCGCAGACAAGGGCCTGGGCTGGAACTGGCTGGACCAGTCGTACTACATGAACCAGCGGGAGGACATCACCTCCGGCAAGCTCGCCCAACGCATCAAGGAACTGCGCCAGGCCACGGACAAGAACCTCGACTTTGCCTATGTGGACGTCTACTACGAATTCGGCTGGCTCGCCGAAAGGCTGCAGCAGGAGCTGGTGAAGAACGGGTTCCGGGTCGGCTCCGAATGGGCTGACCACCTCTCGCGGAACAACACCTGGTCCCACTGGGCCAACGACGAAAAATACGGCGGCTCCACCAACAAGGGCGTCAACTCCCAGATCCTGCGCTTCATCAATAACACGCAGTCCGACGTCTGGAACCCGGACCCCAAGCTGGGGGTGAGTCACATTGTGGAGTTCGAAGGCTGGACCGGGCAGAACGACTTCAACGCTTTCAGTGAGAACGTGTGGACTGCGAACCTCCCGGCGAAGTTCCTGCAACACCACCAAATCACCAAGTGGACCAGTGACCGGATCGACCTCGCCGACGGCGTGTCGGTCACAGGAAACACTGCTGAGCAACGCAACATCACGGTAGGCGGGACCTCCGTGTTACAGGGTGCAACATACCTGCTGCCATGGTCCTCCAAGGAAAACGGCAAGGCAGACAAGCTCTACCACTACAACCCCGCCGGTGGAGCAAGCACGTGGACGCTCACCACGGAGTTCGCCAAGTCCGGCTCGCTTGAGTTATTCAAGCTGACCGACAACGGACGCGTGAAGGTCTCGGACGTCGCCGTAGTCAACGGACAGGTCACCGTCACTGCCGACCCCGGGCAGCCCTACGTCCTGGCTCCCAAGAACAACAAGGCAGACCTGCCCAATCAGGCCGGCTTCGGCGAAGGCACCGCCTTCAACGACCCCGGTTTCAACGGCGCAGATCTTTCCCCATGGAATCCCACCGGCAACGTTACCCAGGTCCGTGACGACAAAGGCCGCCGCTTCGCCGAACTGGGAGCAACGCCGTCGTCGATCAGCCAGGAAGTGGAACTGGACGCCGGAACGCAATCCGTCAGCGCATGGGTTGAAATCCAGCCCGGGAAGATCCGGCCCACCACGCTCTCCGTGGACATCGACGGCAAGACCGAGAGCATCACCATCGATTCGTCCAACGCCGAAAACTACGTGGCCGGTGACGAGAAGCACGGGACGTCATTCCAGCGCATTCGCGCACTGGTGGACGTGCCCGGGAACAACAGCAAGGCCACCGTTTCTGTCAAAGCGGCCGACGGCGACGCGACGGTCCGCGTGGACGACTTCCGGGCGGTGAAAACCACCCGGGTGGCCACCACCGGGGTGCTGAGCGAAGACTTCGAAAACGTGGACCAAGGCTGGGGGCCCTTCGTGAAGGGCGACGCCGGAGGTTCCACGGACCCGCGGACGCACATCACCGAACGTCACGAACCCTTCACCCAGAAAGGTTGGGACGCCAACGTCATCGACGAAGTCCTGGACGGCACGTGGTCGCTGATCGCGCATGACGAAAACCGCGCTCCCAATGGCGGACCGGGCATGGTCTACCGCACCACCGAGGCATCCGTGCCGTTCCAAGCCGGCCACAAGTACAAGGTGTCTTTCGACTACCAGAACTCCAAAGCCGGGCAGTACGCCTGGGTTTCCGGCTACGACTCACAAGCAGGGCCGGCAGTGACGGGCAGCCAGGCAATCGACGCGAAAACCTCCACCACACGGTTCGAGCAGATCCTGGACACGGGCTTCTGCGGAGACTACTTTGTGGGGCTGCAGCGCACGGGTAGCTCAAACGGTTCTGATTTCACGTTGGACAACTTCCTGGTGGAAGACCTGGGCGCCTCGGAAGCCGTCCCGGCCTGTGCCCAACTCTCCACAGAACTTCAGGGCGACGTAGTCCAGCAGGGCAAGGCCCAGGATTTCGTCACCACGTTTGTCTCCGATGAACCAGCCCCCATCAGCGATCTGGCCGTTGCTTTGGAACTCCCTGAAGGCTGGACGGCAACTCCTTCCACGCCTGCAACGGCTCCGACACTGCCCGCCGGTGGAACCCTCACCACCACGTGGAAGATCACCGCACCGGCTTCCGCTGACGGTGACTACCCCGTTACCGCCAAGGCCAGCTACACGGTCGCTTCTTCAGGGACCGATCCGGCCGGCAGCCGAACCATCAGCACCACCACCACCGTGCGGACGCTGCCCAAGCCGCCGCAGGCCACAGTGTTCGCCAGCGACCACCCCTGGGTCAGCACCACCAACGGCTGGGGACCTGTTGAAAAGGACCAATCCAACGGCGGAACCGGGGCCGGCGACGGAACACCGCTCACCCTGAACGGAACCGTCTACGCCAAGGGCCTCGGCGCCCACGCCAACGGTACTGTCCGCTACTACCTCGGCGGCTACTGCACCGCCTTCACAGCAACAGTGGGAATTGATGACGCCCAGCCGACGCGGGGCAGCGTGAAGTTCTCCGTGGTAGCCGACGGCACCACCAGGGTTACCACCCCGGTACTCGGAGCGACCAGCGCTCCCCTGCCACTCACCGTGGACGTCACCGGCGCCCAGTACGTTGAACTGGTAGCCAACGACGCCGGCGACTCTAACGGCAACGACCACGCCGACTGGGCCGATGCCAAGTTCACCTGTTCGTCCACCTCGCAGGAACCTCCGGCCCCCGTCCTCTCCGGCACCGTCTTCGCTTCGGACCTGCCATGGATCGGCAGCACCAACGGCTGGGGCCCCGCCGAACGGGACCGGGCCAACGGTGAGCAAAACGCCGGTGACGGACCAGCATTGCGGCTCGACGGCGTCGTATATTCCAAAGGCATTGGAGTCCACGCCGACTCGAAAATCAGCATCGCCACCGAGGCCAAGTGCACGGCCTTCACCGCCGTGGCGGGAGTGGACGACGCCAAGCTGAACAAGGGACTGCACGGATCAGTGGTGTTCATCGTCAAGGGTGATGGCCGTGAACTGCTGCGGACTCCCGTTCTCAGCGCCGACTCAGCCGCACTCCCCCTCAACGTGGACATCACCGGTGTCCAAAACGTCGAGCTGATCGCTGACAAGAACGGCGACGACGCTGGCGACGACTGGGGTGATTGGGCGGACGCGAAGTTCAGCTGCGCGTAAGTCCTGTTCATCCCTCAGCAAAGAGGGGCGGCGTTCCCACCGGAACGCCGCCCCTCTTTGCTGTTTGTCCTGCTGTCCTTAGACAGCCCGGACGCCGGCCCGCCACACCGAATGAGTCAACGGAATCCCGGGACGGTACGCCAGATGCGTGGCCGACGGAGCCTTCAGCATGTGCAAATCTGCGCGATGTCCGACTGCGAGCGAACCCACCGCCCGTTCGCCGTCGACGTCGTTCCCGGCCTCACGGCCCAGCGCCAAAGCGCCGCCGTACGTCGCTGCACGGACGGCTTCGTGAACGCTCAAGTGCATCTGAAGCACAGCCGTGGTGACGCAGAAGGCCATGGAGCTGGTGTACGAGGTCCCCGGGTTGCAGTTGGCCGCAAGGGCGATTTGAACGCCGGCGTCGATCAACTCACGGCCTGGCGCCAGGGGCTGCCGGGTGGACAGATCACAAGCAGGAAGGCAGGTTGCGACGGTACCGCGATTACCCGTGCCACTGGCAGGGTCCCAGCTCTCCCACGTTTCCGCGAGCGCCGCGATGTCCTTTTCCGATAGATAGTTGACGTGGTCCACGCTCGCAGCCGCAAACTCAACAGCCAGCGCCACCCCCGGGCCCTCCCCGAGCTGATTGCCGTGGACCCTGAGGCCCAGCCCGGCGTTGCGGGCAGCAGTGAGGACCCGACGCGACTGATCCTCCGTGAACGCACCCCGCTCGCAGAAGACGTCAGCCCAGCGGACATGCGGCAGGACGGCTTCCAACATGGGGCCACACACCAGGTCCGTATACTCCTCAGGATCGGAGCCGTTCGGAACCAGATGCGCGCCCAGATAGGTGACCTCGTCCACTTCGGCTGCTGCGATGCGGGCGCTGCGGGCCTCGTTCTCCACGTCCAACCCGTAGCCGGTCTTGCTCTCCAAGTACGTGGTTCCTTGCGAGACCGCTTCGGCTACACGGTCCCGCACGAGGCGGGTAAGTTCGTCGTCGCTGACACTGCGCGTGGCACCCGTGGTGACGGCGATCCCGCCTGCGCTGTAGCTTTCACCGGCCATGCGGGCCTCGAACTCGGCAGTGCGGTCACCTGCGAAGACGAGGTGCGAGTGCGAGTCAACCCAGCCGGGCAGGACGGCGCGGCCTTCGGCGTCGATCCTTTCGTCAGCGGACGGGGCGTCTTTGGCAGTGCCGATCCATGAAATCCGTTCGCCTTCGATCACGATGGCGGCATCCTTCAGGACCCGACGCTCCAGGTCCTGGGTCATCAGTTCGCCGATGTTGGTAATGACGGTGCTGCTTTTATTCCCGCTCGTGATTCCGCTCATGCCCCTATTGTTCAGCGTCGGATGGACCAGCGTACGGCCGCAAGCTGCTCCGCTGTCCGGGATTCCGGACTGTCCTCCTTCACCTCGCCGAGGATCAGTGCTGCGGCCAGCCCGGCAATGGCGGAGGATGTTTGGAAACCGTAGCCCCCTTGACCGGCGAGCCAGAAGAAACCTGGCGCTTCGGCGTCGAAACCCACTACCGGGATTCCGTCTGCCGCTTCTGTCCTGAGGCCCGTCCAGGCACGGTCCACGGAGCGGATTCCAAGGGAAGTGACCGTGTTGAGTTTGGCGATCAATGTCTCCACGTCCCCGGCGTAGGGTTTGGCGTCCTCGGCTCCGCTGGGCACGGTTTCCGACGGCGAAATCAACACCTGGTTGCCCTCAGCGCGGAAGTAGAACGAGTTATCAGCGGCACACACCATGGGCGTTTCCGGCGTCAGTGGATTCTCAACGTTCACAATCGCCGCAGTCCGGCGGTACGGCTGCAGTCCCAGCTTTTCCACACCGCTGATGACAGCCAACTCGTCCGCCCAGGCACCCGCTGCGTTAACCACGACGCCGGACTGGAAACCCTCCGTACCCGCGCCCAGCTGCCAGCCGCTCCCCAGCCGCTGCGCTGAGTGCACTTTGGCCCCGGTGATGATGTCCACGCCCGCAGATTCCGCCGTTTGCCGGTGCTCCTCGAGAAGCAGGGGCGCGTTGCAGCCGAAAGATCCGTTATCCAGTCCTGCTGCTGTGAAGGATGCGGGCTTCAGTGCCGGGCACAGCTTCATCGCCTCGTCGTGGGTAATGGTGTGCATATTGCCGCTGGCCTCGGCCTTTACCGTTTCTTCGTCGCCCACCAGCATGAAGCCACGGGGTGTGAGGATAGGCGTTGTTGCCTCTGCGTCCCGGGCGGCAAGCATTTCGAGGGTGTGGATGGTCAGATCCTGGACCACCGCCGGACCGTAGCTGGGGATCAGTTGCCGGGCAGAGCGGGAAGAAGTGTGGAAAGCCAGGGACTGCTCAGCCTCGACAAGGGCTACAGTGCACTTGCCTGCCAGCGCCGCAGCCAACGAGAGTCCGCCAATGCCGCCGCCAACGATTACCACGTCATAGTTCGAAGCCATGGCTCCATCCTGACAGACCGGACGCTCTCTCACATCCCAAGCCCTTCAGCCGAAGGCTCACTCACTTTCGTCAAGAAAGTGAGAGACGGTCCGCCCCAAACCCTAGGGACGTGAGAGAAGGTCCGCCCCAAACCCGCGGGACGTGAGAGACGGTCCGCCCCAAACCCGCGGGACGTGAGAGACGGTCCGCCCCAAACCCGCGGGATGTGAGAGACGGTCCGCCCCAAACCCGCGGGATGTGAGAGAGCGTTGCTTAGGCGACCGCGGCGCGACTCTTGACGAACGCCTGAACGCACGCTTCGACGTCGTCCGCGCTGTGCGCAGCGGAGAGCTGCACGCGGATGCGGGCCACACCCTTCGGCACCACAGGGAAGCTGAAGGCCGTGACGAAAACGCCGTTGTTGAGCATTTCGTCGGCAATCTTTGCAGCAACCACGGCATCGCCGAACATCACGGGGATGATGGCGTGTTCGCCCTCGAGGAGTTCGAAGCCTTCTTCGCTCATGCGGCGACGGAACAGCGCTGCGTTCTCGAACAGGCGGGTACGGAGTTCGCCGGACTCCTGCACGAGTTCGATCGCTTTGATGGTCGCCGCAACGATGGCCGGGGCAAGCGAGTTGGAGAACAGGTACGGGCGCGCCTTTTGGCGGAGCATCGCCACGATTTCGCCGCGGCCGGAAACGTAACCACCCGAGGCGCCGCCGAGAGCCTTGCCGAAGGTGCCGGTGTAGATGTCTACGCGCTCGGAAACGCCGGCGTGCTCAGGGGTGCCGGCGCCGGTTTCGCCCATGAAGCCGACGGCGTGGGAGTCGTCCACCATGACCAAGGCGTCGTGCTTCTCGGCGAGGTCGCAGATGGCCTCAAGCGGAGCGAGGTACCCGTCCATGGAGAAGACGCCGTCCGTGACGATGATCTTCCGGCGGGAGCCCTCGGCCTCAACCAGTTTGGCTTCGAGGTCTGCCATGTCCTGGTTGGCGTAGCGGAAGCGCTTGGCCTTGCTTAGGCGGATGCCGTCGATGATGGACGCGTGGTTCAGGGAGTCGGAGATGATGGCGTCTTCAGGACCGAAGAGGGACTCGAACACGCCACCGTTGGCGTCGAAGCAGCTGGAGAAGAGGATGGTGTCCTCGGTCCCCAGGAACTTGGAGACGCGGTTCTCAAGCTCCAGGTGAAGGTCCTGGGTTCCGCAAATGAAGCGCACGGACGCCATACCGAAGCCGCGCTCGTCCATCGCTGACTTGGCGGCGGCGATGATGTCCGGGTGGTCGGCCAGGCCCAGGTAGTTGTTGGCGCAGAAGTTCAGGACCTTGTTGGCCGGCTCGCCGAGCTGGCCCGCTGCGATGTGGCTGGCCTGCGGGGAATCGATGTGGCGTTCTGTCTTGAAGAGTCCGGCGCTGCGGATCTCGTCCAGTTCGCCCTGCAGTTGGTCTTTGATGGCTGAGTACATGGTGCTCCTAAAGTCTTTGGGGATCCGTTGGCAGTGCGTTCCGGTTACAGTTCGGTCCAGTCGAGGACCACTTTGCCGCCGGTTCCGTTGCGGGCAATTTCGAAGCCCTTTTCCCAGTCGGCTGCGGACAGTTTGTCTGTGACGACGGCGGAGATGCTGCGGTGCAGCACGGGGTTGGAGGACAGCATGGCGCTCATGGCGTACCAGGTCTCGAACATTTCACGGCCGTAGATGCCCTTAAGCGTGAGCATGTGGGTCACTACTTTGCCCCAATCAATGTCGATGGACTGGCTGGGTAGGCCAAGCATGGCGATGCGGCCGCCGTGGTTCATGTTGTCGATCATCTCAGGCAGTGCCGTGGGGTGTCCCGACATTTCCAGTCCGATGTCGAAGCCTTCGCGCATGCCCAGTTCCTGCTGCGCTTCGCGAACGCGCATCTTTGAAACGTCGACTGCAAGGTCCACGCCCATCTGGCGGGCCAGCTCCAGGCGCGGTGCGGACACGTCCGTAATCGCGATCTTGCGGGCACCTGCGTGGCGGGCGACGGCGATGGCCATCAGTCCGATGGGCCCGGCACCGGTGATGAGCACGTCTTCGCCGACCAGCGGGAAGCTCAGTGCGGTGTGGACGGCATTGCCGAAGGGGTCGAAGATGGCGCCAAGTTCAGGGGTAACTGACTCGTCGTGGTGGACCCAGACATTGGTTTCCGGGATGACGACGTATTCAGCAAAGGCACCGTCGCGCTGCACGCCGACGGAGACGGTGTGGATGCACATTTGGCGACGTCCAGCACGGCAGTTGCGGCAGATTCCGCACACCACGTGGCCTTCGCCGGAGACCTTGTCCCCTACCTTGACGTCACGGACATCCTCACCGATTTCCACTACTTCGCCATAGAACTCGTGGCCGGCTATGAGAGGCGTTTCGATGATGCCCTGCGCCCAGGCGTCCCAGCTCTGGATGTGGAGGTCGGTGCCGCAGATACCGGTGGTCATCACACGGATCTTGACGTCGCTGGGGCCCGCTTGGGGCTCTGGACGATCGACGAGTTCGAACCCTGCGTGGGGTCCGGATTTGTAGAGAGCCTTCATGGAATTCCTCACTGCCGGGGCTGCTTCACTGCTGCTGAATCCATTAGAGCCCCGGCGCATGATTTAGCACAACTAGAATCTTCTCAATCAACGATTTAGTATTTGCTAATGGAAATTCATCAGTTGCAGATGCTTCGCGAACTCGGAGACCTGGGAAGCGTGAAGGCTGTCGCTGAGACTTTGATGGTGACTCCGTCGGCAGTTTCACAACAGCTCGCACTGCTACAGAAATCTGTGGACGTGCCGTTGACGCGCAAAGAAGGCCGGGCTCTGGTGCTCACGGATGCAGGCCGCGTCCTGGCAGAGGCGGGTGCCGCCGTCGTGAACGCCATGGCAGACGCGCGGGCCGCGATCGGCGCCTATCACGACGCTCCGGACGCGCCGGTGAGCGTCAGCGCTTTTCACAGCGCGGGGCAGGCGCTGTTTGCGCCTTTGGCGGCACTGTTGGCGTCCGACGGCGGGAAGTCGCCTCGCCTGCGCCTGTCCGATGAGGATGTGGCCCAGGAGGATTTCCCGGGGTTGGCCGCACGGTACGACCTCGTTTTGGCTCACCGCATGGACAACAGCCCGTCCTGGCCGGAAGACAAGGTAGCGGTGATTCCACTCGCCGATGAGCCTCTGGACGTTGCGCTCCCCGCGGATCACCCGCTGGCATCCCGGCGCGAACTGGAGCCGTCCGACGTCGTGGGTGAATCCTGGGTGACCAGCCGCGACGGCTACTCCCCTGCAGACGTCCTTGCCGCCGTCGTTGCAGTTAGCGGACGACCGGCCGAGGTGCTGCACCGCATTAACGACTATTCGACGGTGGCCGCGCTGGTGTCTGCCGGTGGCGCGATCGGGCTGTTGCCGCGGTTCACGGCACGCCGTGTGTTGGACGCCGGAGTGCTGCTGCGTCCGCTGTCGGGAGTGAATTCCGTTCGCAAGATCGACATCCTGGCCCGGCCGGAGACACTGAAGCGAAAATCGGTCATGACGGTTTGCGAGTCACTTCAAACCGTCATGACCGAGCTTGTCGAACTATCGAGCCCCCGCTCGCCCAACTAGGTAGCAGCACATGCCGTTATGAGTGCTGAGAACGGCCTCATCTGCGACCTACTTGCTCAGTCGCGGACCAGGGCGGGCTGGCCGGCGTCGAAATACTCCACCAGTTCGGCCGGCAGCTCCGGTACCTCGCGGGCCGAGCCGTCACCGCGTAGGGATTCTGCCGCGAGGATGCCGGCCACTACAGCCTGTCGCGCTGCAATCGGGCTTGTCTGGGTCTGGCCGCCGTCGGAGGCAAAGCGCAGGAATTCCTCGATCAACCGGGGATCGGCACCGCCGTGGCCACCCTCGCCGTCCTGAATGGTGATGACCTCGTCCGGCGCCGCATAGCCGGACGTCCGGCTGGTCCACACGTTGATGGTTTCCCCCGGTCCATCGCCAAGGTTCTCGATCCGGCCCTTGGTGCCGATGACGGTGTAGTTCCGCCAGTAGTCCGGCGTGAAGTGGCACTGCTGGTAGCTGGCCAGGACGCCGTTATCCAGCACCATATTCATCATGGAAATGTCCTCGACGTCGATCACTTCCGCCAGGTCCTTCTGCTCGGTGGGAGGCCAGTTGTCCATGGAGAACCAGTCCCCCATGCGCTTGCCGGCGTTGTTGCTGCGGTTGGCCACGTCGCCGTAGACCGCAAGATCTCCGACGGCGGCAACCCGCTTGGTGTATCCGCCGGCCAGCCAGTGGATCACGTCGATGTCGTGGGCACCTTTTTGGAGGAGAAGGGACGTGACGTTGGCGCGCTGGGCGTGCCAGTCCTTGAAGTAGTAATCTCCCCCGTGCCCCACAAAGTGGCGGCACCAGACAGCTTTGACGTCGCCGATCCTGCCGTCCTCGATCAGTTGGCGCATCTGGACCACCACGGGCATGTGGCGCATGTTGTGGCCCACGTACAAACGCGTCCCGGACTCGTAGGCCGTCTTCAGGATCAGGTCCGCAGCCTCCACTGTGATGTCCAGTGGCTTTTCACAGAAGGTGGGGATACCCGCCTTGAGCGTTCGGACAGCGACGGCGGCGTGCTGGTTATCGGGGGTCAGGACCAGGACGGCGTCGATCCCGCTGCTCAGCAGCTCCTCAAGATCCCCTGTGACGCGGGCCGACGGGATGCGTTCAGCGGCGTCTGCCCGGCCACGTTCACTGAGGTCACAAACAACAGTGACCTCGGAGCCTTGGCCCGGCTTGTGGGCGTGCTTCCACAGCCCTGAACGCAGGCCGAAACCCACGATGCCGACCTTCAAATCCTTTTCCATAATGTGCAATTTCCTTCTGCTGATTCCTAGTAAAGCTTGGTTGCAGCGCTGCGGTGCGGCGCCGATTCTCGCACGAACAAGTGCCAGGGGAAGTCGAGGACGCCGGGTGACTCCGGCGCGGGGTGACCTGTTGCCCGCCGTAGGAGCAGACGGGCGAGTTTGTCGAAGAAGTCAACAGGGCCCACGGTGCTCAGTGACGGTGACATCCGTTCGCCCTCCACGGTGTTGCCCACACCGATGATGTCCACGTCGGTGCCCACGGCGAGGCCCAGGCGCTGGGCTGCGTTGATGGCACTTACTGCTGCGTAGTCCGTGGTGGCATAGATGGCGGTGGGACGGTCCGGCAGGCTCAACAGTCGCGTTGCCGCCGCGTACGCCCCCGCGCTGGTGCCGTCGAACAGGCCCACGTAGTCGTCCCGTTCCTGGATCTTCGCCGCGGCCAAGGCATCCGAGTAGGCCCGGTACCTGGTCCCGCCAGAGGTGCCCGCTGCCGTTGCCGGGGTCAGGCAGGCAACCCTCCGGTGGCCGTGGAGCAGATGCTCCACGGCCATGCGGCAGCCGGGTCCGGCGATGGAACGGATGACATCGAAGCCGTCCGCTTGTACCTCTTCGTCAAAGACCACCAGCGTGGTGCCGTGCTCGGCGAGCTTGCGCAGGGCGTCCCGCTGGTCAGGACGGACCGCATCCACGAACACAGCATCGGCATTATGAGTACCCAGAACTTTGACCCAATCGGCGTCGCCCAGGATCATCGGTGTGACGCCCTGCGGGACTGCCGCCTTCTGAACAGCCTCAATGACGGACAACGACCACGGATCGGACAGCATGGTCAATGACAGGATCACTGTATTCGTGCGTCCCGTCCGGATGGCCCGGGCCGCCTGGTTGGGGCGGTAGCCAAGCCGCTCCGCAGCGGCCTTGACCTTTTCCGCCGTCGGATCCGACACTCCTGGTCCGCCATCACCGCGGCGGCCCGACAACACGTAGGAAACCGTGGCCGTGGAGACGCCCGCCAGTTCGGCCACCATGCGGATGGTCGGCCTGACTCCTGTGCTGCCCGCTTTTGCCATGGTTCCCCCTGCTGTGTTCTTCGTATCTGCGTGTTGGTTCGTTGTTGGTTTGAGGCTAGCTCCTGAATACCGGCGCGTTGGGGTCCAACGCGGCCTGGTATTCATCGCGCATCTTGTCGCCGCCTTCGCTCTTCCAGCGCTTGACCGCGTCCTTGAGTTCGTCGATCTTGGCGCGGCCGGTAATGATGTCCACTACCTTGTCGCGCAGCTGCTTCGTGATCTTGGCGCCCACCTTGGCGTTGGTGTCCGAGTAGGAACCGTTGGTGGGGTTGCGCCACGCGAACTCAAGCAGCTTTTCTTCCTGCTGGCTGACGTATCGTGTGTCGTCGTCGAAACCCGGATTGAAGATGACGTTCTCCGGGCTGGACATGATGTTCAACGCCGAAACCAGGCCGGGCGCATTGGTGGTGCCTGTTTCGGTGCGCGCCGGGTTGCCCGCGGCGTCGATGGTGTAGTCCTGGCCCAGCTCGCCGAAGTTCTTCTGCATATACTCCACCGTGCCGAACGGCGCCGACAGGTAGTTGATCAGCGCCAGCAGCTCGCGGATCTTGCCCTCTTCAGCCTTCTTGAACGGGGTGAAGCCCACGGTTCCGTAGCCCATGTCGTAGACGGGCTTGACCTTGCCGTCTGCACTGAATGGAATCAGGATGTCGAACTGGGCGTCTTTGTTCAGGGCACGGTAGCTGCGGATGTCGTGCGGCCCCACCACCACCTGGGCTGCCACGCTGCCGTTGGCGACGCGCGACCGGATATCCGTCGCTTTGGAGTCAGGGTAGAAGACTCCCGCTGCGAACATCTTGGCGGTGAACTCGACGCCGGCCATGTATTCGTCGGTTTCGTACAGGTGGGTGAGGGTGCGGTCCTTATTGACGGCCCAGCTGTTCGGGGCACCAAACCATTCAGTGACCATGTGGAGGGCGTTGATGTACGCGGGTTCCAGCGCGTACTTCTGGTCGCCCGGACGGGTCAGTTCCTTGGCTTTTTCCAAAAATTCTTCGGCACTGGCCGCTTCGAAGCCACCCACCTGGGCCCACATATCGTGGTTGCCAAGGTACACCTGACCGAACGGGGTGCTGGGGATGGGAGCTCCCCAAATCTTGCCGTTCACGACGGCGGTCTTCCAGGAATCGGGCTTAAGTGCGGCCAGGTTGGGGTACTCAAGGACAGCGTCACCGGAGAGATACGGCGTCAGGTCCTGGAACTTGGCTTCGAGCATCGGACCGACGTTGGGGATGCCCTGGTTCGGCGGAACCCACATCATGTCCGGAAGATCGTTGCTGGCCAGGACAGTGGCGAACTTGGCCGGGTACCCGTCTCCGATGTCTTCGGCGATTTGCAGCTCCAGGTCGCCGCCGAGCTTGGCATTGAGGCGCTGCCAGAAGGGATTGTCCTTCAGGCCCGGGCTCATGGTGTCGAAGGTTTCGGTCAGGCCGGTGACCTTGCCCTTGAGCGGCGGCGTCTTGACGGACTGCACAGCAGTGGGCAGTTTGAAGTAGCCGGCCTGGAGGCCCTTGGCGTTGCCGGCGATGTCCGGGGTGACGCCGGTGAATTCCTTGTACGTTGGCAGCTTGACCGACGCGGAGGCAGCGGCGCCTCCGTTGCTCGCGGCTCCGCCACCACCGCAGGCGGACAAACCTGCAGCGGTCACGGCCAGGCCGGCAAGGCCAAGGAAACCGCGGCGGCTGAATCCAGCCTGAGAGGTAGTGCTCGTCATGGCATAACCCTTTCTGGTTACTTGCTTCATTTCTGAGGATTTTGAGTTTCGGTCATTGAGGAGCTGTATCAGCCCTTGACGGCGCCTGTGATGACGCCTTTGGCAAAGTGCTTTTGGAGGAACGGGTAGACCATCAGGATCGGGACGAGTGCCACCACCACGACGGCCATCTGGATGGACTGCGGCGGCGGAGTGGTGGTGATTCCCAACTGGTCCGCTGCACCACTGCCCTGGACCACGAAGTTGCGGAGCAGCAACTGGATGGGCCACTTGCTGTGATCGTTGATGTAGAGCAGGGCGTTGAAGAACGAGTTCCAGAACCCGACCGCGTAAAACAGTCCGACGACGGCGATCACGGCTTTGGACAGCGGCATCACAATTCGCCACAGGATTTGCCAGTCGTTGGCGCCGTCGATCCTGGCACTTTCGATCAGTTCGCCCGGGATGTTCATGAAGAACGAACGCATCACCACAAAGTTGAAGGCCCCGAAGATTCCCGGGAGGATCAGCGACCACAACGAATCCAGCAGACCGAGTTGGCGGATCATCAGGAATGACGGAATCAGGCCTGGCGCAAACAGGAGCGTGAACAAGACTGCGAGGATCACCGGTCGGCCAAAGAGAACCGTACGGCTGGTGGCGTAGGCCATGGTGATGGTCACGAACAGCGCCAGGATGGTGCCGACGGCTGTGACCAGCATGCTGACCCCGAGTGATTGCAACACCATGGGGCCTTTGAAAATGGTGGCGTAGGCCTCCAGGGTGGGACGTTCGGGCCAGAGCACGAACCCGCCGGCCTCCACGAGTTGTTCGGTGTCAGCGAGGGAGGTTGAGACCACCAGCAGAATGGGCGTCAGGATGGACAAGCTGAAGACAATCAGGACTACCGCTTTGACCGTTTGATACAGGGCGGAAGGCTTTTCCTTCCACACGGGGCGCTTGGGGTTGTAGCTAAGCTCCCGGGGTTTCTTGGTGAAAAGTGTTGTTGCCATGGGGTTCTCCTTGTGCGACAGGCGCGCGGGTCAGCGTGGCTTTCAGCGCACTTGTTTTGCGAAGATTCCGTCTTCGCCGAAGCGGTGGGCAAGTTTGTTGGCGCCGTAGATCAGCAGCGCGCTGACTACGCCCTTGGCCAGGCCGGCGGCCGCGCCCGAGCTCCAGCCGCCTCCTACCACGCCGGTGTAGTAGGTGAAGGTGTCCAGTACTTCCGCGGCTCCGGCTCCCACGGCGTCCCGCTGCAGGATGAACTGTTCAAATCCGACGGAAAGAATGTCGCCGATGCGAAGGATGAGGAGGAGGACGATCACGGGCCTGAGGCCGGGCAGGGTGATGTGCCACATCCTGCGCCATCGTCCCGCACCGTCAGCCGCTGCAGCTTCGTAGAGCGAAGCATCAATGCTGGCCAACGCAGCGAGGAAGATGATCATGGCCCAGCCGGCGTCTTTCCAGATCATCTGGACCACCACCATCACCGGGAACGTCTCCGGGTTGGTCATGAAGGGAATTGGCTCCATGCCCCAGTCCCGGAGCAGGTTGTTGACGAAGCCTGCACCGCCCAGCATTTGCTGGAAGAACGCGATCACCAACACCCAGGACAAGAAATGCGGCAAGTAGGCGATGCTTTGGAAGATCCGCCGAACCCGGGTGCTGATCAGTGAATCCACAATCAGCGCCAATACCAGCGGCACGGGGAACAGGAAGACCAGCTGCCAGGCGGCGAGGTACAAGGTGTTCCAGAAGGCGTGAACGAAGTCCGGATTACCGAAAAGGTCTACGAAGTTCTGCCAGCCGACCCACAGGCTGTCACCGATGCCCAGATAGGGCTGGTAGTCCTGGAACGCTATGACGTTGCCGAGGATCGGTATGTAGAAGAAGAGCAATAGGAAGGCCACACCCGGGAGCATCATGAGCAGCATCTGCTTGTCGCGTCGCAGGCGCGATCGGAAACTCTGCTGCGGGACCTTGCTCCTCTTCCGCTTCTTATGACCGGGTCCGGAGGCGTTTCCGCCTGGCGGACCCGGGACTCGGCGAGCTTCGGGCAATGCCGGAGCCTGTTCCGTCGTCGAGTTCATGCTGTCTCCTCAAGTGCTGAGCCGAAACCACTAATGTGATTTAGACCACGCTCGTTAACCGTTTAACAAACCATAAGTGACTCGCATCGCTTTTTGCAAGATGATGATCGAAACTGACCACAGAAATCACTTTTCATCACTCTGCGCGTGCGGGGCTGCCCGATGCCCGCACCCGTTCCCGCCGATCGCCCCCGTAAGAACGGGCGCGCCCGGCGGAAAACGGCGCGCCACAGGCGTACGGGTGGTGAGCGAGGCGGAAGCGGGCGCGCCGAGCGGCAAGCGGTGCGCGTGCGGAAACGGGGCGCGCCAACCTGGGTACGGTGGTGGCGTGCGCGGGGAGGGGCTGAGTTCGAATCTCGCCCGCACCCGTTCCCGCCGATCGCCTCCGTAAGAACGGGCGCGCCCGGCGGAAAGGGGTGCGCCACAGGCGTATGAGTGGTGCGGACGGCGGCAAGGGGTGCACCACAAGCGTACGAGGATGCGCCTAGCAGCGGGTACGCCTAGCAGCGGGCGCGCTCGCGAGGGGTTGAGCGGGAGCGTGTAGCAGGCAACCGGACCCCGCTAAAGTACTAACAGGTGGAAATCAGACAGAAGGTTGAGATGGCAGATTGCTGTAGCCCCGGCGCCGCCGCCCGGGCGCACTCCGAGCCGGGGCTGGGACTCCCCCTTCGAATGGCCGGCGACCATCCGAAGGCGCGCACCGCCGTCGAACCTTCCGCCGCCGGCGGTGCCTCACATGTAGACGAAGGCGACGATGTCGAGATTCCCGCGGGAACCTTCGCCATGGGCGATCCCTTCAACGAGGGCTACGGCGACGACGGCGAGTCGCCTGTGCACGAAGTGTCCGTCTCAAAATTCAGGATCAGCGCCACCACCGTAACCAATGAAGAGTTCGCCGGGTTCGTCGACGCCACTGGCCACCGCACCGAGTCGGAAACCTACGGAACGTCAGCAGTGTTCCACCTTGCCGTGAAGGCAGATGCACGCGACATCCTCAACAGGGTCAACAACGTCCCGTGGTGGCTCAACGTCCGTGGTGCCGACTGGGCGCACCCGGCCGGACCACTCTCCAGCTGGACAGACATCCCCGACCATCCCGTCACGCATGTTTCGCACAACGATGCCTTGGCGTACTGCCAATGGGCCGGCCGCCGGCTGCCCACGGAAGCCGAGTGGGAATACGCGGCCCGCGGCGGGCTGTCCGGGCAGCGCTACCCCTGGGGCAATGACCTGCACAACGATGCGTCCAACCAAGCCGCTCATAACTGCAATATTTGGCAAGGGGAATTCCCGTCCCGCAACACGATCGACGACGGTTACCTCACCACCGCGCCCGCCAGGTCATTCCGCCCCAACGGCTACGGGCTGTACCAAACCAGCGGAAATGTCTGGGAGTGGTGCAGCGACTGGTTCCTGCCCAAGTACTACAAGACGTGCCTGGCACAAGGAACGGTGGAGAACCCGCAAGGGCCCAGCGTCGGCCGCGGAAAGGTCATGCGCGGTGGCTCCTACCTCTGCCACGACTCGTACTGCAACCGCTACCGCCTCGCAGCGCGGAGCTCAAACACGCCGGACTCTGCCAGTGGCAACCTGGGCTTCAGGACTGTGGCGCTCTAAAACTTGGGGCCGTGGCCGCGCTTTGGTCCGTGACCCTTGACGCCCGCCGGCAGTTCTCCTGACACGATCTTTGTCGCTGTCACGGCGTCGCCGTCCTTGGCGCCGCTGACTCTTACTTTGTCGCCGGCCTTGAGGTCGGCAACGGTGGCGGCAGGCAGCGATGGCCTGCCCCTGCCGTTCCTGAGCTCGGAAAGGTCGGTGGGAACCTGGGTGATCCGTGTATCCGCGGTGATCAAATACCGTTGCGTGAAGCTGTCTTCGCTCTTCACGGTCATTTCGGTGTCGCTCACCGATTCGATGGTTCCGGCTTGCGTCACGACGGTGCGGTAGCTCCCGTCCTGCTGCTTCACCACGTGTTCGCCGTGGATAGCCTGCCCACGGCCTTCTGTGGACTTGGCCTTCCCTGATGCGGAAGAGCCGGGAGAAGTAGAAGAGCTCGACGGCGAAGGGCTGGGTTGGGTGCCCGCCCACACAGCGGCGGCCCCGCCGCCGGTCAGGGCGACAGCGATGCCGCCGGCAAGAAGGCCCTTGCGAAGGCCCGGTTTGAGAGTGGCCATGCATCCATTGTGCGCCCTCTCCACACAAAAGCAGCTCGCAGTTGTGGCTGTTCTGAGCTTTCAAACAACCACAACTGCGAGCTACCTGGGCATCAAACTGCGGGACTTAGCCCTCGACGCCGAGCTTCTCCAGGATGAGTTCGCGGACACGTCCGGCGTCGGCCTGGCCACGGGTGGCCTTCATGACGCCGCCAACAATCGCGCCAATGGCCTGGACCTTGCCACCACGGATCTTCTCCGCCACGTCAGGCTGTGCTGCCAGTGCTGCGTCGATGGCTTCCAGGAGCGGACCGTCGTCGGACACAACCGCGAGGCCGCGCTTCTCGACAATCTCCGCCGGGGTGCCTTCGCCGGCGAGCACGCCGTCCAGGACCTGGGTGGCCATCTTGTTGTTGATCTTGCCGTCTTCAACCAACTTGTTCAGCTCGACGATGACCTGCGGTGTGACACCAAGCTCGGAAGGATCGACGTCGGCAACCTTGGCGCGGCCCACGATCTCGCCCATCCACCACTTGCGGGCGACATCCGCGGACGCACCTGCTGCGATGGTTTCCTCGATGGAGTCCATGACGCCGGCGTTCACAACGTCGCGGAACTCCAGATCCGAGTAGCCCCAAGCTTCCTTGAGGCGCTTGCGGCGCTCGGCCGGCGGCTCGGGAAGGGTGGCGCGAAGTTCCTCTACCCACTCACGGGAGGCAACGACGGGAACCAGGTCCGGCTCCGGGAAGTAGCGGTAATCGTCAGCATCGGACTTGGGCCGGCCCGACGTCGTCGAACGTGTGTCCTCGTGCCAGTGTCGCGTTTCCTGGATGACCGGCTCGCCGGAATCGAGGACGGCAGCGTGGCGCTGGATCTCGTAACGGACGGCGTGCTCGACGGCGCGCAGCGAGTTCACGTTCTTGGTCTCCGAACGGATGCCGAACCGTTCCCGGCCGTGCGGGCGCAGGGAAACGTTGGCGTCGCAACGGACGTTGCCGCGTTCCATCTTGGCGTCGGAAACACCAAGGTTCTTCACGATCTCACGGACTGCGGCGACGTACGCCTTGGCCAGCTCAGGCGCACGGCTACCGGCGCCCTCGATCGGCTTGGTGACGATTTCAACCAGCGGTACACCGGAACGGTTGTAGTCCACCAGTGAGTAGTCGGCACCCTGGATACGGCCCGCAGCACCACCCATGTGGGTCAGCTTGCCGGCGTCCTCTTCCATGTGGGCGCGCTCGATCTCCACGCGGAAGACCGTGCCGTCCTCAAGCTCGATGTCGAGGTAACCGTCGTAGGCAATCGGTTCGTCGTACTGCGAGGTCTGGAAGTTCTTGGGGGTGTCCGGGTAGAAGTAGTTCTTCCGGGCGAAGCGGCAGGACTCGGCGATCTTGCAGTTAAGGGCAAGGCCGATCTTGATGGAGGACTCCACGGCCGTCTTGTTCACCACGGGCAGGACGCCGGGCATGCCCAGGTCAACCTCATTGACGTTGGTGTTCGGCTCGTCGCCAAAGACGTTCGGTGCGGAGGAGAACATCTTGGTCTTGGTGTTGAGCTCCACGTGGACCTCGAACCCCAGGACAGGATCGTACTTCTCCATAGCCTCTTCGAAGCTCAGGGTTGCATCGACGGACATTAGTTGGAACCTCCGGCGGTGGTTGTGGCAGAACCAAGAACAGGCGCCTGCGCAAGCATCGGGCCGCCCCACTTCTCTTCAAGGATGGATTCGAGGACAGCACCCACACGGTACAGACGGGCATCCTGGCGGGCAGGAGCCAGCAGCTGGATGCCGACGGGCAGGCCGTCTTCGTCAGCCAGGCCGCCCGGCAGGGACAGGCCCGGGATACCAGCAAGGTTGGCCGGGATGGTGGCGACGTCGTTCAGGTACATCGCCAGCGGATCGTCCAGCTTCTCCCCCAGCTTGAACGCCGTAGTGGGCGCCGTCGGGGAGATCAGGACGTCGGCCTTCGCGAAGGCGGCGTCGAAGTCGCGCTGGATCAGCGTCCGGACCTTCTGTGCCGAGCCGTAGTAAGCGTCGTAGTAGCCGGCGCTCAACGCGTAGGTCCCCAGGATGATGCGTCGCTTCACTTCGTCGCCGAAGCCGGCAGCACGGGTAGCACCCATGACGCGCTCGATGGTCATGGGACCATCCTTGGGCAGCACGCGCATGCCGAAGCGGACGCCGTCGAACTTGGCCAGGTTGCTGGACACCTCGGACGGCATGATCAGGTAGTAAGCGCCCAGGGCGTACTTCAGGTTGGGGCAGGAAACCTCGACGATTTCAGCGCCGGCATCCTTCAGCAGCTGGAGGGACTCGTTGAAACGGTTCTCGACGCCGGCCTGGTAGCCCTCGCCGTGGAGTTCCTTGACGATGCCGATCTTCATGCCGGCAACGTTGCCCACGCGCGCGGCAGCAACAAGATCGTTGAACGGATCGGTCAGCGACGTGGAGTCAAAGGGGTCGTGGCCGCCAATGACTTCCTGCAGCAGCGCCGAGTCCAAGACCGTACGGGAAACCGGGCCGATCTGGTCCAACGACGACGCCATGGCAATGGCACCGTAACGGGAAACAGCACCGTACGTCGGCTTCACGCCAACGGTTCCGGTGACGGCACCCGGCTGGCGGATCGAGCCACCGGTATCGGTACCGAGCGCCAGCGGCGCTTCGAAAGCGGCGACGGCGGCAGCAGAACCGCCGCCCGAACCGCCGGGAATCCGGTCCAGATCCCACGGGTTGCGGGTGGGGCCGTACGCCGAGTGCTCCGTGGAGGAACCCATGGCGAATTCGTCCAGGTTGGTCTTACCCAGGATGGGCATCTTAGCCGCGCGCAGCTTCTTCACCACGGTAGCGTCGTACGGGCTGTGCCAGCCCTCAAGGATCTTCGAACCAGCCGTGGTGGGCTGGCCGATCGTGACAATAAGGTCCTTCACTGCGATCGGCACACCAGCGAGGGCATGCAGCTCCTCTGCAGCGGAACCACCGGCGGCGCGGGCAGCGTCAACCTCGGCGGCAACGGCCAAAGCCTCTTCAGTATTGACGTGCAGGAAGGCGTTAACCTGACCATCGACGTCGGCAATGCGGTCAAGATGCGCCTGCGTCACCTCGACGGCGGTCACCTCACGGGCGGCCAGCTTCGCAGCGAGATCGGCAGCGGAGTGGTGGATGAGTTCGTTCTTCAGCTCAGTCATAGTGATTAGTCCTCATCCAGGATTGCCGGGACCTTGAAACGGTTCTCGTAAGCATCCGGAGCGCCGGACAACGCCTGCTCAGCCGTGAACGTGTGGCCCACAACGTCCTCGCGGAACACATTGGTCAACGGAATCGGGTGCGACGTCGCCGGGACGTCCTCCCCCGCAGCTTCGCTCACGCTCTTCACCGAATCCACAATGACAGCAAGCTCAACAGCCATCCTGTCCAGTTCTTCGGCACTCATTTCAATGTGAGCCAGACGCGCAAGATGCGCGACGTCGTCACGGTTGATCGCAGCCATGGATCTCCCCTGCAAAGTTCAAATGGTTTTCCGAACCAGTCTACTTGGCTGTGGGTCGCCTTCGAACTGATGCGCTGACGCGCAGGGCGGCTAGTCGCCTTACGGCGGCTTGCCGGGGACGATCCCTTAGCTGCTCGCTCGTTCCTCGCTTAGACGCAGCCTGCGCGATGTCCCCGACCGCCGCCTTGTGGCCAGCTCACCTTGCGGTCAGTGCCCACCCAGCGCCGAGTCACCCACAACAAGCGAGGCAGCAAAGCGGACCATTCGCGCTTTGCTGTCTCGTTTGTTGTTTTGGGTTGGGGAATGGGTGGGTTTGCGGGGGCGGACTGGGTCTGACTCCGCAGCGGCCGGAGGGCGGCCGCTTTAGGCCGCGCCATTTAGCTAGCCGATGCCGATGGCTCCGGTCAGGACTCCTACCGCCAGCATGACCACCGAGATGACTGCCGTGCGCCAGAGGACCTTCTTGTGGTGGTCGCCCAGGTCTACCTTGGCGAGGGAGACCAGCAGGAGGATCGCCGGAACCAAGGGGCTTTGCAGGTGGAAAGGCTGCCCGGTGATGGAGGCGCGGGCCATGTCCACTGCATCTACGCCGTAGTGCGCGGCGGTTTCGGAAAGGACCGGCAGGACTCCGAAGTAGAAGGCGTCGTTGCTCATGAAGAACGTCATCGGAATGCTGAGGAGGCCGGTGATGACCGCCATGAACGGGCCCATCTCGGCGGGAATGATCTGGACCAGCCACTCGGACATTGCTTTGACCATGCCCGTGCCGTTGAGGACACCTGTGAGCACCGCGGCGGCCATGACCATGCTGACGACGGCGACGATGGACGGCGCGTGGGCGATCAGCTGTGCGCCTTGGTCCTTGACCTTGGGGAAGTTGACCAGCAGGGCGATCGCGGAGCCGACCATGAAAACGAACGGCAGCGGAACGATGTTGGCCACCAGGACCACCATGACGGCAACGGTCAGGCCCAGGTTGAACCAGAACAGCTTGGGACGCAGCGTTGAGCGGTTGGGGTCAAGGGCAGTGTCTGCCATGGCGGTGTCGTGATCGTCCACCAGTGTGGCCGGATCTTCAAGAACCGCGACGCCGGAACCTCCGCCGCTGCCAGGCTTGCCTGCAGTTGCGCCGGTGCGGCCAAAGCCGAAACGACCAGCGCCAAATCCTGAACCCGAACCCGCGGCAACCGAACCGCCACGGCCCGTGCCGCCGTCGAACGCTTCCGAAGGATCGGCGACGTCGCCCCAGATCTCGGGGGCAGTGGTACGGAGGCGGTTGCGTTCCTGGAGGCCGAGCAGCCACGCGAAGACCATGACCACAATGAGGCCGACGATCAGCGAAGGGACCATAGGCACGAAGACGTCGTTCACATCAAGCTTAAGCGCGGTGGCTGCACGCGCCGTGGGGCCGCCCCAGGGCAGGATGTTCATGGTGCCGTTGGCGAGGCCCGCTACACAGGTGAGGACCACTGGGCTCATCTTGAGACGCAGGTAGACCGGGAGCATGGCAGCCGTGGTGAGGATGAAGGTTGTGGATCCGTCGCCATCCAGGGAGACAGCGGCCGCCAGGATGGCGGTGCCGAGGACAACCTTCGCGGGGTCGTTGCCCAGCTTGCGCAGGATGAACTTCACCAGGGGGTCGAACAGTCCGACGTCGATCATCAGGCCGAAGTAGATGATGGCGAACATGAGGAGCGCGGCCGTGGACGTCATGGACTTCATGGAGTCCATCACCATGTCGCCGATGCCGAGACCCGCTCCGGCGAAAAGGCCGAAGACTGTGGGGACGATGATCAGCGCCAGTACTGGCGTCAATTTTTTGGTCATGATCAGGACCATGAATACCGCAATCATTGCGAATCCAAGCAAAACCAGCACGGCCGGCTCCTTACTACTGTGAATGGCGCCACGTCGGTGTGATGCGCACTACAGACGATATGGTGGCGGCCGTCACGGACAGGGGTTTCCGGGAATTGTTGGGAATACTGCTCGTTGCGAACGTTTTGCGCATTGTGCTCAGTGATTCAATGGATCAGGAGGAAAGGAGCAAAGGTGCCGCGCAACAGCAGGGTCAGCATGCGTTTCTCCACCCAAACCCTTCTCCTGCAGTTGGGGGTTGTCCTGCTGGTGGTCCTGCTCAGCGGCACGGTCCATGCCTGGCTAGTGTACGAACGGATCGGTACCGAAGCCGAAAACCAAGCACTCACCCTTGCAAGGACGGTCGCCGCGGATCCGGATATAAGGTCCGGCGTCCAAGCCATCAGCAAAGATGAAGGAACGCCTCCCCCGGATGTCCTCGCCGGCGGCACGCTGCAGGCTGCGGCCGAAGCGGTTCGGATCCGGACCGGGGCCCTGTTCGTGGTGATCACCGATGAAACGGGGCTGAGGCTGGCCCACCCGGACACGGCACGATTGGGCGAACGCGTCAGCACGGATCCATCAGTTGCACTGGGCGGGCAGGAAATCACCACACGCAACACGGGAACGTTAGGACCATCGGCAGGGGCGAAGGTCCCCGTGTTCGCGCCGGAGAGTTCTGACTCGATCGTGGGCGAAGTCAGCGTTGGCTATTCCGTGGAGTCGTTCAGCAACAGCCTGGCCCGCGACATCGTGCCCATTGCACTCACCGCCGGCGGTGCACTTCTTGCCGGCGTCCTGGCGTCCTTCCTGCTCCGGCGCAGGCTGCAGCGGCTCACACTCGGATTGGAACCGGAAGAAATCAGCACCCTGGTCCACGACCAGGTTGCCGTGCTCCAAGGTGTGGATGATGGCGTGATCGGCATCGCCGCGGACGGACGCATCTCGGTGTTTAACGCCGCCGCTGCACGACTCTTGGACATGCCCGACGCCACCGGTCAGGACTGGGCGTCCGCCACCGTTCCCGAGCAACTCAAGCAGCTCACCCAGCCCGCAGCCCGTGACGCCGAAGCCGTGGAAATTGTTGCCGGCGGACGCGTCCTGGTCGCCAGCGCGCGCAAAGCGTGGCACCGCCAGGAGGACCTGGGCTGGGTTGTCATGCTGCGCGACCGTACGGAATTGCAGCAACTCACCCGCCAGCTCGACGCCGTGGGGACCATGTCCACGGCCCTCCGCGCCCAGCGCCACGAATTCGCCAACCAACTGCATACCATCGCCGGTTTCATGAGCATCGGCCAGCATGATGCCGCCAAAGAGTACCTCGCCCGCATCTCGGCCACAGGGCCATTGAAGTTCCCGGTGGAGCAGGCCGAACTGCTCCAGGATACGTACCTTCAGGCGTTCATTGGCGCCAAGGGGGTGGAAGCATCCGAGCGCGGGGTATCCCTCCGCATCGGACCCGAAACGCTGGTCCGTGGACACGTGGCCGATCCCCAGGACGTGACCACCGTGCTCGGCAACCTGATCGACAACGCGGTGAGTGCCGCCGTCGGCGGTTCTTCAACGGAACGTTGGGTGGAAGTTGAGCTGCTGGATGATGTCACCCAAACCGGTGGAACCCTGCACATGGTGGTGGGCGATTCGGGCGACGGCTTGGGGAGCCTGGAGCCGGAGGAGGTTTTCGCCGAGGGATTTACGACGTCGGAACGACCGGTACGCTCGGGGGCTGGACAAGGTTTGGGGCTGGCGCTGGTGCGGCAGCTTGCGCGGCGGCGCGGAGGTGATGTCCGCGTTCTGGAGCCCGGCAGCCACGGC
The DNA here is from genome assembly GCF_056279165.1 of Paenarthrobacter sp. TE3676. NCBI lineage: Bacteria > Bacillati > Actinomycetota > Actinomycetes > Micrococcales > Micrococcaceae > Paenarthrobacter > Paenarthrobacter sp. TE3676. The sequence goes on from NZ_JBWBQU010000008.1 coordinate 212,820, forward strand.
GGACCCGGGGCAGTGTTCATGGCCGCCATCCCTGGCGTCATGGATTCCGCGGAGCACGCGGGCGCAGGGGCGGACTTAACGTTGAGGGAGGACAGCAATGGCTGAGGATTTGCGGGTATTGATCGTGGATGACGACTTCCACGTGGCAAGACTCCATGCAGCCTATGTGGATTCCGTGGCCGGCTTCATGGCCTTGGCGCCGGCGGGGTCGGTTTCCCAAGCGCTGCAGGCGATCCACAGCCTGCGTCCCGATCTGGTGCTGCTGGACGTGTATTTGCCGGACGGCTCAGGCTTGGACCTGCTGGGTCAGCTGGACGTTGACGCGATCATGCTTACTGCTGCCTCCGACGCGCAATCCATCAAGGTTGCACTGCGGCGCGGCGCCTTGGGATACATGCTGAAGCCGTTCACGGCCGAGTCCCTTTCTCAACAGCTCCGGTCCTACGCCCGGTATCGCCGGATTCTGGGGCAGCAGACAGCCGTTGACCAGACCACCATTGAGCGAGCCAAGCGGTCCCTGATTCCGGGCGATGTAACACCGTCAGCCAAGCCGCGGTCCGCGACGGAGGCGGCGGTTCTGGAATCGTTGCTTCCCGGAGAGCAATATTCGGCCGCCGAGGTTGCTGAGCGGGTAGGCGTTTCCCGGGCCACAGCGCAAAGGTACCTGTCCTCGCTAGCGGACGATGGCGCCGTCGAAATCCAACTGCGCTACGGAAGCACAGGCCGCCCCGAACACCGCTACGGCGTCCCCGCCTGACCCAACTAAGTCGCATTTGTGCGCGTTTTGAGGGCTCAAAACGCGCACAAATGCGACTTAGTTGGGCGCGGTAGGTGGGTTACGCGGACTTCTGCGCCACGAGCTCGATCTCCACCAGCATCTGGGGATCCAGGAATGGCAGGACGTGCACCAAGGCCAGCGTGGGACGGATCTCGCCGAAGACCTCACCGTGAGCGCGGCCGGCGTCCTCCCATTTGCTGATGTCCGTCAGGTACAGCTTGGACTGGACGACGTCATCGTAAGAGAACCCGGCGTCTTCGAGCACAGCGCCGAGCTTCTCCAGGATGTACTTGGTCTGCGAGTAGAAGTCATCGCCAACAATCGCCTGTTTGCCATCAACGAGCCCTGAGGCAGCCGTGGCAGAAATGAAGAGTGTGTTGTCCACCTGGACTGCGCGGGAGTAACCCAGAGTCTGCTCCCAGACTGAACCCGTGCCGAATGTCTTGCGCATGCCGCGCCTTTCCTGTCGCTTTCGCACGGTCCGTTGACCGGCGTTTACGAAGGAAACTTTATGACCGCGGGAGGTCCAGCCGGTAAACGAACAGCTTTATGTCGGTGCCGGGAACGAACCAGTCGCGGTGCGGGGCCCGCTCAAAACCCGTCCGCGCATAGAGGGCGTTGGCGCTTTCCCACGTGGCGCCCGTAGTCAGGGACACAGCCTTGATGCCATTCATGGCTTTGGCTTGGTCGACGACGGCCTGCACCAACGCGCGGCCCGCACCGGAGCGCTGGACTGCCGGATCCACCACGAGGGTACGCAGTTCAAGTTCGTCTTCCAGGCCGATGTCGGAGAAGCCGCCGCCTGCCGGTGCTGCCGTCACGGAGCCGATGACCTCACCGTTGCGCTCTGCCACCAGGATCTCTGCGTGCTCCGCGCGTCCGGCCACGTCCTGGAGCTTCTTCAGGTACGGGTGATCGGCGTCGCCGTAATACCCCGCGGTGACGTAGGAGTCCTGCGTAATGCGGGCAACGGCGTCGTAGTCTTCGGGCAGGGCGGGACGGACGGTAATCGGCGAAAGCACCTACCAATGGTAGTCGCCCTTCACGCACCAACAACGCTAAATGCGCCTTTCCGTGATGGAACTATCAGTCTCGAACGGAACGCACGACGCCGGGTGGTTGACTCCCGCTGTTCCTCTCCGGTTCCGTCGGGCTGCCGATTGTGTTGCCTCCTGTGGCGTCCAATTGAGCCGCGTTGCGTGCCGTGAACCCCGGTTTCGTGCTGTTGCGGGCAAATGTCGAAACGCTGGCGCAGGGTATTGCGGGCGTGCTTGAGTTGCCACACGGCGAAGTACTGACGCCTTCATAGCCGTGACAACTTCGTGGATACAGAACAGGAGGAACAGATGCCCGCGACCGATTTCCAAACAAACGTAGCGCAGGCTCACTCCTGCTGTCCGTCCTGCCTTCAGAACTAGCGATCTGCAGCGCTGCCCGTTGAAGCCTTCGGCTCCGGTCCAGCGAAACCCTCCCGCACCTGAAAGGCTTTTGCATGCTACCCGCGTCCCTCCGCGCCCAAAAACTCCCCAAAACACCCAACCGCCGCCACGTCCTTGCCGCCCTCCTGGCCATTCCCGCCCTCGGCCTGCTCACCGCCTGCGGCGGAGCAGCCACCGCAGGCGGACAAGCAACGCAAGCGGCCCAAGTCACGGCACCACTGGCAACCAACGTCCCGGAAGGGACCACGTTGGTGGTGGGCGACCCCTCCGTACAAGTCGCACTGGAATTGTCCGGCTTGGACAAGAAACTCAGCTTCCCCGTGAAGTTCGCCAACATTTCCGGTGGCCCTGCCACTACTGAAGCGTTCCGGGCCAACGCCCTTGATGTGGGATCCGTGGCCGACATCCCACCCATTCACGCAACATGGACCGGCTTGGATGTCCGCATCGTCGCCAGCGTCTATCGGCAGGATGCCGTGAACCACCCCCTGTACGAACTCGGCGTGGCACCCGGGGCCGGCATCACCGACCTTCAAGGCCTTCGCGGCAAGAAAATCGCCTACAGCCCCGGCCAGGCACAGGGCGCCTTGGTGTTGCGGATCCTCGAAAAGGCCGGACTCCAGCAAAGCGACGTGAAGCTCGTGGAACTGCCCAGCACCGGCGACACCTACTCCACAGCCCTCTCCAGCAAGCAGGTGGACGCCGCGCCACTCGGCGGTGTCCAGATCAAGCGCTACCTCGCCAAATACGGCGCCGACGGCGGAACCACCCTGCGGCACGGTCTCAGGGATGACCCCGGCCACCTCTACGCGCCAGCCAAGGTGCTGGATGACCCAGCCAAAGCGGCAGCGCTTGCCCAATACGTCGAGCTCTGGGGCCAGGCCCAACGCTGGATCCAAGACCACCCCAAAGAATGGCTCGAAGGCTACTACGTCAAGAACCAAGGGCTATCCGCTGAGGACGGCCAGTACTTGATTGATGCCGCCGGCGAGCGCGACCTCCCCACCTCATGGACGGAAGCCATTTCCCGCCACCAGCAGACTATCAACCTCCTAGCCAAGGAACAGAAGAAGCCCGAGCTGGACGCCGCCAAGCTGTACGACCTCCGGTTCGAGGCCATTGCCGGGACGGCTTACGCGGCAGCCGGGAAGGGAGCATAGCCATGACTACAACTGCCGCCCGGCACGCAACTACGCCGACCACTCCCCCGCCAAGGGGCGACGTCGCAGCTCCCCCGGGTGCCGTCGTCGAGCCTCACCTTGACCCGGCCCTCACGGGAAGGCCTGACGTCCGCCCGACGAGCCGTCGACTGGGTCCTGGCAAGCGTCGCCGTTTTGCGGGTTTGGTGGGTCCGGCCGCGCTGATCCTGATATGGGTGGTTGCCTCGGCTACAGGCCTGCTTGACCCGCGCATCCTGTCCGAACCGTGGACCGTGGTGTCCACGGCGGGCGAGTTGATCGCCGATGGCCGGCTACAGGAGAACCTGGCGATCTCGGCACAGCGGGCAGGTTTGGGCCTCTTCTTCGGCATCGTGGTGGGTGCGTTGCTTGCGGTCCTGTCCGGATTGAGCCGCGTGGGCGAATCCCTGATCGACGGTCCGGTGCAGATCAAGCGGGCGATTCCCGGTCTCGCCCTGATCCCGCTGCTCATCCTCTGGTTTGGCATCGACGAAACCATGAAGGTCCTCACCATCACTCTGGGAGTGTTCGTTCCGATCTATCTCCAAACTCATGCCGGTTTGCGGGGCATAGACCTGCGGTATGTCGAACTGGCACAAACCGTCGGCCTTAGCCGGGCCGGATTCATCCGCCGCGTCGTCTTGCCGGGGGCTCTGCCGGGGTTCTTCCTGGGACTCCGCTTCGCAGTCACCGGCGCGTGGGTGTCGCTGGTGGTAGTGGAACAGATCAACTCAACCAGTGGCATCGGCTACATGATGGAGCTCGCCCGCACGTATGGCCAAACGAACATCATCGTCCTGGGCCTGGCCGTCTATGGCATCCTCGGCCTGCTTTCCGACGCCGCTGTCCGGCTCCTCGAACGAAAGGCACTGTCATGGCAACGCACGCTGGCGGGCTAGGCACACCGCGCACCGGCCCCTCCCACGAGGTCTCTGTCCGCAACCTCATCCGCAGCTTCGGCCCGAAGGGCGTCCTCAACGGAGTCGACCTCGACATTGCACCCGGCGAGTTTGTGGCCCTCCTCGGCCCGAGCGGCTGCGGCAAGAGCACCCTGCTGCGGGCCCTCGCAGGCTTGGACCGCGATGTCCGGGGCAGCGGCGTGGTGAAGGTGCCGGACCAGGTGTCCGTAGTTTTCCAGGATTCCCGCCTGCTGCCGTGGGACAGCGTACTGGGCAACGTCACTTTGGGACTCAGGGATCACGACGCCGATGCCCGCGGGCGCCACGCCCTCGCCGAGGTGGGACTTGCCGACCGCGAGAAGGCCTGGCCGCATGAGCTGTCCGGCGGTGAACAGCAACGCGTCGCTTTGGCGTGGTCGCTGGTTCGTGAACCCAAGCTGCTCTTGGCCGATGAACCCTTCGGTGCCCTCGACGCCCTCACCCGGCTAAAGATGCATGTGCTGTTGAAGGACCTCGTCGCCGCCCATCGCCCGGCGGTCCTCCTCGTAACCCACGACGTCGACGAAGCCATCACGCTGGCCGACCGCGTCGTCGTCCTCCGCGACGGCCGCGTCTCCCTTGAGCGCAAAGCCGGGACCGCCGTCGACCATTCAACGCTGAGGGGCGAACTGCTCGAAGCCCTCGGCGTCCACGCTGCTGCCTAAACCCTCATATTCAATCCAAGGAGAAACCCCATGACCGAACCACAGCGCAAACTTCACCTGAACGCTTTCCTCATGAGCACAGGCCATCACGAAGCATCGTGGCGGCTGCCCGAAAGCGACCCTTTGTCCTCCACCAAGGTGGAGCACTACCAGCATCTGGCCCGCACCGCTGAACGCGGAAAGCTGGACTCCATCTTCTTCGCCGACTCGCCCGTCCTGTTCGGCGAGGTGGGTCGCCGTCCTGCTGGCAAACTGGAGCCCACGGTACTGCTGACCGCCATTGCAGCGGTCACGCAGAGGATCGGTTTGATCGCCACCGCCTCGACTACCTACAACGACCCCTTCAACCTGGCACGCCGCTTTGCTTCAGTGGACTGGGTCAGCGGCGGCCGCGCCGGCTGGAACGTCGTCACGACGGCGGGACCGGATGCCGCGCGCAACTTCGGCGTCGATGACCAACCGGCACACGCCGTCCGCTATGAGCGGGCTGCCGAGTTCATTGAGGTGGCGCAGAAGCTCTGGGACAGCTGGGAAGACGACGCCGTGCTGGCGGACAAGGCCGAGGGCGTGTGGGGCGATGACAGCAAGATCCGGGCCATTGAGCACGAAGGCAAGCACTTCCGTGTCCGCGGACCGCTCAATGTCCCCCGTTCGCCGCAGGGGCACCCGCTGATCGTGCAGGCCGGTTCTTCCGAGGACGGCAAGAAGCTGGCGGCGCAGTACGCCGAAGCTGTCTTCACCGCCCACCAGACCTTGGCCGATGCCCAGGCCTTCTATTCGGATCTCAAGGCACGTACAGCAGCCGTGGGCCGCGACCCGGAAGGCATCAAGATCCTGCCGGGCATCGTCCCCGTTATAGGTTCCACGGAGGCTGAAGCCCTGAAGCTTGAGCGCGAGCTCGACGAACTCATCAAGCCCGAGTACGCCCGGGAGCAGTTGGCCAAGACACTGCGCCTGGCCCCGGAAGACCTTCCCCTGGACCGCCAACTGCCCGCAGACCTGCCCTCCGAGGACGATATTGAAGGAGCTAAGAGCCGCTACACGCTGATCGTGGAACTGGCCCGCCGCGAGCAGCTCACCGTTCGCCAGCTGATCGGCCGCCTGGGTGGAGGACGAGGGCACCGCACCTTCTCCGGAACACCCGAACAGGTTGCCGACGCCATCCAGGACTGGTTCTTTGCCGGCGCCGCAGATGGCTTCAACATCATGCCGCCGGTCCTCCCCTCCGGTTTGGAGATCTTCGTCGACCAGGTGGTGCCGATCCTCCAGCAACGCGGCCTGTTCCGCACCGAATACACCGAGTCCACACTGCGGGGGCACTACGGCTTGGCCCGGCCTGAAAACCGTTTTGCCGGTTCCGAGGGCAAGCAGCTCACGTCCATCGGGTCGGCGTTCTGATGACGGAATACCGGAACCTGGGCCGAACGGGCGTCAAGGTCAGCCAGCTGACGTTGGGGACCATGATGTTCGGGGCCATCGGAAATCCCGACCACGATGACAGCATCCGCATCATCCATCGGGCACTGGACGCCGGCATCAACCTGGTGGACACCGCCGACGTGTATTCCCAGGGCGAGTCAGAGGAAATTGTGGGCAAGGCCCTGCAGGGTCGGCGCGATCAGGTCATTCTGGCCACGAAAGTCCACGGACGCCTCGGCGACGACGTGAACCAAGCCGGCAATTCGCGGCGTTGGATCATCCGGGAAGTCGAGGACAGCCTCCGCAGGCTGCAGACAGACTGGATCGACCTTTACCAGGTGCACCGGCCCGATCCCGACACGGACATCGACGAGACCCTGGGAGCGCTCAGCGACCTCGTCACCCAAGGCAAGATCCGTTACATCGGCACGTCCACGTTCCTCCCCGGCCAGATCGTCGAAGCCCAGTACGTGGCCCGCGAGCGCCATCGGGAGCGGCCGGTCACCGAACAACCGCCCTACTCGATCCTGGCACGGGGCGCCGAGCGCGAAGTCCTGCCTTTGGCGCAGCAGCACGGACTCGGCGTCCTGCCATGGAGTCCGCTCGCCGGTGGGTGGTTGTCAGGCAGGATCAAGGCCGACGGCGGTCACCTTGCGTCGAGCCGAGCGGCCCGCCAACCAGCCCGGCACGACCCGAACCTTCCCGGGAACGCCCTCAAGACGAAGGCCGTGCTCGAGCTGACGGAGCTGGCGGAACAGGCCGGGCTTTCCTTGGTTCATCTGGCCTTGGCCTTCGTTCTCGAACACCCTGCCGTCACCTCGGCGATCATCGGTCCACGAACCCTCGACCACCTCGAAGCAGCTCTCGGGGCAGACAAGCTCACGTTGTCCCCCGATGTGCTGGACAGGATCGACGAGATCGTGCCGCCCGGAACAACCCTCAACGCAGCTGATGCCGGCTATGAACCGGTGTGGCTGACTGAGCCGGCCCGTCGTCGTCGTTCTTTGAGGTAAAGCACTTCAACGCTTGGGCCAGCTCCACAACGGACCTTCCAGCGGTCCCAAACCCTTGATCCTGGTCTCGCCCAGGTCCTTGTAGAGCTCATGCTCGTGGGCGGCTCCGCTTTCGCGAAGTGCCTTGAGCAAGGCCTCGGAGTGGGTCACCACGATCATCTGGCTGTTGGCACTGGCCTGGACAATCAGTCCGGCCAGTGCCGGCATCAGGTCAACGTGAAGGCTTGTCTCGGGTTCGTTGAGGACCATGAGCTCCGGGGGCCGCGGCGTCAGCAATGCAGCGGTGAGCAGGAGGAAGCGCAGCGTTCCGTCCGAAAGTTCAGCGGCTTTCATGGGCCGGAGCATGCCCGGCTGCCGCAACTCCACACTGAACCGGCCGTCGCTGACGGCGATCTCCAAACGGCTTCCGGGAAAGGCGTGGTCGACGGCGGCATCCAACTGCCGCTCGAAGCCCACCTCGCGTAGCGTTTGGAGTGCGGCGGCGAGATCCTTGCCGCTGTGATGCAGCACAGGGGTGCGTGTCCCGAGCTGCGCCTGACGTGCAGGAGCTTCGGCATCAGTGCGGAAATGATCGTAGAAGCGCCATGAACGAACCGAGTCACGGACCCGCAGGACTTCCGGTGCACGGTCCTGGTCCGAGACCTCCGTCAGCATGCTCTGGAAGGTGTCCAAACGCCGGGACAGTTCGGTCCACTCGCCATCCGGTCCGCGCAGCTTGGCGAGGCTGCCCTTGCGGTCCACCAGCAACGAACCGGGCCGTGCCACGGGACCGGAAAAGATCTGTTCCCGTTTGATCTCCGGGTCCAGGCTGAAGGCCGAAGGCCGGGAACGGCCGGTTTCCGGGTCAAACCCGGCGCCGCTGGATGCCGGCATGCCAAGGTCCACCAGATAACCGAAGTCGTCACTGGAGTAGCCCAGCTTCAGGTTTACCGACTCCCGACGGACCGTCCCTTGGACGGGTACTTCACCACGGCGCATAGCCTCGCTGATGGACTCGGGCCCAGCCCACAGTGTGGAAGCCAACCCGCCGTCCCGGGCCAGGGAGCCCACCACGTTTCCGGAGTCACCGCCGGCGCATTCGGCGAGCAGCCGAAGTGCCCGATAGAGGGAGGACTTCCCACTGCCGTTGGCTCCGGTCACGATGTCCAGGCCATGCAACTCGATGGCGAGATCCCGGATGGACCGGTAGTTGGCGATGGCGAGTGCTTTGATCAATGGTTGATGGTCACTTGCGAATAGTCACAACGGGAATTTGCCGGAGAGTTCCAAGGTCCCTGCACACATCCAGGCCGACAACCGGTCTTTTGTGCTCGGACCGCCATCCAGTGGGCTCTCCAGGCGAGGCCGGCGCACCCAGCAACCCGCTTCTTCCGCAATCAGCGCACCTGCAGCGAAGTCGTGCTCGTTGAGGCCCCGCTCACCGTAGGCGTCGAAGGTTCCGTCCGCCACCAAGCAGAGGTCCAGTGCAGCCGAGCCCAAACGTCGGACGTCGGCAAATCCGTCCATGAGCCCTGCGAGGCCTTCAGATTGGCTTGCCCGGGTAGCGGGATCGTAGCTGAAGCCGGTGGCCAGGATGAGGCCGGTGCGCCCGGGAACCGGACCCGCCAGGCGCGTCGCCTCTCCCCCGGCTTCCATCCACGCGCCATGTCCGCGGGCCGCGGAATAGATGCGCCCCAACGCCGGCGCGTGAACCACGCCGGCCTGCCAGACGCCGTCGGAATCTGCTACGGCAACGGAGGTGGCGTAATAGACGATGTTGCGGATGAAGTTGGTGGTCCCGTCCAGGGGATCGATGGACCAGCGGTATCCCGAGGGCCGTTCGGGCCGGATAGTACCGTGTTCCTCCCCCGTGATCGTGTCGTGGGGCCGTTCGACAATGATCGCTTCACGGACCGCGTTCTCAGCTGCGACGTCAAAAGCGGTGACCCAGTCACCGGCCTCGCCCTTGTTGCTGGTTTCCAGACCGTCGCCGCCCGTGCCGGTGGCGGACCACTGTGCAAGGACAGCAGCGCCCGCAGCCGCCGCACGTTTTGCTACAGCAAGCAGTTCTCCGGCGTCCGTCATTCGGAGGCCGCTTCCGCTGCTGTTTTATCCACTACGGTTGCTTCATCCGTTGCGGCTTCAGCTTCCGTCCCGGTCTGTGCCGGCCCGTTGGCCAGGAGCTCGCGGAAGCCGTCCTCGTCCAGCACCGGCACGCCGAGTTGCTCGGCCTTGTCCAGCTTGGTGCCGGCACTTTCACCGGCCACCAGGTAACTGGTGTTCTTGGAGACGGAGCCGGAGGCTTTGCCGCCGCGGATGATGATGGCTTCCTTGGCTTCGTCGCGGCTGAAGTTAGGCAGCGTACCGGTAACTACCACCGTGAGCCCCTCAAGGGTGCGGGGCACCGAGGTGTCCCGTTCATCCTCCATGCGCACCCCGGCGGCCGCCCAGCTGTCCACGATCTCGTTATGCCAGTCCACGGCGAACCATTCCTTGAGCGCCACGGCAATGGTGGGTCCGACGCCGTCAACGTGAGCCATTTGCTCTTCCGTGGCATTGCGAATGGCATCCATGCTTCCGAATGCGGTGGCAAGAGCACGCGAAGCAGTTGGCCCGACGTGCCGGATGGAGAGCGCTACAAGTACTCGCCACAGCGGCTGCGTCTTCGCCTTTTCCAGCTCCACGAACAGTTTTTCCGTCGTTGCAGTGGGCTTGGAGGGAGACTTGGCCGTTCCCTTGGTGTAGAAGTACGGGACGAGCTCGTATTCGCCCGTTCCCACACCCTTGGACCGCTTTTCCCTGCGGATCTTGACGTCCGCCAGGTCTTCACGCGTCAGGCTGAACAGGCCGGCCTCACTGGTGAGGGGCGGCGTCTCAGGCTCAGCCGGCTGTGTGAGGGCAATAGCGGCCTCCCACCCGAGCGCCTCGATATCGAACGCGCCGCGGCCCGCGAGGTGGAACACGCGCTCCCGCAGCTGCGAGGGGCAGGACTTGGCGTTGGGGCAACGAATGTCCACATCGCCTTCCTTCGACGGCGCCAACGGCGTGCCACATGACGGGCATTCCGTGGGCATCACGAATTCGCGAACCGGCGGATCCTGTTTGTCACGCAGGGCCAGCACCGGGCCGACGATCTCCGGAATGACGTCTCCTGCCTTACGGAGAACGACGATGTCGCCGATCATGACACCCTTGGCCTTGACCACGTCCTGGTTGTGCAGGGTAGCCATTCCCACCGTGGAACCGGCCACCTTCACCGGCTCCATCAGGCCGAAGGGAGTCACACGCCCTGTTCGGCCAACGTTCACGGCGATGTCCAGGAGCTTGGTGTGGACTTCTTCGGGCGGGTACTTGTAGGCAGCAGCCCACCTGGGAACCCGGGAGGTGTAACCAAGTGCACGTTGGGTGGCGAAGTCATCGATCTTGACCACGATGCCGTCGATCTCATGCAGGAGCTTATGCCGGCGCTCACCATAGTCGGCGATGAACTTCAGGACGTCGTCGAACGTGTCCAACACCTTGAGGTATGGGCTGACCGGGAGCCCCCATTCTTCAAGGAGCTTGTACGTTTCTGACTGGCTCTTCGCTTCGAGCCCTTCACGGGCGCCGATGCCGTGGACGAACATGCTGAGCGGACGCTTGGCGGTTTCAGCTGGATCCTTTTGGCGAAGCGATCCAGCGGCGGCGTTGCGGGGGTTGGCAAGCGGTGCTTTGCCGGCGGCGACGAGCGTCTCGTTGAACTCGACGAAGGCCTTGGAGGGGATGAACACCTCGCCACGGATTTCTACTTCCGACGGATAGCCTGAACCGCTGAGCTGCCGTGGGATCTCTTTGATGGTGAGGACGTTGTGAGTGATGTCCTCACCTGTGGTGCCGTCGCCCCGGGTGGCGGCACGGACCAGTTTCCCGTCCCGGTACAGCAGATTGACGGCAAGGCCATCGATCTTCAGTTCAGTCAGCCAGGCGATGGGCGGGACGGAATCGCCGAGCTTCGCCACCGACGCTGCAGCCTTGCGGACCCAGGCTTCAAGCTCGTCCAAGGAGAAGACGTCGTCAAGGCTGTACATCCTCTGCAGATGCTCCACCGCCGCGAAAGCGGACGAGACCTCGCCACCAACCTCCTGGGTGGGCGAGTCATTGGAGACGAGCTCCGGGTGCAGTGCTTCCAGTTCCTCCAGCCGGCGGTACAGTTCGTCGAACTCCGCATCGGAAACCGTTGGCGAGTCTTCCTGGTAGTAGGCATACCGGTACTTACGGACCAGGTCCGCTAATTGCTCGTACTCATCCCGCAGGGACTCCGACGGCGGAGTCCCTTCCTCCGCGACGATTGCCGCAGCGGCGTCTTGGGTTGTGGTGTCGACCGGATCCGGATTCTCTGGTGTGCTCACAGGTCTATCTTGCCGTAACCCACGGACATTAAAGAGCTGCTAGTGGGACGACAGCCGGTTCTTGCTCCATAACGCGAATGCCAGCCCTCCCAGGCCAACCACCAGGACGGCCCCCAGGAGGCCGAACAGTCCGAGCATGTTGGGACCCGAGAATGAGCTCGAAGCCAACGCGGCCGCTTCCGTCTCCTTGCCCTTATCCACCGGCGTGTTCCAGTTGGAGGACTTGCCCGGGCTTGCGCTTGCGAAACCAGTGGAAGGAGAGGACGACGGCGTTGCTGACGCGGACGTCGCACCAGAGGTTGCGGTGGGTTCGGCCGAGTTCGACGCCGCATCGGTCCCCTGAGGCGCTACGGTGACGAACTGGGTCGCCGCCGGTTGTGGCGGAACCTGAACAGGCTGCGGGGCTTGAACCGGGGCTTGCACCGGCGGGGCTTGAACCGGCGGGGCAGGCGCAGGAGCAACCTCAGGCTCCCTGACCCGGGTCGGCTCCGGTTTGGATGACGGAATCTTGTCCGTTTCCGGAGCGAGCCCGGGCTGCGTGGCTTCCGGTTCCGTGGGTGCCTCCGAGGGTACGCAGAGGATCTTCCCATCGCACGGCGCAGCGTGTGCGGCTGCAGCGGGCGCACACAGCAATCCAACAGCCAGCACCACGGCTGGAATTACGGGGCGTCGCATGTAGGCAGCCTCCTAGCTACGGTTTTCAGGCGGCATGGCGATTTGCAGCTTGCGTACCTTTCCACGGCCCACGATGTATCCGCGGCCCGGGATGAAGTCCTTGCTGATGCGGCCCAAGGAGGTGTTGAGGAGGCTGTCGCCTTCCACATCTCCGGGGTTGAGCAGAAGCCCGCGGCGTCCGGATTTGAACGGCTGGGCAAGGGACCATGCCTGGGACCATGTGGAGGTCTCAGACTCGCCCACCACCCACTGATCAGCCTTGATTGCGGCCGTGACCAAACGTCCCACGCCGGATTCGGCCAAGGTGTCCGTGAACTCAGTGAGGCCCTCGATGAAGATGGCCATGGTGCCAGGGTTATCCGAGGCTTTGTCGATCAGGTCGTCCACTACGTCCGAGACCTCGTCCGGCCCCACCAATGACCTGCTCCAGATGTTCAGTGATGCCACGGCGGAACGCCGGGAACCGATGTAGATCAAATCAGTGCGCGGGTTGGAACGCCGCAAGGCGTAGGCCAAGGTGACCAGGGCGACTGTGCGTCCGGCGCCTGGGGGGCCAGCCAGCAGAAGTGATCCCTTGGCGGCGATGGCCGCCGAACCCAGCGTTTCGTCGTCGACACCAATCACTGGGTTGTCCGGGGCGCCGGTGGGCAGGATGTCCAGGTCCACCAGTTCCGGAAGCCGCTGGATCTGCGGTGCTTGCTCGAGTCCCTGGCGGAGCATCGCCTGGCTGAGCTTGGCCACTTCCCGGGCCTGGAGCGCGAGGTTCGAGTTCCCTCCCAACACGGCGAGCTGAACTTCCAACCCGTCCAGCAGGCCACGCCCGGGAGGCGATGCAGCGTTGAGGACATCCTTGGGGACGTCCAGGGTCATATAGTCGTCTTCGGAGCTGAGGCGCAGGACCAGCCGCTTCTGGATGGAGGCAAGGAGCGACGCCGGAACAGAGTTGGTGCGGTCACCGCTGACTACCAGGTGGATGCCCAAGGGACGTCCGTCGGTGGCCAGTGTCAGGAAGATGTCCCACAGCGCAGACAAGTTGCTGTACTCGTAGGATTCACGGAACGAAGACATTCCGTCCACCAGGATGAAGATGCGCTTCTCCTCCGGGCGGTTGGCCAGCTGCCGGTATTCGACGATGGTGGAGGCCCGGACCTCAGCGAACCGTGCTGCCCGGTCGTCCGCCACTTCCTTGAGCCAGCGCAGCAGGCGCCCTACGCGCTCCACGTCGTCGCCGTTAATGATTTCGCCAACGTGCGGAAGGCCGTCAAGCATCTTGAGTCCCGAGGAACCACAGTCGATGCCATAGACGTGAACCGGCCCACCACGCGGTGTGACAGCTGCGGCGATGGCGATCCCGCGCAGTGCCGCCGACTTACCGGATCCGCCCGTGCCGTAGACGGCCATGTTGCCGTCTTTGTCCGGCTCGTAGAACACTGTGGGCTGGTCCTGGTGGGCGGGGTCATCCGCCACGCCGAGCAAGAGCCGCTCATCGGTCCGCGGGTTGGGAAGCTTGGAGAAATCGTAGGTAGTGGCGAGTTCGTTGAGCCATGGCTTCCGGGGAGGCTCGATGGACAGGACGTCAGCTGCCCGGATGATGTTTCCGGTCATCCTGGCAATGTCGTTGGGTCCGGCGGGTTCTTCTTCAACCTGCGACACCAAGGGCGGTTCCCATGTGGGGCCGGACCCGAACGCCATCTCCACGATGTCGATCCGGGGTCGCTGGGGCTTTTCCGTCGTCCAGCCGCCGGCGTAGCCGGTCTGGAAGCCCTGGATGCGGCCGGGACCTGTCTTCGCGGCACCACGGCCGGGAATGGACGGGTCAAAGTAAGCGGCTGTCGGGACGCCAAGGATGTCCGTTGCGTCCACTTCATCGGCCATGCGCAAGGCAACGCGGAGGTTGGTGTTGGCACGCAGGTTGTCTTTGATGACACCGGCGGGCCGCTGCGTGGCCAGGATCAGGTGCAGGCCCAAGGACCGGCCACGGGCGGCGACGTCCACCACACCGTCAACGAACTCGGGAACTTCGGTAGCCAGCGCCGCGAATTCGTCCACGATGATGATGAGGTACGGGGGTGCCTCGGGATCGGCTTCGCGTTGCAGCGCCAAGAGGTCCTTGGCTTTCTTACGGTTCAGGAGCCGTTCACGGTAGTGGAGTTCTGCCCGCAGGGATGTCAGCGCACGACGAACCAGGTGCGGGGACAAGTCGGTCACCAGGCCAACGGTGTGCGGCAAGTGCAGGCAGTCGGCGAATGCGGCGCCGCCCTTGTAGTCCACAAACAGGAAGCTGACACGGTCCGGGCTGTAGGCGGCAGCCATGCCCATCACCCAGGACTGGAGGAACTCGGATTTACCGGCACCCGTGGTTCCGCCGACCAGTGCGTGCGGACCTTCGTTCTTGAGGTCGAGGTAGAACGGCTCCACACCTTTGGAACCAACCAGCGCGCGGAGGCTGCCGTTGTCCTTCCGGTTGGGCACGGCCGTGGCGTGGACAGAGTTGTTCTCCTGCCAACGCTCGGCCACGGCCTGTGGATTGTCCATCAGATCCTTGCCGATCAGCGTGGCGTAGGAGACAGCGCGCGGGAGGTCGGAGTCGTCGTCGAGCGGGTTTCCAACATCCACCAGCGGCGACATCATGCGTGCCAGCTGCGTGGCGAGGTCCGCATCGAGGCTTTCACAGCTCACCGGGTACGTGTGGCGGCCCAACCGGACCTGGCCGGTGGTGGTGCCGTGATCGCCGTCCACCGAGAGGAAGTCACGGCATGCCGCGGGAAGGGACTGTACGTTGGCCGCCACCCACATGACGTGCACGCCGTAGTCGGGGCCGCGTTCCACCAACCGCGTGAGACGGCCACGGTCCACGGGGGCGTCGTCTTCAACGATCACCAGGACGGCCGGAACCACGGGACCGGGAACTTCTTCATGCTCGTTCTTCAGCCCAGGCCGCGGATGCGGGCCCGGCTCCTTGGCCATGGATTCGCGTTCTTCCACGAGGTTTTCGAGCCGCGACAACAGGGCAGCACCGGCACCGGGGCCGGCAGCGAGATGATCGCCGGATATGGGGCTGTGGCCTGAACCGACATGCGGGAGCCACTGCAGCCAGTCCCAGCGCTCACGGGAACGGGCCGAGGTCAGTGCCGTGAGGACAACTTCGGCCGGTGAATGGAGTCCCACCAGCTGGAGGACCATGCCGCGGGCCACGTCGTCCACCACGCTGCGGTCCCCCGCCACGCCAAAGGAACCCGAGGTGCGCAGCTGCGACACGATCGGAACGCCTTCAATGACCCGGACCTGCTGCAGGCACTCCTGGATTTCCCGCATGTACTGCGGTTCAGTTTCATTGGCGCCCGGTTCGTCGAACTGGATGCGCGATGGTGCGGAGCCCAATCCGAAGCGCACCCCCAGGAAGTGCTGATGCTCCGGGCGGTGCGTCCAGAGAAGGGGCCCGAGTTTGTAGATCGCGTCCACGGTGTCGCTCACGGACGGCGCTTCCTGGAGCCTGACAGCGCGCTCAATGTTCTGCTGCTTGTCGATGTCCTCACGGAACGCCAGCATGGCGGCTTTGAACTGTTTGTGGCCTTCCTTGGCCTGCCGCTTGCTCTGCATTTTGTGGTCCACATAGTGCCCCACAATGAACAGCGGCATCATCGCCATGAAAATCACGGAGAGCAGGTTTTGCGTGAAAGCGAAGAGCACGCCGCCCATCAGGAGCGGCGCGATCAGCATGATGTAAGGGAAGGGCTGGTGTTCCGGGCGCTTCGGCCCCGCAGGCGGCACGCGCTTGGGCGACTCGAACCTGGGCAACACACGCGGGGAGCGATTGAAATCCACCAGCGGCGACGACGGAGCCCCGCCGTGGTTCCGGGAAAGGGCAACGACGCCCACGGAAGTATCACCCAAAGTAACGGTGTCGGAGGATTCAAGTGTTGCCCGGGTTACCGGCAGCCCATCCATGAGGAGGCCGTTGGCGGAGTTCGTGTCCACGATTTCCACCGTTTCGCCCACCGTGATCCGCGCATGGCGCTTGGACGTCAGCGGGTCCGACAAACGAATGTCGGCGTCACGGTCCCGGCCGATGTAGCTGGTGCCGAAAGGCAGTGAAAATTCGCGTCCGACGTCGGGCCCTGACATGACGCGCAACGTCGCCGCTGCCGGTCCCCTGCCATTGCCGTTGGCCTGCCCGTTGGATGCGAACTGCTCGCTGACCTGCGCGAGTGAGACCTTGGACCCTGGCCGCAGCCCCGACTCCAGCAGGTTGTCCGTCGGCCGCAGGACGTGCCCGGAGAGCCCGCCGCCAACGAAAGCCTCGTCCACGCTGATGGACAGGTTCGACGGCGGTTCGGTCCCCTTTCGTGCGGGGTCGGCAGCCCAAAGTTCGGTGGCAATATCAGCCACGGTGGCACGACCATCCACCGTTACGGCGAGGTCCTTTGCTTCCGCAGGGTCACGCCGCAAGGTCAGGCGGAACTTCATCCTTCGTCGACTCCACTCATTTTTTCAAGGAGATGCAGGTCAGCCGGAGTCACCAGATGTGACGTCACGGCGTGTTCCACCAGGCGCGCCCGGCGGTTGGTGGCAAGTTTTCCAACCCCGCCGCGGAGGCCCACGACGCCTACGCGGTCAAGTTTGTCGCAGACGTTGTCCAACTTGCGGTTGAAACGGGTCAGGGCCCAGCCCAGTCGCTTCGCGGCCTCGGCAGATGACGGAATGGCGCTAAAGCCGGTGCCATCGCGCCGCAACATGGGTTCGGCCAAGGCAACGATGAGCGCCTTTTGCGAATCGGTGAAGACCACGGGTCCGATCGTGGTGTCCCCCGCTTGGTCGTCATCGCGTGCTTCGTGCCGGAAGGACGGTGTCTTCAAGTGAACAGCGAACTCGTAGGTGGTAGGTCCGGCCGTGAAAATCACGTTGGTGTGGCTGAAGACCAGCGGGATCCTCGCCCCGGGCGCAAGCCAGGCCTGCATGCCGCCGGAGCCGTCAGCAATGGTGGCGGACAGCATGCTGCCGACGTTGCTGAGCCACCACATGCCGTCGTAGCGCGCGATCTGCAGGAAGCGTCGGTGCAGATAAGGGTTGTCGTCCACTTCCAAGTCACCTTCGCGTCCAATATCGAAGATGTCCTCGTCGGATGGTTCGTACCATTCCCCACAGAAATCTATTGCTAGATCCCCCATGATCTGTGCCTCCTCAGTCGGCGGTAAGTAAGTCTCATGTGCCGTTTACTCGTCCAGGCAGGCGATGGAATCCGGCCCGCCGGGTGAGGCACTTCCGTCAGCCCGGACAATAATTGCCTGCACGCAGATGGGTGGCTCAGCCAGCGCGCCGAGGAACGCCTTTCCAGTGGACGTGGTCTCATAGACGCCTTCGGATTTTGCCGACTTGACCCGCCATTTGAACGTGTCTCCGGGCAACGGGTCCGGGTTTGTCCAGGAGAAGACAACGATATTCCGGTCCTTGGTGTCCCGCGCCGCGGACATTCCCGCAACCTCCGGAACACTGCCGTCGCTCAAAGCGTCTGCTGGCGGCTTGCTTGCCGTTTCCGTAGGTGCAACCTTGGGCTGCGCCTGGGCGCCCAACACCACGCCCACCACAATGGCCGCTACCAGCACTGCCGCGCCAGTGGCGGCAAACCACAGGTTGCGCTTGCTGTGATCTGCCTGCGGGGCATCCTCCTGCGTGACCGGAGAGGCCCCGGAGGGAGCGTTGGAGCGGCTGACGGTTGCGCCAAGATCGTCCTGGGGACGCGAAGGCTGCCAGCCACGCAGCACTGTGGACTCTGCCGTGTCAGGCTCGGCCGGAGCGTTTTGGCTGCCGGGGGCTGAGTACGATCCCGGTGCAGTGTACGAACCCGGCGCCGTGTATCCCGATGCCGGAGCGTGAAACTGCGGTGGGGCCGAAGGCCCGGTGTGGGACGGGACCGTTTGCGGAGGGTTGGCGGACTGGGCCGGTTGTTGTGTCGGCTGCTGGGTGGCGCCGGGAACCGTGGACGGGAAGGTTCGCGCCGGGAAAGTGGGCGCTGAGCCTGTGGTGGCGGTTCCTGAGGCGTCGGGATCGATCGAAGCGATGCTCCGGACCCGGGTTTCCTCGAAGTTGTCGTCCGGGTGCTGGTCGTCTCCGTGCCCGGGTTCTTCCAGAACCTCGAATGGCGTCACAGACAGGTTCAGTTCAGCCTGGATCCGCTGCAGTGCCAGCGCGAAAGCGTGCGCCGAGGAATAACGGGATTCCGGTGACTTGGCCATGGACGTGGCGAGAACGAGTTCCAGGGACTCCGGAACGTCGGCACGGCCCAGCCTGGGCAGTGGTGAGTTGGTGATGCGGGAGATCAGTTCCCGCTGCGAGTTGTCCTGTCCCGGGAGGACAAAGGGTGAACGACCCGCCAGCAGCGTGTACAGCGTTGCACCCAGGGCCCAAATGTCCACAGGAACACCATCAACGGCACCTCCGCGGAACTGCTCCGGCGGGGACCACGGGATGGACATGCCGGCGTCGTCCTCGGTGTCAGCGCCGATGGTGCCGGAGATACCAAAGTCAGTCAGCGCAGGCCGGTTGTAATCGGTGACGAGGATGTTGGCAGGCTTGATGTCCCGGTGCACAATTCCTGCCCGGTGAGCGGTCTCGACGGCGGAAGCCACCTGGATGCCGACGGCCAGGACCTCATCCACGCTGAAGCGCTGGCGACGATAGCGGACGTCGAGGCTCGGCCTGGAGCAGTACTCCATGGCGAGGTAAGAGTGTCCGTTCTCGGTGATCTCGGCTTCGAAGATCGTCACGATGTAAGGGTGCGACGACAACTGCGCCATGAGGTTCGCTTCGGACTCGAAACGGCGGCGGGCCCCTTCGGTCTTCAAATCGGACAACAGCACCTTGACCGCTACTTTTCGGCGCGGTCGATCCTGCTCATAAAGGTAGACATCCGAGAAGCCACCGGAGCCGAGCAGGCTGATGTACTTGAAACCCGGGATGGGTGGAGGCGGCGCAGGGGGCCTCTTGGAACTCAAAGAATCTCCTCGAAACGCAATGAAATGTTGTCGCCCAGCTCGGCGATGTCGCCGTCCAGCAGGATGGCCATTTCGTTTTGGGCAAGCCGGCGGGGTGCCTGGCCTTCCCGGATGAGCACAGTGCCGTTGGTTGCCTTCAGGTCGCACAACATGACGTGCCAACCCTCAAGCCGTACCTCCACGTGGGAGCGGGAAATATCCCCACCAGGGCTGTCCACTTGGACCAGACGCGGCATGGTGCCGCCTTGCACACGGGAAACCGACGGTTGGCGGCCGATGATGAGCGACTGGTCAAGATCAATCAACTCACCTGTAGACAACCTCATCCGGCCCAGCCTGGGACGTGGGACGTGGATGGCGTCGCCGGAAACGGCAACACCGCACACCGAACACTGCGGGTACGTTGGCGGGTTGGCGTGGCCTTGGGAGCACATCCGTGCCAAAACGCTCGGCCCGTTGACGGCTGACGCCTCCGCGCGTCCAACAACAGCCTTTGCGCCGGACTCTTCGGTGGGAAGGCTACTTTTCATGATGGTCTGTCCGTCATGGTCAGAGTCCTCGTCCGCGGCCATGGCCGCCGGAGCCGACGACCAAGCGGCCGGCACTTGGGCCGCAGGATCGGCTACGGGCTTGGACGGAACTGACTGCTGGTCACTGCCCGGTTCAGGGGCCGAGGAACTGCTGCGCAGCCAGGGAACGGAGTCAATCAGGCCACTTGGTGCTTCGGCGGACGGGGTTGGCGACAGGTTCACCGGCGCCGGCGACATCTGTTCCATAGCTGGTGGGGCATCCGGTGCAGCGGACGCAGGCGAGTCATGGTCGTCAGACCCTTCGTCCGTGCGGACTGCCGCGTCCTCGATGTTGCGCATCACCGTCTTGTCCCACAGATGGTCATAGTTTGTGGTGTTTTCCAGCGACGGAAGGATTGGATCAGTGGTACTCGTGTGGACGGGCACCTCGGATGCGTCCGTATCTGCCTCGCTGGCTGGTTCCAGCTCCGCATCCACGGGAGAAACCGACTGCGCCGGTGCAGCATCCCCGGCCTGGTCAGGCGCTTCCCCGGCCACCTGATCCGCCGGCGCCACCGCTTCCCCAAGAACAGGTAACGCGGCGATGCCATTCTCCTCCTCGGACGCCTGCACTTCGGCAACAGCCGGTTCCCGGGCAATGAAGGGCTCGCTTGCGGAAGGCTCGCTGCTGGAAGGTTCGTTGGCGGGGATCAAATGACCCGGTGCGATCGTCAGCCCCAGGTCCGCTTCCGCGTAGCCAATCATGGTTTCATCGGATACGGCTGCGGGCCGGACCTCAGGTTCACTGTCAGCGGGGGCGGCAGCCCGGGCCGAGGCCTCGAGCGAGGCCAGGAGCACCACACCCTCCCCCAGCGGAAGACTGTTCAGGGGCGAGCCTTTCAGCGGCTGGCCTCCACCCGACGTCGGAATTCCCGCAGACGGGGAAGGCTTGTTCCCTATCCGGACGCTGTAAGAGTCGGCGTCTGCAAGTCGCCGTTCAGTCCAGGTGGTGACGTCACGCCCTGTGAGGTGTTCCTCGCCTCCGGCCATCTGCACAACGAGTTCGAGATCCCCCCGGAGGAACACACGAAGTGCGTCCTTTGAGTCGATGATTCCGAAAGGCGGGATGCGGCTGAGGGAAACTCCAAAGGCATCCGTCACCTCATGAAGGACTTCGTGGGCCTCGGGTGCGGACGCCAGCAACTCCCAAACGGTGTCGATCAGTGCGTGCGGCGTGTCAGGGCCCAGAAGCACCACGGTTCCGTTCCGCACTACGCCGAACCAGTCACCCTGCTGATATCTGCTCAGCGAGAGGTGGTTACTGCTTGCCATCGGCGCCTTCCTCCTGCCCATCCCCTGCGACCTCGTCGGTGCCATTCACCCAGGCCCGGGGAAGAGTATCTTCTTCAACCTCGGACGCAACCTCGGGGCGCGGCGCAGTGGTGGCGATGCCGGCGTCGTTCAAGACGTTCTTGGCGTCCACGACGATGACGGTGACGTTGTCCCTGCCACCGCTTCTCAGGGCTGCCTGGATCAGTGCGTCCACGGCATCCTGCGGATGGGCAACGGTGCTAAGGATGCGGAACATGTGGTCATCGCCCAGCTCCCCGTTGAGACCGTCCGAGCAGATCATGATCCGGTCACCTTCCTGGATGGGAAGCAACCAGAAATCGGCCTCGGTTTCGTCGCCGGTACCCAGGGCGCGGGTAACAACGTGGCGGCGCGGGTGGACGGTAGCCTGCTCCGCTGTGATATCCCCGGAATCCACCAGTTCCTGCACCTCGGAGTGGTCAACGCTTACCTGCGCAAACTCCCCTTGGCTGAGGCGGTAAGTCCTGGAATCGCCGATGTTCATGACCAGCCAGTAGGGCAGGCCCATCTGCTCCACCACCACAACGCCGGACAGCGTAGTCCCGGCGCGCGCTCCCGTTGCGTTGCGGATGGCAGCGTCGGCCTTCAGCAAGCATGACTGAAGGTCGGCCGCTGAAGCGGTGCGCACGCCGGCCGACAATTCAGGGGCGCTGCCCAAAGCCCTGACGCACATGCCGCTGGCGATCTCGCCCGCCTCATGCCCGCCCATGCCGTCGGCAACGGCGAAGACGGGGTCTGACGCAATGAACGAGTCTTCGTTCAGTTCGCGGCGAAGCCCGCGGTCCGTTCCGTACCCGTAGCTGAGCCGAAAAGAGGATCCGCCTGCGGCGGGACCCGCCTCGGCGTTGGCGGGTGTGGCCGGCTGTGAATTCATGCTTGTCCTAGGTGGAAGGAACGGTCCCCGAAGTGAACGGTGGAACCGGGACGGACAAAGCTCGCTTCGCCCGGGTGGATCCTGGTCTGGATGCCGTCAGGGGTGGTGACAGCGCTGCCATTGGTGGAGTTACGGTCCGTGACCCAGACGCCGTCGCCATCAACGCGCAGGTGCAGATGCGTTTTGGAGATCGACCGGCCGGGGTCTGACACGGGCAGCAGTTGTTCCACGGTTTCCCCGGGCTGCGGCGCCGGGTTCCGGCCGAGGAGGACAGACCCGCCCAACTGGACGTCCTGGCCGTCATCGATCCGAATCCGCAGGACGGCCTGGGCACGGGCTGCCCCGGGGCGCATCTGGGTGCGCTCCACGTCGTCGTCCGGATGGGCGGCGGCCGCGGGTGCCTGCTGTGGTGCGACCACGGCGGGGCTCGATGACGCTGGTGCAATCGGTGCTGTTGGTGTGTGCGCTGCCGGTGTGCGGGGTGCCGGCGTGAAGGGCGCTGTGGGTGGGCGCCACTGGTTAGGATCATGCGAAGGCTGGCCAGCCGGTGCCGCGGGAGTGGCCTGCGCCGGAGCCGGAAGTGGATTCGCGCTCGGACGCGCGCCCTGTGTGGGCCCGGAAGGGACCGGGGAAGCGACGGGCTGAACCGGAGGGAGATCCATAGGCGCGAAACTGTAGGGACCTTGGATGCCACCCGTGGTTACCGGATTGCGACCGGCGTTCACATCGAACACCAAGGACTTTGCCGCTTTGTCCTGCCAGCCACGCAGCTTGCCATTGGTGTCCCAGGCGTTGGATACGACTACAAGGAAAGCCCAAACTACACCGAGGAACATCAGCGGCAGGGCGATCCACAACACCAGTCCGATCTGTCCAAGCGCCGACAAGATGACGGCAACAATGAACCCCAGCAGCAAGAGGCCGCCAGTGAGGATCCCTCGAACAAAAACAACACCTGCGCCCGGCGCATAGCCATCAGAATCCGCACTGCGGATGCCCATGAGCTGGTTGCCGATGGTATTTCCTGACTTCGCCTCCAGACCAAGGAGGACAAAGATGTACACCACGGTCACGCCTAAACCGATGCTCCCCAGGAGAACCAACAGGCCAGTGTCATAGACAATGAAGCCGTTCCGGCGGGTCTGCGTGATGCCGGCAATTCCAATGGCGAACGTGGTGGCCAGCACGGCGACGGGACCCAACCAGTCCAGCACAGCAGCGCCCAGTCGCTTCCCGGCAGAGGCGGGCGCCAATTCGAGCTTGGTGGTCATAGTGGTCCCTCCCCCTGGCCCAGGCATACGGTCCGGCATGGTTTTTGCTCCGTGCTGCATCGGCGACGCCGGAGCCGACACTACCGAGATACTACCGGGATCGGAGAAACCATGCCGGTTGGCGAACTCCAACGCCGCCTTCTGGGCATGGTTGATGTTGCCCACCTTGCGGGCGCCACGGTTATTCAGCGGTGAACCGCATTGCGTGCAAAACGTCGCGCCCGGACGGACCCCGTGCCGGCAAGCCGGGCAAAGTTCTGTCTCATTGCTCATCAGTGGTGTCCTTCTTGAACGGCAACGTGAAGCGGCGCTTCGCAGGCTCGGTGGTGCCCTGTTGACGGCGACGAAGGGCCGCGCGGCCATCTGACAGCAACGAGCGTGGCGAGAACCGTGCCTGCTGCCGTTTCCAGAATCCCACGCTTCCCGTGATGTCCGTCAACGATGTATCAACGATCTCCCAGTACTCCTTGACCTGGTCCTCACTGGGCTGGCCCGCGCCGAACACAGCGGCGTCCGCCCGGTGGGCAAGCAGGGTGGTGGTAGTTCCGGTAGTGGGGAACGCGTCAGCAATGACCGAGGCCGACTCGCGCCTGGTGGACTTGGTGTCAATCGAGGCACCCATATCGGTGACCAGGCTCAGCACTTCGTTCCATCCGGCGCCAACCCGCTGGGCCGGGTGGCCATCACGGAAACGGGCCTTCCGGCGTCGTGATTTCAGCAGGAGAATCAGCAGCAGCGGCAAGGCGAGGATCCCCAACGGAATCAGTGCCACGCCAATAGCCGCGAGCAGCGGACCCCAGAAAAGCCACGGGTTGTTTTTCTTCTCGTCTGCATCCAGGGCATCCGGGGTGGAATCCGGCGGCAGGTCAGCGGGCTCCTGCGGCGGGGGCGGCGGCTGCAGTACCTGCGGCTTGGGTTTGGACTTGTTTTCCGGGTCCGGCGGGATGGGCACGTTGTCCTTGGGCGGGGTGGGATCGAAGGCAACCCATCCCACGCGGTCAAACGCCACCTCAACCCAGGCGTGGACGTCCTTACCCGTGATCTTGATATCCCCGGCGCCATTCTCAGGGCTCTTGGGGTCAGGATAGAACCCCATGACCACGCGGGAAGGAATACCAAGGTGGCGGAGCATGAGGGACATGGACACGGCGTATTGCTCGTCGTCCCCCAGCATCTGCTTGGCCGAGAGCATGTTGCGGACGCGCGCAGCACTGTGGCCGGGAAGGCTCGGGAGCTGCCCTTCGGCCACAAGGCCATTGCTGAAAGCACCGCTCTTCTGGAAATGTGCCTCAATCTGCCGGACACGGTCAATGGCAGTCGGTGCATCCGCGGAAATCTGGTTCGCCTGGGAAGCCACGATCGGTGGCACTTCCTCCGCTTCCGGCAGCGTGAGCTTCGCGAAGTCGTACTGCGTGAGCTGGCCGTGCTCCAGCGTCCCCGGGTCCGAGACCTGCACGGTGTAGTTCTCGCCCTTGGACAGGCCCTTGGTGGTCACGGCCGTGTCCGTGCCGGCGTTGAAGTAGAGCCCGGAAGCGGCCCCCGAAGTGTCCGCGAAACTCATACCCGTGGTGTGCCGGCCACCAGGCACGAAGTAGCCTTGATAATCCTCTACGGTGATGTCCAGTGTGTAGTTGGTGCCCTCCACCGGGCTCCCGGAATCGGCCAGGGTGTTCAGCGACCGGGCATCGCCCACCTTGCTGAAATTGCCGGAGCTGTTGGGATCCATGCTGTAGTTCACGCCGTTGAAAGCGTCCAGTGCCGCCAACCGGACGCGGGCGTCTTTGGGCAGCCCCTTGACCGTGAACAGCGTGCTGTCCTTCTCGTCCTTGACGAAGTTACGGAAGCTCGCAAGGGGTGTCACGTACTCCCGCGGATCGAACGGCGGGACAATCGTGTTGCGGAGCACCTTCCGGTCATCGCTGGCGGTCACCAACGGCGAGGCGATGGCGGTGACGCCCACCGCAACAACGATCACGGCTGCAGCAGTCCCCAGGCGGCGGAGCTGGCCGCGGCGGGCTGTGGCGGCGTCGGAACCCGGCCTATTGGCCGAAACGGCCTTGGTGCTGTTCCGCCGGAGCACATCACGGCGGAACGTCGCCCACACGATGGACACAATGGTCAGCGAGACGCCGCGCTCCACATTGAGGAAGCCCGCGCTGGTACTGAAAGCGATGCCCGTGACAAAGAGGACCAGCACCGGCAGCAACGGCCAGTACGGGCTCTTCAAACGCCACGTCAGCAGACCAGCGGCCAGAGCGGTCACCAGTGAACTGAGGAACGGCACAATGAGCATGCCATTCGCTGTGCCCACAGGAACGCCAACGGTGAGCATGTCCTTCCAGGCAAACACGATGCCCAGCAGGAGCGTACGCAAGGAGTCGAGGCTGGGCAGGAATCCGAAGACAGCCGAATCCGGCACGGCCAATGCCGAGCCAAATACCATGTAGGCGCCGAAGGTCACGGCAGCCGTGATGAGCAGTCCCAGGCGGAAGCGCACGTTGAGGACAGCGATGCCCAGCCCCAGCAGCACACCACCCAGACCGGCGATGAGGTAGTGGGCGTCTCCCCCGAAGCTTAGGGTGAAACCGAGGACGCCAAGGAACAGGAGCACCAGGAGCGCCCCACAGTCGACGGCGAAATGCCAGGCTGGCCTGCCGTCGTCGAATATCGATCCTCCGGTGCCGCGGACGGCGGACCGGGTCGCCTTAGCTGCGCGGGGACGCACCCGGAGGTGAGGAGCGGTGCTCATGCTGCCGCCTTTCGAAGAACTATGGCGAGATCGTCCAGGTCGCCGACCGTGAGGACCGTCAGGTCCGCGATGTTGGCCCTCGACGGCGCCGCTCCGGGTTGGACACGGACCGCCAGGCTCCGCACACCCGGGGGAACGGACGAGGCCGCGGAGCGCAGTTGCGTGGCTGTCACGTGGCTGCCCACTACGAAGAACACCACGGAGGCGTTGGGGACAGTGTCCGAAAGGGTGCGGGCGAGGTCGACGGCGGTCTTCCGCATGGGTGCCCCGACAATGCGGGTCATGTCGTCCAGCAAGTTCCGGCCGGTTTCGCAGCGGAGCGGCCCCTTCTGGGTCAGGACATCCAACTCACGCTGCTCGCGGATGGCCTGCCTGCCAATGGACGCGGCCACAGAAATGGCCATTTCGAACTCGGGCCCGGAGTCATACTCGTCCGTGTTGATGGAGAGCGAGATGGCCAGGTGTGCGCGCCGGGTCTCCTCAAACTGGCGAACCATGAGCTTATTGGTGCGGGCCGTGGTCTTCCAGTGGATGTGTCGCCGATCGTCCCCGGGAACGTAGTCTCGCAAGGCATGGAAGGAGACATCCGCGCTGGACAACTCCGTGGTGGGCATGCCCTCAAGGTCGCGGATGAAACCTGCGGCCGAGCTCCCCAGCGACACGGTCCGGGGGTGTACGAACAGGTCCACCGGGTCGGTCCACATCACGCGGCGCCGCAGCAAGTGGAGTGGGTCGGCGCGAACAGAGCGGACCGGACCCACGACAATCACTGCACGCCGGGCCGTAGGGATGGTGAAGAGATCCTCGTGCACCTGTGCCGGCTTCATGCGGGGCAAATGGAAAACGGCCGTGTTGGAACCCACCGGCAGCTCCAACGCTGCAGGCAACAACGGCCTCGTGGACACGTTGGACACGGCAATGCTGCCCACAGCGTCATCCCCCACAGCCACCCGTGTGCGGGCGAGGTCCAGAACCACGCCGTAGGCCGAGCGGCCCACGATGAAGCCGATGGCAAGGAGGAACAGCAGGAACGCCACCATGGCAGCTGACTTGGCTTCCTGCCAACCCCACGCCTGTCCCGCCCACCAGAGCCCGATCGAGGCAGCCAACACTACCCACCCGAGCAGGCTCACTACCGCGAGGACGGGCCACACGTACCTCAGCCAGACAGCCCTGACCTTGCTCCACCCTGGAGCAAGGAAGTCGCCTGCGGTTCCGACTGCTTCCGACCATACGGCTGCGGGGTGGAGCTTGCTGGTTTTGCCGCGTTGGCTTGACCGGCCGGGGCGCTTGGCCGGCTCGTTGCCAGGGCCGCGCAGGGAACGCATCTTGCCGCCAAAAGCGGACGTAGCGCGTTTCAACGAGTCAGCAGCCCTGTTCAGGGGTGTGCTGGAGGACATGTCTGGGCCTTTGTTCGAGCTGGGTGCGGTGGGGAGTAGTGTTTAGGCGCTCGCGCGTTGCTGCGGGGCCGCGACGTCAGCGAGGACGCGGTTGAGCACCACCTCGGGTGTTGCGCCGGAGAATTCGGCTTCCGGGTCCATCACCAAACGGTGCGTCCACACCACTGGGGCGAGCTCCTTGATGTCATCCGGCAGAACGAAGTTGCGGCTCTGGCTGGCGGCCCACACCTTCGCAGCGCGGACCATGGCCAAAGCGCCACGAACAGAAACACCAAGCCGCGTTTCAGAGGCATTACGCGTCTCTTCGCAGAGGCGGGAAATGTACTCGAGCACCGCGGTGTCCACGTGGGTGGTGGCTGCCAGGTCTGCCATATCCGCCACGGCCTGAGTGGTGATCAACGCGCTGAGATCCTTCGAACGGTCCTTCAGGTTGGCCCCGCCCAGCAGCCGGACGGTGGAAGCGTGATCCGGGTAACCGATGGAGGTTTTAATCAGGAAGCGGTCAAGCTGGGCCTCGGGCAGGCGGTAGGTGCCGGCCTGTTCGATGGGGTTCTGGGTTGCCAGGACCATGAACGGGCGGCCGGCCTCGTACGTAGTGCCGTCCACGGTTACGCGGGATTCCTCCATGACTTCCAACAACGCGGACTGCGTCTTAGGAGAAGCACGGTTGATCTCGTCAGCCAGGACGATGTTGTTGAACACCGGGCCCTTGTGGAATTCGAACTTCTGGGTTTTTTGGTCGTAGATGGTCACACCCGTCACGTCAGACGGCAGGAGGTCAGGCGTGAACTGGATGCGGTTATGCGAACCCTGGACCGTCGCGGCCAAGGCACGGGCGAGGGAGGTCTTACCCGTACCCGGTGCGTCTTCAAACAGGACGTGGCCTTCGGCCATCATCGCCGTGAACGTCAGCCGGATGACGTGTTCCTTGCCCAACACGGCCTTGCCCACGTTGGCAACGAGCTTCTCGAACGTTTCTGCAAACCACGCGGCCTGCTCGTTTGTCATGGTCATCGGTTGATCCTGTTCCTTGGGTGTGTTCGGAGTGTTGGGTTGAAGTTGTTGCTAAGAGCCAGGCGAGGGGTCAGCAGACAGGGGGCATGCCATTGCGAAGGTCCACGGTGGTGGACTTCACGAACCAGCCGCTCTTCGGCGAGCCGTTGAGCTTGTACCATGGCGTCCCGTTGTTGTAGATATCCTGCCTGCAGGTGACGTCAATCCATCCCCAAGACCGTTCCACCCAGCCAACGCCACACGTGGGGCCGCTCGGGTTGTACGTGTCCGGCCTTCCCGGCTGGCCAGGGCACGTGCTGTTGTGTGCCTGGATCTGGGGTGGAGTGGGCGGAGGCGGCGGCGGAGGTGCAGACCCGCTCCGTGACGTGTCACTGCCCACCCGGCCAGCCTGGCCGCCACTGATGGCGCGGACTCGCAAAGTTTTTGTCTCGTCGAAGCCCACTGTGGTGGAGAAACTCCTCTGGCCGGTGTCAGTCCATGTGCCACCCTCGAGGCTGTATTGGTAGCCCGTCACGGGACGTCCATTGCCACTGGGAGCGCTCCAGGTCCACGACACCGTCTTGTCGCCAACACCGCTGCTCTTACTTCCGGTCACCACCGGCGCAGCGGCAAGCCCATAGGGATTGACGGTGTTTGATGCCGGGCTTCTGTCCCCGGGTGTGGGGTTCCGTGAAGACACTGCCCACACCACTACTGCTGTGTCGGTTCCATTGGCGGCTGGCACTACGGCTCCCCCGGATGGAATCGCGCCACTGCCGCCTCCGGACGTCAATGCATACCGGTAGCTGATCTCGTTGACGTTGGCTCCGTTTCGTTCCGCAGCCGTCAAGGGATTGAACGTCACTTGGATCTTGCCGCCATCAGCGTTGGTTTCCACCAAGGCAGCCGATGGGGTGCCCACCATGCCAGGCTTTCCTGCCGCACGGATCGGGGCCGACTGTTGGCTGACACCACTGACCCCGGCCTTGTTGGTAGCCGAGACCGTGAACGTGTAGTCCGCTTCGGAGTTCGCCACGGTGACATTCTGCGAGGTCGCTGCCACGGATTGGGTAGCTACGACGGCGCCGCCCATGTAGGTGGTCAACGTGTAGGCGGACACAGCGTCACCGTTGTTGTTCGGTGCTGCCCAGCTGACCTGCAACTGGCTCTGCGAACCCACGGATCCGGCACCCGCAACTGAAGGAGCCGCAGGGGTCGCCGGCACTCCAGCAGGAGTTTCGGCAGCAGAGTACGTACTCCATTCCGAAGGCTCCTTGGCGTCATTCCTGGCCAGGACCCGGACCTTGTAGGCCACCCCGTTCGTCAGACCGGTCCAAACATGGCTGTTGGCCGTCAGGTTCTGGATCTGCGGGTTCTGGCCGGCAGGAGCAGGCGAGATCTCAAGGTCGTAGGACTTGATGGGCGAGCCCTTGCTTGCAGGAGGAACCCAAGCCACGGACAGCTGCTTGTCGCCAAACTTCAGTGTCGGTGCCACCGGGGTGTCGGGCTTGACGTCCGGACGGACCTCGGCCGACACCGGAGACCGTTCGGATTCTTTGATCGCATTCGTGGCTGTGACGGCAAAGTGGTACTTCACATTGTTGGTCAGGCCGGTCAGCGTACAGGTATTCGCGGGGCAGTCCTGCTTAAAGCCGTTCTCTCCGTACACCGTGTACTTGGTGATCGGCGAGCCACGATCAGCCGGCGCGTTCCATGTGAGCAGGGCGGTTTGGTCGCCCACGGACTGTGCAAGCGGCGTGGTTGGTGCTGCCGGCTTGTCCTTGACGGTCAGACGGATGCGGGCAGTGGCATACCGGGAGATCTCGCCGGTCTTATCCTCCACTGTGTATGCAACCACCATGGTTCCGGTGAATCCGCTTGCGGGTGTGACGGTCACACTGTCCCCGCCGGCTTCAGCCGTTCCCTGGCCCGTTTCGGTGACGGCTGAGACGATTTTCAGTGGTGTCTCCGGGAATGGGTTGGAATCATTTGCCAACACGTTGACCGTCACAGGCTTCCCGGATTGCGCCTCGGGTTCAGCGTCGTCGTTTGCCACCGGTTTTGGCCGGTTGGAGGCCGACAGGGACAGCTTGTACGTTGCGACAGCCTCGAGCCCGCGGCGGTCCTTTGCTTTCACCTGGACGGTGCCCGACTGCCCGATCTGTACGGAATCATCCGCGGAGACCTTGAGCGTCTTGCCGTCCACGTTCACCTTGAAGCCGCCCTGGGCTGCGCCCACCAGCTCGTAGCTCATGTTCTGTACGTCATCCGAGTCCGGATCCGACGTCAGCTTCTCCAGGTCGAGGCTTGCAGAGTCGCCCTTGGGAACTTCCACGTCGCTGCCCAGCAGAATCGGCGGGTTGTTCTTGTTGGGGTCCGGCAGCACTTTGGTTCGGATGCTGAGCGTCGACTTCAGGCCGTTGGGATCGTCCGGACCTGTTCCATCAGTGACTTCGAAACTGATGGAGCCGGGGCCAACGTACTCCGCACCGGCCGTGTATTTCAGGGCAGTGCCACCGTTGGCCACGGGGTCGCTGCCGTCGGCACCGATGAGCTTGATGCGGTCGGTCTGGGTCAGGCGTGGTGAGCGTCCCTCACGGACTTTGACCCATTCCGAGAGGTTCACCGTGACGGACTGGCCTGAGACGAGTTCCACTACCTCGTCCTTGGCGAGCGTGGGAACCTGCTGGCCAATACCGGGAACCCAAATGATGGCCGTGGACTTCTGTCCATCCACGTCCTCCACGGTGTAGGGCACCAGTTGCGGCTGCTCGGTGAGGTCAACAATGACGTTGCCCTCGGGACCGGGACGCGCGGTTTCCAAACCGGTAGCGACCTTGAGGTTCTCCCCCACGCCGTCCGGATCTTCGTCGTTCTTCAGGACGGGAACATCCACAGCCGTTTTGCCGAGCGTTTGTGCCGAGGTCACGCGGTCGTCGCGGGCAATCGGCGCCTGCAACGGCAGGTCGTTCTGGACTACCACCCGGATACTGGCCTGTCCTACGGCATCGCGGTCGTCGGCAACGGAATAACGAACGTTGACGGTGCCCTCCGCAGCGGGAGCGGTTACCAGAATCCGGCCACTGGTCTGGCTGACCTTGGCGTCGAGGGCTGCGTCAGCCTCCAGGCTGTCTGTCAGGATCCGGATGATGTCACCATCGGGATCGGTATCGTTGGCGGTCGCGTCCACAGCGATCTGGCGGCCAGGGCGGACCTTGACTTCGTCATCGACGGGAGCTGGTTTCTGGTTGTCCTCGCCACGTGGCGCGACGCCAACCGTCACCGTTCCGGTGTTGACCGCACCTTGGCGGTCGATCACCTTGTACCGGAACGTGTCGGTACCGGCGCCGTCACCGGCGGCGACGAAATCAATGAAGCTGCTGCCCGCCGTCGCGGTTCCCATGGTGGGTGTGCTGTCGATGCCGGTGAGCTGTACGGAGTCGCCGTCGGGGTCTATGCCGTCCAGCGGAACCGGGATCCGGACGCTGCCGCCCGCCACAACTCGTGCCGTCAGGTTTTGCGGCTGCGGACGCGAATTCTGGGTACCTTCCAGCGGAAGGACGTGGATGGTGACTGCCGCGGCGCTCTTCTGCCCCTGCGGATCCACCGCGTTGTAAATGGCCCGCACGGTTTTGGGCGTGGACCCGGCAATAAAGCGCAGGGTCTTCTCGGAGATGAACGCTTTGCCGTCCTCTTCCGGGACGCTCTGCGCCAGCACCGGATCCACGGACAGTTCCTCACCCTGCGGGTGGGTGTCGTTGTCCAGGACCGGAATGGTCACGACGTCGTTCACTCGGACGTTGACTTCGTCGGGTTTTGGCTGGGGAGCCTCGACGACGGCGGGAGCCGGCACCGGGACAACGCCCACCGTGCCGGTGGCCGACGCGCGGCCGTTCGACATCGTGTAGCTGAAGACGAAGGGTTCCTTGGCTCCGAGAACGTCGGTAACGCGAAGGACGCTGTGGTCGATCACGCTCACCGAGGCGGACGAGCCATCGGGCACGGTGACGGACTGAAGGACCAGCACACCGCCGGAAGGATCGGAGTCGTTGGCCAACGGATCAACCAGAACGCTGCCGCCCACGGGGAGCAGCGCCACGTCATGGACCGCGACGGGGGCTCCGGGATCTTTCCCGGACTCTACGTCCACGCGGATCAGTCCCTGGCTGCTCTGGGGCCCGTTGCTCGCGATATATGTCAGGTAGATGGGGCCAGGGGTGGTGCTCCGGAAGGTAAAGGTGCCGCCGTCGGTTACGGGGCCGAGCTCAGCAGGGCCGGCGGCCTCAACATGGGCGACACGTAGGGCGCCGCCGTTGGGGTCCACATCGTTCTTCAGCGGTGCGATGACCAGGTCCTGGCCCACCACTGCGGTGACGTGGTCAGCGTTGACCACCGGCGCGAGGGCACCGGGCGGCTGCACGTTGACCACGATGCGGCCGGTGGTGGTGGCCCGGCCGTCCCACACTGTGATGGTGACGTTCTTCTTGCCCGGTGCTGCGCCGGAATCCTGGTACGTCAGGAGGCCGTCGCGGCGTACCTTCACCTGGTCCTGGTCGTTGTCAGACTTTGCATCCAGCAGGACGAGATCATCGCCGTCGGGGTCCATCCAGTCGGTCAGGATGTTCTGGCTGACGGACTTACCCTGCTCCACCAGCATGGTGGTGGGCTCGCCTCGCTTGAAGGACGGGGGTTTGTTCTCTTCCGGAGCCACTACCCGAAGTGTGACCTTGCCGCCGGCGGACAAGTCGCGGCCATCGGCGGCGTTATAGTCGAAGACTTCCGTGCCCGGTTTCGCATCTGCCGGGACCTTGATCTGGAAGGCGGATCCTCCGTAGATGTTTTCCAGGGCACCCATCTTGGGGCCGTTGGCACCTACCGAAGCGGTGAGGACATCGCCGTCGGGATCTGAATCGTTGTCCAGCACGCTCAGGATGGAAGTCCGGCCCGGTCGGACACCGAACTCGTCTGGTTTGGTCTCGGGCGGACGGTTGGGCTTGGTGCGGTCCGGGAGGACGTTGATGGTGTTGTTGTCCGCGGACTCCTGGTCCTGGTCATCAGACTGGTTTTTGGGCGGGACAACGTCGTCCCAGTTGTTCACCAGCTGCATGTTCTGGTTGACCAGCCACACGCTGCCCGAGTTCACGTCGTTGAGGACAACCAGGTCCCTGTTGACGCGGAAAACGTAGCTTGGGGAGGCACTGGCTTTGGGAACGTCGTTTTTCTTGTCGTCGGCGTCGTTGTCGCAGTCGCGGACGTACTTGTTGGCGCCGGACCACGCTGAGTGGACACACTTGCTGACCTGAACCGGAGCTGCGGGGACGCCTTCACCGTCAGCATTCACGGTTGCGGCTGTGGACCCGTCCAAGGGCTGCTTCAGCAGGGCCTTTCGTGTGGCAATGGCGACGTAGCTGCTGTCTTCACTGCTCTGCTGGAGCTTGGCTTCGCGGGCATCCTGAAGTTGCAGCTTGCGGCCGCCAGGCAGGAAGAGGTTGCCGGAAGCGGCGTCAAGGACCACGGGCTTATCGCCCACCACGGCCAGTTGAAGGTCGCCGGCGCCCTTGAGCTCGTCCACCTTGCTGACCTGTGAGTCAGTGCGTTCCCCGTTAGGGTCCACCGTGGTGACTATGATTTCGCCCTTACCGGGGTCTGCTGTGTAGATCCGGTTGTCGGATCCCACGGCAGAGACCATGCCCGGGGAACCTGTCAGTACGGGTTCGGTTCCTTCTTCGTCGAAGCCGTTGACGGTGGAGGGAGACAGTGCCCACACTTTCCCCCGGGCGGGGTCGGTCACCGAGAGAACGGTGGAGCCATAGCTGACTTGCGACGACGACGGCAACTGCTTATCGCCACCCAGCTTCAGGTTTGCTGCCGATACCTGGTTGATGGTTGAGCCGGATTCGTCGTCCACGAAGACGTTGCCATCATGCTGCAGCACATCAAAGGTAGTGGTAGCGGGGGTGACGGCACCATCCAGCACGCGGGACGGATAGTTCAACCGGCCCACAGCGTTCTTGGTTTTGCTCACGACCCACACGCCGCCGTCGTTCAAGTCCACCTCGGTGGTCTTGAACCCCGGGTACAGAATCGCCCCGGTGATCAGCAAAGCGCCCGCCACGGTAGCGGCAGTTCCCGCTATGAATTTCTTGTTTTGACGCTTTTTCAGCCCCAGCTTGCCGAAGAAAGTTGTCACAGCCCCAGAATTCCCTTTGTGTTCAGCCGCCCCCCAGTGGCTTCCAAGCCAACCGGCAGATGCCGGCGGCCGTACATTTCGCAGTACCCCCGTGCGGCGGCGGAAATTTCAGTCCCTAAGACTATCCCACGCGCCCCACGGCCGGCCAAGGAAACCCGAGACCGGGCTATCCATTGGCTTTGACAGCGTACTGTCTCCCTGCCCCGGGGCGCGATGGGGACAACTGCCCGGCGCCCCGGCATCGGTTGAGTCAGCATTGCGGAATCTGATGAGGTCCGGGGTCTCCCAAGGTGGTGTTGCCTTGGGCGATGAACCGGCCTGCGTTAGGGCCGCTGGTCAGGCGGTACCAGGCCGCGTAGTTGATGTACGGGGTGCTGCGGTACACGTAGCAGTTGACCGTGAAGGTTCCGTTGGATTCGTATTGCCACGGGGCTCCGTAGATCTTCCCACCACAAGTGTGTTCGCCTGGCTTGGGATCCCATGACGTCTGGCCGGAAGGCGCAGTATCCGTGCAGGTACGGTAGCTACCGGAGGGCAGGTTCGCTTCCCATGACGTCTTCTGCGGCCCGCTCTGAGCACTTGCGGAAGCCACGCCTCCGCCTTGGCCTATGGAGTTGAACGTCTGGACCTCAATG
This sequence comes from Paenarthrobacter sp. TE3676, assembly GCF_056279165.1. Classification (NCBI taxonomy): domain Bacteria; kingdom Bacillati; phylum Actinomycetota; class Actinomycetes; order Micrococcales; family Micrococcaceae; genus Paenarthrobacter; species Paenarthrobacter sp. TE3676. The sequence continues at coordinate 248,276 of NZ_JBWBQU010000008.1, forward strand.
GTGCGGGTCTGGTTGTAGCCACCGGTGTTGACTACCCGGCTGCCGGAGGCTGATTCGTTGATCCACCCGGTATCCGTTCCACCGCCGGTGATCCTGATCTTGGTTACAGCTACGTCGTTGCTGCCCGTTGACGGGGAGGACCAGTTCAGCGTCAGTGTGGTCTGGTTCTGGCCGCCGTTTGCACCGGAAGCGGACGGCGTACCAGGCGACCCGTACGGCGTGGTTGTTGCCGGTGCGCTGGCATTGGAACTTGGCGCCACGGAGGACACGGCCGTGACCGTGATGGAGGTAGCCTGCCCATTGGCGAAACCACCCACCGTTTGCCCGGGCGTGATGGGACCGGACTGGCCGGTACTCGCCAGGTAGCGGTAGCTGACTTCGCTCTGCGTGGATCCGTTTCGTTGCTTGTCGTCAAGGACCGCAAAGTTGATGGTGACGGCCCGGCCCGCTCCCCCGGTATTTGCCGGCGTCGCAGTGACGTTGTTAACGGTGCCTAGCTTGCCTGTGGCACGGCGCGGGGCCGAGGCGGCACTGACGCCACCCTTCCCGGCCTTGTTCTCGGCTTGCACAGTGAACGTGTAGCCGGCTTCGGCGTTCTGGGCGGTAAAGGTGGCTGACCGGACGTTCCCCGGGATTGTTTGGGTCTGGGGCACGCCGTTTCCACCACTCATGGTGACGTAATACGTCTTGATGGGATCACCATTGATGTCCGGTTCGACCCAATCCGCGCGGATCTGGTTACTTGTTCCCACGGACTCCACCACAGCGGTGGTGGGGGCAGCCGGGGCCGCCGGAAGGCCAGCGGGGTTGTCCTCGAGGGAGTACATGCCCCAGTCCGACGGTCCGAGCTCATTGACGGCCTGGGCACGAACCTTATACTTCACGCCATTGCTGAGCCCGGGCCATGTGTAGCTCAGGCCGGTGACCTCGTTCTTGACGGCTATGCCGTTGGCCGGAGGCGGCGAGATCTCCAGGTTGTAATGCTTCACAGGAGAGCCCTCGGTCTTCGCAGGGGTCCACGCAATAGCCATGTTCTTGTCCCCGGCTTTGACCGTGGGGGCGTCCGGCGGCGACGGCTTCTCGTCCGGGCGGATCTCATTGGACGCGATTGAGGCAGGTGAGTCTCCCACCTCATTGGTGGCGAATACCGTGAACACGTACTTCACGTTGTTGGTCAGTCCCGAGAGCGTGCAGGTAGTGGTGGGACACGCCTGCTCAAAGCCGGCCGCCTTCACCGTGTACTTGGTGATGGCTGCGCCATTGTCCGACGGCGGTGCCCACTTAAGCACTGCGGTGCGGCTACGCACATCGGTTGCTACGGGCGCCGACGGAGCGTCGGGCTTGTCCCGGACTGTGATCCGGACACGCCCCACGGCCTGTCTGGATGGGTCCTTGGTCTTGTCCAGCACGGTGTACCGCACCACCATGACGCCTTTGAAGCTGTCAGCAGGAGTCACGGTGACCGAATCGCCCGAGACCGTCGGTTGACCAGCCGCAGAGCCTGTTTCCACGGCGGCGCTCTCGATGGTCAGCGGTGAGTCATTGAAGGGGTTGAAGTCGTTGGCCAGCACGTTGATGGTCTCGGACCGCCCGGCGTTGGCTTTCTCAACAGCGTCGTCGTTGGCTGCAGGACGCGGCCTGTTGGACGAGACAACCGTGGCCGTCACCGTGGCACGAACAGATTCAGAGCGGCCGTCCGTGACCTTTAGCGGGAAGGTGCCCACCACGCCCGGATTAGCAGAAAGGTCCGGGGTGACTTTGAGGACGGTTCCCTCCACCTTGGTTTGGAAGCCCGCGGGTTGCTGTCCATCGAGCTCAAACTTGAGGTTTCCCTGATCCCGTTCGTCCACGTCCTTGGCGAGGTTTGCCAATTCCAAGTCCGTGGTTTCCCCCTTAGGTGCCTCGATCGAAGCGCCGCTGAAAGTGGGGATGTGGTTCGCGTTGGGGTCCGGGATCACCTTGGTGATGATGGTCAACGTGGACTTCAGCCCCTGCGAGTCGTCCGGGCCTGATCCGTCAGTCACCTCGAAGGTGACGGACCCCGGGCCAACGTAGTCCGTCTGTGCCGCATACCGCAGAGCATTTCCATCGCCAGAAATAACGTTGTTGGGATCGGCTCCCTGTACACGGATCTTGTCCGCCACCGTAAGCCGGGGTTGGCGCCCGTCCCGCACGCGGACGTATTCCTGGAGCGAAAGCGTGATTTCCTTGCCGGACATGACCTCAACGGGCTCGGTCTTGGCAAGCGTTGGATACTGCAGGCCTTGTCCGGGGATCCACATCACTGCTGTTGCTGACTGCCCATCCATGTCCGTCACGGTGTACGGAATCAGCTGGTCCTGGGGAGTAAGAGTCACCACAACGTTGCCGGCGGTCCCTACCCTGGCGTTCGGATTCGCATCCGGCAACGTGATGGTCAGGTCTTCCGCAACGCCGTCCGGATCAGAGTCATTTTTCAGTACCGGGACGTCCACGGCGGTCTTGCCCAGCGTCTCAGCCAGGGTGATGCGATCGTCTACCGCAATCGGAACGTGGAGGGCCGCCGTCGGGCTTGTTTGAACCCTGACAACGGCGCTTGCTTCAGCCTTTTTGTCGTCCTGGATCCGGTAGCTGATGCTCTCGTTTCCGGCAACGCCGGGCGCTGTCAACAGGATCTTGCCGGTGGCAGCCTCAACCTGCAGTTCCGGATTGGCTTCGAAGGAATTCACCAGGCCAAGGGGATCGCCGTCGGGATCCGAGTCGTTTTTCAACGCATCTACTGCAATCCGACGACCTGGCCGGACGTCAATTGCATCGTCCACGGCAATCGGCTTCTGATTGTTCGCTTCTGCCGGTGCGATGCCCACAATCACGGTGCCGGTGTTTTCGGCTCCGATTCGGTCCCGAACGCGATAGCTGAACGTGTCAGTCCCGGCAGAATTGGCGGCAGCAGTGAACTCCATGTATCCATCCCCCACCACGGCTGTGCCAAGCGCGGGCGCTTTGTCGACGCCAATGAGCTGCACCGAGTCGCCGTCGGCATCGATGCCGTCCAACGGTACGGGGATCTTGACGGTCATGCCCGCCACCACACGTGCGGTCAGGTTTCGCGGCTCGGGGCGGGTGTTCGTGGCGTCGTCCCTGGCGCGGATACGGATAGTGACTTGCTGCGAATCGGTTTGGCCCGAGGCGTTGCTGACCTTGTAAATGGCATAGACGGTCTTGGGAACCTCACCTGCGATGAAGCGCAGGGAATTGCCAGCGATGAACGTCCTGCCGTCCGCGGCGTCGGGCTGTTGCGCCAGTGCGGGATCAAGGGTGAGCTCTCCGCCGTTGGGGTCCGAATCGTTCTCCAAGACCGGGATGGTCACAACGTCGCCGACGCGTACCGATACTTCGTCGGGTTTGGCCTGCGGGGCCTGCAGCTTGCTCGGCGCCGGCACCACCTGCACCGAGATGTCTCCCGTGGCCGACGCTTTGCCGTTCGAAATCGTGTACTTCAAGGACAATTGTCCGGTCGCATGGATGTCGGTGACCTTGACCACTGAATGGTCCAGAACCGCTACCGTGACCGGCAAGCCGTCCTCCGCAGTGACCGACTGGACAACCAGCACGCCGCCGGCCGGATCCGAATCATTGCCCAGCACGTCCACCACGGTGCTGCCGCCGCTGGGCAGAAGCGCGATGTCGCGAACCGCAACGGGGGCGCCGTCGTTATTACCGGACACTACGTCCACCCGCACAAGCTGCTGCGCACTCGCGGGGCCGTTGGTGACCATATAGGTGACGTAGTGAGGGCCGGCAGTCGTGGAGTTAAAGGTAAACGTCTGCTGGTCCGGACCAATGACAGCCGTGGCTTGTTCATCCGGCTGGGCCTGTGCCAGCCGCAGAGTGCCGCCTTGCGGATCAGTATCGTTTTTGAGCGGGGCGATCACCGTGTCCTGGCCTGCCACCGCCACCACGTGATCGGCGTTGGCGATGGGCGGCAGGGCACCAGGGGCACGAACGTCCACACTGATGCGCCCCTCAGTGCTCAATGCGCCATCCGAGACCGTCACGGAAATGGTCTTCTTGCCCGGCCCTGCCCCGGAGTCCTGGAACGTCAGTAGCCCGTCCGGCCTGATACGTACTTGGTCGGCGGGATCGCTGCTGCTGGCAGCAACCGCGAAGATGTCATCGCCGTCGGGATCTATCCAGTCACTGAGGATGTACTGGTTTGCGATCTTCCCGGATTGCACCACCAAGGCGTTGTTCCTGTTGGGCTTCTGCTGGGGTGCGTTGTTCTCACCGGACGGCACGATCCGGAGGTCAACGTTCGCTGCGCCAGTTCCGCCACGGCCATCGTCCACGGAGTACTTGAAAGTCTCGGCCCCGGATTGCTCCGCAGGGACGGAGATCTGGAAACCCGTCCCGCCGTAGACGGGCGCCAACGCCCCCGACCTCACGGCTTGGTCAGCGGAGACCGTCAGGACATCGCCGTCGGAATCGGCGTCGTTGTCCAAAACCGGCAGGAGGGTCGTCTTCCCGGCGCGCACGCCAAAGGCATCCGGCTTGGCCACAGGCGGGGTGTTGGGTTTGCTTCGGTCCGGCAGGACCGTCTGCTGGACTTCGTCCGCGGAGTCCTTGTCGGCGTCGTCCGATGTCTGCTGGGGCGGGATAACGTCGTCCCAGTTGTTGACCAACTGCATGTTCTGGTTGACCATCCAGACGTTGCCGGAATTGACGTCGTTCAGAACCACAAGGTCGCGGTTTACGCGGAAAACGTACGACGGCGACGCACTCGCCTTGGGAACGTCGGCGCGGCGGTTGTCAGCCTCGTTGCTGCATTCGCGAATGTACTTGTTGGCACCGGACCATGCTCCGTAAGTGCAGGTGCCCAGCTGCACGGGCGCCGCGGGAATGCCTTCGCCGTCGGGCCGGACGGTTTTGGCTGTACCCCCATCCAACGGCTGAAGCAGAAGGGCGTTGGTGGTGGCGATGGCCACGAAATCCGCGGCGGGTCCGCTTTGTTGGAGCTTCGCGTCCCGGGCGTCATCCAGGTGAACGGTTGCGCCGCCAGGGAGAACGATGTTTCCGGTAACTTCATTGAGCACAACGGCCTTGTCACCCACGGCGGTGAGCTGCAGGTCTCCGGCGCCCTTGAGGGCATCATCCTTGCGGACCTGCGAATCCACTGACCTGCCGTTGGCGTCCACTTTGGTTGCGGTCACGCTGCCGGACTCCGGATCCACAGTGTGAATGGTGTCGTCTGCGCCCACTACCGAAACAATTCCGGGCGATTGCTCGAACAGTGGCTCTGACTCGTCGCTGAAGCCGCCCACTGAGCCGGGCGACAGTGCCCAGACCTTGCCTTTTGACGGGTCGGTGACTGCCAGCACTTTGTGGCCGAAACTTACATCCGCGGAGCCTGGCAGTTTCTGGTCTCCGCCCAGGCGCATGTTTGCGGCGCTGACCGGGTTGATGGTGGCACCTTCAGGGTCATCAATGAAGATGTCACCGGCCTGCTGGAGTATGTCGAAGTCCTTGCTTGCCGGCGTCACAGCACCATCCAGGGACTTGGAAGGGTAGTTGAGCCGGCCGGCGGCATTCTTGGACTTGCTGACCACCCAGACGCCGCCATCATTGAGGTCCACCTCGGTGGTCTTGAACCCCGGGTAGAGGATCGCGCCGGTCACCAGGACTGCGGCAGCAAGGGAAAAAGCGGTTGCCGCTATGACCTTCCGACGGCGGTTCTTGGCACGGCGGTTCCCGGACCCGTCAGGCAGAGCCATCCACATTCCCCCACAAATTAGGCAGCCCGAGGCAGCCGACACCGAAACCGCACGGCCATCCACGACACAAACAACGCTAAGACTACCGGGTTAATCCATCGTTTTGCTAAGTCGTGACGCAGTTCTCAGCAACCGCAGATATTTCCAACGCTCTCTCACATAACAGCCCTTAAGCCCGTTCGCTCTCTCACTTTCCTGAAGAAAGTGAGAGAGCGAACGGCTGAAGCCCGAGGGACGTGAGAGAGCGTGCGGCCCAGACGGGCTGTCAGCAGGCTGCCTAGTCCAGCACCAAACCCTTGCCCCGCCCGCGTGCGAGCATCACGGGATGAATCTCACCGAAGCCACGGACGTTCTCCGACTTCTGGGGAACCAGGACGAAGCGGTCATCCTGTCCAAGGGCGGCCGCAGTCATGGCGTCCACGAGAACCGTCCCGGGCTGCGCCAGCGTAGTCAGCCGTGCGGCAAGGTTGACGGTGGGCCCGTAGATATCGCCAAGCCTGGAAAGGATGCGGCCCCACACCATGGATACACGGCACTGTGGCAGGATCTCATCCTCAGTGAAGGCCTGCGCCAGTGCCAAGGAAATCTCCGCTCCGGCAGCGGGGGTTTCAGCGATGTAGAGGACTTCGTCGCCCACGGTCTTGACCAGTCGTCCGCCACCCACGGAAATGATCTCGGCGCATTTGTTCTCAAAACGCTGCACCAATTGGGCGAGAGTTTTCTCGTTCATGCGGCGCGACAGGCTGGTGTAAGAGACCAGGTCCGCGAATCCCACTGCCCGGGCCAAGGGCAACGGCGAATCGTCTTCGTCGCCCTCCCGGCCCTCCTCGCTGGCCTGGAGCCCGGCTTCCGCGCGAACGGCAAGACGCTGGACGCCGGCATTGAGTTGGCGGCGGTAGGAGTACACCAGGATCTCTTCGAGGGAATCCACCAGCGCCGGCAGCTGACCCACCAGTTGTTTTCGGGCCACGGCATCAGGGATTCCCTGCTCGGAAACCATGTCCTCCACCAACGCTTCGATCTGCCAGACCACCATGCGGTCCGTCATTTGGCCGATGGAACGGGTAACGGAAATCGCGGCTTCCTCTGTCAGGAGCCCTGCACGCACCAAGTCCAGGATGCTGGATAACGCAGCTTGGTCGCGTTCAGTAAACGCCACGTCCTCGTCCCCAAAGTTAGGGAATCCCAGCGCGCGCCAGATTTTGCGTGCCGACAGGATGGACACGCCCGCGCCTGCAGCAACTTCACGACGCCGCAGCTTGCGTTCTCCGCCCAGGAGCTTCGCCTCAAGGGCTTTAATAGCCAGGCGCTCCGCGGACATCACACCAGTGGGCGGACCTGTTTGCACCGACGCCGGAGCTGGCCCGACCTCAGTCTCCTCGTCGACGGAAGGTTCCGGTACGGCGTCGAACTCCTGGTCCAGGTCCTCGCCGGACTGCTGATCCTCAACGCTCATCTCTTCCACCTTCTCTCAACTCCCATGGCAATTCTTCAAAATCCCTCAGTACTTCACCCTCAAAAACCTCACCTTGCGGGAGTTCGTCCATCGCGTCAAGAATGAATCCCCGGAACTTCCCCACTTCGGGAACATCGGCCAGGACGGCTATTCCGGAGTGCCCGGTATCCAAGGATATATTCCCTGAGTGCAATACCCGTTGGAGCATGCTCTGCTGGACACCAACGTTGCGGACGGCCATCAGCGATACCTGCCAATCACTCCGCCGAAACATTCCGTTCCTGGCAAGTACACGCCTGCTCGTCAGGACGTACTTGATCGACCGCCACCGCAACACACGCTTGAGGCTGTACGCGGCGAGGAACCACACCGCGAGCACAACAACGGTCCCCACCAGCCAAGGCGTCCATTCGGCAGTGATGAACGGCACCAGGCGCTGGGGGTTTTCCCTGACGATCCAGGCACAGGCAAAACCCGTCAGGGCGGGTACCACGATGAAGGCCAGCACCGGAAAGAAGAGCGAACGGCCCTGTTGGCGCGTAATCGTGATGACCTGCTCCCCCGGAAGTAACTCTTTACGCATAACCGCTTTCTGTGGCGCGCAAGTGCACCACATCTCCGGCTGTCACTACGTGCTCCCTACCGCCGTGGTCCACCACCAACAACGAGCCATGCTCGTCCAAGCGCGAGGCGTGGCCCACGAGTTCGTGGTCCCCAGGCAAGTGAGCGCGCACTTCCCGGCCCAACGTCACCATGGCCGACTCAACGCGCTTGTGCAGGGACGGGCCACCTACCAAACCGGCCGCAGGGTCTCCCTCGGAGTTGCAGAAACTGCGGTACAACCTGGCAAAGCGGGAAAGGTAGCTTTTCAGCAGCGCGGTGCGGTCCGTCGTGGTGGCCCCTTCGAGGGCAAGCGAGGTTGCTGTAGGAACTGGAAGTTCCTCCTCGGCCAAGGACACGTTGAGGCCAACACCCAAGATGACGGCCGGAACGGAGCCATCGCCCAGCGGAGTCATCTGGGCCAGGATGCCAGCCACCTTCCGCCCGTTGACCAGCACGTCATTGGGCCATTTGATCTCCGCGGTGATTCCGGCGGTTTCCTGCAGGGCCTCACGCAGGGCAACCGCAGCAAGGAGCGACAGCCAGGAGTAGCTCTGCGTCGGGACCGGCATTCCTTCTGCCGTTATGGGGCGCAGCACCATGGAAACGGACACCGCCGACCGCTCGGGTGATTCCCAGTGGCGGTCCAGCCGGCCGCGCGCCGCCGTCTGGTGTTCGGCGGTCAACACGGAAAGGTCGGCCCACTTTTTCGGCTCCACCGTCACAGCCCTTACGAGGTCCTGGTTGGTGGATCCTGTGGAATCGACAATCTTCAGCTGGGAGATGCCGGTAGCCGACAAGAAATCCGACTGGAGCAGAGCATCACGGTCCAACGCCCTACGATCCACAGAGCAACGGGAGTGCCCGGACGTGACCTCTCCGGACAAGACCTGGGGTTCGCTGCTCTCTGGCTGTTCGGCATCCATAGCTGAATCCTATCCAGTTGCGACGTCCCCGGATGATGGCTGCGCTGAAAAACGGCTATGAATCTCCCTAAAGGAAGATGTCCGGCACCAAGCGATCTTCGGGCGCGCCGAGACTGTACGGAGTGAAGTCCGAGACGCCGGCAGCGCGCAGCACCTCTTCGTCTGTATAGAAATTCCCGGTAGCACCCGAACCCGTCAGCACGGCGTGCGCGGCATCGGCCATGATCTCCGGTCCGCGGGCCGCCTGCACGATCTGCTGCCCGCCTGGCATGTTCCGGATCGCGGCCGTGTCAATCAAGGTGCATGGCCAGAGTGAATTGACCGAGACGCCGTCGTTCTTCAGCTCTTCGGCGAGTCCCAGCGTGGTGAGGCTCATCCCGTACTTGGCCATGGTGTAGGCCAAGTGCATACCGGCCCATTTCGGGTCCAGGTTAAGGGGAGGAGACAGGGTGAGGATGTGGCCGTGGCTGGATTCGCGCAAGGCGGGCAGGGCCAGCTTGGACAACAGGAACGTGCCGCGGACATTGATGTCCTGCATGAGGTCGTAGCGCTTCATGTCCACGGCGTCGGTGCGGGAAAGGTCGATCGCCGAGGCGTTGTTAACCACGACGTCGATGCCCCCGAAACGCTCGACGGCGGCGGCGACTGCGGCGGCGACGTCGTCATCATTGCGGACGTCCCCGACGAGCGGCAGCGCCTGGCCGCCCGCTTCGACCAACTGTTCCGCGGCGGTAAAGACGGTCCCCTCGAGTTTGGGGTGGGGGTCGCCGGTCTTGGCCATGAGCACGATATTGGCGCCGTCGCGGGCCGCACGGGTGGCGATGGCCAGGCCGATGCCACGGCTGCCGCCGGACATAAGGATGGTCTTGCCCTTGAGCGAAGCGGAGGCAACGTAGGGGGTGGTGCGTTGCGTGTGACCCTCTGTTGAGGCGGAGGAAGCGCCGTTGCTTGAAGTCATGGAGACACTCTAACCCAACTATGTTACTGGCGGGTAACATAGTGTTGGCTTTGGCGTGAGCACGGAAAATTGTAGGGTTTCTACAGCGGTTCGCGGCAGAGGCGTCACTAGACTGGCCTGCGGGGCCTGTTCTTTGTACGGAAGCTACTTAAGTCAGCTACTTGTCCGTGCCGGGGATTGCGCCAGCGAATATCAGCTACAGAGCCGGAGACACTTGATGAGCCACGATCTGACAAAGACAGCGGGAAAGATTGCCGACTTCCGCGACCGCCAGGCCCGTGCAGAACAGCCTTCCGGCCCGGAAGCAATCGAAAAGCAGCACGCGCGCGGCAAGAATACCGCCCGCGAACGCATCGACCTCCTGGTCGATCCCGGATCGTTCGTCGAGTTCGACGCCCTCGCAGTCCACCGCTCCACCGCTTTCGGCATGGAAAAGAAGAAGCCGCTCGGCGACGGCGTGGTCTCCGGATACGGAACCGTGGATGGCCGCCTCATCGCCATCTACAGCCAGGACTTCAGCGTCTACGGCGGCTCACTGAGCCAAGTCAACGGTGAGAAGATCGTCAAGGTCCAGGAATTCGCCCTCCGGAACGGTTGCCCGGTTGTCGGGATCAACGACGGCGGCGGCGCACGCATCCAGGAAGGCGTTGCTTCGCTGGCGATGTTCGCGGACATCTTCCGCAACAACGTGCACGCTTCCGGCGTGGTCCCCCAGATCTCCCTCATCATGGGCCCGTGCGCCGGCGGCGCTGCCTACTCCCCCGCGTTGACTGATTACGTGGTCATGGTGGACAAGACATCCCACATGTTCATCACCGGACCTGACGTCATCAAGACAGTCACCGGTGAGGACGTGGACATGGAAACCCTCGGTGGCGCGCGGCAGCACAATGCCACCACCGGCACCTCCACCTACCTGGCTTCCGACGAAGCCGACGCGATCGAATTCGTCCGCGAACTCCTGGACTTCCTGCCCTCCAACAACCTGTCCGAGGCCCCCGTGGTGGAGCACGACCAGGAACTGGAACTGAACGACGACGACCACGCGCTGGACTCGCTGATTCCCGACTCCGCCAACCAGCCGTACGACATGCGCAAAGTCATTGAGCAGATCGTGGACGACGCCCACTTCCTGGAAATGCAGTCGCTCTACGCTCCCAACGTGATGATCGGCTACGGCCGCGTTGAGGGACACACCGTGGGCATCGTGGCCAACCAGCCCATGCAGTTCGCGGGAACGCTGGACATCTCTGCCTCGGAGAAGGCTGCCCGCTTCGTCCGTCACTGCGACGCCTTCAACATCCCCATCATCACGCTGGTTGACGTCCCCGGCTTCCTGCCCGGCAAGGACCAGGAGTTCCAAGGCATCATCCGCCGCGGCGCCAAGCTCCTCTACGCCTACGCTGAAGCAACCGTTCCCAAGCTCACCGTCATCACCCGCAAGGCCTACGGTGGCGCGTACATCGTGATGGGCTCCAAAAAGTTGGGCGCTGACCTGAACCTCGCTTGGCCGACGGCCCAGATCGGCGTCATGGGTGCCCAGGGGGCAGTGAACATCCTTTACCGTCGCGATCTCGCTGCCGTTGCCGAAGCCGGCGGCGACGTGGAGGCCAAGCGCGCCGAAATCATCCAGGGCTACGAGGAAGAGCTGCTCAACCCGTACCAGGCGGCGCAGCTGGGCTATGTTGACGCAGTCATCGCTCCCTCGGATACCCGCCTGCAGATCATCCGCGGACTCCGGGCCCTCCGCGACAAGCGCGCGAGCCTGCCCACCAAGAAGCACGGAAACATCCCGCTGTGATGGCGCCCAGGCATCGCGCCGATTTGGCGCCTGACGGAGCAGCCGCCGCATCGCCTGCCGAACCGATGTTCTCGGTGGTCAAGGGCGAACCGACGGCCGAAGAGCTCGCGGCGCTTGCCGCCGTCGTGGTTTCGCTGGGAGTCCGGCAGGAAGAGGCCTCGTCCAAGCCGAACGTCCGGCACTGGGTGCGTCGCCAACAACTCCGCCTGGACCCCACACCGGGTCCAGGTGCTTGGAAGCGCAGCCGGGGTTAATTCCCTCCTCTGTAGAAAGTTCAACAACCCTTTCACGTAAGCGTTGTCGCGGCTAGGCTCTGTGGGTGACTACTGCAAACACTCCCGTACGCCCTAAGTCCGCCATCGATGCCGTGGCTGACGCGTACACAGAAAAGCTGATCGAACTCAATCCCAGCTTCGCCACCACGCTGGGCTTGCCGGGACACGAAACGGAATACCAGGACTTCTCGCCTGCCGGGGCTGAGGCGCATGCGGAGGCCACAAGATTGGCCTTGGATGCCCTGGCAGGCCTTGAACCGTCCGATGATGTGGACGCCGTCACCCTGGACGCCATGCGTGAGCGGCTCGGCTTGGACCTGGAGATCCACGAGTCCGGCTGGGATGAGGCCGACCTCAACAACATCGCCTCCCCCGCCCAGGACATTCGCGCCATCTTCGACCTCATGCCCACGGACACGGTGGAACAATGGGAACACATCGCCGGCCGTGCTGCGAACGTTCCTGGTGCGATTGAGGGCTATATTGCATCACTTCGCTCGGCTGCTGCCGCCGGAAAAATATCCGCCGCCCGCCAAGTGCGGATCGTCATTGAGCAGACCGGCAGGTACGCGGCAGAGGATGGTTTCTTCGCCAAGATGGCTTCAACGGCTGCCGTTGGTGATCAGCCGCTGCCTGCGGACGTTCAGTCAAAGCTCGACGCCGGGACTGCGGCCGCGCGTTCTGCGTACAGTGCCTTGGGCGACTTCCTTCGGGACGAGCTCCTCCCCGTAGCCCCGGAGAAGGACGCCGTGGGCCGTGAAAGGTATGCCCTGGCGTCCCGTTCGTTTATTGGCGCCGAAGTCGACCTGGAAGAAACGTACGCCTGGGGTGTCCAGGAGCTCGAGCGGCTCATCAGCGAGCAGGAAAAGGTTGCCGGCCAGATCAAGCCGGGCGCCTCCATTGAAGAAGCCAAGAGCATTCTCAATAACGATCCCGCCCGCCAGATCAAGGGCACGGACGCCCTCAAGGCCTGGATGCAGGAACTCTCCGACCGTGCAGTCTCTGAGCTCGCCGACGTCCACTTCGACATCCCCGACGTCATGAAAACCCTCGAATGCATGATCGCCCCCACCGATGAAGGCGGCATCTACTACACCGGCCCTTCCGACGACTTCTCCAGGCCCGGCCGCATGTGGTGGTCCGTACCGGCAGGTGAAGACACTTTCACCACCTGGTCCGAAACCACCACGGTGTTCCACGAAGGCGTTCCCGGGCACCACCTCCAGGTAGCTACGGCCACGTACCGCCGCGAACTCCTCAACAACTGGCGCCGCAATGTCTGCTGGGTGTCCGGACACGGCGAAGGCTGGGCGCTCTACGCCGAGCAGCTCATGCTTGAACTCGGCTACCTCAAGGACCCGGGCGACCACATGGGCATGCTCGACGGCCAGCGCATGCGTGCTGCGCGCGTGGTGTTCGACATCGGCGTCCACTTGGAACTGCCCGTCCCCGAACGCTGGGGCACCGGCACCTGGACACCCGACAAAGGCTTCGACTTCCTCAAAGCCAACCTCGACATCAGCGAAGGCCAGCTCCAGTTCGAATTCACCCGCTACCTTGGATGGCCAGGCCAGGCCCCGTCCTACAAAGTGGGGCAGCGTTTGTGGGAGCAAATCCGTACAGAGCTTGAATCCCGCGAAGGCTTCGACCTCAAGTCCTTCCACAGCAAGGCGTTGAACATCGGTTCCGTAGGTTTGGACGTACTGCGCCGGGCACTGTTGGGATAGTTTTTGTTCCCGCCCGAGACGCACGCCACGGCCCCGGGCGGGAATAACTTCATAGCTGCGTAACATTTCTCAACGTCCGTTCGCTATGTTATTTGCGATGCACCTAACGTGTTCCGGTGAGCACCTCAACCAACACTTCCCCAGCAGCTGGCAAGACCGGCTTCCGGCTCCCCAAGTGGGCCGGTTCCTTCGGCGTCCAGATCATCGCAGCCCTCATCATCGGCCTCGTCCTTGGCCTCATCGCCAAGTACACGGGCAGCACCAAGACTGCTCCCAACGGCCTTGGCGCTACTCTCCAGACCATTGGCTCCAGCTACGTATCGTTGCTGCAGACCGCCGTCGTTCCTTTGATTTTCACCGCCGTGGTGAGCTCCATTGCGAACCTGCGCCAGGTCTCCAACGCCGCGCGACTGGCGTGGAACACTCTGCTGTGGTTTGCCATTACCTCGCTGGTATCGGTACTGATCGGCATCGGCCTGGGTGTGCTCCTGCAACCAGGCGCCGCAACCGGCATCACCGAAGAAGCCAAGTACGCCGGCAAGACCGGTGACTGGTGGGCGTTCCTGATCGGCCTGTTCCCCAAGAACTTCCTTGGACTCGGCGCCAGCTCCACCGTCACCGAGAGCGCCAACGCCGCCACCACCGTCAGCACCGCAGTGAACTTCAACGTGCTCCAGATCCTGGTGATCGCCATCGCAATCGGCGTTGCCGCCCTCAAGGTGGGCAAGCAGGCCGAAGCCTTCCTGACCTTCAACGCATCCGCGCTGGCAGTCATCCAGAAGGTCCTGTGGTGGATCATCCGCATCGCCCCGCTGGGCACCATCGGCCTGATCGGTAACGCTGTGGCCATCTACGGCTGGGACACCATCGGCTCATTGGGCAAGTTCACTGCCGCTATCTACATTGGCCTGGCACTGGTGCTCTTCGTCCTCTACCCCATTTTGGTCCGCGTCCACGGCCTGTCCGTCAAGCAGTACTTCTCCGGTGTTTGGCCGGCGGTCCAGCTGGCGTTCGTCTCCCGTTCCTCGATCGGCACGCTTCCGCTCACGCAGCGCGTCACCGAGCGGAACCTGGGCGTCCCCTCCGGCTATGCTTCCTTCGCCGTGCCGCTGGGCGCCACGACCAAGATGGACGGCTGCGCAGCGATTTACCCGGCCATCGCTGCGATTTTCGTGGCACAGTTCTTCGGCATCAACCTCGACTTCAGCCAGTATTTGCTGATCGTTCTGGTCTCCGTCCTCGGTTCCGCCGCTACGGCAGGCACCACCGGCGCCGTCGTCATGCTCACGCTGACCCTGTCCACGCTGGGACTCCCGCTTGCCGGCGTCGGCCTCCTCCTGGCGATCGACCCGATCCTGGACATGGGTCGCACCGCCGTCAACGTCGCGGGCCAGGCACTGATCCCGGCCATCGTGGCCAAGCGCCAGGGCATCCTGGATGAGTCGCTGTACAACGCACCCCGCAACGGTGCAGCGTTCGCGGATGAGTTCGCAGCCGACAAGGCAGCGGCAGAAGTCAACGAGCGCGAACTGGCCGATTCAAAGGCCTAAGACTCAGCCGCTTCGCAAGGGCACAAATCCCCCGGGGAGTTCTCCCCGGGGGATTTCCCCGTTTAAGGGGTCGAGTCTGGATAGGCTCGGACCATGTTGATCGTCACCTCCAACGAAATCCCAGGCCACCGCATCGATGCCGTCTTCGGCGAAGTCATGGGCCTCACTGTCCGTTCACGCGATATCGGGTCGCAAATGCTTGCAGGCTTCCGCTCCCTTGGCGGAGGCGAGCTGCCCGAAATGACCAAAGCCCTCTACGAAAGCCGCCAGGAAGTCATGGCACGCATGGTCAACGAAGCGCAGCAGCGTGGAGCCAACGCCATTGTGGCCATGCGCTTCGACACCTCGGAAATGGGCACCAACTGGACCGAAGTGTGTGCCTACGGAACCGCGGTCTACGTGCTGCCGCTGGGTGAGGGTGAGCCCGGAGCAACGGGCCAGTCCATCTACCTGACCAAAACCGCAGCCCAACAGTCATCCCAGCAGGGTCAGCCGACTCCACCCGCTCCCCCGGCGCCCCCAACACAGTTCTAACCCCACGCTTACGAGTCCCGCTCTGGTTCGTCCGCCACCCCGTTCAACGGTGGGCTTGACGAACCAGGGCGGGACTTTTCGCATGCCCCCGAGAAGTGCGAAATTGCGCAGAGTGCAAACTTGCACTTAGTGTAAGTATGTGACCCAAACCAGTAGCCAGGAAGCCACTGTGGAGTCGTCCACCATTGCTGAGCCAACTGCCCCTTCACGGCGCGAACTCAACAAGGCGGCCACCCGCAGCTCCATCGCCTCCGCAGCCCTGGACCTTTTGCGCAGCAACGGGCCCGGAAATTTCACCGTAGAAGACATCGCGGCCAGCGCGGGTGTCTCACGGCGAACCTTTTTCAACTACTTCCCCAGCCTCGAAGCTGCCCTGGCCTCCGTTGCCGACGGCTTTATGGACCACGCGCTGGAGCAGTTCCGGATGCGCCCCGCGGACGAGTCCATCCTCGAATCCGCGCAGGCCGCCCTCATGGCACTGGCCGATCCCATGTCCGTGGCACCCATGGCCGAATTGTTCAGCCTGACCCAGGACAACCGCCAGCTGGCCCGCTCCGAGCTCGAAGCCTGGGAGCACTGCACCGAGCAAATCATCGATGCCGCCCGCGGCCGGCTCGGCGCCGGCATCAGCGAGCTCTACCTCCATGCCCTCGCAGGCTCCGTCATCTCCTGCGGCAAAGCGGCAATGACCGTCTGGTTCGCCGAACACGGACCGGACCTTTCCCCCAAATCCCTCGCCGTCCTCCGCCAGCACCTCATCGATGCGATGGGCCTTCTCGGCACCGGCTTCGCGCCGCCGTCGGACGCCTCCCTGCGCGCCTCAGCAGCCTCAACTTCCGTTTCAACCACCAAAGATCGGTTCTGACATGGCCTCGTTCCTCTACCGTCTCGGCAAATTTTCGTATCGCCGCCGCTGGCTGGTCATCTCCATTTGGCTGGCCGTCATGGTGGCAGTGGGCGGCTCGGCCGCAGCGTTCCACGGCACCATGTCCAACAACTTCACCATCCCGGGCACCGAAACCCAGCAGATGGCGGACAAGCTGAAGGAGGCCCTGCCCGATTCGTCAGGCGGCTCGGCCAGCGTAGTTTTCGACGCCGGAGATGCCGGCTTCGACCAAGCCAAAAAGGATGCAGTTGCGGCTGCTCTTACCAAGCTGGAAGCCATGCCGGACGTGCAGGGCACGGTAAACCCCTTCACCACGCAGGAGCAACTGGATAAGGCCGCCGCGGACATCGCCGCCGGCGAAGCCAAGGCTGCCGAGGGCCAAACCCAGTTGGACGCCGCGCGCGCCCAGCTGACTGCAGGCGAAGCCCAACTCGCAGGGGCTGAGCAGCAACTGGCCGCAGCTGGCCTCACTCCGGCACAGATTGAAGCGCAGCTGGCTCCGCAGCGCGCCGAACTCACCGCAGGGAAGGAAAAGCTCGACGCCGGAACCAAGGAAGCAGCCGACGGCGCCGCCACGCTGGCCCTCGGCAAGCGACAGCTTGAGGCCTCTGAGGGAATGCGATTTGTCTCCAGCGACAACAGAGCTGCAATCGCGCAGGTCCAGTTCAAGACCTCCATCAACGCCGTTGACCCCGCCGTCCGCGAGGAAGTCCAGGAGATCGTCCACGGAGTCTCTTCCGCCGGTGTCACTGCCTACGCCAGCAAGGAAATCACCGAGGACGTCTCTGAGATCTTCGGCATTGCAGAAATCGTGGGCGTCGCAGTGGCTGCCCTTGTCCTGATTCTGATGCTCGGCACGCTTATCGCGGCTGGCCTGCCACTTTTGATGGCGTTGATCGGCGTTGCCGTGGGCGTAGGTGGAACGTTCGCGCTCACCAGTGTGATCGACATGAGCTCGATCTCGCCCATGCTTGCCCTGATGCTCGGCCTCGCGGTTGGCATCGACTACTCCCTCTTCATCGTCAACCGCCACCGCACGCAACTCCTGTCCGGTATGGACGCCGAGGAATCTGCGGCCTTGGCCACCGGTACCTCCGGTAACGCCGTGCTATTTGCCGGCCTCACGGTCATCATCGCCCTCGCCGCACTGGTGGTTCCCGGGTTGCCGTTCCTCGCAGTGATGGGTGTTGCGGCCGCAGCGACAGTCGGTGTAGCCGTCGTCGTAGCTTTGACCCTGACGCCTGCCGTCCTGGCCTTGATTGGCCGCCGACTCATTTCCAAGCGCGCTTGGGCCAATGCTGCAAAGCACAACGCCGAGCCCGGCCACGAAGCTGCGGACCGGGAACGCGAGGAGAAGCGCAGCAGCGGTGGCTGGGGCGGTATGGTCACGCGTCACCCGTGGGTTGCCCTCGTGGCAAGCGTCGCCCTGCTGGGTGCCTTGGCGTTGCCGGCATCGCAGCTGCGGCTGGCACTTCCCGACGGCGGCTCCGAGCCGGTGGATTCGCAAGCCTTCAAGGCGTACGACCTCACGCGCAGCAGCTTCGGCGAAGGCGTAACCGGACCGATCGTCGTTGTGGGCGAATTCCCCGAAGGCCTCAGCGAGAACGATGCCAGGAACAAGCAGTTCGACGTCGCGGACCAGCTTCGCAGCGTTGAGAACGTCATCGCCGCTGTGCCGGTTGCCTTGAGCGAAGACCGCCGCACCGCCGTCTTCCAGGTCATCCCGAAGGAGGGTCCCGCCAGCGCCGGCACCGTGCAGGTGGTGTCCGATCTCCGCGCCAAGGGCTCAGCAATTCATGACGACTTGGATGCAACCATTGGCCTGACGGGCCAAACCGCAGGCAACATCGATGTGTCCAACAAGCTCGGCGCGGCTCTGCCGCCCTACTTGGCGATTGTCGTGGGACTCTCCCTCCTGCTGTTGCTGCTGGTATTCCGCTCCATCGTGGTGCCCCTGCTGGCAACCGGCGGATTCCTGCTCTCGCTGGCCGCTGCTTTCGGCGCCGTGGTTGCCGTGTACCAGTGGGGCTGGCTGGGAGGCATCTTCGACGTCGCCAATCCGGGTGCTGTGCTCAGCTTCCTGCCTATCATCCTGATCGGCGTGCTGTTCGGCCTGGCGATGGACTACCAGGTGTTCATTACTTCCGGCATGAGGGAGTCCTTCATGCACGGTGAGTCCGCCAAACATGCTGTCCGCTCCGGGTTCAGCCACGCTGCAGCAGTGGTCACCGCGGCCGCGATCATCATGGTCAGCGTGTTCTCCGGCTTCATCTTCAGCCATCTGACCATGGTCAGGCCCCTCGGCTTCGCGATGGCATTCGGTGTGCTGATTGATGCCTTCGTGGTCCGCATGACGATTGTTCCCGCCGTGATGTACCTCCTGGGCGAGAAGGCCTGGTGGCTGCCCAAGTGGCTGGAACGGATCCTTCCGGATGTGGACGTGGAAGGCGCCAAGCTGGACCGCAGTGATCGCCGGAAGGCCTCTGCCGCGGAACTCGTCCACTAACGATCTCTCACGTAACAGCCAATATTCTCGAACGCTCTCCCATTTGCGTGACGCAAGTGAGAGAGCGTTCGGTTTAAGCACGCGGGATGTGATCGAGCGTCAGGGGGAAGCACGCGGGATGTGATCGAGCGTCAGGGGGAAGCGCGCGGGATGTGATCGAGCGTCAGGGGGAAGCGCGCGGGATGTGATCGAGCGCCGTATTAGGCTGGGACCGTGACCCGATTGATCCTTGCCTCCCAGTCCCCCGCCCGCACCAAGCTCCTCACGGAAGCCGGGATCCGGCATCACGTCCTGGTCTCCGACGTCGACGAGGATGCGGTGCAGGCAAAGTACGGTGTGACTGACGCCCACGACACCGCGCTCTTGCTGGCCCGTGCCAAGGCCGAGGCCGTTGCCGCCCTGCCCGAAGCCGAGGGTGCCTTAGTGATCGGTTGCGATTCGGTGTTCGAGTTCGACGGCGAGTCCCACGGCAAGCCCTACACCGCGGAGGTCGCGCGGGAACGAATGCTGCGGATGAGCGGCTCGCAGGGAGTGCTCCACACGGGGCACTGGCTGGTTGACTGCCGGGACACGGCCGCTGACGCGGACGAAGAAGCAGGCGCAGATGAAGCTCCCGAAGGCACTGGCGCCACTGTTGGCGCGGTATCGAGCGCTGAGGTCCACTTCGCCCGGATGAGCACGAACGACATCGATGCCTACATCGCCACCGGAGAACCCCTTCACTGTGCCGGCTCCTTCACCATCGATGGCTTGGGCGGGGCCTTCATCCGCAAGGTCGACGGCGACCCGCACGCCGTCGTCGGGCTTTCCATCTCCACCCTTCGGGACCTGCTGGTCCATGCGAACGTGGGCATCACGGAGCTGTGGGACACGGATAACCAAGAGAAGTAGTTTGTAGCAAACCTACAAAGGAACATCGCATCACACACGGAATCCCCCATCAATATGGGCGGAACCCTCACAATCGCGCTAGGCTCCTCAAGGACAGAAGGAGTCAACAACTTGTCAGCTAACCCGGCGCAGCCCATTTCCAGCCCTCTCACCAAGGTCTTGATTGCCAACCGCGGCGAAATCGCGGTCCGCATCATCCGAGCCGCCCGGGACGAAGGCATCGCCTCCGTAGCCGTTTACGCCGACCCCGACCGTGACGCCCTCCATGTCCGCCTCGCCGACGAAGCCTACGCTTTGGGCGGCAACACCGCCGCCGAGTCGTACCTGGTGATGGACAAGATCATCGACGTCGCCAAGCAGTCAGGTGCCGACGGTATCCACCCCGGCTATGGCTTCCTCGCCGAGAACGCCGAGTTCGCGGCCAAGGTCATCGACGCCGGCATCACGTGGATCGGCCCCTCCCCCGAGGCCATCTCGGCCCTGGGCGACAAGGTCCAGGCCCGCCACATCGCCGAAAAAGTAGGCGCACCCCTTGTCCCCGGCACGGCCGACCCTGTGG
Source organism: Paenarthrobacter sp. TE3676 (assembly GCF_056279165.1). Lineage (NCBI taxonomy): Bacteria > Bacillati > Actinomycetota > Actinomycetes > Micrococcales > Micrococcaceae > Paenarthrobacter > Paenarthrobacter sp. TE3676. The sequence goes on from NZ_JBWBQU010000008.1 coordinate 268,695, forward strand.
AGTCCGCCGACGAAATCCTGAAGTTCGCCGAGGAATTCGGCCTTCCCATCGCGATTAAGGCTGCCTTCGGCGGCGGTGGACGCGGCATCAAGGTCGCCCGCACCATGGACGAGATTCCCGAGCTCTACGAATCAGCCGTCCGTGAAGCAGTGGCCGCTTTCGGTCGCGGCGAATGCTTCATTGAGCGTTTCCTCGATGCTCCGCGGCACGTCGAAACCCAGTGCCTGGCCGATGCTTTCGGCAACGTTGTGGTGGTTTCCACCCGCGACTGCTCCCTGCAGCGCCGCAACCAGAAGCTCGTTGAGGAAGCCCCGGCTCCGTACCTCAGCGAAGAGCAGAACAAGCGCCTGTACGAGTCCTCCAAAGCAATCCTGAGGGAAGCCAACTACCTCGGCGCCGGCACCTGCGAGTTTCTTGTGGGCCAGGACGGCACCATTTCCTTCCTCGAGGTGAACACCCGCCTCCAGGTGGAGCACTGCGTGTCCGAAGAAGTCACGGGAATCGACCTCGTCCGTGAGCAGTTCCGCATCGCCCGCGGTGAAGCCTTGGGCTACGACGACCCCGAAGTCCGTGGCCACTCCTTCGAGTTCCGCATCACCGGCGAGGACCCGGGCCGCAACTTCATGCCCGCCCCCGGCACCATCACCACACTGAAGAACCCGACAGGCCCCGGCGTCCGGATCGATTCCGGCATTGAGCAGGGCGACGTCATCAGCGGCAACTTCGATTCCATGCTCTCCAAGCTGATCATCACGGGCGCCACCCGCGAGCAAGCCCTCCAGCGTTCACGCCGGGCGTTGGAGGAGATGGTGGTTGAGGGCATTCCCACTGTCATCCCCTTCGACCTCGCAGTAGTCACCGATCCCGACTTTGCTCCCGCGGAAGGACCCTTCAAGGTTCACACCCGCTGGATCGAGACCGAGTTCGTCAACAGCATCCCGGCATGGTCTGCCAACGGCGCGGGCGCTGAAACGTCCGACGCCGGTGAGCGCCAGCGCGTCGTCGTCGAGGTCGGTGGCAAGCGGCTTGAGGTGGTCCTGCCGTCCGGCCTGGGCGGTAGCATCGCCGCGGTTTCCGGCGGTTCGGGCACCAAGTCCGGCAAGTCCAAGAAGCGCTCCCGTTCAGCTGGTGCAACGGCTGCGGCTGCGGGCGGCGACGCGCTGACGTCCCCCATGCAGGGCACCATCGTCAAGGTGGCAGCTTCGGAAGGCGATGTTGTGGCTGAGGGCGACCTGATCGTGGTTCTCGAAGCCATGAAGATGGAACAGCCACTGACGGCCCACAAGGCCGGTACCGTGCGCGGCCTCGCTGCCACCGCAGGCGAGACTGTCGCCGCAGGTGCAGTCATCGCCACCATCGAGGACTAACGCCAAGAACCTCTTAACGACGTCGGCCCCGCACCGTTTGGTGCGGGGCCGATGTCGTTATTTGGCTACTTAGGCAACGTTGTTCTCGTAGTCCGTGTCCTTGGTTTCACGTGTGAGCCACAGCGCGACGAAGGTGACCACAGCGGCGGCTGCCATGTAGGCGCCCACCAGCCAGGTGCTGCCGTCGGCTACAGACCAGAGGGCAATGGCTACGAAGGAGGCCGGTGCCGCTCCGATCATGGAAGACAGGTTGTACGCCACTGCTGAACCCGTGTAACGGACGTTGGCCGGGAACAGCTCGGGAAGAATGGCCGCCATGGGGCCGAAGGTCAGGCCCATGAGGGTGAACCCCACAATGAGGCCAACCATGGCCGCTGCCTGGCCGGGGCCAAACATGGTGAACCAGAGCGCACCGAAGACGAAGATGCCGGCGGTGACGCCCAGCAGGAACTTGCGTCGGCCCCACTTCTCAGCGAGCGGCCCGGAGACCATCGTGAAGATACCGAAGAAGACGACGCCGATGATCAGCATCCAGAGGAAGTCGGACCTGGTGATTCCCAGGCCTGGGACGAAGGCTGCGACTTGCTCCGGCGTCATGGGCGTACCGGCCTTCTCCGCTGCTGCCTGGGCGCCGGCCAGCGTGGGTTTGGTGCCGTAGGACAGCGTGAACGTAGTCATGATGTAGAAGAGCACGTAGGTGGCGAACATGATGAACGTACCGGCCACCACGGGGCGCCAGTGGCTCTTGAGGGTAGCCGCGAGGGGCAGCTTCTGCACCTTTTCCTGCTGAATCACCTTGGTGAAGGACACGCTCTCCACCAGCTTCAAACGGACGTAGAGGCCCACGATGACAAGGACCGCGCTGAGCAGGAACGGAACCCTCCAGCCCCAGGCGAGGAATTCTTCGGCACTCAGGGACACGTTCATCCAGATGAAGATGACGTTGGCGATGATGAAGCCGATGGGCGCGCCCAGCTGAGGGAAGGTTCCGTAGATGGCGCGCTTGCCCTCGGGCGCGTTCTCCGTGGCGAGCAGCGCCGCGCCGGACCATTCTCCACCCAGGGCCAGGCCTTGGAAGAAGCGCAGGATGACCAGCATGATCGGCGCCAGGATGGCCCATCCCGCCATGGAAGCCGTGGGCAGGAGGCCGATGAGGAACGTTGCAATACCCATGGTCAGCAGCGATGCAACCAGGGTGCCCTTTCGGCCGATCTTGTCACCAAAGTGGCCGAAGACCACGGCGCCGACGGGACGTGCGAAGAAGGCAACACCGAAGATGGCGAACGCACTGAGCAGCGCGTTGATGTCAGTGGCGTCCGGGAAGAAGAGCTTCGGGAAGACGAGTACCGACGCGGTGGCATAGGCGTAGAAGTCGTAGAACTCGATCGTCGTGCCGATCAGGCTCGCGAAGATCACCTTGCCCCGCGAGTTCACTGGCTTAGTGGACTCGCCTTCCTTGGATGGTGCAGTGGAAGACATGTATTTGCAGCTTTCTTTCACGCCGGCCGATTCTCCAGGAGGCCACCCGGCGAAGGATTATTCGAGAGTTCAATAATAGTTCCCGCTGTCCATTGAATGGACAACAAAGTCCAATATGCGGACGAACGGAAAAATCTCATCTTGTGGTCCGCGCCACATTACCTCACCATCGCCTCACGCGCCGGTGACCCCGCCGATAGGGAAATGTCACAGCACGTTTACAAACGGCGCCCGTCCACGAAATGCGCGAAACCTACCTTGGAATAACAACGTCCCCCACCAAGGAGGCACTCCGTGACTGTTGACCGCTCCGCAGATGAACTGGCCCCCGTCCAGTCCACTGCCACCGCCGCCCCCGCCCTTGAACACCGCCCCGGCCGCTGGATTGCCAACTGGGATGCCGAGGACAAGGGCCAGTGGGAAGCCGAAGGCCGGTCCATCGCCAAACGCAATCTCTACTGGTCGATCTTCGCCGAATTCCTCGGATTCGTCGTCTGGCAGCTGTGGTCCATTGTGGTGGTCCAGCTCCCCGCAGCCGGCTTCCAGTTCGATACCAACCAGATCTTCTGGCTCATCTCCATCCCCAGCCTCGTAGGCGCCACGCTCCGCATCCCCTACACGTTCATGGTTCCCAAGTTCGGTGGCCGGAACTGGACCATCGTCTCGGCGCTGCTCCTGCTGATCCCCACCACAGGCCTCGCCATCTGCGTATCCAATCCGGAAACACCTTTTGGCGTCATGCTCCTTATGGCCGGCCTCGCCGGTTTCGGTGGCGGCAACTTTGCCAGCTCGATGGCCAACATCACCTTCTTCTACCCTGCCCGTGAAAAGGGTTGGGCACTGGGCCTGAACGCTGCCGGCGGTAACCTCGGTGCCGCCGTCGCACAGCTTGTTGTCCCTATCGCCATCACGCTGCTGGCTGCCGGGACCGTCAACCTGCCGATGGCAGGCATCATCTGGATCCCCCTGATCATCATCGCCGCCTTCGGCGCCTACAAATACATGAACAACCTCACCAGCGCCAAGGGTGATGTGGCTGGTTCCCTGGCTGCCCTCAAGGAACCGCACCTGTGGATCATGGCGTTCCTCTACATCGGTACCTTCGGCTCGTTCATCGGCTTCGCGGGCGTCTTCCCCAAGCTGATCAAGGACTACTTCCCGGACTTCTCCTCCATCCACGTCGGCGCGGTGGCACTCTCGCTGGCCTTCCTGGGCCCGCTGGTCGGTTCATTGGCCCGCCCCTACGGCGGACGCATGGCAGACCGCATGGGTGGAGCCCGGATGACCATCGCATCGTTCGCTTCCATGGCTGTCATCACGCTGACCATGATCTGGACGCTGCCCCTGAAGAACTTCTGGCTCTTCCTCACCTTGTTCCTGCTGCTCTTCCTGGCCAGCGGCTTCGGAAACGGTGCAACGTACCGCATGATCCCGGTCATCTTCGCAACATCCAGCCGGGCAGCCCGTGCGGGCGCCCCGAGCGCCACCACCGCACGACTCGCTTCTTCCTCACTGGGCCTGATCTCCGCGATCGGCGCCTACGGCGGGTTCGTGATTCCACAGGTGCTCAACGCTTCCAACACGGCCAGCGGCTCCTACACCCCGGCGTTCTACGGATTCGTTGGAGCCTATGTCCTCATGCTCACCGTCTGCTGGGTCTGCTACATCCGCCCCGCCCGGAAGCGCAACACGATCGGACACATCTAGATGCCCAACGGCGCCGATACCCACTGCCCGTACTGCGCGCTCCAGTGCGCCATGACGCTGACCCCGGCTGCACCTGCAGCCGGGGCAGTGCCCGCGCCGGAGGCAGCATCCGCCCCGCCCTTGGAAGTATCCGGGCGCGACTTCCCCACCAACCGGGGCGGGCTGTGCCGCAAAGGCTGGACATCGGCGTCGTTATTGCGTCACAACGGCCGCGTCACCGAACCGATGCTCAAAGGTTCCGACGGCGTGCATCAGCCCATCTCGTGGGACCAAGCACTGATGTTCATCACCGCTGCCGTCAAGGACACCCAGCAGCAGTACGGGAATGACGCCGTGGGCGTATTCGGCGGCGGCGGCCTCACCAACGAGAAGGCGTATCTGTTGGGCAAGTTCGCCCGGCTGGCCTTGCGCACCTCACGGATCGACTACAACGGCCGCTTCTGCATGTCTTCAGCCGCAGCTGCGGGCAACCGGGCGTTCGGCGTGGACCGCGGCCTTCCCTTCCCTGTTACGGATCTGGACACCGCGTCCGTGATCCTCATGCTCGGTTCCAACGTTGCCGAGACCATGCCTCCGTTCGTCCAGCACCTGCAGGGCGCACGCGACGCCGGCGGACTGATCGTGGTGGACCCCCGCCGCTCGGCTACTGCGGCGTTCACGTCCGACGGCGGCGGGCTCCACTTGCAACCGACGCCCGGCACCGATCTGGCTCTCCTTTTGGGCATTAGCCATGTGGTGGTCCACGAAGGACTGGCCAATGCTGAGTACATCGCGGCCAACACCAGCGGCTACGCCGCGGTGGTGCGCAGCTTGTCCGCGTTCTGGCCCGAGCGCGTGCAGTCCATCACCGGCGTCCCCGCCACCTTGATCCGCGAGACCGCCCGTCGCTTGGCGCAAGGAGCCCGCGCTGGCGGCAGCTATATCCTTAGCGGCCGCGGTGTGGAACAGCACGTGGACGGGACGGACACCGCCACCGCGGCGATCAACCTGAGCCTCCTCCTGGGCCTGCCCGGCTCGGCCCGCAGCGGCTACGGCACGCTCACCGGCCAAGGCAACGGTCAAGGCGGCCGCGAACACGGGCAGAAGGCCGACCAGCTTCCCGGCTACCGCAAGATCACCGATCCCGCCGCCCGCGCGCACGTCGCCGGTGTGTGGGGCATCGACGAGTCGCTGATCCCCGGCCCCGGCCTCCCCGCCGTGGAACTTCTCAAGTCCCTCGGAAAGCCCGACGGCGTCCGGTGCCTTTTCGTGCACGGCGCCAATGTGGTGGTGTCGGCGCCCGATACCAACGCAGTGATCCACGGCCTCCGCAGCCTGGACTTCCTGGTGGTTTGCGACTTCTTCATGTCCGAGACCGCAGCTGAAGCGGACCTGGTTCTGCCTGTGACCCAGTGGGCCGAGGAAGAAGGCACGCTGACCAACCTAGAGGGTCGCGTGATCCGGCGCCGCCGAGCGCTGACTCCTCCCCCGGGCGTTCGCAGCGAGTTGTGGCTCATGGCGCGGCTGGCGGAACTGCTTGACGCCCCTTCAACCTTCAGTGACGATCCCGAGACCGTTTTCGAAGAGCTTCGCCTGGCTTCGGCCGGTGGTTTGGCCGACTACTCGGGCATCGATTACGGCATGCTGGACCGGGGCGAAGCTGCCTACTGGCCCTACCCCGTGGGAAGCACCGGGACGCCGCGACTCTTCGCCGACGGGTTTGCCCATGCCGATGGCCGGGCCGTCATGGTTCCGGTGACGCCGTCCAAGCGGGCTGTTCGTTCGTTCGCGGACGATTCACTGGCGCTGGCAACCGGCAGGCTTCTGGAGCACTACCAATCCGGTGCGCAGACCCGACGCGTGAGCGAGCTCCTGGCGTCGCAGCCCCAGGCCCGGCTCCTCATTCACCCGGGAACGGCGGCTTCACGCGGCATTGCCGACGGCGACTACGCCACCGTGACAAATGAGCGCGGTGAAGTGCTCTGCCGTGCCGAGCTCAGCAACTCGGTCCGCCCTGACACTGTCTTCCTGCCGTTCCACTTCCCCGGCCAGGAAAATGCCAACCGCCTCACCGAGGCGACCACAGATCCCATTTCCGGCATGCCGGAGTTCAAGACCAGCCGGGTATGGGTCCGGAAGGCAGTCTCCACCCAGGAACGGGTTCCAGCTGGAACCCGGCTGCCACTGCACGTCAAGGAGGCATCATGAGCGAGCGCATTGTTGTTGTTGGATTCGGCCCCGTAGCTGCCCGTCTCGTGGACGAACTACTCCCCGCCGTCCGCTCGGGACTGGTGCAGCTGCTGGTGGTGGGCCAGGAAACCGAGGCAGCGTACAACCGCGTTATGGTGGCCGAGCTGGGCGTCGGCCGCACCACAGCCGAGGCTCTCGCGATGACTGATGCGTCCGAGCTGGAAGCCGACGGCGTGGAAGTGCGGTTGGGCGTCAAGGCCAAGAGGATCGACCGTGCCCGTCAAAACATAGTCCTGTCCGATGACAGCACTGAGCACTATGACCGACTGGTGTTCGCCACCGGGTCCCGTCCCGTCATTCCCAACCTCACAGGGCTCAACCCGGATCCTTCCAGGCCGGTGCTTCCGGCCGGCGTCACGGCATTGCGTGATCTACAGGATGCTGCGGTACTTCGGGCGGCGGTGGCCGACGGAAAGCGTGTGGTGGTGCTGGGTGGCGGCGTGCTTGGCCTGGAAACCGCCTTGGCTGCCTCGGAAGAAGGCGCCCAAGCAACTGTGGTTCACAATGGACCCTTCCCCCTCGGCAGGAGCATTGACCGCGGCAGTGGATCCGTCCTCATCAACAGTCTGCGCGCCGGAGGTGTCCGGATGGCAGGCAATGCACGTTCTACTGGTGTGGAGACGGCAGGACCCGGCGGCAGCTTCTCGGCTTTGCTGCTGGATGACGGCTCGGCGATCGACGGCGACCTGCTGGTTCTGTCCTGTGGTGTGCGCCCCCGCATCGAACTGGCGGAAGGCTGTGGCTTGCCTGTTGCGACAGGGATCCTTGTGGATCACCACCTCCGGACCTATCACGAGCCCCACATGTTCGCGATCGGCGACTGCGCTGAAGTGCGCTGCCCCGACGCTGCCTGCGTTGATTGCCGGACAGCCGCTGGGCCCTCCGGCCTGGTGGGTCCGGGCTGGCGGCAGGCTGAGTGGTTGGCCGAGTACCTCGTGGTCCTGGCCCGGGATGGCCAGGACGCCGCAGATGCCTTGGAAGCGCTGCCCATGGAGAAGCCCGGGGTGGTTGTCCTGAAGGCACGCGGCATCAATCTGGCCGTGGCGGGCGATAACCAGGCCGATCCATGGGACGAGGAGTTGCTGGAAGCAGGTGCCGCGTCCGGGCGTGCCCGCCGGCAAATCTCCCAGTGGGCCGATCCCGAACACGGCCGCTACGTGAAGATGACCACCCGCGGAGGAGTGCTGGAAGGCTTGGTGGCCGTAGGTATGCCCAGGACTGCTGCCGAGCTGGTGGTTCTTTTCGAGCGTTCCTCGGAGCTGCCCGCGGACCGGTCCTTGCTGCTCCGCCTGGACGGACCTGACCAGCTGGATGCCGGCGCCACGAGCAACGATCCCCAACGGACCGTGTGCCGCTGCGCCGGGGTGAGTGCGGCCAGCATCGAGGACTCCGTGGTGGAAGGCTGCAGCACCGTGGGCGAGGTATCCAAGGCCACCCGCGCCGGAACAGGCTGCGGAGGGTGCCATGAGGACATCAAGGGGATCATCGAAAAACACTTCCAAGCGGCTGCCGCCTGAAGCCGCTTAGTTCTCGCTCCGATTCGGGGGTTCCCTGCGGATCGTGGCGGGCGCCCCGCCCCAACCCCCCCGGGCCCACGGCACGGGCGCGACCCGGGTGAGCCTGGCGCGAACAGTGCACCTGCAACCCCCGCGCACCCACCCCGATGGAGCCC